>CAYZXS010000005.1:59809-118529 GCA_964482495.1 uncultured Planctomycetales bacterium
ACGGCGCCGAAGATGCGCGTGCCCTTGGGGTTGCCCTCGCCGTCGATCAGCACCAGGGCGTTCTTGTCGAAGCGCACGTAGCTGCCGTCCTTGCGGCGCACGCGCTGCTTGGTGCGGACGATGACGCCGCGGACGACCTCACCGGTCTTGACGTCGCTGCCGGGCACCGCCTTCTTGACCGAGGCGACGATGACGTCCCCCAGGCCTGCGAAGCGGCGCTTGGAGCCGCCAAGCACCTTGATGCACATCACTTCCCTGGCGCCGCTGTTATCTGCGACGTCCAGCCGAGTCTGCATCTGAATCATGGTTTCTCTCCCTTCTCCTCGGTGCTAGGCCTAGGCCTCCAGGACGCGGACGAGGCGCCAGCGCTTCAGCTTGCTCATCGGCCGCGTGCCCATGATCTCGACCTTGTCTCCGACGGTCGCGGCGCCGGCTTCGTCGTGGGCGTAGAACTTGCGGCGGGTGCGCAGGGTCTTCTTGTACAGCGGGTGGCGGGAGACGTGCTCGACGCGCACGATGATGGTCTTGTCCATCTTGGTGCTCACCACCACGCCACGCAGGGTCTTGCGAGTCCCGCGGGCGGGGCTGCTGGTCTCTTGAGTCTCGACTTGATCGGTCATGGCGCTCAGCGCGGCTCCTGGCCGCGGATGCGGAGCTCCCGCTCCTGCAGGATGGTCTTCATGCAAGCGATCTCGCGCCGCAGTCGACGGATCTTGGAGGGGTCCGCGTTGCCCTCGGTGAGGGTGCGGAACTTCATCTCGAACAGCTCCTTCTCCATCTTCTCGAGGTCGAAGATGATCTCGCTGTTCTCCTTGCCGCGGATTTCGGTAGCGTCCATGGTCAGATGTGCTTCCTGGCGATCATGCGGACCCGCATCGGCAGCTTGTGCGCGACGCGGTTGAAGGCCAAACGGGCCGTGGCCTCGTCGACACCGCCGAGCTCGTAGACGACGGTTCCGGGCTTGATGACGGCGACCCAACGATCGACGTCGCCCTTACCGGAGCCCATCCGGACCTCGAGCGGCTTGGCCGTGACGGCCTTGTGCGGGAAGACGCGGATCCACAGCTTGCCCTCGCCGGCCGCCCGGCCAGCGGCGACGCGGCCGGCCTCGATGGTGCGGGCGCTGAGCCAGCTCCACTCGAGGGCCTGGAGACCGAAGTCCCCGAAGGCGACGCGGTTGCCGCGGGTGGCCTTGGCGGTGCAGGGCCCCTTGATCGGCGAACGCCGGGTCTTGATGTGCTGCTTTCGAGCAGCCGGACCGCGACCGCCGGGCACCTTCGAGGAGGTGGTCCCCTTGATCTTGCCCCGCTGGGTCTTGCGGTACTTGACACGCTTCGGCATCAACATGCTGCTTCCTCCTCTACAGGCGAACCGTGTCGCCGGTGAAGATCCAGACCTTCACGCCGAGCACGCCGTAGGTGGTCTTCGCCTCGGCGAAGCCGTAGTCGGTGCGCGCCGACAGGGTCTGGAGGGGGATCCGGCCCATGCGCTGCGTCATGGTCCGGCTCATCTCGGAACCGTCGATCCGGCCGCTGACCTGGATCTTGGCGCCCTCGGCGCCCGCGTTCATGGTGTTCTCCAAGACGCGCTTCATCTGGCGGCGCGGAGACACCCGGCGCTCGATGGCGGCCGCCAGGTTCTCGGCGACGGTAACGGCGTCGAGGTCCCAGTGGCGGACCTCCTGGATGTCGAGCTTGACCTCCAGGCCGGTGAGCTTCTCGAGGTCGGCGACCAGGGCGTCGCGCGTGGCGTAGCCGCGGCCGATGACCTCGCCCTTGCGCGTGGCCAGGAGCATGATGGTCATGCGCTCGCCGCGGCGCTGGATCTCGATCTTCGAGATGATGCCCTTTCGGAAGCGGTCCTTGATCAGCCGCCGGACCTTGTAGTCCAGCTGCAGCCGCTCGCCGTACTCGCGGCCGCGGGCGAACCAGCGCGAGCGCCAGGGCTCGCTGATGCCGACCCGGAAGCCGATGGGGTGGATCTTCTGTCCCATGTCTAGCTGGCCTCCCGCTCGGAGAGGGTGATCTTGATGTGCGAGGTGCGGCGCCGGATCGGGTTGGTCCGGCCCATCGAGCCGGGCCGGAAGCGCATGCGGCCGTGGATCAGCGGGCCCTCGTCGACGCGGGCGTCGCTGACGACCAGGCTGTTGACGTCGACGGCGTCGCTCTGGCCGGCGTTGGCGACGGCCGAGCGCAGGACCTTGCTGAAGAGGGCGGCGCCCCGGGTCTGGGACACCGACAGGATGTCGAGCGCCCGGTTCACCCCGAGGCCGCGGATCAGGTCCGCCGCAGGCCGGGCCTTCTTGGCCGAGATGTGGGCGTATCGGTGGGAAGCACGGAAGTCCATGGTCTACCCCTTACTTCTTCTCGTGGCCGCGGAAGGTGCGCGTGGGCGAGAACTCGCCCAGGCGGTGTCCGACCATGTCCTCGGTGACGAAGACCTTCCAGAAGGTCTTGCCGTTGTGGACCATGAAGGTCATCCCGACGTAGTCGGGGAGGATCGTGGAGGCGCGTGCCCAGGTCTTGATGGGCTTGCGGTCACCAGCGGCTTGGGCCTTGTCGACCTTGCGCTGGAGCCGCGGCTCGACCCAGGGGCCCTTCTTTACGCTGCGAGCCATTGGACTACCTCACCCCCTTCTTGCGGCGGCGGACAATGAACTTGTTGGTGGTCTTGCGGACGTTCCGCGTCTTGGCACCCTTCGTGGGCTTGCCCCACGGGCTGACCGGGTGCTTGCCCTTGGTCCGGCCTTCGCCACCGCCGTGCGGGTGGGCGGCCGGGTACATCGCGACGCCGCGGACGTGCGGCCGCTTGCCGAGGTGGCGCCGCCGCCCGGCCTTGCCGAAGCAGGTGTTCTGGTGGTCGGCGTTGCCGACCTCGCCGATGGTGGCGCGGCAGGTGACGTGCACCCGGCGCAGCTCGCCGCTGGGCAGCGCGATCAGGGCGTAGTTGCCCTCGCGCGCCGCCAGCCGGGCGCTTGCGCCGGCCGAGCGGACCATCTTGGCGCCCTGGCCGGGGCGCAGCTCGATGTTGTGGATGGTCATGCCCATCGGCATGTCCCCCAGGGCCATCGCGCAGCCGGTCTTGGGCTCGGCTTCCTTGCCGGAGGAGACGACGTCCCCCTGCTTGAGCCCCTTCGGCCAGATGATGTAGCGCTTCTCGCCGTCCGCGTAGTGCAGCAGGGCGATGTAGGCGGTCCGGTTCGGGTCGTACTCGATGTGAGCGACCTTGGCCGGCACGCCGTCCTTGAGGCGCTTGAAGTCGATGATCCGGTAGCGCCGCTTGGCGCCGCCGCCGCGGTGGCGGGCGGTCACGCGACCCAGGTTGTTGCGGCCGCCGGTCTTCTTGAGCGGGGCCAGCAGGCTCTTCTCGGGCTTCTGGCGGGTGAGCTCGGCGCGGTCCAGCACCGAGCCGCCGCGGCGGCCAGGAGAAGTCGGCTTGTAGTACTTGATTCCCATGGTTCAGCCTCCGCTCAGAGCAGGTCGATCTTGTGACCTTCCTCGAGGCGCACGATCGCGATCTTGCGCGGGGAGGTATGGAATGCGGTAGCGCCGCGGCGGCGCGGCTTGCCGGTCCGGATCATGGTGCGCACGCTGGCGACCTTGACCTCGAACAGGGCCTCGATGGCCTCGCGGATCTCGATCTTGTTGGCGCCGCCGGCGACCTCGAAGCGGTAGTCGTTGAGGCGATGCTGCTCCTCGGTGGACTTCTCGGTCAGCACCGGGCGGATCAGGATCTGGTAGTGGTGGGAGCTGGCTTGCATGGCTCAGTCCTCAGGACTCCTTGCGACCGGGGAAGCGGCTGGCGAGGGCCTCCAGGGCGCCCTCCTGCAGCAGCAGCCACTTGTGGGCCAGCAGGTCGTAGGCCGTGGCGTCGGACGCCGGCAGGACGCTGACCCGGGGGAAGTTCCGGAAGGACTTCCAGGCGTTGGTGTCGAGCTCCTTGGTCAGGACCAGGGCGCTGCCCTTCGGGGCCAGGTCGGCGAGGACCTTCCGCGCCGTCTTGGCCGAGGGGGCGTCCAGGCTGAGGCCGCTGAACTCCTTGACCTCGCCGTCCAGGACCTTGCCCTGGAGGGCGCTGCGCAGGGCGACCTGCCGCTGCTTGCGCGGCAGGTGGTAGCCCCAGTTGCGGCTGTTGCGGGGGCCGAAGGTGGTGCCGCCGCCGCGCCAGATGGGGCTCTTGCGGTCGCCGGCGCGGGCCCGGCCGGTCTTCTTCTGCTTCCAGGGCTTCTTGGTGTTGCCCGCGACCTCGGCCCGGATCTTGGTGTGGGCGTCGCCCTGGCGGCGGTTGGCCTGGTACTGGACGACCGCGTCCTTCATGGTCCGGTAGAGGAGCTTGCCCTCGAGCTCGACGGGGCAGGCCTTCTCGCCGGCGGCACCGCTCGCGACGTCGTAGGTGGTGATGGTGCTCATGGCTCTACTTCTTCACACCGGTCTTGGCGGTGCGGACCTGGACGACGCCGTTGGGCGGGCCCGGGACGCCTCCGCGGACGAGGATCAGGCCGCGCTCGGCGTCGACGCCCTCGACCGTGAGGTTCTTCACGGTGCGGCGGACGTCGCCGTAGTGCTTGGCCATGCGGGTTCCCTTGAAGACCCGGCCCGGGTAGGCGCAGGCGCCGATGGCGCCCGGCTGGCGGACGTTCATCGAGCCGTGGGTCTCGTTGCCGCGGGAGAAGCCGTGCGCCTTGATGGTGCCGGCGAAGCCGCGGCCCTTGCTCTTGCCGATGACGTCGATGACGTCGCCGACCTCGAAGAGCTCAGCCTTGAGCTCCTGGCCCAGCTCGAAGCCCTCGGCCTTCTCGGCGCGGAACTCGCGCAGGACCCGGAAGGGCTTCACGCCCGCCTTCTCCGCGGCGACCCGCTGGGGCTTCGGGGTGTGCTTGTCGCGGGCGGGCAGGAAGCCGATCTGGACGGCGCTGTAGCCGTCCTGGTCGGGGGTGCGCACGCCGGTGACGGTGCAGGGACCGGCCTCGAGCACGGTCACGGGGACGACCGTGCCGTCCTCGCGGAAGATCTGGGTCATCCCCTTCTTCCGGGCCAGCAGGAACTTGGTGTCGGACATGGTTCTGTTCGTTGCGCCGGTTTCCAGCCGGCAGAGTCGCAGCGGTTCCGCTCAGGCGGGACTTGCGGGATGTGAAAAGACGTCCGCCTCAGATCTTGATGCGGACGTCGACCCCGGCGGACAGAACCAGCCGGTTCAGCGCGTCCACGGTCTGCGGGGTGGGCTCGAGCAGGTACATGAGCCGCTTGTGGGTGCGGATCTCGAACTGCTCCCGCGACTTCTTGTCGATGTGCGGGCTGCGCAGGACGGTGTAGCGCTCGATGCGGGTCGGAAGCGGGATCGGGCCCGAGACCTTGACGCCGGTCAAGCGCGCGGCCTCCATGATGGATTCCGTGGCTTGATCGATGGCCTCATGGTCGTAGGCCTCGAGTCGGATCTGGATGCGATTGTCCATGGGGGGTGCGTATGGGCACACAGCTAGCCTCGGTTCTCCTATCCGGCGCGGATCTCCGCTTGGGTCCAGGAAAAAAACCGAGGCTGGTCCCGAATTCGGGCCAAGCATCTTAGCAGCAAGCGATTTCCGGTCAAGGACGCAGGCCCGGAAATCCCGCCGCAGGCCCTCCCGAACGGAAATTGCTCCCCGGGAACGGGCCGGGGCCTCAGGCCCCGCCCTGCAGGATCTCCTTCGCCCGGGAGGCCGGCACCGCCGCGTAGCCCTTGGGGCTCATGCTGAAGTCCCCCCGGCCCTGGGTCAGGGAGCGGAGCCGGGTGGAGTAGGCGAACAGGGCCTCCAGCGGGGCGGTAGCCCGGATCCGGCCCAGCCCGTCCTCCAGATCCATGCTCTGGATCTCGGCCCGGCGGCTCTGGAGGTCGGCCAGGACCCCGCTCAGGAAGTCCTCCGGCGCCTCCACCCGCAGGCCCATGATCGGCTCCAGGAGCCCGGTCCGGCCGCTGAGGGCGTGGTCGAGGGCCCGCGAGGCGGCCCCGAGAGCCAGCTCCACCGGGGGCGGCTCTGAGGGGGGGCTCCACTCCAGGGACAGCAGCTCGACCTCCAGCATCGCCAAGGGGTAGCCCAGGTCCCCCCCCGCCTCGACCAGTTCGTGGGCGGCGGCCGCGAACTCGTAGCGGGCGCCGGGGCTGAGGCCCTCGGCGGCGTCGCCGAGCGCGATCGAGGGCTTGGTGGCGGCCGCCGGCCGGGCGGCGACCCGGGCGGTCACGGTCTGCTTGCCGCTCTCGCCGCCGGGGCGCTCGACGCTCCCGTGGCCGGCGACCTCCTCGGCCAGGGTCTCGCGGTAGGCCACGATCGGCCGGCCGGCGCGGGCGGCGACCCGGAAGTCCCGCTGCAGGCGGTGCAGCGCCACCTCCAGGTGCAGCTCCCCCATCCCGGCCAGGACCGCCTGGCCGGTGTCCTCGTCGACGACCACGGTCAGGGTCGGGTCCTCGCGGTCCAGCACCTGCAGCGCCTCGAGCAGCTTGTCCCGGTCGCCGAGGATCTCGGGCTCGACCGTCTGGCGGATCACCGGGTCGGGGAACTCGATCGGCTCCAAGGCGATGTCCTGCCCCTTCGGGAACAGGGTGTCGCCGGTGCGGGCCTTCTTGAGCCCGGGCACCACCACGATCTCGCCCGGGCCGGCCTTGCGCAGCCGCTCGCGGTGATCGGCGTGCATGCGCCAGATCTGGTTGATCCGCTCCGCGCCCCGCAGCCGGGCGTTGTGCAGGCTCATCCCCTCCTCCAGCTCGCCCGAGTAGACCCGCAGGTAGAAGAGGTCGCCGTGGGCCTCGTGGAAGACCTTGAAGACCAGGGCGGCGAGCGGCGCCTCCGGGTCGGCCGGGCGACTCAGCTCGCGCGCCTCGTCCCCCGGTGCGTGGCCGCGCACCGGCGGCCGGTCGGTCGGGGCGGGCAGCCAGGCCAGGACCGCGTCCAGCAGCGGCTGCACGCCCTTGTAATGGAGCGCCGAGCCGCACAGCACCGGCACGAAGTCGCGCCGCAGGGTGCCCAGGCGCAGCCCCGCCTGGAGCTGCTCGGCGTCGAGCTCGCCGGCCTCCAGCCAGGCTCCCAGGAGGGCGTCGTCGACCTCGGCCACGGCCTCGCACAGCTCCGCCCGGGCCGCCTCGGCCGCATCGCGGAGCTCCGCCGGGAGTTCGGACTCGTGGACCTCGGCGCCCTTCTCCTCCGACTCCCATCGCAGCAGCCGCATCCGCGGCAGGTCGACCACGCCGCCGAAGTCGCGGCCGTCGCCGGCCGGGATCTGGACCGGCACCGGGCGGACGCCGGCGCGCTCGCGCAGGGACTCGACCGCGGCGGCGAAGTCGGCGCCCTGGCGGTCCATCTTGTTGATGAAGGCCAGCCAGGGCACCTGGTAGCGGGCGGCCTGGCGCAGCACGGTCTCGGTCTGGGCCTGCACCCCGGCGACGGCGCAGACCACCACCACGGCGCCGTCCAGCACCCGCAGCGAGCGGCTCACCTCGGCGGTGAAGTCGACGTGGCCGGGGGTGTCGATGACCTGGACCACGTGGCCCTTCCAGTCGCAGCGGGTGGCGGCGGCCGTGATCGTGATGCCGCGCTCCCGCTCCTCCTCCATCCAGTCCATCACGGTGTTGCCGAGGTGGACCTCCCCCATCCGGTGCTCGACCCCGGTGTAGTAGAGGATGCGCTCGGTCACGGTCGTCTTGCCCGCGTCGATGTGGGCGACGATGCCGATGTTGCGCAGCTTGCCGAGGTCCATGGCCCGGTGATTCTAGGGCAGCAGGGCCGAATTCCCTTCCAGCCACTCGCGCTTCCAGTGATAGCCGTCGAGCAGGCTGTCGTCGCGGTCGCCGAGCAGGGCGCAGGCGGCGTGCAAGGCCTCGACGCTGGCCAGGCCTGCCGCCGGGTCCGGGAAGGTCGCGGAGCGCCGCGGGTAGGCGGTGCGCAGGCCCGCGGGAAGGCGCCGGCGGTGCAGGGTTCCCGCGACGCCGCGCAGGACCCGCGGCAGGTCACGCCAGGAGGAGTCCACCAGCAGCAGGGGGCGGCAGGCGTCGGCGGGCCCCAGGGCCTCGCCCTCGGGGTGGAGCAGGGTGACCTCGCCGAGCTCGACCTGGTCCCCGATCGAGAAGCGGATCCAGCGCAGCGGCAGGTCCTGGCGGCGGCGGAGCGGCGTCAGGCTGCACTTCTTCGGGTCCTCCTTGTCGAGGCGGAGCAGGATCAGTTCCAGGTCCATGGCCGGCTCAGCTTAGGGGCACCGCCGCGGGGACAAAACGAAGCGGGCGGCCCGGGTGGGCCGCCCGCGGAACGGAGAGGGCTCCGTCTAGAAGTTGGCGAAGTGGCTGTAGGCCTTGTTGGCGTCGGCCATGCGGTGGACGTTCTCCTTCCACTGCACCGAGGAGCCGGTGTTGTTGCAGGCGTCCACGAACTCGGAGGCCAGGCGCTGCGCCATCGGCATGCCCTTCTTCTTGCGGGCGTTGTTGATGATCCAGCGGATCGCCAGGGCCTGGGAGCGCTTGGCGCTGACCTCGCGCGGCACCTGGTAGGTGGAGCCGCCGACCCGCTTGGAGCGGACCTCGACCGCCGGGCGCACGTTCTCGAGCGCGGTGGTGAAGACGTCCTCCGGCGGGACCTCCTTGAGGCGCTTCGAGGCCAGGTCGACCGCGTCGTAGAAGATCTTCATGGCGATCGACTTCTTGCCGCCCTCCATGATCTGGTTGATGAACTTCGTCCCCAGCAGGGTGTTGAAGCGGGGATCCGGCTTGACGTACTTCGCCGTGGACTTGTAGCTGCGAGGCATCCTTACTTACCGCGACGGGTTCCGTACTTGGAGCGGGAGCGCTTGCGATCGTCGACGCCGGCGGCGTCGAGGGTCCCGCGGATGATGTGGTAGCGAACACCCGGCAGGTCGCGGACCCGGCCGCCCCGCACCAGCACGATCGAGTGCTCCTGCAGGTTGTGGCCCTCGCCGGGGATGTAGGCGGTGATCTCCTTGCCGTTGGAGAGGCGGACGCGGGCCACCTTGCGAAGCGCCGAGTTCGGCTTCTTCGGGGTCATGGTCTTGACCTGGGTGCAGACTCCGCGCTTCTGCGGGCAGGAGTCGAGCACGGGGCTCTTCGACTTCTTCCGCATCGGCTTCCGTCCCTTCCGGACGAGTTGGTTGATCGTGGGCATTTCGCTGTGCGTTCTCAAGGACCGTCTCCGCGGTCCCAAAGGGGCTAAAAGTCTACCGATTCAGGCGCTGGGGTCAAGATCCGGCCGTCACTGGCCGGCTTCGAGCAGGGCTTCGGAGCCCTCCGGGGCCCCCGGACCGAGGTCGGCGAACTGCGAGAAGTCGACCTTCTTCTTGATCCGGGTGTGGAGGTGGACCCGGCAGCCGGTGCCGGCCGGGATCAGGTTGCCGAGGATGACGTTCTCCTTCAGGCCCTGGAGCTGGTCCAGCTTGCCCTTGAGCGCCGCCTCGGTGAGGACCTTGGTGGTCTCCTGGAAGGAGGCCGCCGAGATGAAGGAGTCGGACTGCACCGAGGCCTTGGTGATGCCCATGATCATCGGCTGCGCCGACGGCGGGTCCTTGTCCTCGCCCACCAGCTCCTCCACCTGCTTGCGGAAGACGTGGCGGTCCATGAGCGAGTTCGGCAACAGCTTGGAGGCGCCCGGGTCGTCGATCTGGACCTTGCGCATCATCTGCATGACGATGATCTCGATGTGCTTGTCGTTGATCACCACGCCCTGGGCGCGGTAGACCTTCTGGACCTCGCCGACCAGGTACTGCTGGAGCTTGTCCTCGCCGAGGATCGCCAGGATCTCCTGGGGCGGCAGCGGGCCGTCGACCAGCCGCTCGCCGGCGCGGACGCGGTCGCCCGTGTGGACCCGGAGGTGCTTGGACTGCGAGACCAGGTGCTCGCGGGCCTCCTCGCCCTCCTCGTTCTTGACCACGATGACGCGCTTGCCGCGCCGCTTCTCGCCCAGCTCGACGATGCCGTCGATCTCGGCCATGGTCGCGGGCTCCTTCGGGATCCGGGCCTCGAACAGCTCGGTGACCCGGGGCAGGCCGCCGGTGATGTCCTGGGTGCCGCCGACCGCCCGGGGCGACTTGGCGAGCATGGTGCCCGCGGTCACCTTCTGGCCGTCCTGGACCTCCAGGTAGGCGTTCTCAGGCAGGGCGGTGTAGTAGAGGACCTCGTCGTCCTTGCCGACCAGGAGGATCTGCGGGTGCAGGTCGCCCTTCGACTCCACCACCTTGCGGCGCTGGATCTTGGTCTTGGGGTCCTCCTCGATGGCCATGGTCTTGCCTTCGACCACGTCCTCGAAGCGCACCTTGCCGTCGTACTCGGCCAGGATCGGCAGGAAGTGCGGGTCCCACTCGTAGAGCTTCTGGCCCTTCGAGATCTTGGCCCCGTCCTTGGCGTTCATGATCGAGCCGACGCCGACCTCGTGGCGGTCGATCTCGCGGCCCTTGGCGTCGCGGATGATCAGGGCGCCGGTCCGCGACAGGACCACGTCCTTGCCGTTGGGGTCGGTGACCGTGCGCAGCTCGTGGTACTCGGTGGTGCCGCCGCGCTTGGCCTTGCGGGTCGACTCGACCACGTCACGGCTCGCGGTGCCGCCGATGTGGAAGGTCCGCATGGTCAGCTGGGTGCCCGGCTCGCCGATCGACTGGGCCGCGATGATGCCCACCGCCAGGCCCTCCTCGACCAGGCGGCCGCGGGCCAGGTCCTCGCCGTAGCAGAGGCGGCAGACGCCGTTGCCGGACTCGCAGGTGAGGGCGCTGCGGACCCGGATCTTGGTGTAGCCCATCTGCTCGATGCGATCGGCCAGGGCCGGCGTGATCAGGTCGCCGGCCTCGATCACCAGCTCGTCGGTGATCCGGTCGCGGATGGTGTCGCAGGCGGTGCGGCCGCGGATGACCTTGCTCAGCGGCATGATCAGCTTGTCGCCCTGGTAGACCGCGCTCTTGGCGAGGCCGTTGGGCGTGCCGCAGTCGAGGCCGTTGGCGACCACGTTCTGGGCCACGTCGGCCAGCTTCCGGGTCAGGTAGCCGGAGTCTGCGGTCTTGAGCGCCGTGTCCGCCAGGCCCTTGCGCGCGCCGTGGGTGGAGGAGAAGTACTCCAGCACCCGCAGGCCCTCGCGGAAGTTCGCGCGGATCGGCGTCTCGATGATCTCGCCGCTCGGCTTGGCCATCAGGCCGCGCATGCCCGCCAGCTGGCGGATCTGGTCGACCCCGCCCCGCGCGCCGGAGTGCGCCATGACGAACACCGGGTTGAGGTAGGGACGCCCGTCGCGGCGGTCGGAGGCCAGCTCCTTCATCAGCGCGCTGGAGATCTCCTCCCGCGCCGTGGTCCAGTGGTCGATGATCTTCGAGTAGCGCTCGTTGTTGGTGATCGCGCCCTCGGTGAAGTCCTTCTGGACCTGGTCGACCTGCTCCTGGGTGGCCTCGATGATCGTCCACTTGGAGTCCGGGACCAGCATGTCGTCCTTGGCGAAGGACATGCCGGAGCGGGTCGCGCCCTTGAAGCCCAGGGCCTTGAGGTCGTCCAGCAGGTCCAGCGTCGCCGCCCGGCCGCAGAGCCGGTGGCAGTCGTGGATCAGGTCGTGGATGGCCTTCTTCTGCCACGGGTAGTTGTAGTAGGGCATGCCCTCCGGCAGCACGTCGTTGCAGATCGCGCGGCCGGCGGTGGTCAGGATCAGCTCGTCCTCGCGCAGCTTGCGGAAGGGGGCCAGGTGCTTCTCGGCGACCATCGCGCCGGCCGGGAAGCGCACGCGGACCTTGGAGTGGGTCTCCAGGTGGCCGTGCGAGTAGGCCAGCATCAGCTCGTCGAGGTCGGCGTAGACGCCGCCGCGCTCCTGGTCCACCCAGGCGTTCACGCACTCCTCCTTCTCGGCGGTGAGGAAGAAGAGCCCGAGGATGATGTCCTGGTGCGGCGAGATCAGCGGCTGGCCGTTCGACGGCGAGAACACGTTGTTCGGGGACAGCATCAGAGTGCTGGCCTCGATCTGCGCCTCGTAGCTGAGCGGCAGGTGGACGGCCATCTGGTCGCCGTCGAAGTCGGCGTTGAAGGCCGGGCAGACCAGCGGGTGGAGCTGGATCGCGTTGCCCTCGATGAGCACCGGCTCGAAGGCCTGGATGCCCATGCGGTGCAGGGTCGGCGCGCGGTTGAGCAGCACCGGGTGGCCCTGGATGACCTCCTCGAGGATGTCCCAGACCTCCTCGTCGCGGCGCTCGAGCATCTTCTTGGCCGCCTTGATGGTCTCGGCCAGCTTGAGCTCCTTGAGGCGGCGGATGATGAAGGGCTGGAACAGCTCCAGCGCGATGACCTTCGGCAGGCCGCACTGGTGCAGCTTCAGCTCCGGGCCGACCACGATCACCGAGCGCGCGGAGTAGTCGACGCGCTTGCCGAGCAGGTTGAGGCGGAAGCGCCCCTGCTTGCCCTTGATCATGTCGGTCAGCGACTTGAGCGGCTGGTTCGAGGTGCTCATCACCTGCCGCTTGCAGCGCCCGTTGTCGAACAGGGCGTCGACCGACTGCTGCAGCATCCGCTTCTCGTTGCGGATGATGACCTCGGGGGCGTTGAGCTCGATCAGCCGCTTGAGCCGGTTGTTGCGGTTGATCAGGCGCCGGTAGAGGTCGTTGAGGTCGGAGCTGGCGAAGTTGCCCGAGTCCAGCCGCACCAGCGGCCGCAGCTCCGGCGGGATCACCGGGATGACGTCGAGGACCATCCACGCCGGGTCGTTCGGCGAGTCCTTGAGCATCTCGACCGTGCGCAGCCGCTTGATGATGTCGGCCAGGCGCTGCCGCGAGGTGCAGACCTTCATGTCCTCGCGAAGCTTGATGGCGAGGGTCTCGAGGTTCAGGGAGCGGAGCAGGTCCCCCACCGCCTCGGCGCCCATGCCGGCGTGGAAGGAGGTGCCGTACTGGGCGCGGGCGCGCCGGTACTCGTCCTCGGTGATGAGCTGGCACTCCTTGAAGTCCGACTCGCCCGGGTCGATGACGACGTAGTCCTGGAAGTAGATGACCCGCTCGAGCTCGGTCTTCTTCATCCCCAGCAGGTTGCCGATCCGGCTCGGCGTGACCGAGAAGAACCAGATGTGCGCGGTCGGCGCCGCCAGGCTGATGTGCCCCATGCGCTTGCGACGCTCGCGCGAGGTCGTGACCATCACGCCGCACTTGTCGCACACGATGCCCATGTGCTTCTGGCCGCGGTACTTGCCGCAGTGGCACTCGTAGTCGCGCTCGGGCCCGAAGATCCGCTCGCAGAAGAGGCCGTCCTTCTCGGGGCGGAAGGTGCGGTAGTTGATCGTCTCGGGCTTCTTGACCTCGCCGTAGGAGGCGGAGCGGAAGTCCTCGGGCGAGCCGAGCCGGATCGAGACGCCCAGGTAGTCCTGGTACTCGAGCCCCATGCTCGGCGGCGGCGGCGGCACCGCGGTCGGCTGCTGTTCGGCGAAGTCGGGAATTTTGGTCTCGCTCATCGTCGTTCCCTCCCCTAGCGGCTCGACTTCTCGAGCTGGATGTTCAGGCCGAGGCCCCGGATCTCGTTCATCAACACCTCGAAGCTGACCGGCGTGCCCGGCTCGAGGATGTTCTTCCCCTTGACCATCGATTCGTAGATCTTGGTCCGGCCGTCGACGTCGTCAGACTTCACGGTCAGCAGCTCCTGCAGCAGGTAGGCGGCGCCGTAGGCCTCGAGGGCCCAGACCTCCATCTCGCCGAAGCGCTGGCCGCCGAAGCGCGCCTTGCCGCCCAGCGGCTGCTGGGTGATCAGGCTGTAGGGCCCGGTGGAGCGGGCGTGCACCTTCTCGTCCACGAGGTGGTGCAGCTTCAGCGTGTACATGTAGCCGACGCAGACGTTCTGCTCGAAGGGCTGGCCGGTGCGGCCGTCGTTGAGCTTGATCGTGCCGGTCTTCGGCAGCCCCGCCTCCTCCAGCGCGGCCTCGATGTCGATCTCCTTGGCGCCGTCGAAGGCGCCGGTGATCGCCCGGAAGCCGGCCTTCTTGGCCGCCCAGCCCAGGTGGGTCTCGAGGATCTGGCCGACGTTCATCCGGCTCGGCACGCCGAGCGGGTTGAGGATGATGTCGCAGGGCGTGCCGTCCTCGAGGAAGGGCATGTCCTCCTCGGGCAGGATGATCGAGACCACGCCCTTGTTGCCGTGGCGGCCCGCCATCTTGTCGCCGACCGACAGGTTGCGCTTGGTGGCGATGTAGACCTTGACCATCTCCAGGACGCCGTTGGGGAGGTCGTCCCCGCGGGAGAGCCGGTTGGTCATCTTGATCTTCCAGGCCTCCTTGTCCTCGATGCGGTCGGCGTGGACGCGCACGATCTCCTCGGCCTTGGCCCGCCGCGAGGGGTGCTCGACGCCCTCGGCGTAGGCCTTGACGTGGTCGAGCAGCCGCTGGAGGTCGCCGAACAGGGTCGCCTCGGTGACCCGGACCGCCTTCTTGGTCTCGGGGTCCTTGATCGTCGTGCCCAGGTACTCCTGCAGCTCCTCGAAGGCAGCCTGCAGCTCGGCCCGCAGCACCTGGTCGTACTCGGCCTCGATCTGGCGGATCTTCTCGTGCGCCGCCCGCCGCTCGGTCGGGGTCATGTTGACCTTGCGGGTGTACTTCTCGGCGCCGATGACGATGCCGTGGACGCCCGCCGGCAGCTTCAGCGAGACGTTCTTCACGTCCTCGCCGGCGCGGCCGAAGATGGCGTGCAGCAGCCGCTCCTCCGGGGTCAGCTCGGTCTTCGACTTGGGCGCGATCTTGCCGACCAGGATGTCGCTCGGCCCGACCCGGGTGCCGACCCGGACGATGCCGACGTCGTCGAGGTTGCGCAGGGCGCGCTCGCCGGCGTTCGGGATGTCGCGGGTGAACTCCTCCTTGCCCAGGGTGGTCTCGCGGATCTCCGCCTCGTACTCCTCGATGTGAATCGAGGTGAAGACGTCGTCCTTGACCAGCCGCTCGGACACGATGATCGCGTCCTCGTAGTTGTAGCCCTCCCAGGACATGAAGGCGACCAGCAGGTTCTTGCCCAGCGCCAGCTCGCCCTTGTGGGTGGAGGCGCCGTCGGCGATCATCTCGCCGCGCTTGACCTTCTGGCCGACCTTGACCAGCGGGCGCTGGTTGAGGCAGGTGCGCTCGTTCAGCTTGTGGAACTTGCGCAGCTTGTAGGGCTCCGGGTCCTCCTTGAGCTTGATCTGGGTGGCGTCCACGAACTCGACCGTGCCGGCGCGCCGCGCCAGCAGGGTCATGCCGGTGTTGTGGGCCACGGCCCGCTCGAGGCCGGTGCCGACCAGGGGCGGCTCGGTGATCACCAGCGGCACGGCCTGCCGCTGCATGTTGGAGCCCATCAGCGCCCGGTTGGCGTCGTCGTGCTCGAGGAAGGGGATCAGGGCCGCGGAGATGCCGAGGATCTGGCCGGGGTCGACGTCCAGGTACTCGATCTCGTTCAGCTTCTTGAGCATGAACTCGCCGTGGTACCGGCACATGATCATGCCGTGCTCGTCGACCTGCAGCTTGCCCGTCTTCGAGATGTCGGAGTCGGCCGGCGCGAAGACCCGCTCGTACTCCTCGTCGGCGCGCAGGAAGCGGACCTCGTCCAGGACCTTGCCCTTGGTCACCACCCGGTAGGGCGTGACCAGGAAGCCGTAGTCGTCGACCACCGCGTACAGCGCCAGCGACGAGATCAGGCCGATGTTGGCGCCTTCCGGGGTCTCGATCGGGCACAGCCGGCCGTAGTGGCTGATGTGCACGTCCCGCTCCTGGAAGCCGGCGCGCTTGCGGTTGAGGCCGCCGGGGCCCAGCGCCGACAGGCGCCGCTCGTGGGTCAGCTGCGACAGCGGGTTGGTCTGGTCGACCACCTGGCTGAGCTCGCCCCGGGCGAAGAACTGCTCGACCGCGGTCGAGAAGGCCTTGGCGTTGATCAGGCTGCGGGGGGTCTGAGTCTCGGTGTCATCCTGCTGCGACATCCGGTCGACGGCGCCGCGGGCGACCTTGATCAGGCCCTTGCGGAATTCCTCGGTCGCCAGCTCGGCGATGGTCCGGACCCGCCGGATGCCGAGGTGGTCGATGTCGTCGACCTCGCCGATGCCCGCGCGCAGGCCCATCAGGTACTTGATGGTGTCGAGGAAGTCGTCCGGCAGCAGGGTCGCGGGCCCCTTGTCGGCGGTCTCGGGCCGCTGGAACTTGCGGTTGATCCGGAAGCGGCCGACGCGGCCGAGGCTGTAGCGCTGGCCGTCGAAGAAGCGGTCGTTGAGCAGGTCCCGGGCCTTGTCGAGCTGGATCGGGTTGCCGGGACGGAGCTTCTGATAGATCGCGGCCAGGGCCTCCTCGTGGGTGGAGGCGGTGTCCTCCTTCATCGTCGAGTCGAGGATCAGGGTGTCCTCGATGTCCTTGAGCACCTCGACCACCTTGAGGTCGGAGGCGGCGATGCGTTCGGCCGCCTCGGCGGTGATCTCCTGGCCCGGGTCGGCCCAGACCTCGCCGGTCTTCTTGTCGCGGACCTGGCCGCAGGCCAGCTTGCCCTCGAGGGCGCCGGCGTACTTGGCCTTGGTCATCTTGCCCCGCTGGACCTTCTCGGAGTCGTAGAAGAGCCGCAGGATCTCGTCGGTGCTGCCGCCCTCGACGCCGGTCGGCTTCAAGGCCCGGATCAGGGTCAGGGCCGAGAACTTCGACTGCTGGTCGATGCGGACCTGCAGCGTGCCCTTACCGGAGACGGACAGCTCGACCCAAGAACCCCGCTCGGGGATGATCCGCGCCGAGTGGAGCTTCTTGTCGCTGCCGTGGTGGTCGACCGAGAAGTCGATGCCCGGCGAGCGGTGGAGCTGGGCCACGATGCAGCGCTCGGAGCCGTTGACGATGAATTCGCCGCCGCCCATCATCACCGGGATCTCGCCCAGGTAGATGTCCTCCTCGTGGCGCTCGGAGCCCTTGCGCAACGCCACCCGCACCCGCAGGGGGTAGGCGTAGCTGTACTTCAGCTCACGGCACTCGTCCGGCTCGTAGCGGGGCCGGCCGAGCGTGTAGCTGATGAACTCCAGGGCCAGGGTCTTGTCCTGGCTCTCGATCGGGAAGATCTGCCCGAAGAGGGCCTCGAGCCCGATCTTCTTGCGGCGCTTCGGCGGGACGCCGATCTGCAGGAAGTCCTCGAAGGACCGGGTCTGCAGGTCAGAGAGGCCAGGGAGCAGCTCGGCTTCCCGGTAAGGGAAGCTGCGGTAATCCCGGATCTCGAATTCGTCGATCGACTTGGTCTGGGTGACGGTCATCCCCGATGGTCCTGGTCAAGAGGCGACGGCAGAAAGGCGGCGGCCCAGCCGGGGGCATCCCGGCGGACAGCGGAAAGCGGGCGCGGACCGCGGCGGGCGGCCTGCGCGTGGAATTTCAGCGCACCCACCCCGACCCCGCGGCGGAAACCGCGGGAGCGGGGCGAGCTCGGAACCGGAAACACGGAAGAACCGCGCCCGGTGCTTAGGCGAGCTTGACGGTGGCGCCGGCTTCTTCGAGCTGCTTCTTGAGGTCCTCGGCTTCGTCCTTCGAGGCACCTTCCTTGATGGGCTTGGGCGCGCCCTCCACCAGCTCCTTGGCCTCCTTCAGGCCGAGACCGGTGATGCCGCGCACGGCCTTGATGACGTCGATCTTCTTGGCACCGAAGTCCTCGAGGATGACATCGAAGGAGGTCTTCTCCTCCTCGGCTTCGGCGGCAGCGCCCGGAGCGGCGGCAACGGCAACGGGAGCAGCGGCGCTGACGCCCCAGCGCTCCTCCATGGCCTTGACGAGCTGCGCGGCCTGGCCCAGCGGGAGGGCGTCGAGCTGCTCGAAGATCTTTTCGAGCCCCTCGTCGAGTTCGATGGTGGCTTGGGTTTCGTCGGACATGATTCTCTGGTATTTGGCTACGGCGGGTGATCTGGGGACAGGAGCGCCTAGGCGGCGTCTTCCTGGTCCGCCCGAGCCTGGAGGCAGCGGGCGGTGGAGGCGGGGAGTTCGTTGAGGACGGCGGCGAGCTGACGAGCCGGGCCGATGATCGCGGAGCAGAGCATGCCGCGGAGGGTCTGGCGGTCGGGCATGGCCGGGATGGTGGCGGCCGCGGCGGCGTCCATCACGGAGCCGTCGAGCCAGGCGCCGCGGAAGTGGACCTTCCGCTTGTCCTTGGCCTTCTCCCAGGTCTTCTCGATGGCCTTCGCGGCCGCGAGGGTGGCCTCGACGTCGCCGACCAGCAGGCCGGTGAGGCCGGTCTCGCTAGAGAGGTCGATCGGGATCTCGGCCTCCTGGAGCGCCACCGCCGCCAGGCGGACCTTGGTGACGCGGAGCTCGGCGCCGCTCTCGCGGACGTCGTTGCGCATGGCGATGGACTCCTCCACCGACAGCGCATCCATGCTCAGGAGCACGACCCCTTCCTGGCCTTTGACCAGGTCGGCGTACTCGGAGACGATCAACTTGTTCAGGGTGCTGACCATGGTGCCTCTCCTAGCTGGCGTAGTCGACCTTGAGCCCGGGGCTCATGGTCGTGCTGACGCTGAGGTTGCGGAGGTAGGTGCCGCGCGCGGTCGCCGGGCGCAGGCTGATGACGTAGTCGAGGAAGGTCGAGGCGTTCTCGACCAGCTTCTCGGCCGAGAAGGAGGCCTTGCCCACCGGCACGTGGATGTTGCCGCCGGAGTCGACCCGGAACTCGACCTTGCCGGCCTTGAACTCGGTCACGGCGGTGTCGACCTTGGGGGTCACGGTGCCGGACTTCGGGGAGGGCATCTTGCCCTGGGGACCCAGGGTGCGGCCCAATCGGCCGACCACCCGCATCATCGCCGGGTGGGCGATGACGATGTCGAAGTCGGTCCAGCCGTCCTCGATCCTCTTCGCCAGCTCCTCGCCCCCGACCTCGAGGGCGCCGGCGGCCTTGGCGGCCTCGGCGGCGTCGCCCTCGGCGAAGGCGATGACGCGCACGTCCTTGCCCAGGCCGTGCGGCAGGCTGACGGCCCCGCGCACCATCTGGTCGGACTTCTTGGGGTCGACCCCCAGCCGGGCGACGACCTCGACGGTCTCGTCGAACTTGGCGAGGCGCAGGCCCTTGAGGGTCTTGAAGGCATCTTCGAGCTGGTAGACCTTCTCGCGGTCGACCTTCTCGAGGTTCTCTTTGACGCGGCGGCTCATGTTCCTAGCCCTCCACCTCGATGCCCATGGAGCGGGCGGTCCCTTCGATGATGCGGCAGGCGGCCTCGTCGCTTGCGGCGTTGAGGTCCTTGCGCTTCATCTCGACGATCTCCATGACCTGGTCACGGGTGACCGAGCCGACGATCTCCGTGCCGACGTTGCCGGCGCCGCTCTCGAGGCCGGCGGCCTTAAGCAGCAGCACCGCCGCCGGGGGCGACTTGAGCTCGAAGCTGAAGCTGCGGTCCTTGTAGACCGTGATCACCACGGGGATGATCAGGCCGCGCTTGTCCTGCGTGGCGTCGTTGAACTGCTTGACGAATTCGCCGATCGCGACGCCGTGGGCACCAAGCGCCGGGCCGACCGGCGGGGCGGGCGTAGCCGAACCTCCGGGGCACTGCAGCTTGATCTGGGCGGTGATTTCCTTTGCCATCTTTCTCCCTCCCGCCTCGGCCCCGAGGGCCTCCGGCGGTGCGGACGGGTTGGTTGAAGCGACGACCGGAGAGCCCGGCCGCCGGAGCAGGCCTCGCTACACGGGCTCGACCTGCCAGTGCTCGATCTCGACGCTGGTGGCGCGACCGAAGATCGTCACCGAAATGCGCAGCAGCCCCTTCGAATCGAGCACTTCCTCGACGGAGCCGTCGAAGCCCTCGAAGGGCCCCTCCTTGATGCGGACCAGGTCGCCGGGACGGATCTTGACCGCCATCCGGGGCTGGGCCTCGCTGTCCTCCATGCGGGACAGGATGTTCTCGACCTCCTCGGCGCTCATCGGCGTGGGGTGGTCTCCCCCGCCCACGAAGTCCCCGAAGCCCGGGGTCTCGTGGAGCGCGAACCAGACCGCCTTGTCCTCGTCGGTCTGCTCCTTCTCGGGGTCGCCCAGGTCGACCTGGATCAGCAGGTAGCCCGGGTAGATCTTGCGGTTGACGACCCGCTTCTTGCCCGCCTTGACCTCGGTCACCCGCTCCACCGGCACCAGCACCTGCGGGATGCGGGCCTCCAGGTCGTCGGCCTTGACCCGGCGAACCATGCGCTCGCGGATCTTGTCCTCTTGGCCGGTGTGGACCCGGACGACGTACCAGTCGGGCTTGGACATCAGCGCCACCTCAGCTCGCCAAGCGGCTCCAGAGCACCAGGTCGAAGAGGCCGCCGAGCACGAAGTCGGCCAGCGCCAGGAAGCCCATCAGGATCAGGACGGTGGTGATGACCACCATCGAGGAGTTGCTGGCCTCACGGAAGGAAGGCCAGGTGACCTTCTTCATCTCGCCCTCGACCTCGATCAGGTGGTCGGCCGTCTTCTCCTTGGCCAGGAAGCGGACCCAGAGCCAGCTCGAGACCAGGAAGACGGCGATGCCGATCAAGTTGGAGCCGGTGATCGGCATCCCGAGGATCGGGAGCTGCTCGAAGCCCTGGCCGAAGACCGGCGCGCGCAAGGCCGCGACCCGGTCGAGGAAGGTCGCCAGGGAGTAGCCGCCGAAGGCAGCGATCCCGAGCCCCACCCAGAAACCGGTCTGGCGGACGTTGCGGCCCTCTTCGGGCTTGTAGCGGTAGAGCATCCCTGCGGCCTCCGCGGACTAGAGCTTCTTCTCCCGGTGGGGAGTGTGCTTGCCGCAGAACTTGCAGAACTTCTTCTTCTCGAGCTTGTACTCCGCGCGCAGCCGCTTGCCGGTGGTGTAGTTCCGGTTGCGGCACTCGGTGCACTCGAGGAAGACGTGGCGTTCCTTGTTCTTCATGGCTTCGTAACGGGCACGGGCCGCCCCGCCGGAGAGCGGCGGGGCGGTCCTTGAACGGTCCCTATTCGACCACCTTGGCGACCACGCCGGCGCCGACGGTGCGGCCGCCTTCGCGGATCGCGAAGCGCAGCTGCTCGTCCATCGCGACCGGGGTGATCAGCTCGACGATCATCTTGACGTTGTCGCCGGGCATCACCATCTCCACGCCCTCGGGCAGGGTGATGGTGCCGGTGACGTCGGTGGTCCGGAAGTAGAACTGCGGCCGGTAGCCGCTGAAGAACGGCTTCTCACGGCCGCCCTCCTTCTTGTCCAGGATGTAGACCTCGGACTCGAACTTGGTGTGCGGGGTGATGGAGCCCGGCTTGGCGAGCACCTGGCCGCGCTCGACCTCGTCCTTCTTGACGCCCCGCAGCAGGCAGCCGACGTTGTCGCCAGCCTGACCCTCGTTGAGGGTCTTCTGGAACATCTCGACGCCGGTGCAGGTGGTCTTGCGGGTCTCGGTGAAGCCGACGATCTCGATCTCCTCCCCCATCTTGATGATGCCGGCCTCGACGCGGCCGGTGACCACGGTCCCGCGGCCCTCGATCGAGAACACGTCCTCGACGGGCATCAGGAAGGGCTTGTCGACGTCGCGCTCGGGCTCGGGGATGTAGGAATCCACCGCGTCCATCAGCTCCTGGATGCAGCCGTAGCGCTCGTCGTCGGCGGCGGCGCCGGCCTCGACGGCCTGCATGGCCTTGAGGGCGCTGCCGCGGATGATCGGGATGTCGTCGCCCGGGAACTCGTACTCCGAGAGCAGCTCGCGGATCTCCATCTCGACGAGCTCCAGGAGCTCCTCGTCGTCGACCATGTCGCACTTGTTCATGAAGACCGTCAGCGCCGGCACGTTCACCTGACGCGCCAGCAGGATGTGCTCGCGGGTCTGGGGCATCGGGCCGTCGTTGGCGGAGACCACCAGGATGCCGCCGTCCATCTGGGCGGCGCCGGTGATCATGTTCTTCACGTAGTCGGCGTGACCCGGGCAGTCCACGTGAGCGTAGTGACGGTTGTCCGTCTCGTACTCGACGTGGGCGGTCGAGATCGTGATGCCCCGGGCCTTCTCCTCGGGGGCCTTGTCGATCTCATCGAAAGCCATCACCTTGCCGCCGCTCTTGTGAGCGAGGTAACCGGTGATCGCAGAGGTCAGCGTGGTCTTGCCGTGGTCCACGTGACCGATGGTGCCGACGTTGACGTGCGGCTTCGTACGCTGGAAGACTTCCTTGGCCATGTCTCTTTTAGGGCAGGCGCCGGCGCTGCCCGGCTCGTGAATGGGTGGTGAACGGTGTTCGAGGAGGACGGTGAAGAGGACGCGGCGGCTGCCGCGGCCTTGGTCCCGGCGGGATCGCCGGGGGGAGGCGCCTGAACGGCGGGTGGAGCTGCTGACGGGACTTGAACCCGTGACCTCCTCCTTACCAAGGAGGTGCTCTACCACTGAGCTACAGCAGCGGGGTCCGCACCCGGATTGGAGCGGGTGATGGGAATCGAACCCACGTGGCCAGCTTGGAAGGCTGGAGCTCTACCATTGAGCTACACCCGCGAGTGCGCGCAGCGCGGAGCCGCGCCGCAAGCGGATCTGGTGGGGAGAAGAGGATTCGAACCTCTGAAGGCGGAGCCAACGGATTTACAGTCCGTCCCGTTTGGCCACTTCGGTATCTCCCCGGGGAAGCTGACTTTGCGCAGCTTCCCTGGTTCAGGCGTCCTGGATGTGAAAAGAGCGTTACCCCAGCCTCTGGGCCTCGCAGCACGCACCAGAAGCGGGACGGACCGGGAGCTAGCGGAGGGATTCGAACCCTCGACCGTCCGCTTACAAGGCGGAAGCTCTACCAATTGAGCTACGCTAGCCTGGTACCCGGAGGCCGAAAGGGGCCAAACATGATACGGCGGCTCTAGGGCCAGTCAACGACCGGCCAGCGAAAATCATTCCGTAGCGTGAGTTCCGGGCCCTGCCAGGCCTTCGAGCTGCTCCGGCCAGTCCGCCGGGGACTGCTCCCGCCCGAGCGCCTGGGCGCGCTCTCGCATCTCCGCCAAGCTGACCCCGCCGAGCCGGGCGCGGAGCGCCGAAGCCACCTCGAGGGCGACCACCGCCTGGCCCGCCACTGAGGCAGCCGAAACGCTGCAAACGTCGCTCCTTTCATAAGTTGCGCGCTCGTCGACCATCTCGGCGAGAGCCACTGATGGCCGGCCCTGGCGAAGCGTCGGGATGGCCTTCATGGCCGCCCGGAGCAGCACCGGCTGACCGTTGCTGAGGCCACCCTCGACCCCTCCGGCGCGGTTGCTGGCGCGCCCCAGGCCGGCCCACCCGCCGGGGTCCCGTTCGATGGCGTCGTGGGTGGCCGAACCCGGGGTCCGGGCGACCTCGAATCCGAGGCCGATTTCGACCCCGCGGACGGCCGGAATGGAGGCCAGCGCAGCCATCAGCCGCGCGTCCAGGCGGTCGCTGACCTGGGCGTAGCCGCCCAGGCCGGGCGGCAGTCCCCAGACCCGGACCTCGAACAGACCGCCGAGCGAATCCCCCGCCTCGCGGGCCTGCTCGATGCGCTGGCGCCAGCGCTCGTCGGCGGCCGGATCCGTGCCGAAGAAGGGGCTCTGCTCGCGCCGCTGGAGCAGCTCCCCGGGGTCCTCCGGGGCCGGCTCCGCCTCGAGGCCGTCGATGGCGCGCACCGTGCCCGCGACCTGGACGCCGAAGAACGACAGCAGCTGCTCGGCGACGCCGCCGAGGGCGGTCCTGGCGGCGGTCTCGCGGGCCGAAGCCCGCTCCAGGACCGCCCGCAGGTCGCGGCAGCGGAGCCGCAGGGCGCCCGGCAGGTCGGCGTGCCCCGGCCGAGGGGCGCGCAGGTTCGGCAGCTCGTCGATGCGGGTGTCGCCGTTGGAGACCGCCAGCGCCAAGGGCGTGCCCAGGCAGTGGCCGCGCTTCAGGCCGCCGATCACGCGCACCTGGTCGGTCTCGAACTTGGCGCGCGGGCCGCGTCCGTAGCTGGCCCACCGCCGGGCCATGCCGGCCTGGAGCCGCTCCAGGTCCAGTGGCAGACCGGCCGGCAGCCCTTCGAGCAAGGCCACCAGCTCCGGGCCGTGGGACTCGCCGGCGGTGGTCCAGCGGAGACCGCAGGCCTCCGGTCCGGGAGGGTGGCTCACGCGCCCTCCTCCAGGCTCTCCGGCCGCGCGGCTTCGGCCCGGATCCGCTCGGCCAGCTCCAGGAGCGAGAAGGGCTTGGCGATCACGCCCCGGAACTGGGCCAGGCCGCGGACCTGCTCTAGGCGCGGGTCCAAGGGCGTGCCGGTCAGCATCAGGAAGGGCGGGAGCAGGCCCTCGAGGGACCAGCGGTGCGCGAGCTGCTCGCCCGAATCGCCGCCGCCGAGGTTGAGGTCGAGGACCAGGAAATCCGCGCGGGCGCCGCGCAGCGCCTGCTCGGCCTCGGCGGAGCTGCGGCACACCTCCGGCTCGAGGCCGCCGCGCTGAAAGGCCAGCGCCAGCAGCTCGCCGAGGGCCGAGTCGTTGTCGAGTACCAGGACGCGGGGGCTCATCGTCAGTCCGGGTCGCCGCCGGGCGGCGGCTCCACCCAGCTAATCTCGTGGAAGGGGATCTCGATTTCCAGGTTTCCTCGCCGCAATTTGAGCCGTTTCTTCTTCGCCATCACCTTCATGACCCGCAGCCGCTCGCGGTAGCGCGGCACGTAGACGACCTCGCCCTTCTTGAGCGAGCGCAAGAAGGCGTCCCAGCGCCGACCGGGCTCGCTCTCGTCGAGCAGCTCCCGGACCCGGGCGAGCAAGCCGTCGAAGGCCTCCTGGGTGCTGCCCGGCAGGCGGCCGCGCAGCGCGCGGCCCTCCCCCTCCAGCGAGCGCTCCAGCTCGGAGCGGAGGTCGCGGAAGGCCATCTCGGCCTCCTCCAGCCGCAGCTCGGCGCGGGCCCGGGCGGCGTCCTCCTCCTCCACGGCGTCCTGCAAGCGTCGCCGGGCCTCGTCCTCGGCGTCCCGCGCCCGCTCGCGGATCTGCTCGGCCTGCCGCCGGACGGTCGCCACCTCGGCCAGCAGAGCCTCGGCGCCGGAGCCGCGGCGGGTCCGCGAGCGGGCGTCCGCGAGCAACGCCTCGGGCAGGCCGAGGCGCTCCGCGACCTCCAGGGCGTGGCTGGCGCCGGGCACGCCCACCAGCAGCCGGAAGCTGGGGGCCAGCGACACGGGGTCGAACTCCATCGAGGCGTTCTCGGCGCCGTCGACCTGGACCGAGAACAGCTTCAGGGCGCCGAGGTGAGTGTTGGCGAGCACCCGCGAACGGCGACGGAGCAGCTCCTGCAGCACGGCTTGGCCGAGCGCCGAGCCCTCCTCGGGGTCGGTGCCGGTGCCGAGCTCGTCCAGCAGGACCAAGCCGCCCGGGGGGCCGTCGCGCAGGATCCGCAAGATGCGGGTCAAGTGCCCGGAGAAGGTGCTCAGGCTGCTCTCCAGCGACTGCTGGTCGCCGACGTCGGCGTCGATACCGGGCAGCTCGGGGAAGGCGGTGCCCTCGGCGGCGGTCACCGGCAGGCCGGCGCAGGCCAGCGCCGCCAGCAGGCCGACGGTCTTGAGGACCACGGTCTTGCCGCCGGTGTTGGGGCCGGTCACGACCAGCAGGTCGAAGTCGCCGCCCAGCGACAGGTTGAGCGGCACCACCTGCTCGGCCTCCATCTGGCGCAGGAGCAGCGGGTGGCGGGCCTGGCGCAGCTCGATGGCGGGCGCCGGCATCTCCGGCCAGCAGCCGCCGAGCTCCCGGCACCAGGCGGCGGCGGCGAAGGCGGCGTCGACCTGGCCCAGGCGCCGGTCCGCCTCCGCCAGCTCCTGGCGCCGGCGCGCCACCTCGCGGCTGCGCTCGGACAGGATCCGGTGGATGGTCTGCCGCTCCCGGGCTTCCGCCGCGGCCACCCGGTTCGACAAGGCCAGCACCGAGTCGGGCTCGATGTAGACCGTGTCGCCGGTCTTGGAGTGGTCGTGCACCACACCCCGCGCCCGGCCCTGGTGGGTCGCCCGCACCGCCAGCGCCGGCCGGCCGCTGCGCTGCACCGGGCGCGGGTTCTGGAGCAGGCCGCGCTTGCGCCAGCTCTCAGCCACCCGGTCTAGCTCGGCCTGGCGCTGGCGCTCCAGCTCGCGCAGCTGGGCGCGGACCTCCGCCAGAGCCGGGTCGGCGCCATCCAGCACCTCGCCGCGGGCGTCGACGGTCGTCGAGAGCAGCTCCCAGAGGTCCGCCAGCGCCGGCGCACCGGCCAGGGCCGCCGCCAAGGCCGTGAAGGAGGGGTGGCGGCCGATCCAGACCTGGAGCTCGTTCAGCCGCGCCAGCGACTCCGCCAGCTCGGCCAGCTCGATGCCCTCCAGCACTCGGTTGGCGGCGGCCGCGCCGATGCCGGTGAGGTCGCCGCAGCGGCCGATGGACGGCCCCTGGTCACCGACCAGGGCCGCAAGCGCCTCGGCGCCGCGGGCGCGCCGGGCGCGCAGCTCGACCGCCTCCAAGCCGGGGCGGCTGGCCAGCAGCTCGCGGCGCCCGGCGGGCGTCGCGGCGCCGGCGGCGATCCACTCGAGGACCGCGGGCAGGTCCAGGGTCTCGAGCGCGGCCGGCGGGTAGGGGTTCGCGAGGGGCGGCATGAATCCGGAGACCCAACAGCCTAGAATGGCCGCTTCATGGAGGCATCTTTGGAGAGCATTCAGAGCGGAATCGCGGACAACATCCTGGACCTGATCGGAGACACGCCGCTGGTCCGGCTGCCCGACGGCTTCGACCCCGAGGTCCGCTGCGAGGTGCTGCTGAAGATCGAGTCGGCCAACCCCGGCGGCAGCGTCAAGGACCGCATCGCCCTGCGCCTGGTGCGCCAGGCCGAGGCGCGGGGCGAGCTCCAGCCGGGCGGCACCATCGTCGAGTGCACCTCGGGGAACACCGGCGCCGGGCTGTGCCTGGTGGCCGCCGCGCTCGGCTACCGCAGCCTGATCGTGATCCCGGACAAGATGAGCCAGGAGAAGATCGACACCCTGCGGGCCTTCGGCGCCGAGGTCGTGATCACCCCCTCCAACGTGCCCTCCGGCCACCCGGAGCACTACCTGCAGGTCGCCGAGCGGCTGGCGGCCGAGATCCCCGGCGGCTGGTGGGCGGACCAGTTCCACAACGCCGACAACCCGGACGCCCACTACCACAGCACCGGACCGGAGCTGTGGCGGCAGTGCGATGGGCGGCTGAGCGCCTTCGTCGCCGGCTGCGGAACCGGCGGGACCATCACCGGCACCGGCCGCTTCCTGCGCCAGCAGGACCCGGCGGTGGAGATCATCGGCGTCGACCCGCCTGGTTCGGTCTACGAGCCCTACTGGCGCACCGGCGTGCTCGAGGAGGCCGGCAGCTACGCCGTCGAGGGGGTCGGCGAGGACGAGATCCCGGGCACCTGGGACCGGTCCGCGATCACCGGCTATGAGGTGGTGGAGGACGCCGAGTCCTTCGCCCTGGCGCGACGGCTGACCGAGTCCACCGGCCTCTTTACCGGCGGCTCCGCCGGCATGGCCCTGGCCGCCGGCCTGCGGGTGGCGCGGCGGCTGCCGGCCGACGCCCGGGTCGTGGTCCTGGTGCCCGACTCCGGCAAGAACTACCTGACCAAGGTCTACAACCAGGACTGGCTGCGCGACAACGGCTTCGAGCCGCGGACGCCGGCAGCCGCGGCCACGGTCGCTGACCTGCTGCGCGACAAGCCGCGCGCCGCCCTGCTGCCCGGCGAGGGTCTGGACCTGGCCTGGCGCCAGCTGGCCGACCGCGGCGTCCGACCGATCCCGGTGGTCGAGCGCCGCGACGGCGGCGCCCTGCTCGGGGTGGTGGACGAGGACCGGCTGCTCGAGCTGCTCGCCGCCGGCGCCGACCTGGCCCAGCACACGGTGGCGGAGGCCCTGGTCGCCGCGCCCGAGCTCCTGCCCGCCGCCGCTCCTTGGCGCGCCGCCCTCGAGGCCCTGGCCCAGCGCGAGCCGGTCCTGGTCGAGGACGAGCAGGGCTGGACCTCCCTCGACCGCCGCGACATCCTGCGCGGCCTGCCGCGGCTCCGGCACGACTGAGCCCGCCGCGCTCCCCGCTCCCCCATCGCCAGCGACCGCCATGTCTGAACCGGGCAAACCCTCCCACGATCCCAAGCACGCTGACCACGCTTTCGCGACCCAGGCCGTGCACGCCGGCTGGGACCCCTTCGCCGAGCGCACCGGCGCCGTCATGCCGCCGATCTACATGACCAGCACCTACGTGCAGGACGCGCCGGCCGAGCCCCGCCACGGCTACGAGTACACCCGGACCCAGAACCCGACCCGCTTCGCGCTGCAGAACGCCCTGGCGCAGCTCGAGGGCGGCGCCGGCGCCTTCACCTGCGCCTCGGGCATGGCGGCGGTCCACACCCTGATGCTGCTGCTCGAGCCCGGCGACCGCATCGTCGCCACGCGCGACCTCTATGGCGGCTCGCACCGGCTGTTCTCGAAGGTCGAGGAGCGCTTCGGCCTCGTCTACGAGTACCGCGACACCACCGACCCGGCGGCCTTCGAGGACCTGCCGGCCGACACCCGCCTGGTCTACCTCGAGACGCCCTCGAACCCGACCCTGGGCATCACCTCGATCGCCGCCGCCGCCGCCGGCGCGCGCGCGGTCGGCGCCGAGCTGGCGGTCGACAACACCTTCGCGACGCCGGCGCTGCAGCGGCCGATCGAGCACGGCGCCGACTACGTGGTCCACTCGACCACCAAGTACGTCGGCGGCCACAGCGACGTCGTCGGCGGCGCGCTGGTGGTCAAGGACGCCGGACGCGCCGAGGAGGTCTGGTTCCACCAGAATTCGGCCGGCACCGTCAACTCCCCCTTCGACGCCTTCCTGACCCTGCGCGGCCTGCGCACGCTGGCCTTGCGCATGGAGCGCCACTGCGCCACCGCTGCGATGCTGGCGGACTTCCTCGAGGCGCACGCGGGCGTCGACCGCGTGCTCTACCCCGGCCTCGCGTCCTTCCCCGGCCACGAGACCGCGCGGGCGCAGATGAGCGGCTTCGGCGGCATGATCTCCTTCGTGCTGCCGGGCGGCGTCGAGCAGGCGACCGAGCTGGTGCGGCGCTGCGAGCTCTTCGTCCTGGCGGAGTCGCTCGGCGGCGTCGAATCCCTGATCGAGCTGCCGGCGCCGATGACCCACGCCTCGGTGCCACCGGAGCAGCGGCGCGCGATCGGCATCGAGGACGGAATGGTGCGCTTGTCGGTCGGGATCGAAGATCCGGACGACCTGCGCAAGGACCTCGAGACCGCGCTCGCGGCGAGCCGCTGATCGCGGGCGCGTCTAGACCCTGCCGCCGCCTGCCGGGTCGGCGGGCGGAGCGCTCGGCGGCGCGCCAAGCCCTGCTGAGGGCGGAGCTTCGGGCGTCTGGGCGACCGGGCCGGCTTCGACCCGCTTCTTCAGGATGTTGCCCACCTTGAACTTCACGACCCGCTTCGCCGGGACCGCGACCTTCTCCAAGGTCTTCGGGTTCTGCGCGATCCGACCGGGACGCGAACGGACCTCGAAGACGCCGAACTTGCGGAACTCAAGGCGGTTGCCGCGCACCAGCTCGTCCGAGACCTCATCGAAGAAGCGCTGGATGATGTCCCGCACCAGGACCTTGGTCTGACCGGTGCTGTCCGAGATCCGCTGGACCAGGTCCCGCTTGGTGATCGTATTCAGCTCGGGGTTGTCCATGAAGCCTAAGTCGAGGAAGGGGGGCGGGGCGATTCGTCCTACCTCCTTGAAGTATGGTCACTTGCGCCGTCCAGTCAAGTCCTGCTCAGGAGCTTCCGGGCACTTCCAGGAGGTAGCTGGCCGGTCCCTGGTTGACCAGCTCGACCTCCATCTGGGCGCCGAAGACCCCCTGCTCGACCCGCAGGCCCCGGCTGGCGAGCCCCTCGACGACCCGATCGACCAGCTCCCGGGCCAGCCCCGGCTCGAGGGCGGTGTCGAAGGAGGGCCGCCGGCCCTTGCGGGTGTCGGCGGCCAGGGTGAACTGGCTCACGAGCAGGACCTCCCCGCCGACCTGGGTCAGGTCGAGGTTGGTCTTGCCCTGGTCGTCGGGAAAGACCCGGTAGCCGGCGATCCGGCGGGCCATGGTGGCCGCCTCCGGCTCGCCGTCCCCGCGCTTGCAGCCGAGGAAGACCAGGATGCCAGGGCCGATCTGGCCGCGGGCGCGCCCCTCGACCCGGACTTCGGCCCGGGCCACGCGCTGCAGGAGGGCGATCACTCCCCGTCCCCCGCCGCCGCGGGGAGCTGCTCCAGCCACAGCTCGGCCTGGGTCAGACGCTGGATCGGCAGCTCAGACCCAGCGGCGGCCAGCTCCAGGACCTTGCCGAGGTGGCGGCGGGCCAGCGCCGGACGCCGCAGGTGGTCGAGGGCCAGCAGAGCGAGGTCGAAGTGGGCGACGGCGTCGTCGGGGCGCTCCGCCACCAGGGCCTGGAGCAGCTCCAGCGCCGCCTCACCCTGCCCCAGCTCGGCCAGAGCGGCGGCGCGGAGCAGCCGGGCGTGGCGGTCCTCGAGGCCGCGCAGGGACGCCAAGGCCAGGTCGGCCTCCCCGGCCGCCAGGCTGGCTTCGGCGCGGTAGAGGCGGTCGAGGCGGGTGTCCTCCAACGGCAGCCAGGGTTCGGTCTCGGCGGCGCGGACGGCGAGCTCGGGGCGGGCGTGGAAGGGCGCGAGCTGGCCCAGCAGGCGCCAGCCCTCCGCCGAGCCCGGGTGCTCGTCCAGCAGCAGGACGAGTTCTTCCAGCGGCTGCTGGTCGCCGGCGCGGGCTTGGAGACCGAGGCGGAGCACCTGGGCGGGGACCAGCTCGGGGTCGAGCTCCAGGGCGGTCGCGAGCAGCTCCAGCGCCCGGCCGCGGTCGGCGAGGCGCGCGGCGAGGTAGTAGCGGCCGGCGCTGGGCTGGTTCAGAGCGGCCTCCTCAGCGTCCAGCGCCAGCGCCTGGCGCTCGCCGGGGGTGCGCGCGTCCAAGACTGCAAAATCCTGGAGCAAGGCCTGGAGCCGCAGCGATCCGGCCGGGCTCTGGGCGAGCGCGGCGAGCTCGGCGGCGGCCTCGGGGGAACCGCTGGCGCGCACCGCCCAGGCCTCGGCGAGCAGCTGCCACTGGTCCTCCTCGGCGGCCCGAGCAGCCCGGACCCGGTCGAGCGAAGGCAGCTCCGGGTCCCGCTCGAGCAGGCCGCAGCCCGCGGCCAGGAGCGGCAGGACGAGGGCGAGGCGGAGCATGGTCCGGAGTGTAGCCGCGGCTCTGCCCTCACCCCCGCAGCGGCGGACCGGAATCCACGCCGTCCCGGTCCTACAATCTGGCCCTTCCCATGGGGATCCGTCCGCTGCACTGCGCCGCGGCCTTGCTGCTGGTCCTGGCCGCCTGCGCCGCCCCTGACGCCGAGATCCACCTCGCGCCCCTCTTCTCGCGTCACACCGCGCCCGGCTATGACCACGCCGAGGCCGCGGGCGGCATCCTGCGCTATGAGGACAAGCCCCAAGGCCAGAGCTGGGCCCTGAGCCCGCTGGTGTGGCGCCGCTCCGAGGACGACGGCACCGTCGAAGCCGACTTCCTCTATCCCCTCGGCCGCTACGAGCACGACCCGGTCCGGCCGCGCAGCTACGCCCGGCTGTTCCCGGTCTTCTGGCACGAAGCGGAAGTCCGGCCCGACGGCGTCACCGACAGCGACTGGCTGCTCGGGCCGCTGTTCGGCGGCAGCTCCAGCGACGGCGAAGAGGACTACCTGGCGCTGTTCCCCTTCTACGGCAAGGCGCGCAACTTCTTCACCTACGACGAGTGGAGCTTCGCCCTGTGGCCGCTGTGGTCGAAGACCCGCAAGGACGGCCGCGAGCACAGCCACGTGCTGTGGCCCTTCTTCGGCTGGCGCCAGGGCAACGGCGCCTCGGGCTGGCACGTCTGGCCGCTGTTCGGGCGCTCCGAGCTCGACGGCAAGTACCGCAGCTCCTACTTCCTGTGGCCGGTCTTCAACCGCACCGACGAGAAGCTTGACCGCAAGCACCCGCTGCACGGCTGGCTGCTGCTGCCGCTGGGCGGCCGGGTGACCGAGGGCGACTACACCGCCACCACCGCCCTGTGGCCGGTCTTCGGCTGGGCCGAGAAGCCCTCGACCGAGTACCGCGCCTGGAGCGTCTGGCCGCTGCTCAAGTTCGAGCGCAAGCCCTCGGCCAAGCAGAAGCTCGACAAGGCGCTGCCCTTCTGGCTCCACTTCGAGAGCGAGTTCACCGAGTACGGCGCCGTGATGTGGCCGATCTTCTGGTGGCGCCGCGACACCATCGACGGCCGCGAGACCCGCTCCTTCTGGGCCGTGCCGCTGTGGTTCAGCTCCCGCACCCGGCACGCCGACGGCGGCGAGGACCGGGAGTGGCGGCTGTGGCCGCTGGCCCGGAGCGAGCAGCAGGCCGACGGCGGCCACGACTTCTCCACCCTCGCGCCGGGCCTCGACCCGCTGCTCGAGTCCGACGCCCTGTCCCGTAACCTCGGCTTCGCCTTCGAGCTCTGGACCGACCGGGCCGAGTCCCCGGCCGCGCCCCGTGAGCGCAGGGCTTGGCTGGACCTCTATCATTCCGTCGAGGCCGGCGGCCACCGCCGCTGGTCCGTGCCGCTGCTCGGCGGCCGCTGGACCGAACCCGACGGCACCACGCACACTTCCCTCCTGCTCGGCTTGATCCGCTGGCGCTCCGGCCCGGACGGTGGCCTCGAGGAGCCCGCCTTCCCCGGCCCGGGCTGGCCGGACCTGCACGCCCTGCCGCTGGAGGACGCCCCGTGAGGGATCCGCTGAGCAAGCTCGGCTCCGGCTTCCTGGCGCCGCTGGTGCAGCAGGCCGGCTTCGGCGTCTGGTTGTCGATGCGGACCCTGTCGCTGGTCCCCCACAGCCTCAAGCGCCGGCGGGCGCTGCTGGACCAGATGTACGTGGCCGGCTTCAAGAGCGCCCACGTGGTCGCCTTCGTGTCCTTCTTCATCGGCATGATCGTGGCGCTGCAGATCGGCCTGAGGCTGGCGCAGTACGGCCAGGCCGACTCCATCGGCATGCTGGTGGCGATCTCGATGGCCCGCGAGATGGGCCCCTTCGTCACCGCCATCGTGCTCGCCGCCAGCGTCGCCAGCGCCATGGCGGCCGAGCTGGGCACGATGAAGGTGCAGGACGAGCTGACCGCCCTCGAGGTGCTGTCGATCGACGCCGTCAGCTACCTGGTGGTGCCGCGGGTGGTGGCGCTGACCCTGATGGCCCCGGTCCTGACCGTCGTGGCCGACGTCGTCGGCATCCTCGGCGGCGGCGTCATCGCCGTCACCCAGCTGCAGCTGGACTTCCCGGCCTACCTGCTCTCGGTGGACGAGGTGCTGCGCGACCCCGGCCTGCTCGGGCTGCCGCAGGACCTCTACGCCGGCCTGATCAAGTCGGCGGTGTTCGGCTTCACCATCGCCGTGGTCGGCTGCGGCAGCGGCATGATGGCCGAGAAGGGCGCCTCCGGCGTGGCCCAGACCACCCGCGAGGCGGTCCGGACCTCGATCATCCTGATCATCATCTTCAACTACTTCCTCAGCTGGCTCCTAGTGGCGTGATCGAGCTCCGCGACGTCCGCAAGGCCTTCGGGACCCAGCAGGTCCTGGACGGCCTCGACCTCATGGTCGAGGAGGGCCGGAGCTTCGCCGTCATGGGGCCCTCGGGCAGCGGCAAGAGCGTGCTGCTGAAGCACGTCATCGGCCTGCTCAAACCCGACTCGGGCAAGGTCCTGGTGGCCGGCCACTCGGTGCCCGAGCTGCACCGCGAGGAGCTGCGCGAACTGCGCCGGGACATGGGCTACCTGTTCCAATTCGGGGCCCTGATCAACTGGCTGACGGTCTTCGACAACATCGCCCTGCCGCTGCGCGAGACCACCGCGATGGCCGAGGACGAGGTCCGCGCCCGGGTCGAGCGCGTGCTCGGCCAGGTCCGCCTGGACGGCGCCCACCAGAAGTACCCCGGCGAGATCTCCGGCGGCATGCAGAAGCGCGTCGGCCTGGCCCGGGCCCTGGTCACCGAACCGCGCGTGATCCTCTACGACGAGCCCGAGGCCGGCCTCGACCCGGGCATGTCGCAGGCGGTCGGCGAGCTGATGCGCGAGCTCCAGGCGGAGCTCGGCATGACCTCGCTGGTCGTCACCCACAGCGAGCTGTGCGCCCGCATCGTCGCGGACCGCATGGGCGTCTTCGAGCAGGGCCAGTTCCTGATCGAGGGCAGCCCGGAAGAAGTGCTCGACTCCGACCACCCGCGCGTGCGGGACTTCCTCGGCGCCAAGAGGAGCTGACATGGACACCCACGAGAACCGCCTCCGCGACTTCCTGCTCGGCCTGTTCTTCTTCGGCACGGTGGCCGCGCTGATCTACTACACGGTGATCCTCACCGGCTTCAGCTTCGGCGAGAAGACCTTCCTCGAGGTCTCCTTCCCCAACGCCAACGGCCTGAAGGAGGGCGACGCCGTGCTCATCAGCGGCCACCAGGCCGGCACCGTGCGCGCCGTCAGCTTCCGCGACGACTTCCCGCTCGAGGAGCGGATCCTGGTCCAGATGGAGCTCGACGCGCCGCTGCAGCTGCGCCAGGGCTACCAGATCCTGATCTCCGAATTCACCATGCTCGGCGGCCGCGTGATCGAGATCGATCCCGGGACCTTCGGCGTGCCCGAGCTGCCCGAGGGCACCCCGCTGCGGGGCGCGGTCGGCTTCTCGGCGCTGTCGGCGCTGGGCGAGTTCGTGGGCGAGAACCGCGAGGACATGCGGGCGACCATGGCCAACTTCCGCAAGCTCAGCGACGACCTGGCCGAGGGCCGCGGCCTGCTCGGCAGCCTGATCGGCGACGCCCAGATGCGCGACGACTTGGCCAGCGTCCTGGCCCAGGCCCAGGGCGTGATGGACGACGTCAGCGCCGGCCGGGGCGCCCTCGGCATGCTGATCGAGGACGAGGTGGTGCGCGACCGCATCGTCAACCTGATCAGCGACGGCGCCGTGGCCATGATCGACCTGCGCCAGATCGCCGAGGACCTGTCCGCCGGCCGCGGCACCTTCGGCGCCCTGATCGCCGACGAGAGCATGCGCGAGGACATGGTCGAGCTGGCCGCCAACCTGCGCCTGGGCTCGGCCCAGCTCCGCGCCATGCTCGAGGACGCCGCCAACGGCAAGGGCCTGGTCGGCAAGGTGGTCAACGACGACGCCGTCGCCGAGGACGCCGCCGAGTTCCTCGACAACCTGGCCCGCTCCACGCGCGACCTGCGAAACGGCCAGGGCACGGTCGGCAAGCTGCTCTCCGAGGAGGACGCCTACGAGCAGATCATGCTCGCCCTGCGCACCCTCAACGCCCAGCTCGAGGACGCCCGCGAGGCCCAGCCGGTCTCGACCTTCGCCCAGATGCTGTTCGGCACCACGGTCGGCAACTGAGCCGGCCGCCATCCCCCACCACCTCCCTGACCACGGATCTCCCTTGGAGACGCGCAACGTCGCCATCATCGCCCACGTCGACCACGGCAAGACCAGCCTGGTGGACTGCCTGTTCCGCACCGCCGGAGCCCTCGCCCGCGCCCAGGAGGGCAGCGACCGGCTGCTCGACAGCAACGACCTCGAGCGCGAGCGCGGCATCACCATCCTGTCCAAGAACGCCGCTGTCGAGTGGCGCGGCGTGCACGTCAACCTGATCGACACCCCCGGCCACGCCGACTTCGGCGGCCAGGTCGAGCGGGTGCTGTCGATGGCCGACGGCGCCCTGCTGGTGGTCGACGCCTTCGAGGGGCCGATGCCGCAGACCCGCTTCGTCTTGCGCAAGGCCTTCGAGAACGGCCTCAAGCCGCTGGTGGTGATGAACAAGATGGACCGCCAGGACGCGCGGCCGGCGGACGTCATCGGCGAGCTCTTCGACCTCTTCGTCGAGCTCGGCGCGCCCGAGGACATGGCGCTCGACTTCCCGGTGGTCTACGCCTCGGCGCGCGAGGGCTGGGCCGGCAACATGCCGGAGGACCGCGACCAGGCCATGGCGCCGCTGCTCGACGCCATCCTGTCGAACTTCCCGGCGCCCGGCTTCGACGACGCCGGGCCGCTGCGCTTCCAGGTCAGCACCCTGGACTGGAGCGACTACGTCGGCCGCATCGGCATCGGCCGGGTGGTCCGCGGCGCCCTGCGCCGGGGCGAGGACGTCGCCTGGGTGCGCAACGACGGCAGCCGCGGCCGCGGCCGCGTCAAGGAGCTCTACCGCTACCGCGGCATGGAGCGGGAGGCCTGCGAGGAGGTCCTGGCCGGCGACATCGCCGCCCTGGCCGGCTTCGAGGGCCTCGGCCTGGGCGACACGCTGTGCGACCGCGAGGTGGTCGAGCCGCTGCCGCGCATCGCGGTCGAGGACCCGACCATCGAGATGGAGTTCCTGATCAACGACGGGCCCCTGGCCGGCCGCGAGGGCAAGTTCGTGACCTCGCGCCAGGTCCAGGAGCGGCTCGAGCGCGCCCAGATGATCGACCCGGCGCTGCGCGTCGGCCCCGGCCCGCAGGGCGGCATGCTGGTCTCCGGCCGCGGCGTGCTGCACCTCGGCATCCTGATCGAGAACATGCGCCGCGAGGGATTCGAGTTCGCGGTCGGCAAGCCGCGGGTGCTGATCCGGGAGATCGAGGGCAAGAAGATGGAGCCGCTCGAGGAGGTCCAGGTCGAGGTCCCCGAGGAGTCGATGGGCCGGGTGATCGAGTTCTTCGGCCGGCGCGGCGCCGAGGTCAGCGACATGGAGCGGCGCGGCGACCGGGCCACCCTGTTCATGACCGTGCCCACCCGCGGCATGATCGGCGCCCGCACCCAGGTGCTGACCCTGACCCGCGGCGAGGGCACGGTGCACGCGGTCTCGGCCGGCTTCGGGCCCGACCAGGGCCCGCTCGAGACCCGCCACAGCGGCGTCCTGGTCGCCAGCGACACCGGGCGGACCACGGCCTACGCCCTGCGCGGCCTCGAGGACCGCGGCGACTTCTTCGTCCAGCCCGGCGACGAGGTCTACGAGGGCATGGTCGTGGGCGAGAACAACACCGACAAGGACCTGATCCTGAACGTGGTCCGGGCGCGCAAGATGACCAACATGCGCTCGGCCAACAAGGACATCGAGGAGAAGCTGCGGACCGCCCGCGACATGAGCCTCGAGGCCTGCCTGGAGTACCTCGACGACGACGAGCTGCTCGAGGTGACGCCGGGCAAGCTGCGGCTGCGCAAGCGCCGCCTCAAGGAGAAGGACCGCCGCCGCGCGGAGACCTGATCCCATGGCGGAGGGCGCGCCGCTGGTGATCCTGCCGACCTACAACGAGGCCGGCAACCTGCCCGGCCTCGCGGCCGCTGTGCTCCAGGCCCTGCCCGGCTGCCACGTCCTAGTGGTCGACGACGCCTCCCCCGACGGCACCGGCGCCTGGGCGGCCGAGCAGGCCGGCCGCGAGCCGCGGCTGCACCTGCTGGCGCGGCCGGCGAAGCTCGGCCTGGGCTCGGCCTACCGCGCCGGCTGGGGCTGGGGCCTGGAGCGCGGCCACGACCCGCTGATCACCATGGACGCCGACTGGTCGCACCACCCGCGCTACCTGCCGGCCCTGGCCGCCCTGCTCGAGCAAGGCGCCGACCTGGCCATCGGCTCGCGCTACGTCGCCGGGGGCGGGGTGCGCAACTGGGGCCTGCACCGGCGGCTGCTCTCCCGGGGGGCGAACTTCCTGTCGCGGCTGCTCCTGCGGCTGCCGGCCCGCGACGCCACCGCGGGCTTCCGCGCCTACCGGGCCTCCTGCCTCCGCGGCATCGCCCCGGAGGCGATCCGCGCCGAGGGCTATTCCTTCCTCGAGGAGAGCCTGTGGCGCGTAGACCGGGCCGGGATGAGGATCGCCGAGACCCCGATCGTCTTCGAGGAGCGGCGCCACGGCCGCTCCAAGATCGACCGCAAGGAGATCCTCCGGGCGGCCGCTACCCTGCTGCGGCTGCGGTTCTCCCGCCCCGGTCCCCCTCGAAGGCCGTGATCGGCAGCCTCTTCCGCCCCGTCCGCGTCGGCAGCCTGTTCGGCATCCCCATCCTGGTGATGCCGGCGGTGCTGGTCCTCACCATCGCCGTCCTCTTCAGCGCCGCCTCGACCGAGATCCCCGAGCTCCTGCGCCGGCTCGGCCTCCTGGCGGTGTCGCTGATCGCCCACGAGCTCGGCCACGCCCTGGTGGCCCGGCGCATGGGTCTGCGGGTGCTGGACATCACCATCTGGCCCCTGGGCGGCGTGGCGCGCATGGAGGGCCTGTTCGACCGGCCCCAGGCCGAGGCCCCGGTAGCCCTGGCCGGCCCCATGGTGAACCTGGCCCTCGCCGGGCTCTGCGCCCTGCTGCCGGGGCCGACCGCCTTCGCCGCCGCCGGCATCAACCTGGTGCTCGGCCTCGGCAACCTGGTCCCCGCCTTCCCGCTCGACGGCGGCCGGGTGCTGCGCTCCTGGTTCGCCCGCCGCTCGCCGCTGTCCGACGCCACCAACGCCGCGGTCCGGATCGGCTCCTGGACCGGGGTGGCCCTGGTGCTCGGCGCCATCGCCCTGGACGTCTTCTGGCTCGGCCTGCTGCTGCTGCTCTACATCTGGTTCACCGGCAAGCTCGAGCTGGTCCAGGTGATCCTCCGCACCGCCCAGCCCCCCCGGCGCAGCGTCTCCGAGGTGGTGGCGCGCAGCTTCCGCGGCGAAGCTCCCGGTCAGGAGGTCCACCCCTCCCCCGGCGCCGACGACGACCCGCAGGTCGAGGAGCTGGAGAGCTTCCGCGGCGACTTGGACGAGTTCTTCCAAGGGCGCCGGCGCTGATCCCGGCACCGGGCGGCGGGTATCCTATGGCCATGTTGAATCACTTGCGGCGCTCCCTCCTGTGGGGCTGCACCATCGGCGTGACGATCGGCGTGGCTGAGGCGCTCAGCTACTACTTCGCCGCCGAGGGCAGCATGCTCGGGGGGCTGCGCATCGTCACCACCGGCTTCCTCCTCTACCTGGCGATCGCCATCGCCTGGTCCGTGCCCGCCGGCCTGGCCCTGGGCCTGGCCTCCCGCCTGTTCGGCAAGCCGGACTCCGGGGAGGGCTTCTACGGCGCCCTGCACCTCGCCCTCGGCGTCACCCTGGCGGTCCTCTACTGGGTCAACGTCCACTTCCTGGGCGGTTTCCTGGACCTGGTCAGCCTGCTGGTCGACGCCGGCCTGCTGCTCCTCGCCTGGCCGCTGCTGACGCTGCTGCTGCGCCGGCCCTTCCGGCTCCTGGCCCGCTCCGGCGGCCGCCGGACCGGCCTGCTAGTCGGCGGCTACTGGGCCGGCCTGGTGGTCCTGGCCCTGAGCCCGCAGCTCGGCGACGACCCGCGGGTGGGCGCCGCCCCGCCCACCGCCCAGGCGCCCGAGGGCGCCCCGAACGTGCTCTTCCTGCTGATCGACACGCTCCGGGCCGACCACCTCAGCTGTTACGGCTACGAGCGCCCCACCTCGCCCCGGATCGACCAGCTGGCGGCCGAGGGCGTGCTGTTCGAGAACTGCATCTCCCAGGCGCCGCACACCAAGCAGTCGACCGCCAGCATCCTGACCTCGCTCTATCCGCCCACCCACCGGATGGACACCCTGTGGTCGAAGCTCTCCTCCGAGGCCAAGACCATGCCCCAGCTGTTCCACGAGGGCGGCTGGCGCACCAGCCTGCTGTCGGCCAACTCCTTCCTGTCGCCGACCTTCGGCTTCGGCCGCGGCGTCGAGTACTTCGAGGGCTCGCTGGTGAACCCGGCGCTGAAGCTGGTCGGCTCCACGGTGCTGAACCGCTTCCGGCGCGTGGCGGTTCAGGAATTCCAGACCTGGGCCGCGCCCTGGGACCTGCTGCGCGACCTGAGCGCCTGGTCCTTCCTGGGCGGCCGCGGCAACCCCTACCAGCACGGCATGGACGGCACGGCGCTGCGGGACGAGTTCCTGGAATGGCAGGGCGGGCTGGAGGGTGACCGGCCCTGGTTCGCGCTGCTCCAGTTCATGGAGCCGCACGCGCCCTACGACCCGGAGCCCGAGCACCGGCTCTTCGACAACCCCCCTGCCGGCTCCGAGGAGGGGGTCTGGTTCCCCGGCAGCACCGAGATCACCTTCCTGCCGTTCAAGAAGGGCGCCACCGCCAGCGAAGAGGAGCGGCAGGCGATGATCAACAACTACGACGCCTGCATCCACGAGGCCGACGCCTACATCGGCGAGATCCTCGACGAGCTCGAGCGCCGCGGCGCGCTCGAGAACACCCTGGTCGTGATCACCAGCGACCACGGCGAGGAGTTCTATGACCACGGCGGCTGGGGCCACGGACAGTCCCTGCACAACGAATTGCTGCAGGTGCCGCTGATCCTCCGCGGACCTGGGATCCCGAGCCAGCGGCGGGTGCCCGGCCAGGTGCGCAGCGTCGACATCCTGCCGACCTTGCTCCACCTCTGCGACCTCGAGCCCCTGGCCGCCGCCAGCGGCGAGCCCCTGAACGTGCGCGCCGACGCCCCGGCGCGCGACGCCTACTCCGAGGTCCAGTGGGGCGGCCACTGGGCGGTCTCCTGGCGCGACCCGGAGGGCACCCTGATCCAGGCCCACTTCAACGGCAAGGAGCGCCGCCAGCTCTTCGAGGCCGGCGACCGAGCCGAGGCCGCCGACCTGCTGCCGGGCCAGGAGGCCCGGATGGGCCAGCTGTTCGAGCGCATGACCGGCATGCGCGAGGAGTACCGATCCAAGGCCCTGCAGGCGGCTGAGTCCTTCGTCGACGACGGCATGAAGGGCAACCTGCACGACCTCGGCTACGTCGACAACGTCGACGACGATGAAGAGTGAACCGATGAACGCCAACCGACCGAAGCCCGCCATCGCCGGCCTGGCCGCCCTGCTGCTGCTGCCGGCCGCCCTCCCCGCCCAGGACCCCGGCAGCCGCCGCCCCGGCCGCGGCACGCCGCCGCCGGTGATCGGCAAGGACGAGTCCCCGCCGGTCACGCCGCCTTCCCCGGCGGGCGCCGACGCGGCCCGCGGCGGCGCCCAGACCCCGCCCGGCGGCCAGGTGCAGCTGTTCGGCGGCCAGGCCGGCGGCGACCCCTTCGGCGCCGGCGTCCAGGACGACGACCCGAAGCAGCCGCGGCCGGCCGCCCAGGGCCAGCCGCTGCCCTTCGACCAGGACCGGGTGGCGCTGAAGATCGACGGCATCGAGCTGCGCACGGCCGAGCTGAACGAGCTGGTGGCCTACTACCGCGGCTTCCGGCAGGGTTCTACCGACCTGATGCTGCGCGACGCCGTGCGGGCCCTGGTGCCGAAGAAGGTCTGCGAGGCGGCCTTCTCCCGCGACCTCGGCTCCATGAGCAGCAAGATCGCCGCCGCCAAGGAGGCGATCGACGCCGGCGCCGACTTCGTCCGGGTGGTCTCGAAGTACAGCGACGACGACGAGGCGCCGACCCCGGACGCCCGCTACACCTTCGGCCGCGAGGTCGCGGTGCAGCCCTTCGACCGGCTCAGCCACAGCAGCCCCCTGGGCGAGCTCCAGGGCCCCTTCTTGACCAAGTACGGCTACCACGTGCTCGAGGTCGTGGAGTACCAGCGCGGCGAGCAGGCGAAGGACGACCAGAGCACCGTGCGCCACGTGCTGGTGATGTACCCGCAGCTGAAGGACGCCGAGGACGCCCGCGCCATGATCAAGGCCCGCGTGGCCGCCTGCCGCATCGAGGTCGCCGACCCGGCGCTGCGGAACCTGGTGCCGCCCGAGCTGCGCGGCAACCTGGCGGAGTAAGGCGGGCAGGCGGCGGGCTAGGCCGGGCCGTCCGGCGCCGGCTCCAGCCGCACCAGGACGTCGCCGGCGGCCACGGTCTGGCCCTCGGCGACGCACAGCTCGGCGACCAGGCCGCCCCGGCTGCCGATCTCGTTCTGCATCTTCATCGCCTCCAGCACCACCAGCGGCTGCTCGGCCGCGACCACCTGCCCGGCCTCGGCCAGGACGTCGACGATGATGCCGGGCATGGCCGCCTTGACCACCTCGGCCTTGCCGCCGCCGGCGCCGGCGAGCTCGCCCGCGGCGCGCTCGCGCTGGTCCTGGACCCGGAACGGGAAGGCGAAGCCGGCGATGCGGACCACCAGCGCGGTCTCGTCGTCCGCGGCGGTCTCGACCGAGGCGCCGAAGCTGCGGTCGCCGAGCTGCACCGCGCACTGCCCGAGGTGGTCGACGTCCCGGAAGTCGGCCTCGAGCCGTTCGCCGTCGATCACGACCGCGTAGCGGTTGCCGCCCAGCTCCTCGATCTCGAGCTCGACCGGCGCGCCCTTGCTGGCTTCGACGAAGTACCTCATCGGCCTCCTCCTCCGAGCTGCATCCGGCGCCCGAGCGCCACCCAGGGGGTCAGGCCAGACCCGTGTTCGTGTCGCACGGCGCGCTTGCGGGCCATGTGGTGCCGGTGCAGGGCGGCGATGATCGCGGCCTCCCGGGCGTGGGGCGGCTCCTCGCGTCCGCCGTTGTCCATCCAGCGCTCGAGGAAGCCGGTGTCGTAGCCGCCGCTGCGGAAGGCCTCGGTCCGGAGCACCTCCAGGGCGACCCCGGCGCTGGTCTTGACCCCGCCGACGTTCAGCTCCTCGAGGGCCCGCTCCATGCGCCGGATCGCCTGGTCGCGGTCGGCCCCGTGGACGATGATCTTGGCCAGCATGGAGTCGTAGTAGGGCGTGACCTCGAGTTGGCGGTAGAGGGCGGCGTCGATGCGCACCCCCGGGCCGCCGGGCATCCGCAGGTTGCGGATCTTGCCCACCGCCGGCATGAAGTTCTGGTCCGGGTCCTCGGCGTTGATGCGGACCTCGATGGCGTGGCCGCGCGGCTCGATGCCCTCGGCGAGGGTCAGCGGCTCGCCGGCGGCGACCCGGATCATCCACTCGACGATGTCGACGCCGTAGACCTCCTCGGTGATGGCGTGCTCGACCTGGATCCGGGTGTTCATCTCCAGGAAGTAGAACTCGCCCTTGGACCACAGGAACTCGACGGTGCCGGCGGAGTGGTAGCCGACCGCCTCGGCCGCGGCGACCGCGGTCGCGCCCATCGCGGCGCGGGTCTCGGCGTCGATCACCGAGCTCGGCGTCTCCTCGATCAGCTTCTGGTGGCGCCGCTGCACGGAGCACTCGCGCTCGCCCAGGTGCATGACCCGGCCGTGCAGGTCGCCGAGCACCTGGACCTCGATGTGGCGCGGCTCCTCCAGGAACTTCTCGACGTACATCCGGCCGTCGCCGAAGGCGCTCTCGGACTCGGCGCTGGCGGTGCGGAAGCTGGCCTCGAGGTCCTCGGGGCGGCGCACGATCCGGATGCCCTTGCCGCCGCCGCCGGCGGAGGCCTTGAGCATCACCGGGTAGCCGATCTCCTCGGCGAAGCGGGCCGCCTCGGCGGCGTCGGCGCAGGGCTCGGTCATGCCCGGGATCACCGGCACCCCGGCGGCCACCATCTCCTGGCGCGACCGGATCTTGTCGCCCATGATCTCCATCGCCCGCGGCGGCGGGCCGACGAAGGCCATCCCGGCGTCGGTCACGGCCTGGGCGAAGGCGGTGTTCTCGGCCAGGAAGCCGAAGCCGGGGTGGACCGCCTGGGCGCCGCAGGCGCGGGCGATGGCCACGATCTTGTCGCCGCGGAGGTAGGACTCCGATGGCGTCTTGCCGCCCAGCGGGTAGGCCTCGTCGGCGTAGCGCACGTGCAGGGCGTTCCGGTCCACCTCGGAGTAGACCGCGACGGCCTTGACCCCGAGGTCCCGGCAGGTGCGCAGGATCCGGACCGCGATCTCGCCGCGGTTGGCGATCAGCAGCTTGTCGAAGGGAGGTTTCATCGGGCGCTCCCTACAGGGGGATCGAGCCGTGCTTCTTGGGCGGGTTGGCGTCGCGCTTGGTCGCGCACAGCTCCAGGGCCCGGATCAGCCGGGCGCGGGTCTCGCGCGGCTCGATGATGTCGTCGATGTAGCCGCGCTCGGCGGCGATGAAGGGGTTTGCGAAGGTCTGCTCGTAGTCGGCGATGCGCTTCGCTTCCTCCGCGGCCGGGTCCTCGGCGGCCTGGATCTCGCGCCGGAAGATGGTCTTGGCGGCGCCCTCGGCCCCCATCACCGCGATCTGGGCGCTCGGCCAGGCGACGTTGTAGTCGCCGCGGATGTGCTTGCTCGACAGCACGCAGTAGGCGCCGCCGTAGGCCTTGCGGGTGATCACGGTCAGCTTCGGCACCGTGGCCTCGCAGTAGGCGTAGAGCAGCTTGGCGCCGTGGCGGATGATGCCGCCGTGCTCCTGGTCCGTGCCCGGCATGAAGCCCGGTACGTCCTCGAAGGTCAGGATCGGGATGTTGAAGCAGTCGCAGAAGCGGATCAGCCGCGCCGCCTTGACGCTGGCGTCGATGTCCAGCACCCCGGCGAGCACCGCCGGCTGGTTGGCGATGATGCCGACGCTGCGGCCGTTCAGCCGCCCCAGGCCGCAGACGATGTTCCGGGCGTAGGCCTCCTGGACCTCGAAGAAGTCCTGGTCGTCCAGCACCGGAACGATGGCCTTGCGGATGTCGTAGGGCTGGTTGGCGCACTCCGGGATGAGGGCGTCCAGCTCGGGCGCGGCCCGGTCGACCGGGTCCTCGGTCGGCTTTCGCGGCGGGTCCTCGGCGTTGTTCTGGGGCAGGAAGCTCATCAGCCGCCGGATCCGCGCCAGGCACTCGGCGTCGTCGGCGCAGCTGAAGTGGCTGACGCCGCTGACGCCCTCGTGCACCGCCGCGCCGCCGAGTTCCTCGGAGGTCACGTCCTCGTGGGTCACGGTCTTGACCACGTCCGGGCCGGTGATGTGCATGTACGAGGACCCCTCCACCATGAAGATGAAGTCGGTCAGCGCCGGGCTGTAGACCGCGCCACCGGCGCAGGGCCCCATGATGGCCGAGATCTGCGGCACGACGCCGCTGGCCAGGGTGTTGCGCAGGAAGATGTCGCTGTAGCCGGCCAGCGACACCACGCCCTCCTGGATGCGGGCGCCGCCGGAGTCGTTGAGCCCGATCACCGGGACGCCGAGCTTCATCGCCTTGTCCATGATGGCGCAGATCTTGGCGGCGTAGGCCTCGGACAGGCTGCCGCCGAAGACCGTGAAGTCCTGGCTGAAGACCGCCACCGGGCGGCCGTCGATGGTGCCGGTTCCGGTGACCACGCCGTCGCCGGGGACGCGCTGCTTCTCCAGGCCGAAGCGGTGGCAGTGGTGCACGACCAGCGCCCCGACCTCCTCGAAGGAGCCCTGGTCGAGCAGCAGCTCGATCCGCTCCCGGGCGGTCATCTTGCCCTTGGCGTGCTGGGCCTCGACGCGGCGCTCGCCGCCGCCGGCCAGGGCCTCGGCGCGGCGCTGCTCGAGGCGGTCGCGGACGGATTCGCTCATTCTGGATCGCTCTGCTTCGATGAGGGTGTCTGCCACGGTCCTTCTCCGCCTTCGACCAGCTCCGTGAGCACGCCGCCGGCCGACTTGGGGTGCAAGAAGGCGACGCGCGTGCCGTGGACGCCGGCGCGGGGCTCGCCATCGATAAGCCGCCCGCCGCCCGTCGCCACCGCCGAAATGGCCGAATTGCAGTCGTCCACGGCCAGGGCCAGGTGGTGCATGCCCGGGCCGCGCTTGGCCAGGAAATGGCCGACCGGAGAGTCGGGCCGGGTCGCCCGCATCAGCTCCACCCGGGTCTCACCGGCGTACATCATTTGCACCTCGACGCCCTGCTCCTCGACCGTCTCGCGCGGACCGACGCGCAAGCCGAGCAGGTCGCGCCAGGTGCGGGTGGCCTCGTCGAGGTCCTCGACGGCGATGGCGATGTGGTCGATCCCGAGGGTACGCGGCATGGCGGGGGCTGGCGTGGGGATGGAAACCGCGCCGGGGCGCGGCGGACGGTCAGTATAGTTCCGCCCTCCGCAGGCCCATGGAACCGCCCCGCGTCCCCCCGTCCGAACAGATCCGCTTCCGCGCCCGCCTCTGGACCCGCTGGTCCGACGAGGACAACATGGGCGTCCTGAATAACGCCGTCTATCTCAGCCTGTTCGAGGAGGCCCGCTACCGCTACTTCGACGGCCTGGGGCTGATCCAGTCCTGCAACGCCTTCAGCTTCCTGCTCGGCCAGACCAACCTGCGCTTCCTGGCGCCCGGGCGCGGTCCGGCGGAGGTCGAGGTCGAGCTGAAGACCACGCGGCTCGGCGGCAAGTCCTTCCGCCAGGCCTACCGGGTCCGCCCGGCCGACGGCGGCGACCCCTGGGTCGAGGCCGAGGCGGCGATGGTGATGTGGGACGAGGCCGCCGGCGCCACGGCGCCGATCCCGGCCGCCTTCCGCGAGGCGGTGGCGGCCTACGAGGGACTCGACGGATAGCGCCCCCATTGCGCTGGCGGCCAGGGGACTTAGAGTGTGCGCCGCCCGGGGCCGGAGCCGGCCCTGGACCCGAGGAAACCACGAGCCGAGCCTGCCATGCGCCGCCTGATCGAGTGCGTCCCCAACTTCTCCGAAGGCCGCGACCTCGCGGTCATCGACCAGATCACCCAGCGCATCGAGGCGGTCGACGGCGTCAAGCTGCTCGACGTCGACCCGGGCGCCGCCACCAACCGCACCGTGGTCACCTTCGTCGGCGAACCCGAGGCCGTGCTCGACGCCGCGGTCGTGGCGGGCCGCGCCGCCGCCGAGCTGATCGACATGAGCCAGCACAGCGGCGAACACCCGCGCTTCGGCGGCATGGACGTCTGCCCGCTGGTGCCGATCGCCGGGGTCAGCATGGAGGAGACGGTCGAGTACGCGCGCGAGCTGGCGCGGCGGCTGGGCGAGCAGGCCGGGCTCACGGTCTACTGCTACGAGAACGCCGCCACCCGCCCCGAGCGCCGCAACCTGGCCACGGTGCGCGCCGGCGAGTACGAGGCCCTGCCCGAGCGGCTGCAGGACCCCGAGTGGGCGCCCGACTTCGGCCCGGCCGAGTTCCAGCCGCGCACCGGCGCCACCGCCGTCAGCGCCCGCGACTTCCTGATCGCCTACAACGTCAACCTGAACACGACGAGCACGCGGCGGGCCAACGCCATCGCCTTCGACGTGCGTGAGAAGGGGCGCATGAAGCGCGAGCCCCACCCGATCACCGGCAAGGTGGTGCGCGACGAGAACGGCAAGGCGGTGTGGCTCCCCGGCAGCCTGAAGTGCGTCAAGGGCATCGGCTGGTTCATCGAGGAGTACGGCGTCTGCCAGGTGTCGATGAACCTGACCAACGTCTCGGTGACGCCGCTGCACGTGGCCTTCGACGAGGTCGCCGAGCGCGCCCGCGAGCGCGGCGTGCGCGTCACCGGCTCGGAGCTGGTCGGCCTGCTGCCGCTATCGGCGATGCTCGACGCCGGCCGCTACTTCCTGCGCAAGCAGAAGCGCTCGACCGGCCTGGCCGACGCCGAGCTGATCAAGATCGCGGTCAAGTCGATGGGGCTGGACGAGCTCAAGCCCTTCGACCCGCGCGAGAAGATCATCGAGTACCAGATCGACGACCAGTGGGGTTCGCGTCTGGTCGACCGCAGCGTGCGCGGCTTCGTCGAGGAGACCGCCTCGGAGTCGAAGGCCCCCGGCGGCGGCTCGGTGGCGGCGGTGCTGGGCGCGCTCGGCGCCGCGCTGGGCGCGATGGTCGCCAACCTGTCGAGCCACAAGGCCGGCTGGGACGAGCGCTGGGAGGAGTTCAGCGACCAGGCCGAGCGCGGCAAGCGCTGCCACGACGAGCTGCTGCGGCTGGTGGACGAGGACACCGCCGCCTTCAACGCCATCGTCGACGCCTGGCGCCTGCCCGACGGCTGCGACGAGGAGAAGGCCGCCAAGGAGGCCGCCGTCCAGGCCGCGGTGCTGCGCGCCATCGAGGCGCCCTTCCGGGTCATGGAGGTGGCGCTGGAGTCGATGGAGGTCGCCGCGCAGATGGCCGAGACCGGCCTCGAGGCGTCGGTCTCCGACGCCGGCGTCGCGGCCCTCTGCGCCCGCTCGGCGGTGATCGGCGCGCACCTGAACGTGCGCATCAACGCCGGTGACCTGGCCGACGAGGAGGCGCGCGGGCGCTTCCTCGAGCGCGGCGCCGCGATCCAGGCCGAGGCCGAGCGGCGCGAAGCCGAGGTCCTGGCCCTGGTCGAGGGCAAGCTGGGCTGAGCGCCGCTGGGGGTCGCGCTAGGATCGGGCGATGCCCTCGGAGCGTCCCGCCGCCCTATCCAAGCTCGCCCTCGCCGGCTTCCTGCTGACCCTGGTCGTCCGCACGGTCGAGAGCATGCCCCTCCTGGGCGCCGGCCGCCGCGGCCTCCTGGTGGCAGCGCTCTCCGCCCTCTCCTGCCTGCTCGTCCTGCGGCTCCTGTTCCGGGCCGAGCTGCGCTCGATCCTGGCCAACCGAGGCCTGCTGGTGCCGATCGGTTTGGTCCTGGGCGCCTCCCAGTTGATCAGTTGGGCCTCCTTGCTGCCCCTGCTCGGCGGCAGCAAGGCGCTCGGGGTGGCCGGGATCAGCCTCTCGGTCTCGCTCGGGCTGCTGCTGTCGATGGCGCTGTGGGTGGTCTTCGCCGCCTGGGCGACGGCGCTCGTCCTGCGCGTCGCCGACGGCCGACCGGCGGACGCCGGCGCCGCCTGGCCGGAGGCGCGGGCGGCCCTCGGACGGGTCCTGCTGGCCATGTCCATCGTCGTCGTCGCCATCCTCGTCGTCCTGGCCCTCGGCGCCGCCTTCAGCACGGCGGGGCCGGTGATGCTCGGCGGCGTCCTGCTCGGCGGCGTCCTGCTGCTGAACTTGATGACCATGGCCCTGCTGCCGGTCGTGGTGCGGTCCGGCAGCAAGCCGTGGGGCGCCTTCCTAGAGGGGGTCGCGGCCAGCTGGGCGCGCAAGGGCCGATGGCTGGTCCTGATCGCGATCCAGTGGCTGCTGCTCGGCGCCGTCACCCGCTTCGGCAGCTCGGGCCGCTTCGGCGGCAGCAGCAAGCTCAACTTCAGCGGCAAGTGGCTCGGCGGCTACGAGGCCGGCCCGGAGTGGTACAGCGGGTCTTGCGAGTTCCACGGCGTCCCGGCCCTACCCGTGGTCGAGCTGCTGCTCATGGGCCTGTTCCTGTTGCTCGCCTTGGCGGTCAAGCTTCGGGTGGTGGCGCTGCTCGACCGCGGAGCCGCGAGCGCCCCCGAGCGGGCCGCGGGCTCAGGCGGCGCCGAGCTCGGCCAGGAGCTGGTCTAGGCCCCGCACCTGCCGGTCGGCCAGGTCCCGCCAAGGGAACTCCCCGCTCGGATCGACGTGCACGGTGGCGCAGCCCGCGGCGCGGCCGGCGACCAGGTCGAAGCGGAAGTCCCCCACCATCACGGCCTGCTCAGGAGTCAGCCTCCAGCGCTGGAGCAGCCGGTGGATGCCCTCGGGGTCCGGCTTCGGCGGGCCGTCGTCGCGGCCGACGCGGTCGGCGGGAGCGAAGGACGAGGCCAGGCCACAGGCCTCCAGGGTCAGGGCGGCGTTGGCGCGCGAGTTCCGGGTCAGGACGCCGAGCCGGGCGCCTGCGGCGCGCAGGGCGGCCAGCAGCTCGGCGGCTCCGGGCGCCGCCACGGCCGCCCGGGCGAGCTCCTGCTCGATGCGGTCCAGCTCCGCGGCCTTGGCCCGCGCCTCGGCGGGCGGCAGCGCCGCCAGGGACTCCAGGATCGGCTGGTCGGCCGGCAGCCCGAGCGCGTCGCGGATCGCGGCGAAGTCGTGGACGGCCACGGTCAAGGTGCCGTCCATGTCGAAGACCCAGCCGCGGCGAGCGGAGAGCGGCGGACCCTTCATGGCCCGCCGGGCAGGAGTTCGAGCACCACCAGCAGCGGCCGGTGATCCGAGACCACTTCCTCGTCGACGACGACGGATTGCCGCACGCGCCAGCGGTCGGCAGGGCGGGCCAGGACGTGGTCGATGCGGACCTCAGGGTCGACCGCCGGGAAGGTCGGGGCGGCGGCGCCGGCAGCCAGCGGCGCGTCCAGCCACTCTGGCCCGAGCAGGGCCAGCGGCGGAGAACCCGGCTGACAATTCAAGTCGCCCAGCAGCAGGACCGGCGTGTCCGGCTCCGCCTCCAGCGCCGCCAGGATGGCCTCCATCTGAGCCACCCGGTCGCCGGGGTCGCGGGTGTGGTCGAGGTGCGTGGCGACGAAGAGCAGCTCCTGACCGCCGGCCTCGACGCGGAGGGTCAGCGCGCAGCGCAGCTCGTGGCCGGGCGCGGCGGGCAGCGGCAAGGCGGCGGTGTCGAGGATCGGCAGCCGGCAGAGCGCGGCCTCGCCGTACTCGCCGCCGTCGTAATGGATGGCGCGGCCGAAGCGGCCCTCCATGCCGGTGAGGCGGGCCAGCTCGTCAGCCTGGAAGACGCCGCTGGCGCGGCCGGTGCCTTGGTCGACCTCCTGCAAGGCCACCAGGTCGGGCTGCAGCGCGGCGATCAGGCTGGCGATGCGCTCGAGGTCGAAGACCCCGTCGTTGCCCTGCCCGTGGTGAATGTTGTAGCTCAGGACGCGCAGGGTGACCGGCGAGGCCGGCGCGGGCGCGGGCCCGGGAGCGGCGCAGGCGGCCAGCAGGGCGACCGGGAGGAGGAGGGAGGAGCGGATCAGGTCGCGGAGGGAGGCCACGGGCGACACCGAGGGCTAGAGGAGCGCCGGGGCGCGGTACGCGGGGAAGACCTCGCCGAGGGCCTGGCAGACCTCGCCGACGGTGCAGTAGGCCTCGACCGCCGCGAGCACGGCCGGGCCGAGGGGCTCCGGCGTGGCGGCCGCCGCCGTCAGCCGCTCGAGCGCGTCCTGGGCCGCCTGCGCGTCGCGCTCGGCGCGGGCTGCCTCGAGGCCGGTGAAGATGCCCTCGCGGGCGGCCGGGTCGGGGCGGAAGACCTCGGCCGGCGGCTCGTCCACGACTTCGAAGCGGTTGACGCCGACCACGACCTTCTCGCCCTTCTCGACCCCGTACTGGTGGTTCAGGGCCTCGCGCTGGATGGCGCGCTGGACGTAGCCGGCCTCGACGGCGCCGACCATGCCGCCGTAGTCGGCCTCGACCGTGGCGAGCTCGGCCATCGCCGCCTCCTCGACCTCGTCGGTGAGCCTCTCGATGAAGGGGGCGCCGCCGAGCGGGTCGACCACGTCCGCGGCGCCGCTCTCGTGCGCGATCACCTGCTGGGTGCGCAGCGCCAGGAGCGCCGACTGCTCGCCCGGCAGCGAGATCGCCTCGTCGTAGCCGTTGGTGTGCAGCGACTGGGTGCCGCCGAGCACCGCCGCCAGCGCCTGCAGGGTCACGCGCGCCGAATTCACCAGCGGCTGCTGCGAGGTCAGGGTGCTGCCGCCGGTCTGGGTGTGGAAGCGCAGCATCTGCGCCCGCGGGTCCTCGACGCCGAAGCGCTCCTTGACGATGCGCGCCCACATGCGCCGCGCGGCGCGGAACTTGGCTACCTCCTCGAACAGCTCGTTGTGGCCGTTGAAGAAGAAGCTGATCCGCCGCGCCGTCGCGGCGACGTCCAGCCCCGCCTCCTTCGCCGCCTCCAGGTAGGCGATGCCGTCGCCCAGCGTGAAGGCCACCTCCTGCACGGCCGAGCAGCCGGCCTCGCGCATGTGGTAGCCGGACACCGAGATGGCGTTGAAGCGGGGCGCGACCTCCTGCTGGAAGCGGAACAGGTCCGTGGTCAGGCGCATCGAGGCGCCGACGTCGAAGCGGTAATTGCCTCGGGCGATGAACTCCTTGAGGATGTCGTTCTGGACCGTGCCGAGGACCCGTTCCTTGGGCACGTCCTGGCGCTTGCACAGCGCCACGTACATCGCCAGCAGCGCCAGGGCCGTGGCGTTGATGGTCATGGAGGTCGAGACCTTGGCGAGCGGGATGCCGTCGAAGAGCTGCTCGAAGTCGCGCAGCGAATTGATCGCCACCCCGACCTTGCCCGCCTCGGGCGCGGCCAGCGGGTGGTCGGAGTCGTAGCCGATCTGGGTCGGCAGGTCGAAGGCCACGCTCAGCCCCGTCTGGCCCTGCTCGAGCAGGTAGCGGAAGCGGGCGTTGGTCTCGGCGGCGGTGGAGAAGCCGGCGTACTGGCGCATGGTCCAGTGCCGCCCGCGGTACATGGTCGGGTGCACGCCGCGGGTGAAGGGGTATTCGCCGGGCCCCTCGGCCGGAGGCTGCCCGCCGCCAGGGAAGTAGCAGGGCTCCAGGGGCAGGCCGGAGGCGGTCTGGAAGGCCTCCTTCCGCTCTCCGCGCCGGTCGCGGAAGGGCTGGTAGACCTCGCGGCGCCAGGCTTCGGGCGTGCGGTCGCTCATGGCCGCGGATTGTAGGCGGGCGTGTGAGGATCCCCGTATCTTGATAAGGTGGAGCGGCGCCCCCAACGGGGCGCTTCCCCGTTCCCCCCCTTCCGCACCGCCCCACTCGAACATGACCAGAACGACCCTTCCCCTCGCCGCCGCTATCTTGCTCGCCGGCGGCCTCTGCGCCCAGAGCAACGCCACCACGGAGCTGATGACCTATGGCGACCTCCTTGGCGGCCCCAGCCAAGCCAAGCTGAGCGGCGCCAGCGCCTCGACGCCGGCCTTCCTGGTCCCCTCCTTCCTGAACTCGGGCAGCCCCTATCTGGTGCTCCAGACCGGCGACCCCGCGGACCAGCTCGCCGTGGGCATCGACCTCGCCGCCGGCGGCACCTACTTCACGGGCGTCACCGACGGCAACGGCGACTGGGTCCACAACTTCGGCATCCCGGCCAGCCCGACCCTGCTCGACCGGGAGGTCTACTTCCAGGCCCTCACCCGGCCCGGCGGCGGCGGCGCCAGCGAGTACGACGACTTCAGCAACCTGCGCCGGATGAGCATCAACACCGCCAACCGCTGGCAGGCCGCCGGCAGCGACCTTCCGGTCGCCTCGGCCCTGCTCGCCTCCGCGGTGCTCGAGACCGGCGCCAACGGCGGCGCCGTCCGGATCTTCAGCTGCGGCGGCGGACCGCTGCTCGTCACCGACGCCTCCAATCCCTACCCCTGCACCGAGAAGGCCTGGATCTTCGACGCCCGCGACGGCTCCACCACCGAGCTGACCGAGGTCATGGCCACCGGCCGCGCCTTCCACACCGCCACCCTGCTCCAGGACGGCCGCGTCCTGGTCGCCGGCGGCGTCACCTACGGCGGCCAGAAGCCGAGCGGCGACTACTTCACGCGGGTCCTCAACGACGCCGAGATCTGGGACCCGGTCGCCGGCACCTTCACGCAGGTAACCATGGGCCAATACCGCGCCGGCCACAGCGCCAACCTGCTGCCGGACGGGCGGGTCCTCATCGCCGGCGGCACCAAGGGCAACGGCCTGCACGAGATCACGGACGTCTCCGACCTGCTCGGCACCTCGAACAAGGACACCGAGATCTTCGACCCGGCGACCAACAGCTTCAGCTCCGGACCGTGGATGACCGAGCCCAAGGCCGGCCACGGCGGCGTCACGCTCCAGGACGGCCGCATCTGGCTCGGCGGCGGCATCACCTTCACGACCATCTTCGGCATCCCGATCCCGGACTTCTCGACCAAGGTCAACCTCTACGACCCCGCCACCAACACCATCGCCAGCGGCGGCAACGTCGGCAACCCGCGGGCCCTGTTCGGCAGCGCCCTGCTCGCCGACGGGAGGGTGGCGATCATCGGCGGCGCCGGCGGCGACATCTTCAACATCGGGCCGCTGACCGCCTGCCACACCTGGGACCCGAACGGCAACAACTCCAGCTCCCTGGTGACCTTGCCCACCGACAACGCCTTCGGCGCGGTGCTACAGCTGGCCAACGGCGAGATCCTGGTGGTCGGCGGCGCCGGCGGGACGCTCGACGACCCGGTCCCGGACGACACCCTGTACTCGATCGACCCGGTGACCGGCGCCCTGACCACGCTCACGCCGATGGCGGTCGACCACGCCGGCGGCGTCACCTTCCTGCTCGAGGACGGCACCGTCTACATGGGCGGCGGCGAGTCCAACGCCGGCCTGGGCGTCACCACGGCCGAGTCCTACTCCCGCTGACCGGCCGCGCCGCGGCGGAAACGAGGAGGGGCCCGTCGCCGGGCCCCTCCTTTCTTCGTCTCCGCCGCCCGCGGGCGGCGGTCACCAATTCAGGGTGTAACCAGCGACCAAGGCGACGTTGGCCTGGTGGAACTGGTCGCCGCTGAGGTCGGCGAGCACCGTGTTGTCTCCGGCAGTCCAGCTCTGCGGCAGGGCCACGACCAAGGCCAGGTGCCAGTCGCCGCCGCCGCGCCGGCCCCAGAAGGTGCAGCCGCCGGCGGCGTGGAGCTGGTTGATCGGCAGCATGCCGGCCATCGGCGAGCCGCTGACCGGGTTGTTGGAGTAGGCCAGGCCGCCGCGCCAGGTCAGGAGCGTGCCGCTGATCAGCGCCTGGGCCCGGCCCTCCTCGTCCTTGACCACCTTGCGCCGGAACAGGTCGTGCTCCCAGCCGAGCGACATGCGCACCGTGTCGGTCCAGTCGAGGCCGAGGTCGACGGTGGTCTCGCCGCCGCCGAGCATGCCGCCGATGTCCCCGCCCTGCGGGTCGCTGACGGTGGCGATCCAGCCGTCGAAGGTCTGCGACCAGTCGGTCCAGACCAGGTCGGCGAACAGCCGGTCCTGGTCGCCGAAGCGCTGCATCCAGGCGCCGCCGATCTGCTGCGGGAAGCGCACCGAGGGGATGTTGAGGCTGAAGTCGGTGATGCCCTTGAGGCCGTAGATGTCCAGGATCGGGCCGACGTCCGCCGTCACGTCGACGCGGACGTCGCCGTCGAGGTCGTTGCTGGTCGAGGGGCTGCGATACCAGAAGGACAGCCGGGTGTCGTCCCCAGGCTCGAGCATCACCCCGAGCTGCAAGAAGGCGTGCAGGGCGGCCTCGGCCTCCGCGTCGATGTCGGCCTGGATCGAGTCGATCTCGCGGCCGCCGCTGGCGGCGAGCTGGCGGAACAGGTCTTCCCAGGTCAGGCCGCCGAGGCCCGGCACCTCGCCGGTGAGCTGGTCCAGGCCGACGTCGGTGGCCGACTTCATCGACAGGGTGGTGTAGCGCAGCGAGGCGCCCACGCCGAAGGAGACGGCGTCGCTCGGCCGCCAGGCGAAGGCCGGCTCGAGCCCGAGCTGGACCAGGTTCGACTCGATCTCGACCTCGTGCTTGGCCGGGATCCAAGGCGGGCCGGTGTTGTTCGAGGTGGCGACGTTCAGCTCGGTCATGCGGTCGTAAGCCGCCTGGCCGCCGGCGGTCGGAAGCAGCGAGATGCCGAGGAAGGCCTCGCCGCCGACCGGCGCCGCGTAGCCCAGGAAGGGGCCGCCGCCGAGGGTGCCGCCGACCGGGTAGTCGCGCCCGGCGGCGGTCTCCACCGTCGTCGGGGCCCAGACCAGCCGGCCGTAGCCGTCGAAGCGGCCGCTGGAGCGCTCGCCGCCCTCCGGGAACAGGAAGCCGAGGCTGGCGGGGTTCACCGCCGCGTCGACGGCGCTCCCGGCGCCGGCCATGCCGGCCCCGGCCATGGCCGCGCGCTGGGCGGAGTCGCCGGTGACTTCGCCGCCGAGTTGGGCGGCCAGGGGGGAGATGAGCAGGAGCGTGAGGCTCCCAGCGGCGGCGGCGCGGGTTAGGTCCAAGCGTCCTCCTGGAGGTCCGGCAGCCGCTCCTCGAGACAGGCCAGGAAGGCGGCCATGTCGGGCGCGAGCGGCGCCTCGAATTCGACGGATTCGCCGCTCGCCGGGTGCTCGAAGCACAGGCGGCAGGCGTGGAGCAGGGTGCGCTCCACCGGCGGCGCGCCGGCCGGGAACATGCCCGGCCCGAAGTTGCGCGCCCGGTAGAGCGGGTCGCCCACGATCGGCAGGTCGATCGAGGCGAGGTGGACCCGGATCTGGTGGGTGCGGCCGGTCCGGGGCCGCGCCAGCAGGTGGACGAAGCCCTCGAAGGCCCGGAGCCGCTCCCAGTAGGTCAGGGCGTCGCGGCTCTCCGGCCCGGCGCTGCGGGTCACCCGGACCCGCTCCGGCCGCTTCTCGTCCCGCGCCAAGCGCTTCTCGATCCAGTCCGACTGGAAGCGGGGCCGGCCATAGCAAACCGCCTGGTACTCCTTCTCGACGGCGCGGTCGGCGAACTGCTGCATCAGGTCGAGGAAGGCGCGCTGCTCCAGGGCGACGACGCAGACCCCCGAGGTGTGCTTGTCCAGCCGGTGGACGATGCCCGGCCGCTCGGCCCCCTGGTTGGTCGGCAGCCCCTCGCCGAAGCGCTCGGCCAGGAAGCGGGCCACGCTCGGGCGCCGGTCTCCGACGTAATTGCCGTGCATCGGCAGGCCGGCCGGCTTGTTGAGCACGGCCAGAACCTCATCTTGGTGAAGAATTTCGGGCGCCGTGAAGGCTTCGTCCTCGCCGATCTCGGGCTCCGCGAGCTCCAGCCGCTGGCCGGCCTCGACCGCGAATCCGGTCCGGCGCACCACCTGGCCCTCGACGTGGACCAGGCCCTCGCGGATCCTCCGGGAGACCTGGGACCGGGACAGACCCCGCCCCAGGAGCTCGGTGAGGGCGCGGTCGAGGCGCTGCCCGTGAAGGGTGGCGGGGACCTCGGCGCGGCGCGGGTCGGGATCTTCCGGGAGCATGGGGGGAAACCGCGGGGCCGGGACAGTCTAGAGGAGTCCCGGGGGAGCGTGGCGGCCCTTGTTGGCCGCTTCCCGGGCAGCCGGTACCCTGTCGGACCCGGCACGCAGGCCGGCCCCCCCTAGTCGTAGCTCGCGCGCATGATCCAAGCCGCCATCCTCCTCGCTTTCGCTGCCACCCCCCAGGCCCCCGGCCTGGTGGAGATCCCCGCCGGCCAGACCCTGATCGGCGCCGACCAGAACGAGGTCAAGAAGCTGCTCCAGGAGAAGCCCTCCTTGGCAGCGGTCCTCGGCGGCGAGATCCCGCGCAGCACCATCGACGTCCCGGCCTTCTGGATCGGGCCGACCGAGGTCACCAACGAGATGTACCTGCGGTTCGTCCAGGCCACGGGGCACCAGCCGCCGATGACCTGGCTGATCATGTCGCCGGAGCGCCTCCAGGAGATCATCCGCGAGGAGCAGGAGAAGGACCCGCGCTGGACCTTCGAGGGCCTCAACAAGGCCAAGTGGTGGGACCTGCACTGGCAGGACGAGGGCCAGGAGTGGGCGATGCCCCCTGAGGAGGCCCTGATGCCCGTGACCGCCGTCAGCCAGACCGACGCCCGCGCCTACTGCCGCTGGGCCGGCCTGCGGCTGCCGACCGAGGAGGAGTGGGTCCGCGCCGCCCGCGGCGACGACGACCGCGAGTTCCCCTACGGCGCCGAGTTCAAGCCCGACCTGACCTCCCACAACAACACCAAGCCGGCCAACCTGCGCTTCAAGCTGCTGCCGGTGAACGCCATGCCCGCGAACGCCTCGCCCTTCGGCTGCGTCGACATGGCGGGCAACGTGTGGGAGTGGACCGACTCGCGCTACAAGGCGCTGCCGGGCTTCAAGACCTTCACCGTCAAGGCCAAGGACAAGAAGAAGTACGCCGTGCTGCCGGCCTTCGACGGCTCCTCGCCGGTGATCCGCGGCGGCGGTTTCATGGACCCCGAGCTCGGCACCCGGGTCGACCGGCGCCAGGGCGTGATGACCGTGACCCGCGCCGAGATCGTCGGCTTCCGGGTGGCGTCGAGCCAGCAGACCTGCGCCAACCTCATGACCTACGCCCGCCTCGACGCCGACGTCGTGGTCCTGGACGCCCTGCCCGAGGACGCCATCGACCCCGCCGACTCCATCGGCTTCGAGAAACGCAGCTACGCCGACCTCGACGAGATCTCCGGCGGCCGCGCCGAGGTCAAGCTCAAGGGCCTGGAGAAGACGGCGCCGCCTGACGGCTACGCGGTCTTCGACGGCTACGAGGCCATCGCCGTGGCGCCGCTGCGGACCCTCGACTACGCCTCGGTGTCCAAGCTGGCCAAGGCCGCCGAGGTCAACCCGGTCCCGGTCGGCTTGCTCACCACCACCGTCGGCCTGGCGAAGCCCAACCTGACCGCCGGCACCTACGTCCTCGCCTACCTGCCCTCCATCGACGACAAGCGCATCATCGAGCTGGGCGCGACCCTGCCCGCGGAGCTGATGGAGAAGGCGCCCAAGAGCGCCAAGAAGGATGAGGAGCGGGTCGGCGCTGACTTCACCGGCATCGAGCTGCTGCCGAAGACCGAGTACATCGTGGTGCTGAACAACGACAACGTCGTCGTCGCCACCATCCCGATGAAGAAGAAGCCGCTCTTCGGCACGCTGGGCAAGGCCAAGCACAAGGTGACCGTCAACCTGGTCAAGGACACCCTGGACTTCGAATTCCGGGTGAGCGACGCCCGGGGCAAGAAGGCCTACAACTTCGAGATCCCCCTGACCCCGCTCAAGGCCGACGACATGGTCGCCAAGGGCTACTGGGACGGCGACAACTACGAGGTCAAGGAGCCCGAGGAGTAGGCCCTGCCTGCGCCTGGCGCCTGCGGGGCGCCGCCGCGGCCGGCCCGGTGCTCCGGGCCGGCCGCGCTCTTGTTGGGTCGGGGCGCTAGACCAAGAGCTGCAGCAGCAGCACCGTCACGAAGACCGCCGCGGTCCCCAGCAGCCAGCGGCGAGCGTTGGCCCGGTCGGCTTGCCTGAGCGGCTCAGCCTTGGGTTCGAGGCTCGCCCCGAGGCAGCTTCGCGCTTCGCCCTCCTGCTCCGCCGGGACCAAGAGGTCGATCGCAAGGGCGCTGCCGCCCGTGATGACGGGGTCCAAGACCTTCATGACCTCGTCCTTGAGGAAGACCGGCACGCCGGCCGCCTCGAGGCGGCAGCGCAGGACGAGGACCTGAGAGAGGGTCCCCCGATAGATCGGAACCCAGGTATCCATGCCCCCAGGATAGCCCGGGGGGTAAAGGGGCAGCAAGAAACCGCCGCCCACGGCCGTTCTCAGCCGTCCTCAGCCGTCCTCAGCCGTCCTCAGCCGAGTTGGGCCAGGTTCTG
>CAYZXS010000005.1:118629-124012 GCA_964482495.1 uncultured Planctomycetales bacterium
CTCAGCCGTCCTCAGCCGTCCTCAGCCGTCCTCAGCCGAGTTGGGCCAGGTTCTGAGCCAGGGTGGCCGCCTCGCGGCGCAGGTCTCCGAGCCGCTGGCGCTCGGACTCGACCACCTCGGCGTCGGCGTTCTGGAGGAAGCGCTCGTTGCTGAGCTTCTTCTCGATACCGCCGATGCCGCCCTCGACCTTGTTGCGCTTCTTCTCCAGCGAGGCGCGCAGCTGGCCCAGGTCGGTGCCCTCCGGCATCGGCAGGAACACCGAGCCGGCCTCGAAGACGTCGGTGCCGCAAGGCGCGGGCACCTCGGCCTCTCCGTGGAAGACCTTGAGCTCCCCCAGCGCGGCGAGGAAGGCGATCAGCCCCTGGGCCTGGTGGAAGACCTCGGCCGGCTGGTCGGCGTCGACGGCCACGGTGCCCGCCGGGCGGGCCGAAGGCGAGACCTCGAGCAGCGCCCGGACGTTGCGGAAGCCGCGCACGGCGTCCTGGACGCGACGGAAGCCGGCCTCGGCCTCGGCGTCTCGCTGACCAGCCTGGCGCGGCCAGGGCGCGTCCATGATCAGCTCCTGATCGCCGCGGAAGGCCGCCGGCAGGTGGGCCCAGAGGGCCTCGGTCAGGAAGGGCGTGTACGGGTGCAGGAGCCGCAGCAGGGCGCTCAAGGTGTCGCCGAGGGTTCGGCGCACGCGGGCAGCCTCGGCCGCCTCCGGCGTGCCGGGGCCGGCGTCCTCGGCGGCGCGCAGGCGCAGCTTGGCGGCCTCGACGTACCAGTCGCAGAACTCGTCCCAGACGAAGCGGTAGAGCGCCTGGGCGGCGTCGTGGAAGTGATAGCCCTCGAGGCCCTCGGTGGCGGCCTCGGCTGCGGCGGCGAGCCGCGACTGGATCCAGCGGTCCTCGAGCTGGTCGGCCGGCTCGTCCGCGACCTCGCCCTCGAGGTGGCCGAGCACGAAGCGGGCCGCGTTCCAGATCTTGTTGCAGAAGCGCTGCCCGAGGTCGAAGCGGTTCTCGGCCAGCTTCACGTCCTGGCCCTCGCGGGTCAGGATCATCAGCGAGTATCGCACCGCGTCGGCGCCGTACTTCTCGATCATGTCGACCGGGTCGATGCCGTTGCCGGCCGACTTCGACATCCGCTTGCCCTTGGCGTCGAGCACGTTGGCGTGGATGTAGCAGGTCGAGAAGGGGCAGCGCTCGCCCTCGGGGCGGCCGTCGAGGAACTCGTAGCCGGCCATCACCATGCGCGCCACCCACAGGTAGATGATGTCGCGCGCGGTGGACAGGAACTGAGTCGGGTAGAAGCGGGCCAGGTCGGCGCCCTCATCGGGCCAGCCGAGGGTCGCGAAGGGCCACAGCCAGGAGGAGGCCCAGGTGTCGAGCACGTCGTCGTCCTGGCGCACGATCGGCTTGCCGGTGTCGGGGTGCGGGTCGCCGATCGCCAGGTCCTGGACCGAGGCCACCGGGGCGCCGTCCTCGTCGTACCAGACCGGGATCCGGTGCCCCCACCACAGCTGGCGGCTGATGCACCAGTCGCGCACGTTCTCGAGCCAGTCCAGGTAGACCTTGGTCCAGCGCTCGGGCTGGATGCGCAGCGCGCCGGTGTTGAGGGCGTCGATCGCCGGCTTGGCCATCGGCTCCATGCGCACGAACCACTGCTCGGAGACCAGGGGCTCGATCGGCGTCTTGGAGCGGTCGGAGAGGGTCACGTTGTGGGTGATCTCCTCGATCTTCTCCAGCAGCTCGCGCTCCTCGAACCAGGCGACGACCGCCTCGCGGGCGGCCTCGCGGCTCATGCCGGCGAAGGGGCCGGCGTTCTCGTTGAGGGTGCCGTCGTTCTCGAGGATGTTGATGATCTCGAGGCCGTGGCGGGCGCCGCGCTCGTAGTCGGCCGGGTCGTGGCCGGGCGTGACCTTGACCGCGCCGGTGCCGAACTCGGACTCGACCGAGTCGTCGGCGACGACCTTGATCTCGCGGTCGACGATCGGCAGCACCAGGGTCTGGCCGACCAGGTCGCGGAAGCGCTCGTCGTCCGGGTGCACGGCGACGCCGGTGTCGCCGAGCATGGTCTCGGGGCGGGTGGTCGCGACCGTCAGGTAGCGGCCATCCTGGCCCTGGACCGGGTAGCGCAGGTACCAGAGCTTGCCCTTGCGCTGCACGTACTCGATCTCGTCGTCGCTGACGGCCGTCTGCAGCTTGCAGTCCCAGTTGACCAGCCGGGCGCCGCGGTAGACCAGCCCCTTCTCCCACATGCGCACGAAGGACTCGCGCACCGCGCGCGACATGTCCTCGTCGAGGGTGAACTTGGTCCGCGACCAGTCGCAGCTGGCGCCGAGGCGCTTGAGCTGCTCGAGGATGAAGTTGCCGTGGTGCTCCTTCCAGTCCCAGATCTCGGCCAGGAAGGCCTCGCGGCCCATCTCCTCGCGCGTGACGCCCTTCTCCTGGTAGAGCTTCTTCTCCACCACTGCCTGGGTGGCGATGCCGGCGTGGTCGGTGCCGGGCAGCCACAGCACGTCGTGCCCGGCCATGCGCCGCTGGCGCGCCACGATGTCCTGCATGGTGTTGTTGAGCGCGTGGCCCATGTGCAGGACGCCCGTGACGTTGGGCGGCGGGATCATGATGGTGAAGGTCGGCCGGCCGCTGTCCTCGGCGGGCGGCGTCATCAGGCCGCTGTCCAGCCAGGACTGGTAGATCGGCTGCTCGATCTCGCCCGGGGTGAAGCGGCTCGGGAGGCTCTGCGTGGTCTCGTTCATGGTGCGGTGGGGAACCGTCGAGCCAGGGATTGTCGCAGATCGGGGGGACTCCATCCCAATTCCCGACGCGCCCGGTCGCAGCGCAGGACCAGGCGCCGCGGCCGGGCCGGCGCGATCTCGGCGGCCAAGCCCGAGTCCAGCTCCGGCGCCACACCGGCGGCGGCGCAGACGCGCAGGCCGAGCTCGTGCCGGTCGACGCCGCCGGCGCCGGCGAAGTGGAAGACGCCGCCGGGGACGGGTTCGCCGTCGGCCAGGGACCGGGCCAGGCCGAGCAGGGCCTCGGCGGCCAGCTCGGCGGCAATCGGCGCCCGCAGCTCGTCGGCGAAGAGCACCGGCCGCTCCCCCGCCGCGAGGGCGGCGAGCAGCGCGCTGTCGGCGCCGCGCCGACCCGGCCCGGCGTCACCGCCAAGCAGCAGGGGCAGCCGGGCGACGGTCTGGCCGGCGGCCAGGACCAGGGCCTCGGCCTCGGCCTTGCTCCGGCCGTAGACCGAGTCCGCGTCCGGCGGCTGGTCCTCGTCGTAGGCGCCGCGTCGGCCGTCGAAGACCATGTCCGTGCTGACCAGGAGGACCGGGCAGCCGGCGGCGGCCGCGGCGGGGAGCAGCTCGGCGACCGCCTCGACGTTGATGCGCCGGCAGGCGGCGGGGTCGGCCTCGGCGTCGCCGACCCGGGTCATCGCCGCGGCGTGCAGCACCGCGGCGGGCGGGCGGCGGCGGATGAGCTCGGCGAAGGCGCCGGGCCGCGCCAGGTCGAGCGGCTCGAAGGGTGTGGCCGCGGGCCAGAATGCGGGGCGCCCGCGACCGGCCAGCCGCACCTCGGATGGCGCACGAGCCGCCAACCCCAGGCCGAGCACGCCGCCGCCGCCGGTGATCAGGAGGTCGCCCATGCCGCAGCTACACTAGCCGAGCTCCGGCATCCATGCAGATCGAGATCATCACCAACCCCCGCTCCGGGCGCGGCCAAGGACCGGCGCGGGCGGCCGCGATCGCCGCCGAGCTGGTGCGCCGCGGTCACCAGCCGCGGATCCACGCCGGCCGCAGCCGGGAGGACGCCACCGCCTGGGCCGAGCGCGCCAGCGCCGGCGCCGACCGGCTGGTGGTGGTCGGCGGCGACGGCTCCTTCAGCGCGGTGATCGAGGGCCTGCCGCCGGAGCCGCCGCCGGTGGCGCTGTGCCCCTTCGGCACCGGCAACGTGCTCGGAACCGACCTCGGCCTGACCGGCGACCCGATGCAGGCGGTCGACCTGCTCGAGCGCGGCCGCGTCCAGCCGCTGGACCTGGGCGACACCGGCGGCCGCCGCTGCTTCATGCTCTGCGGCTTCGGCTTCGACGGCGAGCTGATGCGGCGGCTGGAGGAGCGGCGCCAGGGCACGATGAACAAGCTCGAATACGTCCCGCTGGTGTTGGGGACGATGCGCGGCTGGGAGCCGGCGCCGCAGCGCGTGGTGGCCGACGGCGAGGACCTGGGCGAATTCGAATTCGGCTTCATCGCCAACGTCCGGCGCTACGGCACCTCCCTGCTGCGGCTGGGCCCGGGCGAGTACGACGACGGGCTCTGGGAGCTGCACCTGCTGCGCCGCGCCAGCCTCTTCGGCGGCCTGCGGGCGGCCTTCGCGGCCCTGACCGGCGGCGCCCACCGCTCGCCGCTGATCGACTACCGCCAGGTCCGGGAGGTCGAGATCCGCGGCGAGCGGCCGGCGCCGGTCCAGATCGACGGCGACTACCACGGCTCCACCCCGTTAGAATTCTGCGTCAGCGGCGTGCGCGTGCCGCTGCTGGTCCCCCCGGCATGAGCAAGCCCCCCCTCGAGATCCTCCCCGGCCTTTCGGTCGGCCCCGGGCAGCCGCCGCTGCTCATCGCAGGCCCCTGCGTGCTCGAGGGTCCGCAGAGCGTCGATTATGCCGAGCAGATCGCGGAGGCGGTCGACGGCGCGGGCTTCTCGTGGGTGTTCAAGGCCTCCTTCGACAAGGCCAACCGAACCTCGCTCGGCAGCGACCGCGGCGTCGGCATGGCCGCCGGGCTGGAGCTGCTGGCGGAGATCCGCGAGCGGCTGCAGGTGCCGGTGCTGACGGACGTCCACCTGCCGGAGCAGTGCGCGCCCGCGGCGGAGGTGTGCCAGGTGCTGCAGATCCCGGCCTTCTTGTGCCGCCAGACCGACCTGCTGGTGGCGGCGGCCGAGACCGGGCGCGCCGTGAACCTGAAGAAGGGCCAGTTCCTGGCGCCGGCCGACGCCGGCCACGCGGCCGCCAAGCTCGCCGGGGCCGGCGACGGCAAGGTCATGCTGACCGAGCGCGGCAGCTTCTTCGGCTACGGCCGGCTCGTGGTGGACTTCGCCGCCCTGCCGGAGCTGCAGGCGACCGGCTTCCCCGTGATCCTCGACGCGACCCACTCGGTGCAGGAGCCCGGCAGCGGCAGCGGCCGGACCGGCGGCGACTGGACCAAGGCGCCGTTGCTGCTGCGCGCAGGCGCCGCCGCCGGCTACGACGGCTTCTTCGTCGAGACCCACCCCGACCCGCTGAGCTCGCCGAGCGACGGCCCGAACATGATCCCGCTGGGGGAGCTGCGCCGCGTGCTCGATGGAGTCGCCAAGATTACGGGGTCAGACATCGATTGTTAATCGAGGTCGTACGTCGACTTCCTGCGCCAAGGC
>CAYZXS010000006.1:0-46195 GCA_964482495.1 uncultured Planctomycetales bacterium
AGATGTAGCGCGGGCCGTAGTCGCGGATCCAGATGGTGTCGGTGCCGCGGACCGGGAAGTGGACCCGGGCCATGTTGGCGCCCTGGTTGGCGATCGAGCTCGAGGCGGTGCTGGCCTCGCTGGCGGTGTCGACGACGCAGTAGACGTCGGCGTCGCCGGTGGTGGTGATCTGGGCGGCCATCTTCGCCAGCACCGTGGTGAAGGAGCCGCCGCCCTCCCAGGCGATGAAGATGCCGTCCATCGGCTGGTATTCCGCCGGGCAGTCGATCGGTCCGGTGGGCGCGGCGGTGGCCGAGCGTGAGCCGCCGAGCGGGTGGCTGGCGATCCACTGGGCCTCGGCCGGGGTCAGCGAGCGCGGGATCGGCACCCCTTCGGGGTAGACCGGCCGCTGCTGGGCCGCGAGGGGCGCGGCGGATAGAAGGAGGGCCAGGGAGAGCAGGCTGGGGATGGTGCGCATGGAAGGGGATGTCGCGGCTGGAATCCGCGTCTCAATCCTATCCCAGGAACGGTGGGTGGTTTCGGCTTCCCGCTCAGCCGATCCTCGGCAGGGGGCGGCCGCTGCGCAGGCAGGAGACCAAGGTGGGGACGCCGACGACGTGGACGATGAGCCAGGGCAGGATCATGCCCGTGCCGAGGTAGGCGAAGGGAAGCAACGGGTGCAGCGTCCAGCCTTCGGTCAAGGCCCGGGCCGTCCCTTCCCAGGACTGGAGCAGCCCGTTCATCATCAGGTTGGGGAGCAGGTTGACGCCGAGCAGCACGCCGCCGATGACCCCGGCCGGCGCCACGCGGTCGGGGTACCGGCGCTGGAAGAAGAGGGTGAGCTTCCACAGCACGGGCAGGCTCACGAACAAGGCCAGGAGCACGCACAGCATCACGCTGTCGAGGTGCTCGATGGGCAGCGCGAAGGCGGCGAGCGCCGGCGCCCAGAAGACGGCGGCTCCGAGCGTCATGCAGAGGAAGAAGCGGCCGAGTGCGCGGACGGGGAACAGGAGCGCTTCGAGCGGCACAGGCCGGTTCGGCACCGGCGGCGGCTCGGGTCGAAGGCTGCCCTTCAATGCAATCTTCTCGAACATCAAGGCGGCGTTCAGCGCGACCCATCCTGGGCACCAGATGAAGGAGAAGAGCGCCAGGAGCGAGATCATGTAGGCGAAGCCCTCTTGGCCCCAATCGGCGTGCGAACCTCCCGAAGACCGAACCAGGAGGAGGTAGGCGTAAAACGGGAAGGCGAGGTCCACACCGATGACCGCCGCAGCGCCGGCTGACGAGCCGTGGCGCGGATAGCCGATCTTGCGCCCGATCCATCGGACGCCCCAATAGGCGAGAGGGAAAGCGACCAGCACATTGACGGCCGCATAGGCGAGGCCCTTCCCCGTGCTCGTGGTGGCGCCGTGGCTGGCCCACCCCGTCGGCAGCCAGAACACCGCAGCACCGAGGACCATGCAGAGCAGATCCGTGCCGAGGGTGCGATAGGGGGGCCTGGCAGCCATCTGGGGCAATTCTACTTCACCGGGTCAGGCGAGCCGCCGCCAGCCGGGCGATCCCCCGGCAGCGTCGTCACCTCCAGGAAGAACAGGCAGTTCACCTGGTCGGGCAGCACGGCGCGGCCTTCGGTGCCGTGGAAGGTGAACTTCCGCTCCTGGCTCAACCAGGTCTCGCGCGGGTCGCCGCCGCCCAAGGGCAATAGGAACAGCGGGCCAGCCTCCGCCAGCAGGTGCTCGACCGCGCCCGGCGGCGCGTTCAGGTGCCGGATCGGCGGCACGGCCTGCGGCGCGCCGTGCTCGCCGCGGCGGTGCATGGCCCAAATGCCGTAGACCTCGCCCGGCAGCTTCTTGGCCAGGGAGGTGCCGATCGCCTCCCACAGGGTGATGAAGTTGTCGTCGTGGACGTTCGTGCTGTCCTGGGCCAGGTGCAGCGCGTGGCCGAGCAGGATCAGCTTCTCGTCCGCCGGCCACTCGGCCAGGTGCTCGTCGAAGTTGTGCGCCATGCGCCGCTCGCGGGCGCTGAGGGCGGCCTTGACCTGGACCGGGTCGTAGCCGTCGCCCAGGTCCTGCAGGCCGTCGATGAAGCGGAAGGCGTCGGCCATGCGCTGCAGCGAGCGGCGCAGCTCGAGCGCCCCGGCCGGCCCGAGCAGCTCGGTCAGCGGGGCCTTGCCGAGGTCGATGACGCCGACCACGCGCTCGATGCGCGCCGCCTCCTCGAGCCGCGTCTCGCCCGGCACCAGCTCCATCTGGCGCAGGATCAGCTGCACCAGCCGCTCGCCGCGGTGGGGGGCGAGCAGCTCGCGGGCGTCCTCGTAGCCGCCGCCGGGGCGGAAGCTGAGGTCGTAGCCGAACCAGCGCAGCCGCGGCTCGCCCGGCGCCAGCTGCTCGTTCATCACCCGCAGCTCGGTCAGGAACCAGCGCGCCTCGGCCAGGGCGCGGTCGATCAGCTCGCCGCCGGCGTCGGTCCAGCCGGGCACGTGGTCGTCCCGGTCCTGCCTCAGGTTCTCCTCGCAGCCGTAGAGCGCCACCCGGTCGAGCCAGGCCTCGTCGCCGGTCTCCAGGTAGCGGTCCATGCGCTTGCCGTCGGCCAGCCCCATCTCCATGCCGATGCGGTGGAAGCCGCGCTGGCGCAGCTCCTGGATCAGCAGCAGCCGGAACTCCATGCGCTGCGCCACCCAGTGGTCGGTCTCCCCGAGGTAGACGATCCGCTTCCCTTCCAGCGCCTGGTCGAGGAAGGAGAAGTCGACGGCGTCGCCGCGTCGCCAGTCGAGGTGGGCCACGGGTCGGGCGGCCTCTTGGACCCACTCCACGAACTCCGCCTGGCTGACCTCCGGCGTGGCTTGCGGCGCGGCGGGGGCGAAGGCGGCCAGGGCGAGCAGGGGGGCGATCATGGCTGCTCTTCGGTACTCGTGTGGTCGTGGACGATTCGCCAACCTTCGGGCATTCGGTGCAGCAGCAGCGTGAACAGGCCGCCGCTGCTGCTGCCATCGGAGAACACCAGGCGCCAGCGGCCGCGCGCCAGGACGTTGAGCGGGTCGAGCACCAGCACCTCGGTCTCGGAGAAGCTGAGCTGACCCATCTCCTTGCCCTCGGCTTGGTAGCTCTCGCGGTAGCGCTCCAGCATGGCGTCGAAGCCGCGCCGGATCTCGCCGCCGGAGTAGAAGGTCAGCTCGGGCGACTGCCAATAGCCGCTGGTGGCGAAGCCTTCGAGGTCGCCGGCGTTCCAGGCCCGGACCTGCTGTTCGAGCAGCTCCGCCGGCTGCGGCGGGGACGAGCAGGCGGCGGAATAGAGGAGGAGAAGCAGCGCCAGGGCGCGAGGCATCTTCATGTCTCGATCCTACCTCGCCCCAGCCGGGGCCGTGCCAGCGACGGCCGTCCCCGACCCGGCTGGGGCTATCCTGGAATCCCCGCCTATCCCCTCGCGATGCCCCTCCTGCCCCTCCTTCCCCTCGCCCTCACGGCGTCCTGCGCCCTCTCCGCGCCCCAGGTGCCCGCCTCGCCGGAGTGGCCCTCCCTGCCGCTGCAGCCGGCCCTCGACACCCTGGTCGCGAACAACAACGGCAACGGCGGCGGCGTCTTCCGGGTGTCGATGCGTGGCCAGGTCCTGTGGCAGGGCGCCGCCGGCCAGCTCGAGCGCAACGGCGGAGCCATGACCCCCGGTTGCGGCTTCGAGATCGCCAGCACCTCCAAGGCGATGACCGCCGCCGCGGTGCTGGTGCTGGTCGAGGACGGCCTGCTCGACCTGGACCAGCCGCTCGGCCAGATCCTGCCGCCGGGCACGCTGCCCCCCAACCTGCTGGTCATCAACGGTTACGACCACGGCCCCGACCTGACCCTGCGGCAGTGCCTGGCCCACACCACCGGCCTGCCCGACTACTGGTATGACCCGCCCTTCGTCCTGCCCGGTTTCAACGCCTTCCTGCTCGCCTACTCGCAGCAGCCGCAGCGCTTTTGGACGCCGCAGGAGGTGCTGCAGTACGTGCCCGGCCTGACGCCGCGCTTCGCCCCCGGCACCGGCTGGCACTACTCGGACTCCGGCTACCTGCTGGCGGGCTTCGCGATCGAGACCGTCACCGGCAAGCCGCTGCGCCAGGTCTACCGCGAGCGGCTCTTCGCCCCCCTGGGCATGGACGACACCTGGCTGCGCTGGCGCGACCCAGATCCCGCCGGCCTGCCGCTTTCTCACCGCTACGAGGGCGGCTGGGACATGAGCACGAAGCGCCACAACAGCGCCGACTGGGCTGGCGGCGGGCTGGGCAGCACGACCGCGGACCTCGAAGGGTTCCTGCGCGGCCTGCACGACGGGAGGCTGTTCCGCGATCCAGCAACTCTCGCGGCGATGAAGACCTGGACCCCGACCGGCGCGCCCGGGGTGGAGTACGGCCTCGGTCTCTACCGCGCCCAGCTCAGCGGCGGCCGCGGATGGGTGTGGGGCCATGACGGCTACGGCGCCGCCTTCGCCTACCACTGGCCCAAGCACGACGTGACCTTCACCGGCACCCTGAACCAGACCGAGAACGACTGGTGGCCGCTGGTCGAGGCGGCGGCGTGGATGATCGACTCTTGACCTGGCGGCGGCGCGGCTAGGCTGAGCGGCCGGAGGCACCCCTCATGACCGCCGTCGAACTGGAAGCCGTCACCAAGAGCTTCGGCCCGCACCGGGCGGTGGACGGCTTGTCCCTGACCGTGCCCCGCGGCTGCGTCCACGGCTTCATCGGGCCCAATGGCTCGGGCAAGACCACCACCCTGCGCATGATCATGCGCATCCTGCTGCCCGACGCCGGCCGCATCCGGGTGCTGGGCGAGGAGCGGCACGAGGCCGCCACCGAGCGCGTCGGCTACCTGCCGGAGGAGCGCGGCCTGTACCGCAAGATGAAGGTCCGGCCGCTGCTGCGCTTCTTCGGCGAGATGAAGTGCGGCCGCGACGTGCGCGCCGAGGTCGACGACTGGCTCGAGCGCTTCGGCCTGGCCGCCTGGGCCGACAAGAAGGTCGAGGCGCTGAGCAAGGGCATGAGCCAGAAGGTGCAGTTCATCGCCGCGGTGGTGTCGCGGCCCGAGCTGCTGATCCTGGATGAACCCTTCACCGGCCTCGACCCGGTCAACACCGACGTCCTGCGCGAGGCCGTGCTCGAGCTGCAGCGCGGCGGCGCCACGGTGATCTTCAGCACCCACGACATGGCCGCCGCCGAGCGCATGTGTGACTCGATCCTGATGATCTACCGGGGTCAGAAGGTGCTCGACGGCACGCTGCAAGAGATCCAAGACCGCTATGGCAGCGACACCGTGCGCCTGAAGACCGACGGCAGCGCCGCCGCCCTGGCCGGGCTGCCGGGGGTGGCTGAGCTGCGCGACCACGGCCGCCTGCAGGAGCTGCAGCTCGAGGCCGGGACCGACCCCCGAGCGCTGCTGGCGGCGGTCCTCGAGCGCACCGGGGTGAGCCACTTCGAGCTCGCCCAGCCCTCGCTGCACGACATCTTCGTGCGCATCGCCGGCCCCGAGGCGGCCGAGCCAGCCGCGCCGGATGACCCCGCGGCGCCGGCCCACCCCGGCGCGCCGGAGGAGGCGGAGGCGTGAACCGGGTCCTCCGCGTCGCCCGCCGCGAGTACGCCGCCCAGGTCCGCACCAAGGGCTTCCTGCTCAGCCTGCTGCTGTTCCCGGTGCTGTTCAGCAGCGGCGCCATCGCCTTCGTGTTGCTCAAGGACCGGCCGGACACCGTCGACAAGCGCGTCGCCATCGTCGACCGCAGCGGCCTGGTCGCCGAGGTCCTGGTGGAGCGCGCCGCGCAGCGCAACGCCGAGCAGATCTTCGACCAGGAGACTGGCGCGCAGATCAAGCCGCGGTACCTCCTCGAGGTGATCGAGCCGGCCGAGGACGCGGAGGCGCAGAAGCTGGAGCTCTCCGACCGCGTGCGCTCCCGGGAGCTCTACGGCTTCTTCGAGATCGGGCCGGACGTGCTCCACCCCGAGATCGGGGGCGGCGACACCGGCCTGCGCTACTACTCTGAGAATCCGTTGAAGAGCGAGATTCGGGGGTGGCTTCGGTCCCCTGTCAATCAGCGCCTGATCGAGCTCCGCGCCCGAGAGATCGGCTTCGACCCGGCCGAAGTCCGCCGGATCACGGGCTGGATCAGCACCCAGTCGATGGGCCTGCTCACCCGCGACGCCGCCACCGGCGAGGTCGGCGGCGGCCAGCGCACCAACGAGCTCGAGTCGATCCTGGCGCCGATGGCGGTGATGATCGTCCTCTTCATCATGACCATGCTCGGGGCCCTGCCGCTGCTGGGCTCGACCATGGAGGAGAAGACCTTGCGGATCGCCGAGGTGCTGCTGGGCACCATCTCGCCCTTCGGGTTGATGCTCGGCAAGCTGGTCGGCGGCGTCTGCGTCAGCATGACCACCCTCGCCTTCTACGCCGCCGTGGCGTGGGCGGTGTCCACCTTCACCGGCGGCGCCGACCTGGTTCCCTTCGATCTCCTGCCGTGGCTGGTGACGGTGACGATGGCCTCGATCCTGATGTACGGCGCCCTCGCCGCGGCGATCGGGGCGACCTGCAGCGACCAGGCCGAGGCCTCGGCGCGCACGCCTCTGGTGGTGGTGCCGATCGTGATTCCGCTGCTGATCTGGTTCCCGATCCTGCAGGAGCCGCTCGGCACCCTCTCGACCGTGATCAGCCTGATCCCGCCCTTCACTCCGGTAGCGATGACCCTGCGCCTGGCCTCGCCGGCCAGCGTGCCGCTGTGGCAACCGGTGGTCGGCTATCTCGGGGTGTTGCTGTTCACCCTGGCCACGGTCTGGGGCGGCGCCCGGGTCTTCCGCACCGGCATCTTGACACAGGGGCAGGCGCCCAAGCTGCGGACGATGCTGCGTTGGGTGTTCGGGCGCTGAGCCGGGAGGCTGCGGCTGCTCAGCCCGCGCTCGGGTCGTCCACCCGCCCCAGGAACAGCACCGCGCCGGTGTCGCGGTGGCGGATCAGGAACAGGAAGGGCCGGTCGGCGGTGAAGGTGGCGTCGGCCTCGAGGTAGCCGAGCTTGGCCAGCTGGACCGCGGTGGCGGCCGAGGCCTCGGTGCCGCGCTCGTCGACGGTGATGCCGGCCTGGTGCAGGACCGCGGAGACGAACATCGGCTCCGCGGCGATGCCGGAGAAGTCGGCGCGGCCGGCGTCGAAGGCATCGATCATGCCGGCGCGGCGCAGCGGGGCGTCGAGCCGGTAGCGGCGGTCGATCTGGAAGCGCGGCAGGCGCAGGTCGACGGTGGCCGGGCGCATGGTCTGCGGAAGCTGCCGCAGCAGCTCCGGGCGGAGCGAGGCCTCCAGCGCCGGCAGGCCGCCCTCGTCCTTCGGCAGGAGCAGGATCATCGCCAGCTGGCCGCCGCGGTAGTCCAGCCGCACCGCCTGGAGGGCCTCGGTCTCGGCGTAGCCGTATTCGCCGAGGCGGTGCATCATCGGCACCGCCCGCTCGACCCCGGCGGAGGTGGTGAAGAGGGCCGGCTCGGTCTTGCGCTCGGCGAAGGCCTTGGCCCAATCGGCCTGGAAGCGGATGGCGTTGACCAGCACCAGCAGGGTGTTGGCGTCCAGGTCCTCGGCCCGGATCAGCTCGCGGATCCGGCCGTCGGTGCGCTCCGCCGCCCAGCCGTTGATCGCGGCGGCGGCGCCGGCCGCGTCCTCGAAGCCCTGGCGGGCCAAGGCGGCGCCGAAGCCCTCGTGCAGGAGCCGCTGGTAGGCCGGCCGGAGGCTCAACCCCGGCGCCGCCCAGGCGGCGTTGACCAGGTCGAGCTGGTAGCAGGGCCGGGGCTCCTTGCCCGGGGCGGCGTCCCGTACCGGCAGCAGCGGCGGCTCCAGGGCGGCCTGGGCGCGGCGGAAGCGAGCCGCGGCCTGGGACCGCTCGACGGCCAGGAGCGCCTCGAGCTGCTCCGCGGTGCTGCCGCCGGCGCCGGCCAGGGCCATCTCCAGGGCGGTCTGCACCGACCACGGCGACAGGAACAAATTACCCGGCTCGGCGCGGAGCTCGGCGAAGAGCGCGGCCAGGAAGGCGTCGTCGGCGATCGACGGCGGGGGTTCCTGGGGCCCGGCGCCGCGCGAGGTGGTGCCGGGAGGCGCCTGGCCCCGGAGCCCCTGGCAGATCACGCAGTCCGCGCCGCCGACCGTCGGCGGAGATTCGGGCGGGCCTTGCGCGGCGGGGGCGAGGGCGACGGTCAGCAGCAGGGTCGCGATCATCACGAGGGGAGAACGACGACGGGCGCTCGGCCTTGGAGAAAGCGGTGCCCAGCTTGGAGAAGGGGGGCTGCCCGGAGCGCGGCCTCCGGAAAAAGAAGAAGGCCGCTGGATCGCTCCAGCGGCCCCAAGTCGGGGAAGCGCCTCTGGCGCTCCTTTCCTCGCCTACCAGCGGTTGCGACCGCCGCCGCCGCCGCCACCGCCGCCACGGGGGCCACGGTCTTCGCGGGGCTGGGCTTCGTTCACGCGGAGCTCGCGGCCCTGCATGCTGAAACCGTTCAGGGCTTCGATGGCGCTCTGGCCCTCGGCGTCGCCCATTTCCACGAAGCCGAAGCCGCGCGGGCGACCGGTCTCGCGATCCATGATGATCTTGGCCGACTGGATCTCGCCGAACTGCGCGAAGAGGTCGCGGAGCTCGTCGTCGTCGACGCTGAAGGGGAGGTTCCCCACGTAGATGTTCATTCTTTCAATCCATCCCGAGTGAAGAAGACAACGCGATCAAACCACCCTCGGGAAGTGTTCGATCGGTGGGCCGCACCGCCTAGGGGGGCGGGGCGATCCCTTGAGGGCTGCGATCTTAGCCAGATCCGGCCCGGACCGCACCCGGTTCTGTCCGGCGGATTCCGGCCGGAAACGGACCTAAGCCGCAGCTCCGGCCAGCTTTTGGGCCCGAACGGCCTGGCGGGCGGCCTCGATGGCCTCCCGGGGGACCCGCTTGAGGTCCTTGACCAGCCGCACCTTCGACAGGGTCCACAGCCACCACTTGGTGGGGTCGTAGTGGTACCAGCGGACGCCGTTGCGGTAGTCCGACTGGAAGCGGTGGTGGAAGTTGTGGTAGCCCTCGCCGAGGCTGATCAGGGCGGTGACGATGCTGTCCCGGGCGGTGTTGGCCAGGGAGTAGTTCCGGCTGCCGATCAGGTGGGCCACCGAGTTGATGGAGAAGGTGGCGTTCCAGATCAGGGCCAGGCGCAGGAAGCCGGCCACGAGGACGGCGCCCAGCGGGTCGCCCCAGAGCAGGCCGAGCAGGCCGGGCAGCACGAAGCTGCTGAAGATGGCGATCGGCAGGTAGAAGCGGTGCTGGAAGCGCACCAGGCGGTCGTCCCAGAGGTCCTTGGCCTTGCTGAGCTCGACCTCCTCGTCCGGGTGGAACAGGATCCAGCCGATGTGGGCCCACCAGAAGCCCTTCTCGATGTTGTAGGGGTCCTTCTCCTGGTCCACGTGGCGGTGGTGGATGCGGTGGTCCACCGACCACTTCAGGGCCGAGTTCTGGAAGGCGCCGGCGCCGAAGAACAGGTAGAAGGCGCGCATGATCCAGGTGGCCCGGTAGGCGCGGTGGGAGAACAGCCGGTGGTAGCCGCCGGTGATCGAGATGCCGCAGAGCGGGCCCCAGAGCAGCGCCAGGCCCAGCGTCCACCAGGAGAAGTGGATCGCCGCCAGGTAGACGATCGCGAAGACCGCGATCAGGTGGGTGGCGGCGATGAAGGTCGTGTTGACCCAGTCGATCCTTTTCTTGTTCATGGGGTGGCGGCCGTCGGGCCGCAAGAGCGTAGCCGGAACCCGTGGCCGGGTCCATACGCGGGAAGCGAGGCGCGGGGGCTGTTTCCTCAGGCCCCGGTAGGCTTTCGGATTCCCTAGACGGTTCTTGCCAGCGCGGGCCGGTCCGCCAGCCCGCGGGCGATGCGGTGGATCCGGGGCTCCTGGAGGTCCAGGGTCCGGCGCAGGGACTCCAGGTTCTCCCCCGGGTAGGCCGGCAGCTCGACCAGCCGCCGGTAGCAGGCGACGCCGCGCAGCAGCTCCTCGCCGTAGGCCTGGGCGGAGGCGCGGCCGTCCGGGTCGTCCTCGGCGAGCCCGGAGACGGTCTCCTCCCAGGAATCGACGTTCAGGACCAGCTCCTTGGCGAAGAAGTGGGGGCGGTCGGCGGGCACGAGGGACGGGCCGCGGCCGTAGACGTGGTCGACCATCTCCTCGAGGCGGTAGAGGCGGTCGAAGGCCTCCAGGTTCGGGCCCGGGCAGACCAGCACCGGCAGCTCCTTGGAGGTGATGCCGAGGTCCATCAAGGCGCCGTTGCCGAGCTCGTGGCAGATGCAGGCGCGGGCGTAGAGCTGCTGCACCTGCGGGTCGGCGCAGTCGGCCGGCGGCGGCTGGTCGTAGCCGAGCTGCTCGAGCCGGAGCTGCTGGAACTCCCGCGAGGCCTGGCAGCGGGGCGGCCCGGGGAAGCTCGGGTCCAGCGCCAGGTAGCCCTTGGGGCAGCGGGAGCCCGGCTCGCCGTCGAGGATGCGCGCGACCCGGCCCTCTTCGGCGGTGGCCGTGCTCAGCAGATTGAACTTGATGCCCAAGGGCGAGGCGTCGCTCAGGCGGAGCTCCTCCGGGCCGGCGGCGGCCAGGCGGTCGCGGGTGCCGCGGTCGAGGGCGGTGGCCTCGGGGACCAGCAGGAAGGGGCTTGCCCAGCCGGTGCTCTCCAGGCCGTAGTGCTCCAGCAGCCGCTGGGCCTCGCCGGAGGTGCCGAGGCCGCCTTGGGCGGTGATCGGGATCTGGCGGTCGCGGGCGGCGTCGGGCAGCTCCCAGCCCTGCTTGGCGTAGTAGCGGGCGACCGGCTCCTCGAAGGTCTTCGAGAAGCGCTCGCCGCTGGCGAGGAAGTCCTCGATCACCGGCCCGAGCAGGCTGCCGTCGCTGGCGAAGGCGTGGCCGCCGCAGTTGAGGCCGGATTCGAGCCGGAACTCGGCCACCTCGAGCCCCTTCTTGGCCAGGAACTTGCCCTGGATCAGCGCCGAGCGCAGGTTCGAGACCTTGAGCACGATGCCCTTCTTGGCCACGCCGCTCTCGTCCCGGTAGAAATCCGGGAACTGCGTCAAGGTGCCGTAGAAGGACGGGTTGATGCCGGCCGAGAAGACGATCTTCCCCCGGACCTTCGAGCGCGCGTAGCCGCGCAGGATCTGGCGCGCCAGCCAGCGCTCCTGGGGGAGCGGCTGGCCGTCCTCGTCGATGGAGGGCGGGTCGGCCTTGGTCAGGATGTTGACGTCGATGCTGCCGGGCCGGATGCCTTCGGTCAGCTGCGCGCCGAGCTCATCGCGGTCGGCGCCCGGCGCCATCTCGAGGAAGCGCAGGTAGTCCTGCTTCAGCGGCGAGCTGTCGGGCAGCAGCCGGAAGTAGCGGGTCTTGTCGCTGCCGGACTCGAAGGCCTCGGTCTTGATGCGCTCGACCTTCTCCTCGACCAGGTCGTGGACCAGGTTCAGGTAGCGCTCGAAGCGCTTCGCCGGCGCCTCCGGGTCCTTTTGGCGGGGACCGCCTCGAAGACGTAGCCGTGCTCCTGGCAGTAGTGCTTGCGGACCGACTCGGCGAGCGCGTGGTCCTGCAGCGGCATCACCGTGGCGATCCCGAAGACCCCGACCCGGATCGCGGAGTCGATGGTGAAGCCGGTCCCCATGACCGGGATGTGGAAGGAGTGGAGCGGTTCGGTCATGAGCGGCGCCTCGCCCGAAGGCGGATCTGGCGGCCGGGATCAACGCGCCATGATATCCCTACAAGATGGTGGGGATTCCGGGTAACTCCGGGGATTCCCTTTCCTAGCCGAAATCATGCGCCAACGCCCCGAGGCTCCGGAAGACCGGCTGGAGATGACGCCGATGATCGACGTCACCTTCCTGCTGCTCATTTTCTTCATCGTCACGCTGAATTTCCGCCAGCTGGAGGGCCGCTTGGACGCCTCCCTGCCCAAGACCACGGGCCCAGGCACCCCGGAGGCCACGATCGAGCCCCTCGACATCACCCTGCTGGTGGCGAAGCCCGGGGTCCTCGAGGCCGACCCGGCCGCCCCGCACCTGAAGCGCTTCGTCGGCCGCCAGATCGCCTACCGGGCCGGCGCCCGGACCTACGACGGCCTGGAGCCGCTCGGGGAGTTCCTCCGCAGCCTTCCCGACGACACCCCGGTGACCTTGGACGCCCGCCGCCAGATCGTCTACGGCGACGTCGTGCCGGTGCTCGACCTGGTGATCGAGGCCGGCTTCGAGCAGATCGCCTTCGCCGGCTCGCACGAGGAGTACTAGGCCGCCCCAGGGTGCGGCGAGGGGGTGGGATGGCCCGGCCGCCCGGGGCGGCCGGGCTTTGTTAATCTCTCGCCGCTCGCGCGGCAGCGGTCCCGGATCGGGGCCGGCGGCGCGGGCGGAGAGGTCCCGCGATGTCCCTGGAACTTGCTGCCAACCCCAACGTCGTCGAGATGGAGTACGCGGTGCGCGGGCCGATCCCGCAGCGCGCCGCCGCGCTGAAGAAGCAGGGGCGGACCATCATCCCCTGCAACATCGGCAACCCCCAGGCGCTGGGGCAGCGGCCGGTCAGCTTCTACCGCCAGGTGATGGCGCTGATGGAGGACCCGGCGCGCATCGCGGCCGAGCGGTCGCGGTCGGTAGCGGGGGAGGGCGGCGCCTACAGCGGCTACGTCATCGACCGCGCCGAGCAGACCTTGGCGGCGATCGAGACCGGCCTGGGCGCCTACACCGAGAGCGCCGGCCCGGCCTTCGTGCGCGAGGCGGTGGCGCGCTTCATCGACCGGCGCGACGGCGGCGAGGCCGGCGGCGCTGGCGCCCGCTTCGTCGCCGCCGACCCGGACAGCGTCTTCATCACCGACGGCGCCAGCGAGGCGGTCAAGCGGGTGCTCGAGATCCTGATCGGCGGGCCGAGCGACGGCATCATGATCCCGATCCCGCAGTATCCGCTGTATTCCGCGGTGATCCGCAAGTGCGGCGGGGCGCAGGTCGACTACTACCCGGACGAGGACGCTGGTTGGACCCTGGACCGGGCCGAGCTGGAGCGGTCGCTGGAGGAGGCGCGCGGCCGAGGCATCACGGTCAAGGGCATCGTCGTAATCAACCCCGGCAACCCGACCGGCGCAGTGCTGCCCGAGGCCAGCGTGCGCGAGGTGATCGACTTCGCCGAAGCTCACGGGCTGGTGGTGATCGCCGACGAGGTCTACCAGGACAACACCTATGGCGCCGAGTTCGTCTCCTTCGCCAAGGTGTTGGGTGCGCGTGAGGTGCCGCTGTGCAGCCTGCACAGCGTGTCGAAGGGCTACTACGGCGAGTGCGGCCGCCGCGGCGGCTACCTCGAGGTGCGCAACCCGCCGCGGCTGGCGGGCGAGGCGCAGACCTTCGGCGACCTGCTGGTGAAGCAGGCCTCAGTCGGGCTGTGCTCGAACACCGCCGGCCAGGTCATGGTCGGGCTGATGGTCAGCCCGCCCGAGCCGGGCAGCGAGCCGCACGCGCAGTTCGTGGAGGAGCGCGATGCGATCCTGGCGGACCTGGAATTCAAGGCGCGGCGCATCAAGCAGGCCTTCACCGAGATGGAGGGGGTCGACTGCCCCGGCGAGATCGGGGCGATGTACCTGTTCCCGCGCCTCGGCGAGCTGCCGGCTGGCAAGACCGACTTCGACTACTGCATGCACCTGCTGGAGGAGACCGGCCTGTGCACCGTCAACGGCAGCGGCTTCGGCCAGGCGCCCGGCACCCACCACCTGCGCATCGCCTTCCTGCCCGGCCGAGAGCTGCTCGAGCAGGTGCTGCCGCAGTGGGTCGAGGTCCATAACGGCTTCGTGGCGTCCTCCTAGGTGTCAGGCTCCTCCATGAAGGAAATGGTGTCGGGCTCCTTCAAGAGAATAATCTAGGTGCTCCCGGGGACGCCGCCGCATCCGGCGGTGTTCCCCTGGTATGGAGCACGGTATGCCGCCCTTCGACGCCGAGTCGATCGAAGCCAACGCGGGTTGGCTCAGGGCGCTGGCGCTGCACCTGGTCGGCCCGGACCAGGCGGACGACCTGGTTCAGGACACCTGGGTGCGGGCGCTGGAGAAGCCGCCGCGGCGCCAGGGCTCGACGGCTGCCTGGTTGGCTCAGGTAATCAAGAACCTGGGGGCCAACCACCGGCGGGCCGAGACGCGTCGCCGTCAGCGCGAGACCCGCGTCGCCGAACGTGACGACACGGATTCCCCGGCTGCCGCGGACGTCGCTGGCATCCTCGACCTGAATCAGCAATTGCTGGAAGCCGTACGCCGCCTCGCCGAGCCGTTCCAGACTGCCGTTGTCTTGCGCTATTACGAGGGACTGACTCCGCGGGAGATCGCGGCTCAGCTCGACGTGCCGGATTCCACGGCGCGGGGCCGCCTGGCTCGTGGAATGGCGATGCTGCGCCGAGATCTGGAGGCGGGTCATGGCCCGGGGTGGCGGCGGTCCACTCTGGCCGTCTTGGGCTTCTCCGGTCCTACTTCGCTCACTCCGATCGCCACCACCATCGCCGTGATGACCACCAAGAAAGCCTATGCCGTCCTCGCCGCCCTGATCCTGCTGCCCTTGGCGGCGATGGTTTACACCGCCGAGGACCCCGCCCCGGTGGTGGAGGATCGCGTCTCCCTGGAGGCCGCGGGCCCCGCCCCGGCGCCGCCGGCGCCGCTCGAGACCGTGGAGAGCCGCGCAGCCGTGGTCGAGCCGGAGCCGCCCTCCGCCGAGCCGGAGTACCTCGAGTCCAGCACCGACGAGGACGCCCACCTCCTCCGCGTGCTCGACGCCGCCACCCTGCGTCCGGTCCCGAAGGCCGAGGTCCTGTGGTTCGACCGCGCCAGCGAGCGCGACGACGCCTTCACCGCGGACCTGTTCTCCTTCCGCGAAGGCATGGAAGGTCTGCTCGAGCGCTACGGCCAGCGTTACCTCACCAACGATGACGGAGAGGTCCGCGTTCCGCGGCGGCGGAGTTACATCCACGTCGCCGCGCGGTCGGCCGGTCTGTACGCGGCGCACTACCTCTCCCAGCCGCTGGCCATGGAGACCTACGACGAAGTCGAGTTCCTGCTCCGCCCTGGCCTCAACGTCGACGCCTTGCTCCTGGACGCGGCGGGCGATCCGGTGCCAGACACCATGCTCCAGGTCGGCTACGGCACCCGGGAAAACACGCTGCAACGAGCGCGGACCGATGGCGCCGGCCGCGCGCGCTTCCGCAATCTCCAGAGCGACCTGGCCGAGCACCGGTCCAAGGTCGACGAGGTGGTCCTGAAGCCGCACTTGCCCTTCGCGGCGCCGCCGACGCGGACCCTCGAGGTCCAGGACCTGCCCACGGAGACGGTGGTGCTCCGCCTGCCCTCGTCCGGCTCCGTGGAGGTGCTCGCCACCACCGCCGATGGTGACCCGATCCCCGACGGCGCCGAGGTCTGGCTCTGGCCCGCCCCGGCGCCGTCGCCCGCCGCCGCCGCCGAGGACGGCGTCGACCGCTCCATGGCGCGGGAGGATCCGCCCCGGACCGCCGCCCGCCGCCGGGCCGCCGATGGCCGCGTCCGCTTCCCCGTCGTCGGCCTCGGCCAGCGCTTGATCGTGGCCGCGCGCTTCCCGCGAGCCACCGCGGTCGGCACCACCACCTTCGATGGGCCCGCCGCGCCTGGTCAGGTGATCCAGGTCGCGGTGGCGGCCAAGCCGCTGCCGGCCACGCGCGACTACCTGCTCGTGGACACGCGCGGCGCGCCGGTGCCCTCGACCTCCTTCTCCCTCGACCTGGTCGGGGTGGGGGAGAAGGGCGGCACCAGCTACGCCGAGTGGTACCACTGGACCGACGCGGCCGGCCGCGACGAGTTCCAGCTCCAGTTCCCGGAGGGCGAACAGAAGACCCGCTTCACCGCCATCCTGGTCGAGGAGGGCCACCCTTCCCGCGCCGGCCAGATCCGCTGGGGCGCCCACGAATTCGAAGTCGGTGTCGCCGAACGCACCGGCGACCTGGGCGAGATCCGCTTCGGCGGCGAGCTCTTCCTCGGCGGCGAAGTGGTCGACGCCGTCGGCGCGCCGGTCGCCGGGGCCACCATGCGCTTGAACCTGTGCTTCCTGCCGCAGGACGCGCCGAAGGACCAGAACGGCAATGGTTACCACTCCGTCCGCGTCCTCACCGACGACCGAGGGCGCTTCGAGTTCCGCGGCCCGGCCCCGGCCCGGCCCGAGGACTGCGAGCTGTTCGTGGAGCCTCCCGGGCCGGGATTCGGCCGCCTCCGCGAGGTCGAGATGCGCCCCTACGCCGGCGACCACCGGATCGAGCTGATCTCCGAGGCCGTGGTCAAGGGGCGGGTCCTGCTCGACTCCGACATCGACCCGGCTGAGCTGATGATCCGCTTGGTCTGGGACCTCGAGGCCTCCTGGCCCCAGGACCGCTGGCTGCGGCTGGCGGGGAGCGGCGTCGAGTACCGGGCCGCGATCCCCGTCGCCGGCAGGGCCAAGCTGGAGTTATTCCAGGTGTCGGGCGTGGTGCGCCGGCGGATCTCCTCCTCCGAGACCTTCACCGCCGAGCTCGGGCAGGAGTGCGTCGTCCCCGGCTGGCAGCCCTTGGACCTGCGCGGGCGGCTGCACCGGCACGGCCTCCAGGTTTGGGCCGGCGACCAGGCGCTGCCGCGCTTCTCGGTCGCTTGGTTGGGCGCGGAGAGCTACGCGGCGTCCTCCTACGTCGCCCGGGCGGACATCCTCAGCATGGAGCGGGTGCACCGCGTCGTCGTCGGCGCCGACGGCTACCGGGACGTCGAGGTGGACCTGGCCGGGGAGACGCGGGTCGACCTCGCGGAGGGCTATCCGCTGCAGCTCCAGCTCCCCGATGGGGTCACCCTCCCGGATCCCGCGGCGTGGACCTTGAGCTTCAGCGCCGAGCGCACGGGGGCCACGGGCCAGGCTTGGAGCCGGAGCCGCGCGGCGACGGGCAGCGACGGCGGGTTCGCGAGCGTGATCCTCCCCTTCGCGGGAGTATGGACGGTCCGCTTGTATTGCCGCCCCACGATGGATCACGGAGAGGCTGGCGGCCGGACAGCGGGTTCGAATTTCCGCCAGGTGCCCTTCCAGGGTGCGCGAGAGTTCCTGCTGCGGATTCGGGAGGGCGAAGAGGGGCGGTCCTGGCGGGTCCCGGTGACCCAAGAGGCGCTCGATCGAGCCCTGACGACCGCGGGTCAGTAGCGCCGCGCGTGGAATGAAAGTTGCGCCTTTCCGCGCGCCGGCCTGCCCTATCGCATTCCCGGCGCACAGATAAAATTCCGCCCTCTCATTTCATCTTCCCGGATCGGCTGTCCTCGAAGCCACCACTGAAGTGTGTCCCTCGGAGCCCTCGCTCCTCCCTCACCGGACCTGACAATGAGAACCCTGACGACATTGCTCTTGATCTTGGGCGTCGCCTCCGGCGCCTGGTCGCAGCAAGTGGCGGACACCGACACCGCCTACCCGGTCCCGTCGACCCAGTGGACGCCCCACCAGCCTGGGGTGGACCCGACGCTCGACCCGGACCTCAGCCCGCTGGCGAGGCCCTTCGCCTACGGCGGCGGCGCTCGTGGCGTCAACGAGTGCGACGACTTCAACCGGGCCAACGGCCCGATGGGCGGCAACTGGACCGACCAAGTGGGCGTCCAGATGATCGCCGGCAACATGGGGCAGGGCTTGGTTGGCCAAGGCAACGCCTACATGCTCCACAACACCGCGGCGGACTTCTACTCCAACGCGGTGGTGTCCTTCGACCTGATCGGGGCGACCGGCCTGAACTACGTCGCCATGATCACGGGCACCAACGGCCCCGACCAGCTCTACACCAAGATCCAGAGCAACAGCGGCGGCCTGTTCGACTACATCGGCTTCTACACCGGCTTCAACGGCGCCTCGTACGGCACCGGCTTCACGGCCATCACCCCGATCACCGGCGGCCGGATCACGATGTACGTGACCAACGCCGGTGACACGATGAACGTCGACATCGACGAGGACTTCGACGGCTTCGTCGATTACACCTACTCCTCCAGCGGCATCAACGGCATGGGCCTGGCGCTGGGTTCGGGCGCCGGCATCGGCACCTACGGCGTCGGCACCTACGACAACTGGGACTTCAACGCCGGCTGCGGATCGCCGGTGAACGAGATCCCGGGCATGACGGTGCCGCACTCCTTCATCGACATGGACCTGGTCGGCCCCGCCGGCCCGACCACCGTCGCGGCGCTCAACGCCGCGGGCACCAACGGCGGCGCCACCCTCGGCAACGTCATCCTGACGCCCTCCGGCGTCATCCAGGGCGTCTACAACACCAACCCCAACGGCCGCGCGCTGGCGATGCTCGGCGGCGGGCTGGCGCTGGTGGATCCGCCCGCGGGCGTCTTCGACGCCTTCAACGCCCGGATCGACCTGATGACGCCGGCGACCGAGATCGGCGTCGGCATCGGAGACTGGCTCGGGCCGATGGCCCTCGACTTCTACATGGGCGGGACGCTGGTCGCCTCGCACGTGTCGACGGCTTACTCCACGACCCTGCCGGTGATCTTCTTCCAGTACCCGGGCGGCTTCGACCGCGTGGACATCTGGGAGCCGATCGGCAGCGGGAACTGGGTCATCCCGGAGCTGCACATCGAGAAGCAGCTGCCCACCCTGACCGTGACCAACCTGGTCGCGGGCCAGACCGCCATCGTCACGGTGACCAACGCCACGCCCTTCGGCACGGTGCGGTCCGGTTACTCCCTCTACGGCCCGGGCCCGGTGAACACGCCCTTCGGCCTGCTCTTCCTCTCGCCGCCGTACCAGGAGCTGCCGGCCATGACCGCTGACCCGGCCGGCGTCGCCAGCTACTCTGGCCTGGTCCCCGCGTCTGCCGCGGGCCGACCGATCTGGCTGCACGCCATCGACATGGCGTCGCAGACCTTCACCAACCCCTTCGCGGGGGTGATCCTCTAGCGCCAGGAGGTCGGGCGGCGAGGCCGTCCGCCCCCCCGCGAGCAAGGGCCGCCGGCAGCGCTGGCGGCCCTTGTTCCGTGGTTGGAGCCGCCTCAGATGTCCCGGAAGGGCACCGGCGCTCACGGCGTCGAAAGGGGCAACTGCGCTCTGGCAGGCCACTAGGCGTGCCATTGGGCGGCCGTTCCGCCGTCGAAGGGAATGAGGTACCTCACCGTCTTGCTCGCCGTGGCCTTGGTCACGTTCCTCCTCTGGGGCGGCAGGACCGAGCCGACGGCGGGAGGTCGTCTCCCGCTTGTGGGGGCGGTCAAGGCAGCCCCAGAGTCCCACCATGCCGACGCCTCTCGCGCCGCCCCCGTGTCGGGCACGCCGGCGCCGCAGCCCGTTCGACGGGAGGTCGCCGCTGTCGACCCGCGCGTCACCTTGCTCGCGGTTCGGCGGAACGCGCTGACGCGGGAGGATGAGGCCGCGCCTGGGACCAGGATCCGCTTCGGAGCCGGTCGGAGTTGGAGTCGGTACTCCTGGAGGCGGGAGGTCATCCACCGCGTGGTCCTCGGGGAAGCCCTCGCCGGGGAAACCGGGCGGGTGGACATTCCACTGCCCGCCCTCCCAGCGGAGCTCCGCGGTGTGGAGGACGCGCTCCTGTGGGCGGAGGTCGCCCAGGGTGGTTCGCTTCCCTCGACCACGGCGGTGCCGTGGCCCGCGGACGAACGGAGGATCGAACTCAAGATCAGGGTCGCTCCGGGGGGCACCATCGAAGGTCGGGTCTTCACGGCGTCAGGAGAACCCGCTCCTCACGGGAAGGTCTCCCTGTTGGTCCCCGACGTCGAGGGCGTGCTGAGGAGCGCAGATGACGCCTCAGTTGCGCCAGACGGGACCTACCGGTTGAGCTTGCGGGAAGCCGCCGAGGGCCAGCTGCTGGCTTGGGGGAAGGGGCTCGGAACGGCGTCGGCAGATGGAATCGCTGCTGGGACCGGCCTGGAAGCCCTCCAGCAGGACCTGCACCTCCGGTTCGGCGGACACATCCGCGGCCGGGTGGTCGACCCGAGCGGCCGTCCGGTGAAGGCCTATCGAGTGCGCGCCTTGCCCGCTGACCGGGAGGGCGCCCAGACGCCGAACCTCGTCGAGAGCTGGCCCTTCGCGCTGGAGGGTGCGGGCTTGTATTCGGCCTCTGGAGCGACGGCAGGGGACGGTACCTTCCGGCTCGACGGCCTCCGGAGCGGCAGGTATTGGCTCTACGGACCGCCCGCGGACTTCCATCAGGAGTCGCAGCTCCTCCTGGACCGGCCTGCAGAAGCCGGGATGGAGGAGCTAGTCGTCGTGGTGGGCAGCTACCGCTTCGAGATCATCGTGCGTGACGAGGCCGGGTTCATTCGGCCGGCGCAGTGGTCGAGCTCCTCTTCCGGGATCTACCGCAGCAGCGACCCGTGGGCGGTCCTGGCGAAGTCGGGGGCCGGGGATGGCCCACCGGTTTCTGTGCAGGTTTCCGGTACGCGCGGGGGATACGCGCTCCAGACTACGCTGAGTTCGGAGACCAAGGAGACCCCGGATGGCCGGCTCATCCTGTTCGCCGAGCCCGATGTGCGCTATCAGGTTTCCGTCGTGCCCCCGGACTCTCCCGTCCAGGAGTTCGAGCTCGCCATCATCGAAGGGCAGTACCGGCGCCGCCTGGAAATCGAAGCGCCCCGAGGGGAATCCGGCGCCGTGGTGATTCGACCTCAATACCCGGATGGGTCGACCTACCGGGAGAAGGTCCGGCTCCGGATCCTGTCTCCGGAGACCGGGCAGGTGCTGATGGGGAACTCCACGATCCGGTGGGGGCGAATGGAAGAACAGCAATGGACTGCGACCCTGGGTCCGGGGAGGTACCTGCTTCACGCCTATCCGATGGCCAGGTTCGGGAGGCACGGCGAACGCTTCGGGGACGAGCCCTACGCCAGCCGGTGTGTCCCCTTCGTCGCGGAAGCAGGAAGGGAGACGGAGCTCGTCGTCCCCTTCTTCGAGGGAGGATTCGTCCGGCTCCGCGTGGAGGCGAGGGGAGAGCCCGACCTCGAGGCTTGGCCGGCATCGGCGGTGCCGTACTCCTACGCCGGGCGCTTGGCGGCGGCGTACGGTGCCGCTTCGGTTCGCTTCCTGGACCATCGAGGTCAGACTTGGGATCCGAGCTTCGACTTGGAGGAACCCTCTGAGGAGTCCCGGTTCTCGAGGAGACCCGAAGTTCCCTGGATTCGCCTGGGCGAAGAGCGGAGGGACCACAACCGAGTGCCGCTCGGGGAAGTCCGCGTCCTGGTCCAGGCGCCGGGGTATCCCCCGGTCGATCGGACGATCTGGGTCGACGGGGACCGCGAGAACGCGATCACCATCGCTCTCGACTCGGCCACGGGGGAGCCGGCTTCGGAAAAGGGCGGTTCATTGAGGGAATCCGCCCCCGGCGGACGCTGAGGGGGGAGGCTAGCGAAGAGCCATTTCCTCACCAGAGGAGGGGCCCTGGGGGCGACACCGCCTCCAGGGCCATTTTCGCTCTCCGGGATTCAAACTCAGTGGGCCTCCGCGGGCGCCTCGGCCGGCTCGTCGCCGCCTTCCGCCTTCGCCTCGGCCTCAGCCTCCGGCAGCGCGCCCTCACCTAGCGTGCGGAGCAGGAACTCCTCGTACTTCCGCGCTCGGCCGACGCGCTTGACGTGGCCGCCCAGGCCGTGGCCGCCGGTCGGGTCCAGGAACAGCTCGACCAGCGCCTCCTTGCCCGCCTCCAGCAGCTCGGCGTAGACGCGCACCGTGTCCTGGTAGAGCACGTTGGAGTCCTCCATGCCGTGCACCAGCAGCAGCTTGCCCTCGAGCTGCTTGGCCAGCGGCAGCAGCGAGTACTGCTTCAGGTCGGTCTCGCCCTCGCGGCTCGGGCCGATGGTGCCGGTCGAGTACCAGGAGTTGTAGTTCTCCCACTCGGTCGGGCCGGCGCCGGCGATGCCGACCTGGAACACATCGGGCTCGGTGTAGAGGCACATCTGGGTCTGGAAGCCGCCGAAGCTCCAGCCGTGGATGCCGACCCGCTCGGGGTCGACGCCGTACTCCGCGATCAGGTGCTTGACGCCGTACTCCGCGATCAGGTGCTTGACGCCGTCCGCTAGGTCCTCGACCTGGGGCTTGCCGACCTGCTCGAAATTGGCCTTCTCGAAGGCGGCGCCGTATCCGGACATGCCGCGCGGGTCGATGGTGCAGGTCAGGTAGCCGTGCTTCTTGGCCATGTAGTGGGCGAAGAAGTAGCTGTCCGAGCTGAAGCCGCCCTGCACCACCTGCTTGCGGGTGCCGAGCGGGCCGCCGTAGACGTAGATCAGCAGCGGCCGCTGGTCCTCCTTGGTCCAGCCGTCGGGCTTGAACAGGTGGCCATGGATGGTCTGGCCGTGGCGGTTCTGGTACTGGAAGAACTCCGGCGCCGCCTGGGTGAAGTGCTCGGCCTTCTCCGGGTGGGAGTCGGTCAGCGCCGTCTGCGCCTGGCTGGCGACGTCGACGTGCACCAGCTCGCGCAGCGATCCGTAGGCCGCGAATCCCGCCAGCAGCTGCGAGCCGTCTGGGCTGACGGCGGCGCTGGAGTAGCTGCCGACCTGCGGCGTCATCCGCGTCAGGGAGCCGTCGGCGAAGTCGAGGCGGTAGACGTCCAGCCGCGACGGGTCCTCCTTGGTCGCCTCGACGAACATGAACTCGCGGTGCTCGGGCAGGTCGAGCGGGTAGACCTCGAAGTGCCCCCGGGTGAGCTGCTCCAGGCTCTCGTAGACCGGGTCGAGCACGTGCAGGTGGCGGAAGCCGGACTGCTCGGTCAGGAACACCAGCCGGCGGCCGTCCTTCAGGTATTCGGGGTCGATCATGCGCGGCGTGTTGGGGCCGCCGTTGTGCAGGAAGCGGTAGGCGACCTTGGCCGGCAGGTCGATCGGCTCGTCGGGGTCGGGCTCCTCCTTCTTGGGGGCCGGCTTGTCGCCGTTCTTCTCGGCCTTCTTCTTGCCGCCCTCGTCCTCGCCGTCTCCGGCGCCCTCCTCCTGCTCAGGCGCTTCTTCCTCTTCGGGGAACTCCGCGACCAGGATGTTGACGTGGCCCGAGCTCTGCTCGAAGACCGAGAAGGCCGCCCGCTCGGAGTCGGGCGACCAGTTCGGCACCCGCAGCTGGTCGCGGGGGCCCGAGCGCTGGTGCGAGTAGACCTTCACCAGCTGGCCGTTCTCCTTGTCGGGGTCCGGCATGGCGTAGAGGTAGACGGTCGTCGTCGACTTGTCCTGCGGGTCGTCCGAGACCGTGCGCGGCACCTCGCGCACCTTCATGAAGCGGTCGGTGTAGGTCGCGATGTTGACCGTCCGGGCGCCGCCGCGGTCGCGGCTGCCCGAGGAGGCCAGGAACACGACCTTCTGGCCGTCCGGGCTCAGCTCGTAGCCTCGCATGCTTTGGCCGCGCGGCAGCTCGGGGTCGAGCTGGTCGACGTAGTGGGTGCCGAAGACCACCCGCAGCAGGGCGTCGTCGCGCAGGTAGGTGTAGCCGCTGCCGTCCGGCAGGTACTGCACGTCCCGCTCGCGCTCGCGGGTCTTGGTCAGGCGCTCGATCGAGCCGTCCATCAGCTTCAGGCGGTAGATGTCGCCGCCAGAGAGGAACAGCAGCTCATTGGAGCCCGGCGCCCACTCGAAGCCGCTGACGCCGGAGTAGCGCGGCGCGTCCTCGTCGTCGAAGTCGTCCTCGTCGACCGTGTCCTGGAGCTGCTTCTCGTCCAGCTCCTTCTTGGCGTCCTCTCGTTCGCGGTCTTGCTTCCCGGCTGCCTCGTCGCTCTTGACGTCCTCCTCCTCGGAGTCTCCGTCGCCGGCTCCCTCCTCCTTCTTCTTCCCCTTCTTGCCCTTGGCGGCCTTCTTGGCCTTCTTCACCCGGTCCTTCGCGACCTCGCGGGTGTCCTTCTGGAAGGGCGCCAACACCGACACCGAGGTGATGCGACGGACCTCGCCGGTGCTCGAGTCGCGCACCCACAGGTCACTGCCATGACGGCGCTCGTCGTAGGGGCGGTAGAGCCAGGCGGCGTAGCGGCCGTCGAAGCTGAACTCGGCGCCGCGGGCCGACGGCCCGAACAGCCCCTTCTCGGGGAAGATGTTCTCGAGGGTCAGCTCGAGCTCCTCGTCCTGCTTCTGGTCGCCGTCCTTCGCCTCCTCCTCTTGCGCCGGGAGCGCGGGGAGCAGCAGCAGGGCGGCCAGCAGGCCGAGCCAGGTGGAGGTTCGCAGGGAGGGCTTCATCGGTTCGGGTGCGTCAGCGGGTGCGGTGCTTGCGGTGCGGTGGGGTGCGGATGGTCGCGGGGATCAACCCCAGCCTTGCTCGTCGTCGATCTCTTCGCCGTCGTCCTCGGGCTCCTCCTCGGGAGCCTCGGGCGCCGGCGCGTACTTCTCGGGGTCCTGGATCGGCCGCACGTCCATGGCGTACATGCCGCGGCCGTGGGTGGCGATGACCAGAATGTCGTCGCGCGGGTGGACCTTCAGGTCGTGCACGAAGGTGCTCGGCAGGCCCTCGGACAGCGACGCCCAGCTCTGGCCGCGGTCGCTCGAGACGTAGACGCCGACGTCGGTGCCGACGTAGAGCACGTCGGCGTTCTTCGGGTCCTCGTGCACGACGTTGATCGGGCCGGTCGGGATGCCGCCGGCGATGCTGGTCCAGGTGGCGCCGTCGTCCTCCGACTTCCACAGGTAGGGCGCGAAGTCCTCGTCGCGCTTGCCGTTCTGGGCCACGTAGACGACCCCCTCGCCGGTGGCCGAGGCGACCACGCGCGAGATCCAGCGGTCCTCCGCCAGGCCGGCGCTGATCTCGGTCCAGTCGTCGCCGCTGTTGCGGGTCCGCCACAGCCGGCCGTCGTCGGTGCCGGCGTAGAGCACCCCGAAGCGGTGGGGCGACTCGTCGATGGCGAAGATCGTCTGGTAGGGGATGTCGCCCTTCTTGGCGTCGTCGTTCCACGACAGGTCGGGGCTGATCGGCTGGAAGCTCTCGCCGCGGTCCATCGAGCGGTAGAGCCGGTTCATGCCGTGGTAGAGCACCCGCGGGTTGTGGCGGCTGATCATGAACGGCGCCAGCCACTGGCCGCGCAGCGGCTCCTCGCCCTCGGCGGCGCGCGGCCGCAGCCGGGCGCGCTCGCCGCTGCCGAGGTCGCTGCGGCCGATCGAGCCGTAGAAGCCCTCGGAGTAGACGACGTCGGCGTCGGTCGGGTCGACGGCGTGGATGCTGGCCTCGCCGCCGGGGGCGTAGTCCCAGTCCACGGCGCGGATCCGGTCGCGGCCGCGGCTGAGGTCGACGGTGCCGACGCGCGAGCCGTGGTCCTGGATCGAGCCGTAGACCTTGAAGGGCTCGGCCATGTCGAAGCCGAGGTTGTAGAACTGCACGACGGGCAGGTTGTCGTTGAAGTTGCGCCAGCGCTTGCCGCCGTCGTAGCTGATCACCAGGCCGCCGTCGTTGCCGTTGACCAGGTAGTCCGAGTTCTCGGGGTCGATCCACAGCGCGTGGTGGTCGCCGTGCATGCCGCGCAGGCGGCGGAAGCTCTTGCCGCCGTCGTTCGACACGTTCAGCGCCAGCCCCATGACGTAGACCGTGTCCTCGTCGTTGGGGTCGACGCGCATCTGGCCGAAGACCCAGCCGTAGGTCGAGGACAGCCGCTGCATGTAGGGGTTGGCCTCGCTGACCATGCGCCAGCTCTCGCCGCGGTCGTCCGAGCGCCACAGCTGCGATCCTTGGATGCGGCCCGAGGACGGCCGGCCATAGGAGTCGGTGCCGCCCTCTCCCTCTTCGGGCGGGATCGGCGCGTAGTTGTCGATGAAGGCGTAGACCACGCTCGGGTTCGAGGCGCACAGGTCGAGGCCGATGCGGCCGCGGTCGCGCGCCGGCGGCAGGCCTTCGACGATCTCCTGCCAGGTGTCTCCGCCGTCGTCGCTGCGGAAGATCGAGCTGCCGGTGGAGCCGTCGTGGTTGCGCGGGTCGTTCCACTTCAGCCGTGTGCGCTGCCAGGTCGAGGCGTAGAGCACCTGCGGCTTGGACGGGTCCATCACCAGGTCGATGGCGCCGGCCTCGGGGCCGTTGTCGAGCACCTTGTGCCAGCTGCGGCCGCCGTCCCGTGTGCGGTAGACGCCGCGCTCCTCGTTCTCGGTCCACTCGTTGCCCGAAGCCGCGACGAAGACGATCTCCGGGTGGTGCGGGTGGACGACGATGCGGGCGATGGTGTGGGTCGCGCCCAGGCCCATGTGCCGCCAGGTAGCGCCGGCATCCTCCGACTTGTAGACGCCGTGCCCGGCCATCGAGCTGCGGAAGATGTTCGGCTCGCCGGTGCCGATCCAGACGATGTCTTGGTTCGACGGCGCGATCGTGACGTCGCCGATCGAGGTCGACGGCGCGTCCTCGAACACCGGCTCCCAGCTCACGCCTTCGTTGACGGTCTTCCACACCCCACCTGAGGCGGTGGCGGCGTAGATGGCGTAGCTCTGGCCGCGCGGCGACTCCACCGCGACATCGGTGACCCGGCCGCTGACGTTGGTCGGGCCGAGGAACTGCCAGCGCATCTCCGCGTAGGGCGAATCCGCCGTCAGCTGGACGTGCCGGTCGTAGCCGGCCTGGCGCTGCTCTGGCGTCGTTCGACGCGCAGCTTCGTCAGCGGCGCCTCCGCCGCCGGCGGCCTCGTCGCCGAGGGCGCTGAGCAGCTGGTCGATCTTGCTGTCGAGCGCGTCGAGGCGCTCGGTCAGCTCGTCGAGCCGGCCCGGGCCGCCGGGGTCCTGGGCCAGGGAAGGGGCGCTGGTCAGCAGCAAAGCTGCCAGCAGGGGAGCGGAGGAAAGGGGGGCCATGGCGCGAGCGAGGATGCAGGGCGGAGACCCGAGTCTAGCTCAGCAACATCCTTCAGGGGGGCCGCCAGACAGACAGTCTCTGTCGAGATCTGGCGGGTTGCGGAGATTCCGGGTCAGCCGCGGTCGGGGGGAGCAGCTTGCCTACGGGCGCCCTCCCCGAGAGCAGCGCATTCCGCGTGGAGTCGGCCCGCGGACCCGCGTTCAGCCCCCTGGCCCCTCGGCGCTGACATCGAGCTCCAGTTCGGTCGTCTCGCCCTCGGCGACCGTCAGGCTGACCGGCTCGACCACGGTGCGCATCGCCATGCCTCGCTCCTGCTCCTCGTCGGAGGGGAAGTAGCTGAGCATGAGCACGTACTCCCCGGGCAGCACGTTCTCGAAGTCGAAGCCGCGCGGCTCGAGCTTGCGCACGTAGTGCCCGAGCGGGGTGATGCCAGGCTCTTTGCTCGACAGGACCGCGGAGTAACGCTGCGCCGCGGGGAAGCCGGTTTCGCTCACGAGCCGGACCGCGACCCTGCCGCCGCTGCGGGTCGGGAAGACGATGCGCGCCGTGGGGTTCGAGCTGTCGTGCTCCACCTTCACGCTGCGGCCCTTGCGTACGGCCTCGATCTCGATCGTGCCGGGGCTGAGGCCGGCGATCTCGTGGCGGCCGTCCGGGAGCCTCATCGTGCTGGTCGTGAAGCCGCCGAAGCGGTAGCGGACGTCGCAGTCGGTCAGGCGCGCGCCCTCCTCGTCGACCACTTCGACCGTGACCGTGGAGGCCGGATGGAGCTGAAAGTCGACCACCGCGCCGCCGGCCGGGGCGAGGAAGTCCTGGACGTAGAGCTTGGCGGCGGAGGGGTGGCTGACCACCAGCGTGCGCGGCTCGGTCTGGGAGGTCAGGCACAGCAGCGAGCCGTCCTCACCGGTCCGGCCGAGGGGCTGGTTATGGAGCTGGAGGCGCGCCCCGACCAGGAACTGGTCCTCCACGTCGCGGACGCGCGCGCGGAAGACCCGCAGCCCGGCGCCGAGCTGGAGGTCGACGCGCCGGGTCTCGCTCGGGGCGAGCGCCGGGATGGTCAGGCTCTGGAAGACGTCACGGCCGAAATTGCCGGTGAGTTCCAGGCGAAGCTCCACGCCGGGGCGGAGCGCGCGGAAGACCGTGGTCTCGCCGTCGAGCCAGACGACGAGGCTGCGGATCTCGCCATCGCTCGTGAAGACGGTCTCCCAGTCCTGCGCCAGCCCGGTGTGGTCGTCGAGGTCGGCCTTGGTCTCGCTGGCGGGCGCCAGCACCCCTCCTTCTCCGCTGAGGCGCAGGAGGAGGTTGCGCCGCAGCTCTGCCTCCAGGCCGGGCACGCGGACCTCGAGGCGGTTGGCGGGGCGGAGGTGGATCTCCTGGGTTCCGTGGGCCGGCCGGAGCACCTCGTCGACCGCCGGCACGTAGCCGGCCGCGACCGCGCGGAGCTGCGCCGCCGAGTCCAGCAGGGGGCGCAGCGCGCCGGTGCCCTCGGGCCCGGTGGCCTCGGCCGCCACGCCGCCGGCGCTGACGAGGCAGCCCTCCACCGGCTGGCCGCGCGGATCGAGGACCCGGAAGCGCAGCTCGCCGCGGCCGGCGATGCGCAGCTCGCCGAGCTCGCCGTCGGCGGGGATTTCGGCGCCCTCGGCGGTGTAGAGCGGCGGCGCCGCGGGATCGGGATCCGCGCGGAGCTCGAAGCGCGCGAGCTCCTGCGGCGCGCCGACGATCAGCGGCAGGCGGAAGCCCCCCTGCGGGTCGGTCCGCAGCTCGATCGGGCGCGCGCGCGGTTCGTGCGCTTCCTCGGCGATCGCGGTCAGGGCCAGGCCGGCCACCGGGCTGCCGGCGCTATCGACGACGGTGCCGCGCAGCTCGGGGCGGTGGGCGAGTTCGAGTTCGAGGCCGACGACCGGGCCAGGCAGGCGCAGCCGCCAGCCGCCGGTGGTGATCTCGCCGTGGGAGGCGCCGGCGAGGTTGCGGCCGAGCACGGTCAACTCGCCGGTCCAGTCCTCCGGCAGGCCGGCGAAGCGGAAGGCGCCGTCCTCGCCGAGCTCGGCGCGCAGCTCCGCGCGCACGAAGCGCCCGGGCGCGAGCACCTGGCGCGCGGCTTCGGGCAGCCGCCACTCCGGGTGCAGCGGGTGGTCGGAGCTGAGGCTGAGGCGGAGCGGTCCCCCGAGGTCCGCCGGCGGATCGAGCACGCGGCCGGCGACGACGCTCGCCTCCGGCAGCGCGATGCGGTTCCTCCCCGCGGCCCCAGCGACCGTGGTGAAGACGTAGGGCCGCCCGGGCGGCGCGGCGTAGACCTCGAGCTTTCCGCCCGGCGGCTCCAGCTCGACGCGGCCGCGCTCGTCGGTGGAGGCCTCGTGCAGCAGCTCCCCGCCCTGGAGGATGGCGAGCTCGGTCTTTGGCGCGGGACGTCCGTCCGCCTCGTGCAGCTCGATCACGGTCAGCCCCGGGCTGGCGTCGAGCGCCACGCGGTCCTCGGCGGGAGCGGCAGCGGCGGAGCCGGCCGCGACCGGTTCGGCGGCCTCCGCCAACGGGGCCGGGGCCGGCGGCGCGGCGTCCAGCGCCTCCTCCGCGCCCTGGACCGGCGGCGGCGCAGGCTGGAACCACTCGCCGGGATCGAGGAGCAGCAGGGCGGCGGCGACGGCCACGAGGACGAGCAGGAGCCACGGCGTGCGCTTCATTTCAAACTCCGAGCGTGCGGAAGAGCGGGAAAGACGGCGTGGCGGCGTGCCGGCCCGTGGGGACCGGCGCGCCGATTCTAGACGTCAGCCAGGGCGCCGAGGGCGACTATTCCGTCGCCGGCGGGTCGCCGACCAGGTCCAGCCCCAGCGTGCGGCCCTTGTCCACCGCAGGCACCCCGTCCGCCATCCACACCGGCGGCGGCGCGCCCTTCAGGTAGTGGTCGAAGAACTGCATCATGCGGATGGCGTAGTCGCGCTTGTTCGGGAACTTGCGCAGGCCGTGGTCCTCGCCGTTGTAGTTCAGCATCCAGCCGGGCTTGCCGAGCCGGCGTAGGGCGACGAAGAACTCGATGCCCTGGTACCAGGGCACCGCGCCGTCCTTGTCGTTGTGCATGATCAGCACCGGGGTCTGGATCTCCTCGGCGTAGAAGATCGGCGAGTTCTCGATGAAGCGGTCCGGCACCTCCCACAGCGAGCCGCCGAGCCGGCTCTGGGTGCGCTCGTACTGGAACATGCGGCTGCGGCCCGAGCCCCAGCGGATGCCGCCGTAGGCGCTGGTCATGTTCGAGACCGGGGCGCCGCTGATCGCGGCGGCGAAGACCGTCGTGCGCGTGACCAGGTGGGCGATCTGGTAGCCGCCCCAAGAGTGCCCCTGCACGCCGATGCGCGCCGGGTCGACGAAGCCAGTGTCGATCAGCTTCGACAGGCCGGGCAGGATCGCCGACTCGGCGCTCTGCCCCGGGTAGCCGGTGCGGTAGGGGATGTCCGGCACGAACACCAGGTAGCCGTTGCTGGCGTAATAGCTGAAGGCCACCGAGCTGCCGCCCGGCGCTGGCGTGCGGTAGCGGTGCAAGCCGTCCGAGCTGCGCTCGTAGAAGTACACCACCATCGGGTACTGCTTCGCCGGGTCGAAGCCCTCCGGCTTGACCAGGATGCCTTGCAGCGGCACGCCGTCGTTGGAGTTCCAGCTCACCAGCTCGGACGTGCCCCAGAGGAATTCGTCCTGCAGGCCGTAGCCGTCGCTGACCTGGTCGTAGAAGCTGAACTCGCGGTCGGTGATCCAGACGTCCGGACCCTCGGTGAAGTCCTGGCGCGTGAAGCTGAGCAGGCCGCCCTCCTTCGACGGCCGCGGCGAGCCGAAGCTCTTGGCGTCCATGAAGATCGCCGTCGGCTCGCCGCCGTCGAAGCGGTCCCACCAGAAGCCGGCGCTCTTATCCGTCAGGTGGAAGGCGGAGAGGAGCAGCGGCTGCTCGGGGTCGATGCCCTCGCGCCCGCCGCCGCCGAAGAAGCGACCGCCGGAGAAGCCGCCGCCTCCGGCCGTCTCCGGGTCGATGTTGACGAAGCGGAAGCGCAGGCCGTCGCGGCGTCCGACGCCGTCGGTGACGCAGACCGGCGGCTCCGCCCCGGTCGGATCGAGCAGCCACAGGTCGTGCCGGTCGTAGACCAGGAAGCCGGCGTCCTCCTTCAGCCAGCCGGCGCTGCCGTAGCTGCGCGGGAGCTGGGGCGTGTCGTGGAGCTCGTTGTCGAGCCGGTGTGGGACGCCGTCGCTGATCCGTCGCACCTCGCCGTCCGGCACCGCCATCGCGAACCACGCCCGCTGCTCCGGGTCCCACCAGCTCAGGTAGCGGCCGTCCGGGCTGAGCGAGTGCGAGCCGCGGCTGGCTTCGAAGACCTGGCGGCGCTCGCCGTTGGCGGCGTTGACCAGCCAGACCTCTCGGGGCAGGTTGGTGTCCCAGGAGCTCTCCTTGCGCCAGGCCAGGTTCGAGGTGCCCACGGCCCAGGCGGAGTCGTTCTTCCGCGCCAGGCTGACGCTCGGCAGCGCCTCGTCGGCGAGCTGCACGATCCGCCCGAGCTCCTCGACGTGCAGCACCGCCAAGTAGCTGCGGTCGCGCTCGCGCGAGAGCTCCTTCAGCTGCTGCGGCTGGAGCAGCGGATCGGTCCAGCTCCAGACGTCGACCACGACTTTCTCGTCGTCGGCGACCTCTTCCGGATCGGGCCGCGGCAGCGGCGCGGTGCCGAAGAGGATCCGGGCGCCCGAGTCCGAGAAGGAGGGGTTTCGGTTCACGCTCACGCCCCAGCCCTCGGGGATGCCCGGGCTGCCGGCCGAGGCGATCGGGTAGGCGTCGACGGCGTCGAGGCGGCCGTGGTAGAGGGTCCACTTGGGCTTCTCCGCCTCGTAGTCGGCGACGTTCGAGAGGAACAGGAAGCGGGTCGCCGCCTCGTCGAAGCGGATCGAGCGGTAGTCCCCCTCGCCCTCGAGCATCGGCCGGGTCTCGTCCTTGTCGACGTGGTGCACGAACAGGCCGTCGCCGCCGTCGTCCTTGGTCGAGGTGATGAAGACCAGGTGCAGGCCATCCTTGGTGAAGGAGGAGGAGACCACCTTCTCGAAGCGTCGCTCGCTGCCATCGTTCAAGTTGCGCAGGACCAGCTCCTTGCCGTCCTGCTTGCGCTTCTTCTTCTCCTCGGCTCTCTTCTCGGCTTCGGTCTTCTCCTTGGCCGGCTCCTGCTCCTCGGGTTCGGCCTTCCCTGCCGGCTTGGACTTGCCCTCCGGCTCGACTTCCTCGACCTCGACCTCGACCTTGGCCTTGGCCTTCTGTTCAGGTTTCGCCTCGGCCTTCGCCGCCGGCTCCTCGAGCTTCGGCTTCGCCTCCGCGCCGCCGGCCTTCTCGCCCTTTTCGCCCTTCTGACCCTCCGACGAGGCCTCCTCCTCCTTCTCGTCGCGCTCCGCCTTCTCCTTCTTCTTCGGCTCGAGGGTGTAGGCCAGCCAACCGCCGGCCTCGGCCGGCATGCGGGCGCCGCTGGCGCGCTGGATCTCGGTGCGTTCGCCGCTCTCGAGGTCGAGGATCAGGAGGAAGCTCTTCGGCTGGTCGTCGCCGCGCTTCTTCTCCTTCTTCGCCGCGCGCAGCTCCGCGCGCTTCGGCTTCACGGTGCAGACGACGAAGCGCTCGTCGAAGCTGAAGCTGGCCGAGCTGCCGCGCTCGACGGAGTAAGCGCGGTCGCCTCGGGTCTCGCGGATCTCCAGCCGGCCGTCGCCGCCGTCGGCGACCGAGACCGAGTAGAGGATCCACTTCCCGGCGTTCGAGAACCGGGCGCCGCCGACGCTGGGCCAGGTGGAGGCGTCGTCGATCCCCAGCGGGCGCTTGGCCGTCGCTACGCTGGCCTCAGGCTGAGCCGCCGCGGGTTCAGCCGCCGCCTCCTGGGCCGCCGCCCGGCTGGTCGGGAACAGGAGCAGGCTGATCGTGAGCAGGAGAACGGTGCTAGCGCGCATGGGGTCCATCGGTGGGGCGGGGGACGGAGAGCCGGATCTTCAGGAAAGCAGGAAGCTCCCAGAAGCGCTAGCGAAAAGGAAACTTGGCGGAGTTGTGGGGCCGGAGGCCGCTCGGCGATCCGGCCTCCGGCAGGAGAATGCCGGTCGCGGTCAGGGCAAGACGGTGAAGCCCAGGCCCGCCGAGGCGCTGTACGTCGGAGCGCTGAAGACCACCGCCTGCGCGAAGTAGGTGCTCCCGGCCATGCAGGCCGCCAGCGGCACCTCCACCGCCGCCGCCCCCGCGGGGTCGACCAGCTCGACCTGGCGGCCGAGGTCAGCCCGGGTCAGGATCGTGACGCCGCGGAAGCTGCGGTGGTCCCGCGCGCTGCCGGCCAGGAACATTGCCGGCGAGCCGGGTTGAGCCTGCAGGAGCTCGATCCTGACCGTGCTGCCGACGGTGGGGAGGCCGACGCCTGCCACGACGGGCTCCACTCCGTTCAGCGGCGTTCCCGCCCCGTAGCCCACGTAGGACGGCGTGACCTCGAAGTAGAAGTCATTGGTGTCCTGATAGCTGAGGAAAGGATTGACCACCATCGTCACCCGGATCAGCCCGGTCGTCGTGGCGACGTCGGGCACGGTCCACAGGTAGCTGTCAGCGCCGTTGGTGTAAGGCAAGCCGGTCGCGATGTCGGTCCAGACCAGGCCGCCGTCAGCGCTGTACTCCAAGGTGTAGCTGACCTCGTTGCCGTGCGAGACCGAGTCGAACCACTCGATCAGGACCATGGACTGCCCGCGGAAGCTCTCGAAGCCGTTCGGGCTCAGGAGCTGGACGTGGGCGGCGGCGGCCGGGCAGAGCAGGGCCAGGGCGGTGGCGAGGCGGGGGATGGCGGGGTGCATGGCGGCGTCCGGGGCCCGAGCGGGGATCCACCATCCTAGACCGGGATTCCCGGCGCGCCGGCCATCCGTCGCTTGATTTGTGCTCCCCAGAAGTTAGCGAAGAATGCGCCTCGGCCGGGGTGACATGGTGTCCTCGGCTCGCCCTTCCTTCCCGCCCGGTGGGCCCTGGTCGCCCGGGCCATCCAGGATTCTGCCATTCCCTACGCGCCCGCCGACCACGCCATCCTCGGGATCCCGGGGCCTCTATTACAGGCCTTGATGCTTGTTCTTGCCCTCGGGGCCTTCGGCTACATCCTCTGGCGGCGGGTGGCGCTGCTCCGGGCCGCCGCGCCCAGCCCGCGCTTCGACCGGATCGGAGAGCGCCTGCGCCGGCTGCTCACCATCGGCTTCGGCCAGTCCCGCCAGCCGCGCTACTGGGTGGCGGGGCCGCTGCACATCGTCATCTTCGCCGGCTTCCTGGTGCTGTCGGTGCGCTCGCTGACCTTGATCGGCGAGGCCTTCTCGCCCGGCTTCGCCGACATCGGCCAAGGCTACGCGGCGGTCAAGGACTGGACCGGGCTGCTAGTGCTGCTCGGCTGCGGCCTGGCCGCCTACCGGCGCCTGGTGGTCAAGCCGGCCCGCTACCACGACCGCAACGCCGGCGAGTCGCACACGCCGGAGGCGCTGCTGATCCTGGGGCTGATCTCGACGCTGATGATCGCGGACGCGGTGTATGACGGCACCGGGCTGCTGCTGAACGGCGAGGGAGGCAGCGGAGCCGAGCCCATGGCGGCTCTCGCGGCCGCGATCCTGGGCGGGTCCGAGGGAACCCTCGGTGGGCTCCACCTCGCCGCCTTCTGGGTCCACAACGCGGTCCTGCTGGTCTTCCTGTGCTTCCTGCCGCTCGGCAAGCACTTCCACGTCCTGTCGGCGCTGCCGAACGTCTTCTTCTCCAAACTCGACGCCGGCGGCAAGATCAAGCCGCCGTCCTACATCGAGGACGACTTCGACGCGCTCGAGTCCGTCGGCGTCTCCAAGCTCGAGGACTTCGGCTGGAAGCAGCTGCTCGACGCCTACACCTGCACCGACTGCGGCCGCTGCTCCGATCACTGCCCGGCCTACGCCTCGGGCACGCCGTTGTCGCCGCGCATGATCAGCATCAAGACGCGCGAGGCGGCCTACGCCCAATACCCGGTGCGCGGGTCCGTCGTGCCGCCCGAGCAGCGGCCGGCGCTGGTGGGGGAGACGATCACCGAAGGCGAGCTTTGGAGCTGCACCACCTGCGGCGCCTGCGAAGAGGCCTGCCCGGTGATGATCGAGTACATCGACAAGGTGGTCGACATGCGCCGCTCCCTGGTCGACGACGGCGCGCTGCCGGCGACGCTGCAGAAGCCGATGGCCGCCCTGGAGAAGCGCGGCAACCCCTACGGCAAGATGGCGCGAAAACGCGGCGAGTGGGCGGAGGGCGCCGAGGGCGAGGAGCCGGTCGTCCGCACCCTGAAGAAGGGCGACGAAGCGGAGGTCCTCTACTTCACTGACAGCTGCGCCGCCTTCGACCCGCGTATCCAGGAGACCGCGAGCGCCTTCGGCCGCGTCCTGGCGCGCGCCGGCGTCGACGCCGGCACGCTCGGCAAGGACGAGGTCGACTCCGGCCACGAGGCGCGGCGCTTCGGAGAGGAGGGGCTCTTCCTCAGCTTGAAGGACAAGAACGAAGCCGCCTTCGAAGAGCGCGACTTCGCCCGCGTGGTCACCACCGACCCGCACGCCATGAACGCGCTGCGCCACGACTACGAGCTCGAGCAGCCGGTGTTGCACCACTCGCAGCTGATCGCCGAGCTGGTCGCCGACGGCAAGCTGGAGCTCGGCGCCATCGGCGACGGTCGTCGCTACACCTTCCATGACCCCTGCTACCTCGGCCGCCACAACGGCGATTACCGTTCGCCGCGGCGGGTGCTCGACGCCATCCCCGGCCTCGAGACCGTCGAGATGGAGCGCAGCGCCAACCGCAGCTTCTGCTGCGGCGGCGGCTCGCTCTACCTCTTCAACGAGACCGAGTGCGAGCGCCGCATGGGCGAGATCCGCCTCGACCAGGCCGCCGAGGCCGGCGCGCAGGTGGTGGTCACCGCCTGTCCCTTCTGCCTGATCAACTTGGAGGACGCGATCAAGACCACCGGTCGCGACGGCGAGATGGAGGCCATCGACCTCGCCGAGCTGGTCGCGCGCGCGACCGGCGACGCCGAACCCGTCACCGAGAACGAATAGCCATGGACATCTACGTCTGCATCAAACGCGTCGCGGACACGAGTGAGGTCGAGATCGAGATCGACCGCTCCGGCCGCGCCTTGGAGGAGGAGGACTTCTCCTTCGACATCAACGAGTGGGACAACTTCGCCGTCGAGGCGGCCGTGCAGCTCAAGGAGCAGCACGGCGGCACGGTGACCGCGCTGACGGTCGGCGGCGAGGACGACGAGGAGGTGCTGCGGCGCGCCCTGGCGATGGGCTGCGACGCGGCGCTGCACCTCTCGGACGAGGCCTTCGAGGGCTCGGATGCCTGGGGAGTCGCCACCGTGCTGGCGGCGGCGTTGAAGGGCAAGCCCTGCGACCTGGTGCTGCTCGGGGCGGTTTCCGGCGACGAGGGCCGCGGCCAGGTCGGCGGCTTCCTCGCCGGCATGCTCGACCTGCCGCTGGTGGCGCTGGCCACCGGGCTCACGGTCGACGGCGCGAAGGCCACGGTGCGACACGAGGTCGAGGGCGGCCTCGAGCGCGTGGTCGAGCTGGGCCTGCCGGCGGTGGTGACGGTGCAGACGGGCATCAATGAGCCGCGCTACGTGTCGATCCGCGGGATCCGCAAGGTGTCGGGCATGGAGATCCCGGTGCTCGGCGCCGGCGAGCTCGACCTGGACGCCAGCGCGGTCGGAGCGGCCGGCGCGCGGGTGACCTTGGAGGAGCTGTTCCTGCCGCCGAAGGGTGAGGGGGCCGAGATCCTGGAAGGGAGCGATGACGAGAGGATCGACAAGCTGGTCGACATGCTGCACGAGCGAGGAGGGCTATAAGGATGCGCGAAGTCTTCGTGATCACGGAAGGCCCCGGCGACGAGGCTTGCGAACTGGCGGTGGCGGCCCGCGCGCTCGGCGATGTGCGGGTGACCGCGATCGTCTTCGGCGCCGACGAGGCGGCGGCGGCGCAGCTCGGCCGCTGCTACGAGCGGGTGGTGAACTTCCCTGCGCCCGACGGCGCTTGCTTCGACGGCGACTACGCCGCGGCGGCGCTGGCGCCTTGGATCGCGGCCGAGGCGCCGTGGCTGGTGCTGCTCGGCCACACCAACAACGGCATGGACCTCGCTCCGCTGCTGGCGGCCAAGCTGGATCGGCCGATGCTGGCCGACTGCCTGTCGCTGGAGCAACGCGGCGAGCAGCTCGCCGGGGTGCGCACGGTCTACGGCGGCAAGGTGCACGCTCGGGTGGTCGCGGCCGAGGCCGCTGGCTACCTGGCCACGGTCCGCCCCGGCGCCTACGCGCCGCCCGACAGCCCGCCGGAATGCGGCGGCGCCGTCGAGGCCGGCCCCGCCCCCGAGGGCTACGCCGCCCGCCGTCGCCTGGTCGAGACCGTTGCCGCCGAGGCCGGCGCGGTCGACATCAGCCAGGCCGAGCTGCTGTTGGCGGTCGGCCGCGGCATCGAGGAGGAGGACAACCTCGAGCTCGTGCAGTCGCTGGCCGAGGCGCTCGGCGCCGAGCTGGCCTGCACCCGCCCGGTGGTCGACAAGGGCTGGCTGGAGAAGAGCCGCCAGGTCGGCACCTCGGGCCAGACGGTCAAGCCGAAGCTCTACCTGGCGGTCGGCGTCAGCGGCAGCTTCCAGCACCTCGGCGGGGTGAAGGGCGGTCCCTTCGTCGTCGCCATCAACCAGGACGCGGCGGCGCCGATCTTCGCCGCGGCCGACGTCGGCATCGTCGGCGACCTCTTCGACCTCGTGCCGCTGCTCGAGGAGAGGATCCGCGAGCGCAAGGGCTAGACCCGCAGGAGACAGACATGGACTTCGCACTCGACAAGGCCCAGAAGGACATCCAGAAGGCGGCCGTCCGCTTCGCCAAGGGCGAATTCGACAAGGAGCTCGCCCTGGAGTTGGAGAAGAACCACGCCTACCCCGAGGACATCTGGAAGAAGGCCTGCGAGGAGGGTTTCATCGGCCTGCACTTCCCCGAGGCCTACGGCGGCTCCGACTACGGCATCCTCGAGAACGCGCTGGTGGTCGAGGAGTTCTGCCGCCGCGACTCGGGCATCGGCGCGGCGCTGCTGACGGCGCACTTCGCCTGCGAGATCATCCTCCACCACGGCACCGAGGAGCAGAAGCAGCGCTACCTGAACAAGGTCACCGGCGGCGAGTGCCTGTCGGCCGGCGCCTTCACCGAGCCGATGCACGGCAGCGACATCACCTCGATGTCGACCACCGCGGTGCAGGACGGCGACGAGTGGGTGATCAACGGCGTCAAGACCTTCATCACCAACGCCGGCCACTGCGGCTTCTACGTCGTGCTCTTGCAGACCGACGTCGAGGCCAAGCACCGCGGCCAGTCGATGTTCATCGTCGACGCCGACTTGCCGGGCATCGAGGTCGCCAGCGTCGGCGAGAAGATGGGCCTGAAGATGATCCCGACCGGCGAGGTCAGCTTCAAGGACGTGCGCGTGCCGGCTTCGGCGCTGCTCGGCACCGTGAACAAGGGCTTCTACCAGGTGTTGCAGTTCTTCGACGAGAGCCGCATCGAGGTCGCGGCGCAGGCGGTCGGTACCGCCCAGGGCGCCTTCGATCGGGCGATGGAGCACATCAAGGGCCGCGAGCAGTTCGGGATCAAGATCGCCAAGTTCCAGGCCATCCAGCACAAGCTGGCCGAGATGGCGACCCAGCTCGAGCTGGCGCGGCTCGTGACCTACAAGGCCGCCTGGCTGGCCGACCAGAAGAAGCCCGACACCAAGCTCAGCGCCATGGCCAAGTACTACGCCGGCAAGGTCGCCAGCGAGGTCGCCAGCGAGTCGATCCAGCTCTTCGGCGGCTACGGCTACATCACCGAGTTCGAGGTCGAGCGCTTCTACCGCGACGCCCGCATCACCGAGATCTACGAGGGCACGCGCGAGATCCAGAAGAACATCATCGCCGGCCAGGTGCTGGGGAAGCTGCGTTAGGCCTTTCTCCCAGGAGGATCCGCGGCCGCCCTGTCAGCTGGGCGGCCGCTGCGCGTTTGCCTCGTTATCATCCGCGCTACGCCCCCCCTTCCCAGGAATCGGCCATGCGCATCATCCCCCTGCTCCTGTGCGCGCTCGCCACGAGCGCGCTCGCCTCCGCCCAGTCCCAGCGCGACGACCTGACGCCGCTGGAGATCGCCTACACCACGACGGTCTCGGAGGACAAGAAGTCGCTCCAGATCGAGGTCGTGGTCGACCAATTGGCGCGGCCCGTGCTGCACGTGGCGATGCCCAACTGGACGCCTGGCGCCTATGGCATCCGTCGCTACGGCGAGCGGGTGGGTGGCCTGACGGCGGCCGACGCTGGCGGCCGCGAGCTGGCGGTCACGCAGATGGATCACCAGACCTGGAGCATCGACACCGCCGGCGCCGGCCGCGTCACGGTGCGCTACACCGTGCCGAGCACGCGCGGCTGGTGGGGGCAGCGGCCGGACGAGGACGCCGAGATCACCGGCATCCGGATCAGCGGGCCGAGCACCTACCTCTACGTGGTCGGCGCCAAGGACGAGCCGGTGAGCAGCCGCTACGTCGTGCCGTCGGGTTGGCAGGTCGCCAACGGTTTGCTGACCACCGACGACCCGCTGCGGCGCTGGGCCAAGGACTACGACACCTTCATCGACGCGCCGGGCATCATCGGCGTCTACCGCCAGCAGTCCTTCTCGGTCAACGGCACCGACTTCTCCTGCGTCTACTTCGAGAACGAGCAGGAGTACGACTTCGACCTCGACGCCTTCACCGCCATCGTCGAGAAGATCGTCATCAACCAGGGCCAACTCTTCGGCAGCTTCCCCTTCGCCGACTACTGGTTCCTGTTCAACATCCCCGGCGGCGGCGGGCTGGAGCACCTGAACTCGACCTCGATCGGGCTCAGCGCCACCAACCAGAAGCGCGACCCCGAGGCCGGCGCCTCGGTCACCTCGCACGAGTTCTTCCACGCCTGGAACGTCAAGCGGATCCGGCCGGTCACCCTCGGGCCCTTCGAGTACGAGCACGAGAATTACACCGGCAACCTGTGGGTGTCGGAGGGCTGGACCTCCTACTTCGGCGAGCTGACCTTGGTGCGGACCGGCATCCTGACGCCGGACGAGTACCTCGACCACTTGGCCGGCATCATCTCGCGCGAGCAGTCCAAGCCGCGGCGCAAGGAGCACTCGGTCTACTGGGCCAGCCGCAACGGCTGGCACCGCGACCAGCCGGACCAGACCGAGTCGCGGGTCGACTACTACGGCAAGGGCGAGATGCTCGGCGCCCTGATCGACTTGAAGATGCGCCACGAGACCGGCAACCGGGTGTCGCTCAACGACTTCATGCGCTTCTGCAACCGCTGGTTCGCCGAGCGCGGGGTCGGCTTCGAGGAGGCCGACGTCGAGCGCGCCTGCACCGCGCTCAGCAACTACGACTTCGGCGAGTTCTTCGCCCGCCACGTGCGCGGCACCATGGACCCGCCCTTCGCCGAGTGTTTCGCCTACGCCGGCGTCGACTACCAGCAGGAGGTCATCACCACCGGCTTCCCCTTCCCGGTGCGCGGCAACCGCGTCGGCGGCCGCTGGGGCTCGGAGCCGGCCGAGGGCATGCCGCGCCGCGGCGAGCGCATCCTCAGCGCCGATGGTGCCGAGTGGACCAACGCCAACGACTTCCTGCGCCGGCACCAGCCCGGCGACGAGGTGCTGCTGCGGCTGCGCGACGGCGAGGAGGAGCGCGAGCTTACGGTGGCGCTGATCGAGAAGGAGACCGTGATCGCCGGGTTGTCCTTCCGCGAGGACGCCACGCCGGAGCAGCTGGCGATCCGAGAGGCCTGGCTGTCGTCGGTCCGGTGAGCCGGCGGACCATGACTGGCGGCTTCCTCTCTCGAGCCGGCGGCGCGACCCTCGCCGGCCTCTTCCTGTGCGCGGTGGCCGGAGCCCAGGGGAGCAAGGCGGACTACGACCGCGCGGCCAAGCTGCGGCAGCTCGGCTCCGGTAAGGTCCTCGGCGCCGAGCTGCGGCCCGAGTGGCTGGAGGGCGGCCAGCTCTGGTATCAGGTCCAGACCGCCGGCGGCGAGCGGGAGATCGTCCTGGTCGATCCGGCGGCGGAGCCGGGCTCGCGCCGTCAGCGGCTCGGCTCCACCGATGAGCTGGCGATGCTGCTCGGCCTGCCTCCGGAGCAGTGCCGGGTGGCGCGGCTGCGCCCCGAGGCGGACGGCGGCTACCTGCTGCTGATGAGCGACGACGCCGGCCTGGTCCGGTGGCGGCCTGCCCAGGCAGAGGCCGGAACCGTCGACCCCGCCGCGGTCGACGCCTTCCGGCTGTCCAGCCAGCGCCCAGGGGCCCGCGGCGGCCGCCGCGGCGGCGACACCGGCATCCTGTTCGTGAACCGCACGGGCGGCCCGGTGACCTTGTCCTGGCTCGCGGGAGGCGACGATGCCAAGTCCTACGGCGAGCTCGCCGCGGGCGCCAGCCGATGGCAGCACACCTTCGCTGGCCACGCCTGGCGCGTGGACGACGCGGCCGGCGAGACCTTGGCGCGCTTCCGGGGGGCCGCCCGGCCTGGAGTGGCCCTGATCGCGGACCAAGATCGGTTCGGCGCCGAGGAGCCGGCGGCGGGAGGGGAGCCGCGCGCGGAGGCCGGTGGCGAGAACGGCCAGGCGTCTGCGCCGCGCTTCCGGGCCGAGGTCCGCGAGCATGACCTCTGGCTGGTGGACCTCGAGAGCCGCGCCGAGACCCGCCTCAGCCGCGACGGCCGGGTCGATGACCGCTACCGCGGCCCCTTCCGTTGGTCCCCCGACCGCCGCTACCTTGCTTGTCTGCAGGAGGTCCCGGCCCAGGAGCACAAGGTGCACCTGATCGACTCGGCCCCGGACGACCGGCTGCAGCCCGACCTGCAGGCCTTCGACTACCTCAAGCCCGGCGACCGCATCGCCGAGCCGCGGCTGCGGCTGTTCCGGGTCGAGGAGGACGGCGCGGCCACCGCGATTCCGGTGGACGACGCCCTTTTCCCCAACCCCTGGAGCCTGCGGCGCATCGAGTGGGCGCCGGACAGCTCGCGCTTCACGGCGCTCTACAACCAGCGCGGCCATCAGGTCCTGCGCTGGCTGGCGGTCGACGCCGCGACCGGCGACGTCACGACGATCATCGAGGAGGCCAGCCCGACCTTCGTCGACTACGCCGGCAAGACCTTCCTGCACCCCCTGCACGACACCGGAGAGGTCATCTGGATGTCCGAGCGCAGCGGCTGGAACCACCTCTACCTGATCGACAGCGCCACCGGCGCGGTCAAGCGGCCGATCACGGCGGGGGAGTGGGTGGTTCGCGGGGTCGAGCGGGTCGACGAGGAGAAGCGCGAGGCGCTGATCCGGATCATGGGCTTCCACGCCGACCAGGACCCGTACCACGTGCACTTCGCCGTCGTCGGCCTCGACGACGGTTCGCTGCGCTTGCTCACGGAGGGCGACGGCAGCCACCGGATCGAGTTCTCGCCGGACGGCAGCCTCTACACCGACACCTGGTCCCGCGTCGACCAGCCGCCGGTGACCGAGCTGCGCCGCTACGCCGACGGCTCGCTCGTCGCCGAGCTGGCCCGCGCCGACGCCGCGCCGCTGCTCGCGACCGGCTGGCGGCTGCCGCAGCGCTTCACCGCCATGGGCCGCGACGGCGCCACCGATATTTATGGCGTGGTCTACAGGCCGACGGACCACGACCCGGCCAAGCAGTACCCGCTGATCGAGGCGATCTACGCCGGCCCGCACGGACATCACGTGCCGAAGACCTGGGCCGCTCACCGCCGACCGCAGGAGCTGGCCGAGCTCGGCTTCATCGTCGTCCAGATCGACGGCATGGGCACCAATTGGCGCTCCAAGGCCTTCCACGACGTCGCCTGGCAGAACCTGGGCGACGCCGGCTTCCCGGACCGCATCGCCTGGATCCGGGCGTTGGCGGCCACTGACCCGTCGATCGACCTCTCGCGCGTCGGGATCTACGGCGGCAGCGCCGGCGGCCAGAACGCCATGCGGGCGCTGATCGCCCACGGCGACTTCTACCGCGCCGCGGTGGCCGACTGCGGCTGCCACGACAACCGCATGGACAAGATCTGGTGGAACGAGCTGTGGATGGGCTGGCCGATCGGGCCACACTACGAGGAGAGCTCGAACGTGGTCCAGGCCCACCGCATGCAGGGCGACTTGCTGCTGGTGGTCGGCGAGCTCGACCGCAACGTCGACCCCGCATCCACCATGCAGGTGGTCGACGCCCTGGTCGCCGCGGACAAGGACTTCGAGCTGCTGGTCATGCCGGGAGCCGGCCACGGCGCCGCCGAGTCGGCCTACGGCACCCGGCGCCGGCGCGACTTCTTCGTCCGCAAGCTGCTCGGGGTGGAGCCGCGCTGGGAGTAGCCGATCGACGACCCGCGGGCCGTCGTCGGCGGGCCTGAGGATCCTGTGGTAGCTTGAGAGGGCCGCTCCCAGCCCCATCGCGGCCCATCCCCATCCCCCCCTGGATGAACCCCATGGCCCACGCCACCGTCGCGCGGATCGCCTGCGCGGTCCTGCTCCTCGCCGCCCCGGCGCTCTCCCAGCGCGCGCTCCTCAAGCCCCGGCCGACTGCCCTGGACTGGCCGCAGGTCTTCGAGCCGACCCAGGTCCTGCAGCTCGAGCTGAGCCTGTCGCCGACCGACTGGCAGACCGTCCAGAACGACACCAGCTACAGCATCGAGGTGCCCGGTTGGTTCAACCTTGCCGGCGAGCAGGCGATTCTGGTCTCGGTGCGGCGCAAGTCCTGCGACGCGCTCAACGCCGGCACCGGCTTCCAGAAGGTGTCGCTGAAGATCGACATCAACGAGTACGTCACCGGCCAGGACTGGCACGACCTCAAGAAGCTGAGCCTGGAGAACGGCGACGACGAGGATGTGGTCACCGAGGGGCTGGCTTGGGCGCTGCACCGCATGGCCAGCGGCCCCGAGGGCTACGGCTACGAAGCCGGCCTGTGCAATTGGGCCGCCTTGACGATCAACGGCGTCTACACCGGGCTCTACGTTAACCCGGAGCAGCGTGACAAGCGCTTCCTCGAGAACCGCGGCCAGTGGATCGACAACCTGACCTGGCTCTACAAGCTCGGCGACATCTACTCGGACACGCTCAAGGCCGGCACCGGCGAGAGCCCGGAGCACCAGGCCCTCTGCTACGACCCCTTCCAGCGCCCGAACGGCGGCTGCTCGACCCCGCCGCCGCCGGCCTTCGAGAGCGAGGTCCGCAGCATGATCGACCTCCAGGGCATGCTGACGATGGGCGCGGTGAACGCCCTGGTCAGCCACCCGGATTCGCTGTTCTCCAAGGGCAAGAACCTCCACTTCGCCGACTTCACGGTCGGCTCGAAGCGGCGCTACTACCCCTGGGACCTGGACTCGGTGATGAACCAGCTGAACTGGGACATCTACAACCCGGGTAAGCACTACGCCGACCACCTGCTCGGCACCCCCGCGATTCGCGCCGAGTACCGGCAGTTGTTCACCGACTTGCTGGACGGTCCGCTGGCCGAGGCGGAGATCCACGCCTTCCTCGACCGGATGGAGCCGATCCTGACGCCGTGGCTGGAGCTCGATCCGAACAACCAGATCGGTTTCGGCGGCTCGATCGCCGCCCACTTCCAGGCCAAGAAGACCTGGCTGGGGCAGCGCATCCCGATCGTGCGGACCCAGATCGCGAACGGCTGAGCGCTGCCTGGCCCAGGACAGCCAGGCCCTTGGCGGTTCAGCGCGCCTTGATCTTCACCCGGAAGCCGACGTCGTGCACCGCCTGGAAGGGGCGGTAGTGCAGCCGCGCGGCAGAGCGCGCCGACTTCGGCCTTGAAGCCCAGGAGCCGCCGCGGACGACGCGGTCGGCCTCGCCGCCGAGGGCGTTTCGGCCGTCGTCCTCGCGATAGGGGTAGGGCGCGTAGCGCGAGCTCGTCCACTCGCCGACGTTGCCGTGCATGTCCCGCAGGCCCCAGGCGTTGGCGGCGTAGCGGCCGGCGCGGGTCATCAGCTTGGCCCCGTCGTCGAAGCGCGCGTCCTTGGGCAGGAAGTCCTCGTACGGGCTCGGGTTGGCGATCGGCTGCGGGTTGACGCCGGTCACCGCGAGTAGTCGGATCGAGGCGTCGGCGAGGTTGGCGTGGCCGCCGAAGTCAGTATCCAGACCGCCGTAGGAGAAGGGCGCGGCGCTTCCGGCGCGGCAGGCCCACTCCCACTCGGCTTCGCTCGGCAGGCTGCAATCCATGCCGGTGCGCTCGCTCAGCCACGCGCAGAAGGCCACCGCTTGCCGCCACGTGACCCGAATCACGGGGTTCCTGGCGTCGTTGGCCGGATACCCCGGCGTCGTGTGGTCCTTGTGGTGTTGGTCGAGGTAGCCGTTGTCGTGGGTCGGGTCGAAGGCGCTGAACTGGCCGCGGGTGACCTCGAGGCGCCCGAGGTAGTAAGGCTCGGCGACCGACACCCGCGTCCGCGGCAGCTCGTCGGTATTGCCGTCGAGCTCGCCCATGAGGAACTCGCCTGCGGGAACCAGGACGAACTCCATCGCCCTCCCTTCACCGAGGTCGACGCGGAGCTCGCGCGGAAGGCCGCCGGCCGCCTGCTTGGCGGCGGCCTCCGCGGCGCCGAAGGGCCAGCCGGCGAAGTCAGCGTCGCCGCGCGGCGGGGCCGGCGGCGGCGTCGGGATCAGCGGCTCGACCTGCTCGACCGGGCGCGCCGCCGGCCCCGAGGCCAGCTCGGCCTCGACGTCCAGCGGCCGGTTGGCGAAGCAGCTCAGCATCTCCTGGCGCTGCAGCTGGTAGTCGGCGGCGATGTCGCGGTGCTCGCTCCAGGTGCCGTGGTCGGGCACGTTGAGGTCGATCCAGGTCACGAGCCGGTCCCAGGCCTCGGCGTCGAGCGCGACGCCGTGGTGGCCGCGCTCGAGCATCTGCACCAGCTCGCTGGTGTTGGCGTGGTACTCGTACGGCTTCTGCAGGTGGTAGTCGCTCTCCGGGCCGGGCCGGCGCACGTAGGGGTGCAGCGCCAGGTAGGAGGGCGTGAAGTTGCCCCAGCCGTTCTCCTCCTTGCGTCGCAGGTCGGGCTTGGGCCGGCCGCCTTCGTCGGCGCTGCCGTCGTGGCAGCCGACGCAGCTGCGGTCGAGCACTGGCTGGACCTCGCGCTTGAAGCTGAAGCCGCGCGCCGGGCCGTACCAGGGCTCGATGTCGCGCGGCGCCTGGCCCGAGGCCAGGGTCGGCCGCAGCATCGGCGCCGAATTCTGGCTCTCGTGGCAGCCGACGCAGGACAAGGTCTCACCGGGCATGGCGGTGAACCAGCTGCGCATCAGCTGCACCGCGCGGCCGTCCTCGTCCAGCGGCTGCACCGCCAGCGGCGTGTTGGCGGGAACCAGGAAGGAGGCGGAGCCGTCCTCCTCGACCGGCACCGTGCCGAGGATGCGGTGCACGTCCCAGCCGCCCTCGACGGCGACGTGCTTGTGGC
>CAYZXS010000006.1:46295-105318 GCA_964482495.1 uncultured Planctomycetales bacterium
GTGCCGAGGATGCGGTGCACGTCCCAGCCGCCCTCGACGGCGACGTGCTTGTGGCCGCCCATGTCCGGGTAGGCGTAGTGCAACTCGTAGACGCGCAGGTCCTTGACCGTGCCGCGCGGCACGCCGGCCAGGCCCGGGCCCTCGTAGACGTCGCCCATGTAGACCTGGGCGTCGTCGCGCGCCAGGTCGACGCGGTCGGGGATCACCGGCGGCTTCTCGGTGGCGCGGAAGGGGATCGGCTCGAACAGGGCGTGGCCCGGCAGCTCGGCGAGCAGCGTGATGTTGTCGAAGACGTCGACCAGGTAGACGCCCCACGGGTCGGCGGGGCTCGGCTTGCAGGAGACCAGGAAGTGCTTCTCGCTCAGCGGGTAGGGGTGGAGGAAGCGCGGCCAGCTGTCGTCGACGAGCTGGTCCTTGATCACCGGCTCGACCTCCTCGCCCCAGCCGGGGATGCGCTGGACCACGCCGTCGGCCTCGAAGCGGCCCTTGGCCGGGTCGAAGAGCACCAGCTCGCCCATGCGCGGCACGCCGTGGTGGCCGGAGACGATGGTCGCCACCATCGACGGGTGGCCGGGGACCGGCCGGGCGTAGAACAGCGAGTTCGGCCAGTAGGAGTTGGAGCCGTAGTACTCGGCCTGCCCGGTGCCGTCCGGGTTCATGTTGAACAGGATGCGGGTGAAGTAGTGCGGCGTGTCCGAGTACTCCCAGCGGGCGTAGAGGACGCGGCCGTTGTTGAGCACGGTCGGGCACCAGTCGTGGTCCTGGTCGAAGCACAGCTGGCGCAGGCTGTCGTTCTCCTCGTCGAGCAGGAACAGGTTGGCTACGGCGTCGGCGCCGCCGACGCAGGGAATGCCCTGGAAGACCCGCGTCGAGTCGAAGATGATCCGGCCGTCCGGCAGGTAACAGGCGTCGTAGTTGTCGATCGCCGGGTGGGCGCTCTCGGTCAGCGGCCGCAGGCCGCCGCCGTCGGCGCCGAGCTCCCAGATCTGCCACCTCTGGTCCTCGTCGGGCATCGAGAACAGCATCCGGTCGGCGTCGAAGTGCAGGTCGACGTCGGCCAGCATGCGCGGCGTCTCGGGCCGGAAGAAGCTCTCGACGGTCGCGGCGCCGCCGCGCAGCGACAGGGTCACGATCTCGTCGTCGTAGCCGCTGCGAGGCAGCGAGCAGTTGCCTTGCCAGTTCTGGGGCAGGCCGAGCTTGGGACTGTCGGCCCGGCGCTTGACCGCCAGCAGCCGGTCGAAGTCGAGCAGCGGGTTGTCGAGCAGCGCCTGGCGGCGGAAGGCCTGGATCCGCTCGAGCCGGGTCTGGACTCCATGGAGCGCCCTGTCGCCGTCAACGGTTAACGAGAGGCGCATGTGAGGGAGGACAGCCTCCATCTGCGCCAATTCCTCCAGCTGCTCGTCGCAGCGGCCGGCGACCTGAGGGGCGCTGGCGCGGCGGTCTTCCAGCGCGCGCCGGAGGGCAGGAAGGTTGAGGGAGTCGAGTTCCCGAAGAGTGTCGCGGATCTCGCAGAGGCGGAGGTAGGACTCGAGCAGGGCGAGCTCCTGGAAGCCTCGCTCGCTGCTCAGCATGGTCTCGACCTCGCTTTCGTCGCCGCCGATCTGCTCGGTTAGCTGGCGGATCAGACCGCGGCTCGTCGGCAGGGCTGAGCCCTCGTCGAACCAGCCCAGGTGGCCGCCGCCGGGTAGGTCGCGCTGGAAGCGCGCCACTTCCAGGGGGAAGTCGGCGGCGATCTGGCGCCACAGCGGCTTCAGCGGATCGTCGCGTAGCGAGAAGGCGAAGCCGTGGCCGCCGCCGCGGTTGTGGATCTTGAGCAGCAGGTGGTTTTCACCCGCGACCAAGGCTAGCTCGGCCTGGTCCTGGTCCGCCGCTAGCCCGCGGGCGACGTCCTTCGCCAGCACCGGACCACCGTTGAGCCAGACGGCCAGGCCGTCGTCGCTGCCGAGGTGAGCGGTCACCACCGTTGCCTCGGTGGCCGTGATGGTGCGGTAGAGATAGGTCGAAGACTTGCCGCCCTGCGGCAGCCCGTGCGGGACGCCGTCGACCCAGTCTCGGTGGCGGGTCCATCGCAGCTCGCCTGCGCCGTCGACTGCGGCGAGATCGACCGCGGTCTCGGGGAACAGCGTCACCGAGAAATCCGCCGCCGGCAACGGCGCGGTCGCCCACCACGGCCCCAAATCGACACCCTCCCGCTCCTCGAGCGCCAGATAGCGCGCCCGCGAAGCCAGCATGGTCTCGGCCCAGGAGTCCTGGTGAGAGTAGGGCGATCCCTGCTCTTGGGCGAGCAGTGGCGCGCCAGGGAGCAGGAGCAGGATCAAGGGGAGGAGGCTGATTCGCATCGTCTTCCGGCTACCGCGGCGGCGGTGGGGTGGGCCGAGTTCGGCCCCCGGGGATCAGAGCTTGATGTCCGGGTGCGTAAAGCGCAGGCCGTCCATGTCGTGGAAGGAGGCGTACTCGCTGACGATCGCGCCCTCGGGGCCGGCGATCATCCAGTGCTTCTCTTCGGGGTTGGCGAGCATGCCGTACTCGCCTGGCTTCAGGACCGTCGCGGTGCGGGCGACGGCGATGTCGCGGTGCAGCGGCGGGATGTCCTGGTCGGCGGTCGGGCTCGGCTCGCCCTCGGAGTAGAGCGTCACCGAACCGTGGCGCAGGTGCCAGCCCTCGACCTTGGCGCGGCCGTTGGCGGTGGCCAGGTGCCAGTGCTCGGGGATCATCTGCCCGGGCAGCAGGTAGATCTCGTGGCCCATGTAGTCGTGCTCCTGGTTGTTCATCCAGAAGACGCCGGCCATGCCGGCCTCGGTGAACTGGCCCAGGCCGAAGTCGAGGGTCCAGAACTCCTCGCCGCGCAGCCGCTCCGGGATGGGGTAGCCGAAGTGCTCCATCATCTCGTAGTAGGCGGCCTTCGCGGTCACGTCGTCGAAGGCGCCGTCCTCGCCGTAGTAGTGGTCGTTGCCGTAGCTCTGGTAGGCCATCGTGTCCTCGTCCTTCATGCCGCAGCTCGCGATCGTCATGGTCAAGGCGACCGCCGCGCAGGAGGCCGGAATCAGGGTGTTCAGGGTGGTCATGCGGGTTTCCTCTTCGGCGGCCGCTCAGCGCGACCCCTGCATCTGGTGATCGCTCATCAGCGAGCGGTACATCTCGAAGGCCTGCTCCGGGCGGGCGCCGTCGTGCACCACGCTGTGCACCGCCTGGATCATCGCCGCCGGGTCCTCGGCCAGGAAGATGTTGCGGCCCATGTCGACGCCGGCCGCGCCCTGGTCGATCGCCTTCCAGGCCATGGCCAGGGCGTCGGCCTCGGGCTGCTTCTTGCCGCCGGCGATCACCACCGGCACCGGCGTGCCGGCGACCACCTCCTCGAAGCCGGGCTCGCAGTAGTAGGTCTTGACGAAGTGTGCGCCGAGCTCGGCCGACACCCGGCAGGCCAGGCCCAGGTAGCGCGAGTCGCGCACCATCTCCTTGCCCACGGCGGTCACGGCCAGGGTCGGCATGCCGTGGCGGTTGCCCTCGTCGATCAGCATGCCGAGGTTGTCGAGCGACTCCTTCTCGTACTCGGCGCCGACGTAGACCATGGTCGTGACGGCGGCGGCGTTGAGCCGCAGCGCGTCCTCGACGCTGACGCCGATGACCTCGTTGCTGAGGTCCTTGAGCACCGTGGCGCCGGTCGAGCAGCGCATCACCACCGGCTTGTTGGCCTCGGGCGGCATGCAGGACTGCAGCGCGCCGCGGGTGCACATCAGGCAGTCGGCGTAGGGGATGAGCGGCGGGATCGCCAGATCCATGCGCTCGATGCCCGAGGTCGGCCCCATGATGTAGCCGTGGTCGAAGGCCAGCATCACAGTGCGGCCGGTGGCCGGGTTGAAGATCCGCGACAGGCGGTTCTTCATTCCCCAGCCGAGGTGCGCCGAGCCCTTCAGGAAGAAACCCTGCGGGTCGGCGGGAATGGTGGGGGCAAAGCTCTTGCCCGCGTCTTTGGCCTGGTCGCTTGCGTCAACCACAGGTCTTGGCTCCTTCGCACAGTCCCCGGAAGATCAGTGAGATCGAGGTCGCGCCCGGGTCTTGCGCGCCCTTGCTCTGTTCGCCGACGTTCTTGGCGCGGCCGAAGCGGGCCGCCATGTCGGTGGTGGCGGCGGCGCCGGCCTCGGCGGCGGTGGCCGCGGCCTCGAGCGCCGCGTCGATGGTACCGCCGGCGGCGGTCGCCGTGAGGGCCTCGACCGCGGGCACCAGGGCGTCGATCACGGTCTTGTCGCCGGGCTGGGCGCGGGTGTTCTGGCGCAGGCTGGCGAGGCCGGCCTGGAACATCGCCGCCAGGCCCGCGGCGTCGACGGCGCCGGCGGCGGGCGCCGCCTCGCCCATGCCCATGAACAGCGAGCCGAACAGCGGTCCGGTGGCGCCGCCGTCGGTGCCCATGATGGCCCAGCCGACGTCGTTCAGGAGCGTCTGCAGGCTGTCGTCGCCGACGCCGTCGATGGCGCCTTCGAGCTGGCCCATGGCGCGGACGATGGTGGTGCCGTGGTCGCCGTCGCCGCCGAAGGAGTCGAGGCGCGAGAGCTCGGCCTCGTTCTCCCGCACCACCCCGGCGGCGTGGCGCAGCATCGCCGCGAGGGCGGCGCTATCGATCGTGTCGGTCATCGCCTACTGAATCGTCAGGGCCGGGCAGTGCGCGGGGGCGTCCCACAGCGCCAACTGCGCGTCGGTCACGCGCACCAGGCACATCTGGAATCCGCCCATCTCCTGCACGGTCAGGAAGTTGCCCGCGGCGCTCCGGGCCATCTCGATGCCGCGTTCGTCGAGCATCTGGCGCACCCGCCGCAGCACCACGTAGAGCTCCATCAGCGTGGTCGAGCCGACGCCGTTGAGCAGGAACACCACCTTCTCGCCGGACTGGACGCCTAGGTCGTCGATCAGGTGCGGCAGCATGCGCTCAGCGGTGTCGTCGGCGCTCACCAGCGGGAAGGTGCCGCCGCCAGCCTCGCCGTGCTGACCCATGCCGACCACCATGGTCCCCGGCTCGATCTCGGCGATCGGCTCGCCAGTGGCCGGGTGGGTGGCGTCGCTGATCGCCACCGCCAGGGTGGCCATGTTGCGCTCGACCTGCTCGGCGACGGCGTGGACCTCGTCCAGCGACTGGCCGGCCTCGGCGGCGGCGCCGGCGGCCTTGATCACCGCCAGGCAGCCGACCAGGCCGCGCCGGTCGCTCGGGTCCTGGCGCGAGGGGGCCGAGATGTCCTCGTGGGTCAGGACCATCTTCACGTTCAGGCCTTCCTTCTCGGCCATCTTCATGACCATGTTGGCGGTCATGACGTCGCCCTCGTGGTTGAGCACCACGAACAGCACGCCGGCCGGGCGGTCGGCCAGGCGCAGCGCTTCGATGACCCTCGGCGGGCCGGGGGCAGCGAAGATCTCGCCGGGCACGCTGACGTCGAGCATGCCGGGGCCGACGTAGCCGCTCAGCGCCGGCTCGTGGCCGCTGCCGCCGAGGGTGACCAGCGCCACCTTGTCGGTCGACTTGGGCGCAGCGCGGACCACGAGGTTCGAGCCGGCCAAGGCGACGGTGTTCGCGTGGGCCAGGACGAAGCCCTCGAGCAGCTCGTCGACCAGCCGCTCGGGCTGGTTGATGAACTTCTTCTTCGCCGGTGCCGTGGTGGGGGTGCCGGGCGCGCTCACGACTTCATCTCCATCAGCTCGATCAGGGCGTCGCCGTCGAGAATGAAGGCCACGCGGACGGTGTCGTTGGCGTCGAAGGGCTCGAGCACGACCTCCTTTCCGGCCATCGCCTGCTCGATGCTCGGCACGACGAAGGCGGCGTGGTTCTGAGTCTGGAGCAGCTCGGGCATCGGGCTGCCTTCCTCGAAGCGGAGGAACTCGACCCGATAGGGGTGAGCCGTCGGGTCGGTCACGTAGAGCTTGGCGCCCTCCATGTAGCTCTCGCCGTCGCGGGGCGTCTGGGTCGGCACGCCGACGTGGTGGAATTCGAATTCGGTCATGGGGAACTCCCGGATCAAGGGGGGCTGACGGCTACGCGACCGTCCGGATTTGGGGCGGAAACGCGCCTATTTTAGCGAGCTCTTCGGAGGGATCCGGTTGCCCTTTCCTCTTCTCTTCCGCGGAGACTGGACCAAGAAACCGCCGCGCGGCGCGCGGCGGTTTGGAGGGATTCGGTCGGGACGAGCCCAGCCGGGCTAGAGTTCGGTGGCCACCGTGTGCGACTTCAGCGATTCCGCACCGCCGGAGCCGCGCTGGACCACCGCCTGCAGGAAGACGTCGACCGGCGGCAGGGTGGAGGAGAGGTTCGGCGCGGTGGTCTGCAGCACCGCTTGGCCGATGGCGTTCGCGACGGCGGAGCCGGCGACCTGGATCGGCCCCAGCAGGTCGAGCTGAAGGCCGCCGAGCTGCGGGATCGACGGACCGCTGCCGAGGGCGTTGGTGCAGTAGCCGAAGTAGACGGTCTCGCCGGCGGCGGCGCCGTCCACCGTCAGGGTGGCGGCCTGGCCGCGCTGCAAGGGCTCGGGGCTGACGGCCAAGGCCAGGCGCACGCCAGAGTCGCGCACCGCACGGGCGTAGTTGTAGATCCGCACCTGGTCGTTCTGCGGGCCCCAGCCGCTGGACCAGTTGGCCGGATTGCCGCTCTTCGGGTCGCTGCGCTGGGCGCCGGCGCCGTGGACGTTGATCAGGTTTCCGCTGGTGCCCACGCCGTAGCCCTGGCCGAAGCAGAGGTAGACCGCGTGGCTGCCGGGGCCGAGGGTCAGCGGCGCCTCGAGCAGGGTGGTGCCGGTCCAGTACCAGCTCTCGACCTCGGTGACGTCGAAGATCGGGTCGATGGCGCAGTCGACGATGCCGCTGCCCACGGCGTCCGGTGCGCGGCGGTAGTCGACGATCGACTGCAGCTCCTTTGAGTTGGGCAGGCGCCAGTCGTCGCGGCCGGCCAGGCTCAGGTCCTCGGCCCAGGCCAGCGCGTCCTCCCAGATCAGGTCGGCGCCGCTGTCGTCCTGGCTCCACATCAGGCCGGTCGAGAGATCGGTGATCGTGCCGTCGCCGTTGTCGTGGAACTGGTTGACGCCGTAGTCGGGGTTGCCGCGCACGTAGCGCACGAAGGCGGTGAAGGCGCCGCCAGGGCCGGTGTAGCGCGGGTAGCCCTTGATCCGGCCGTCGCCGAAGTTGACGCCGAAGACCGCTTCGTCGCCCTGGAAGATGCGGCCGACGTACTCGGTGCTCGACCAGTACTGGGTGTCGATGGTGCGCTCGCCGAGCCCCGGGTCGCCCCAGCGGAAGTCGAAGACGCTGGTGTCGAGGTAGGGCGTCAGCGTCATGCTGGAGCCGCGGTGGTCGATCAGGGAGTAGAGCTCCTTGACCGAGGGCAGCCGCCAGTCCGCGTGGCCGGCGAGGGTGAAGCTGGAGGCCCCAGCCAGCGCCGCGTCGTAGGTCTGCTTGTTGTAGAGCGCCGGGCTCTGCTGCCACATCAGGCCGGTGACCTCGTCGGTGACGGTGCCGTCGCCGTGGTCGGTGTAGCGGAAGGCCTCGCCGTCGTACTGGGCGTCCTGGCCGTGGTAGGGCTGGCCAGCCGCCGGCGCGGTGATGACGTCGTCGTCGTCGTAGCAGAGGGTCTGGCCGGTGTCGACGACCGGGTAGGGCAGGTCCTGGGCCGGCAGGGCGGCGGCCAGGGCCAGGGCGGCGAAGGGGAGCAGGGTGGTGCGGGGCGCGGTCAGCATCGTCATTCCGGTTGGAGGGAGGTGATGCGCGATGGAACCCACTGGGGCCGGAGGGTTGGCCCGTTCTTGCGCTGGAATGCCCGTCGGGGCGAGAAATGCCCGAGAACCGGAGCGCGGCGCCGGGGTTGCCCGGCCGCCTCCGCCCTAGAGGCGGGTGAAGAGCGTCGCCGCGGCGTGGGTCAACCGGTAGGGCGGGCCGATGAGGGCCTGCCAATAGAGGCCCTGACCGATCAGGGCGGCGTGGCCGGGGACGTGGAAGGTGGCGCTGGCCTTCCCGTCGGCGTCGAAGCGCCCCGAGCGGAGCAAGATCGTGGATCGGGGATCCAGCCGGAGCAGGCCGTACGGGGGGACCCGCTGGTGGATCTCGGAGGTCGCCGCGCCCAGGCGCCAGCTGCCTTCCGGCGGGCCGTGGAGGTCGATCACCAGCGGCTGGCCCACCCGCGGTACCGACCGGACGCTGACTTGCCGGCTCAGATTGGTCAGGATCTGGTCGAAGCTCTCGCTGCCGCAATAGAGGTCGATGTCGCCGTCCCGGTCGAAGTCCTCGGCCGCGAGGGAGTGGAGCTTTTGCGGCCACCACCAGCCGGTCGCCCCGTCCGGGTCGAGGGAGGCGAATTGGCCGAGGCCGTCGTTCCACAGCCAGCCGAGGTCGCGGTAGCCGGCGAAGGCGAGGTCGAGGTCCCCATCCTGGTCGCCGTCTCGGAGCAGGATGGTGTGAGCAGAGGGATGGCTGGGCGGGAAGACTGAGGCGCCCGCGTCGCTGAAGCGGCCGCTGCCGTCGTTGAGGGCGAGGCGGAAGCGACTCATGGAGAGGAGCAGGACGTCGATGTCGCCGTCCCCGTCCACGTCGCCGGCCTCGACCGCATCGGAGGAGGCACCTGGTGGCGGGAGGTGAGTGCCGCTCACGTCCAGGAAGACACCGGTGCCTTGATTGAAGAGCAGCTGATCCCCCCCGAGTCCGGAGAGGAAAGCGTCGAGGTCTCCGTCGCCGTCGAAGTCGGCCAGGGCGACTTCCTCGACCGGACGCAGCCCGGCGGGCAGGTGGGTGGCGCTGAAGTCCTGGAAGCCCGCGGTGCCGTCGTTCAAGAGCAGGCGGGCGCCCGCGGAGTGGCCGATGAGCGCGTCGGGATCCCCGTCACCGTCCACGTCGCCGAGGTCGACCACGCCCTCATCTTGGTCCGGGGGCAACTTGGCTGCGGTCACGTCCAGGAAGACGGCCCCGCCATCGTTGAGCCAGAGCAGGTCGCTTCCTGCCTTGGTCAGGAAGACGTCCTGGTGGCCGTCCGCGTCGAGATCCGCGAGGCCGATGTCCCGAGGGCGGACGTCGGTGAGCGGGAGGGCGCCATCGTCGTGCTCGCGGAAAGTGCCGCGACCGTCGTTGCGGTAGAGCCGGAGCTCGTTCTCCCTGAAGTCCGGTTCCGTGCCGAGGATGGCGTCCGGGGCGCCGTCTCCGTCCAGGTCCCCGGCCGCCAAGACCACGGTCCGCGACATCGCCTGGGGCAGCTGCATGGAGGTGACGTCCACGAGGCGGCCGGAGCCGTCATTCAGCACCATCCGGCTCAGGGCGGCGCGCAACCGCTCGTGGATTCCCGTCGAGAGAAGATCGGGATCCCGGTCGCCGTCGAGGTCGCCGGCCGCGAGCGCCGAGGTCGGTTCCGGACCGGTCGACAGGGAGAGGCCGGTGGCGTCGCGGAAGTGGCCGGTCCCGTCGTTGAGAAAGAGCCGGTCCTGGGAGGATCCCGTCCACCCGTTCAAGCCCACGTAGAGGTCCATCGCCCCGTCCTGGTCGAAGTCCGCCCAGGCGGCGCCGGAGGCATAACCGCCGAAGGAGGGGAGCTGGTCGGCCGTGACGTCCGTGAAGGTGCCCGAGCCGTCGTTCTGGAGCAGGGCGTGGTCGTCCACCCCGCCGAGGAAGGCGTCCAGATCGCCGTCCCGGTCCATGTCCTCCATCCGGACCACGGTCTTCCGCGCGAGGGTGGGGGTCCCGGCGGTGGCGTCGGTGAAGTGGCCGGCTCCATTGTTCCGGTAGAGCCGGCACCGTCCCGCGCAGGCGAGGAACAGGTCGAGGTCGCCGTCCCCGTCGACGTCCTGCGCCGCGACGTCGTCGGTGTAGGTCAAGTGGGGAGGGAGACGGGAGGGCGCTCCGGCGGAGAAGCGGCCGCTGCCGTCGTTGAACCACAGCCGGTCGGGCGCGCCCCATTCGCCCAGGAAGAGGTCCGGATCCCCATCGGAGTCGAAGTCGCCCACCGCGGTGCAGTTCGTCTGGAGCAGCCCGGATGGCATCCCGAAGCCGGCGCTCACGAAGGTGCCGTCCCCCTGGTTCAGCAGGAGGTCGAGCTGCAGATTGCCCCAGCCGTCGACGAGGAGATCCGGGTCGGCGTCTCCGTCAAAGTCGGCGACCGCCAGGACGGGGCCAAAGCCGAAGAACCCGGCGATCCGGGAACGGGTCTCCTCCCGGAATATCCCGGCCTCGTCCTGGACCAGGATCGCCAGCGGGGCGCTGACCGCGTCCAGGTCGCCGTCCCCGTCTAGGTCGACGAGGTGGATCCGGTCTGTCCCGAGGAAGCCGTGGACCGTCCGGTACAGCTCCTCGAAGCGGGGCGCCTGGCCAGCGGCTGGGGCGGACAGGACGGGGAGGAGCAGGAAGAGAGAGGCCAGCCGGCGGGGGGAGGAGAGGGCCATGGCAGGGGGGCGCGGGAAATGGGTACCCGGATCTTGCAAGCACCGTGCCGCTCTCTCGGAGGCGTCACCGGTCTTCATTCGTGCGGATTCGAACGTCCCGGGCGGGGTGGTCGATCCCATGGCAAACTAGAGGGATGGGAGAACGCCGCTCCCACCCCGACCATGAAGCATCCCCTCTGCACCTTGGCCGCGGCGGCCGTCGTGGCCGCCCCGCTCACCGCTCAGCAGTCCCGCCTGCCCGAGATGGTCTCGCCCGGCCTCCAGGGCCTGCCCGACGGCGTCGCCATCGCCTCGGAGAACGGCGACACCTCGGCCCTGCTCTACCGCGACACCGGCGATCAGTCGATCCAGGTCCGGGTGGCGGACGGGCGCGGGCTGAGCTGGACCTTGCCGCGGCGGCTCGACGACGACCTGAGCGGCGCCCTCAAGCAGAGCCACCGCCACTCCTTGGTGGTCGACGGCGACCGCGTCTACGCCGCCTGGCGGGACCAGCGCAACGGCCTGCTCGATGACCTCTACTTCACCGCATCCCTCGACGGCGGCGCCACCTGGAGCGCGGCCAACCTGCGCCTGGAAGACGGCGCCCTGCCCGGCGCCGACGACGTCAAGGACTACCGCATCGCCGCGAGCGGCGACGACGTCGCGGCCCTGATCTCGGTCGGCACGATCAACGAGAGCCTGTACTTGACCTGGTCCAACGACGGCGGCGCCAGCTGGAGCCCGGCGGTCGCCGTAACGGCCCACAACGGCCTGGCCGACGTCGACAACATCGCGCTGGCCTGCAGCGGCGACGTCGCCTACGCCGTCTGGCGCGACAACTTCCTCAACGGCGCTGACGACACCGTCTGGCTGTCGGCCTTCGACCTGCAGACCGGGGCCTTCGTGCGCCAGGACGTCGACGTCAGCCCGAACCTGATCCTCGCCGGCGGCGACGCCGACGACGGCGTCGGCGTGGCGGTGGACCAGAACCACCTGGCCGTGATCTACCACGCGGACGGCCTCGGCAGCACCGCCGAGCAGCTGCGGGTGAACCTGTCGAGCGACCTCGGCGCGACCTGGTTCGGCGACCACCAGGTCGGCCAGTACGACAACGCCCTGCTCGGCCACGACGCCGACAGCGGCGCCGTGCTGGTCGAGGACGGCCACGTCGCCGTGGCCTGGGCCGATGACCGCAGCGGCGCCAACCAGGTCTACGCGACCGTGGCCGACTTCGCGTCAGGCGTCTTCGCGGCCGACCGGCACTGCTCCCTGAGCGCCGCCAGCGCCAGCGAGCCGCGGCTGGCGGGGGAGTTCGGCGGCGAGCCGCTGGCCCTCTCCTGGTCGCAGTTCCCGGGCGAGACCGTGCACGCCAGCTACTACCGCAACGGCGTCTGGTCGAACGCCTTCGTGGTCTCGGCCAACACCGGCGACACCGACGGCCAGGGCTTCGCCTGGAACGACCGCTACGACAACTGCCTGGCGGTCTGGATGGCCGACGACATCGGCAGCAACCAGGTCTACGCCGGCGGCTTCCGGCCGGCCCAGGTCGACCCGGGCGTGCTCGCCGGCGGCCTGCCGGCGACCCTCGTCGTTCACGGCTTCGGCGGCGGCCAGTACTTCCAGGTGGTGGCCTCCGGCAGCCCCGGCAGCCTGTTGATCCCCGACGGCCGCGACCTCGGCCTGACCGCCGACAACATCCTGCTCACCAGCAAGGACCTGGCGCAACTCAGCGGCCAACTCGCCGCCGACGGCACCGGCGCCACCGCGAGCGTGACCGTGCCGCCGAGCTTGACCGGCATGACCCTCTATTTCGTCGCCGGCGGCTTCGACCCCGTCGCCGGCATCACCGACCTGAGCGACGCCCGGCCGGCGACGGTGCTCTAACCGTCGCCACCCTCGACTCCGCCGCTCAGGGCTTTAGCACCCGCTCGAAGAAGCCCCAGATGGTGTCGCTGCCGCCGCGGCCGACGCCGTGGCCGACGTTGGGCCAGAAGCGGCTCTCGTAGGGTTTGCCGGCCTGGTCCATGGCCTCGATCAGCTGGAAGGCGTTGTTGGGGTGCACGTTGTCGTCGATCATGCCGTGCGTGATCAGCAGGTGGCCCTTGAAGTCGTCGACGTAGGTCATCGCCCGGCCGGTGTCGTAGCCGGCCTGGTTGAGCTGCGGCGTGCTCATGTAGCGCTCGGTGTAGATGGTGTCGTAGTTGCGCCAGTCGGTCACGGCGGCCGCCGCCACGCCGGCCGTGAACACGTCCGGGTGCTTGAAGACGCCCATCGCCGCCATGTAGCCGCCGTAGCTGACGCCGTAGATCCCGACCCGGTCGCCGTCGACGTAGGGCCGCTCGCTCAGCAGCTTCACCGCGTCAGCGTGGTCCTGGATGTCGACGTCGCCCAGCCGCAGGTAGGTCGAGCCGAGGAAGGCCTTGCCGCGCCGGCCGGTGCCGCGGCTGTTGACCTTCATCACCAGGTAGCCGCGGCCGGTCTCGCGCCGCGGCGTGGCGACGTAGTTGGCGCGCCACTCGATGGTGCCCGGGCCGGCGTAGAGCGGGTCCATCAGCGGGTAGCTCTTGGCCGGGTCGAAGTCCTCCGGCTTGTAGAGCACGCCGTAGACGTCGAATTGGCCGTCATCGGACTTGAACTGGAAGATCTCGGCCAGGTTGGCGGCGCTGGCCGGGTCGCTCTCGGCGATGACGGCGACCTTGTCGCCGTCCGCGGTGCGGTAGAGCGCGGTGCAGGGCGGCACGTTGACCGACTCGTACTGCGCCACCAGCCACTTGCCGTCCGGCGACAGCTGGAAGTTCGAGTGGTGCAGCTCCTCGCTGGTGACGCGCCGCTGGTCCTCGCCGTCGAGTCCGACCAGGTGGTACTGCTCGTAGTAAGGATTAGCGGCGGAGCTGTAGGCGGTGAAGCCGACCAGGTTGGCGTCCTCGTCCATGAACTGGATGCCCGCGGTCTGGAACTCGCCGCTGGTCACCGAGTGGTGCAGCTTGCCCTTCGAGTCTCGCAGCTCGTAGTGGGTGTAGCCGCTCTTGTCGGTCTCCCACACGAAGCGCTGTCCGTCGGCCAACCAGCGGATCGACGGGTGGTTGTTCTGCCAGGTGTCCTGATGCTCCTCGACCACCACCCGGGTCTTGCCGCTCTTCAGGTCGATCGCCAGCAGCTTCATGTCGTGCTGCAGCCGGTCGGTCCAGTGGATCATCACCACGTCGCCATCAGGCGAGGCCTCGACGCCATAGAGGTACTCCTCGCGGCCGCCGCCGGCGTCGACCTTGCGCGTGCGCTTGGTCTTCAGGTCGTAGACCATGAGCTCCGCGCCGGGGTTCGTCGCTCCGGCTTTGGGGTAGAACTCGGGGTAGTGGGTGGTGTTGATCTCCGACCAGCCGGTGACCAGGTGGAAGGGCTGCACGCCGGTGTCGTCGAAGCGGTAGAAGAGCAGCTTGGAGCTGTCCGGCGACCACCACATGGCGGTGGTCTGGTCCAGCTCCTCGCCGTAGACCCAGCTGGCGGTGCCGTAGTGGATGTCGGCGTCGCCGTCCTCCGTGACGGCGATCTCCTTTCCGCTCTCCTTGTTCACCAGCACCACGTTCCAGTCGCGGTAGTGGGCCTGCCACTCGCCGTCCGGCGAATCCACCTGGGTGTGCTGGCGGCCGCGGGTCGGCCGGCCGATCTGCTCGCCAGTGCTGGCGCCGGGCCGGCCGCCGCCGCGGGCCTTGCTGGCCTCGCCCTCGCCCTCGTCAGCGCCGATCTCCTTGCGCGCGCCGCTCTTCAGGTCCATTTCGTAGCGCTTGCCTTCAGTGGTGAAGAAGACTGCCTCGCCGCCCGCGCTCCAGGAGACCTTCGAGACGGTGCCGGGTCCCTGGTAGCCGCCGCGGCGGCCGCGCTGGGCCTCGAGGTCGGCGGGGAGCAGTAAGAGCGCCAGGAGGCTAGCGGTGAGGAGGTGCAGGGCGGGCAGGAGAGGCTTCATCTGCGGGTCCGGGAGGATGGGAGCAGGCGGACACGGCCTGCGGGAGGTTGGCGGATTCTACGGAGGGGGCCTCTGGGCGTGGGGGCAAGTGCCGGGCGGCCGTCCGCTCCGGGCGGCACACCGTGCGGGCGGCTATCTTGATCCACTCAAGCTGCGCCATGAACTCGCTCGCCCTCCTGGCCATCTCTGCGTTCGCTCCCTTCGCCCAGGAGCCCGCCGTCCCTGCCGGCGGGGCCGATCCGGCGGCGCCGATCCTGGAAGGCGAAGGCCCCGAGCTCATGAGTCGCCACCTCGCGGTCGAGGTGCGGGAAGCCGCCGCCCGGCCGCTGCCCGCCACCCGCGCCGAACACGAGGCCCGGGTGCCGGCCGACCGCGCCGAGCTGATGCGGGCGCTCGGTCTCGCCCCCTTGCCGCCGCGTACGCCGCTGAACGCGCGCGTCACCGGCGTGCTGCCGCGCGACGGCTACCGGGTCGAGAAGCTGGTCTACGAGAGCCGGCCGGGCTTCCACGTCACGGCGCACCTCTACGTGCCCGAGGACGGCGCCGCCGGGCCGCGGCCGGTGATCGTCAACCCGCACGGCCACTGGCAGCACAAGAAGGCCGAGCCGGTGGTGCAGGCGCGCGCCATCGCCCAGGCGCAGGCCGGCTACCTGGCGATCGTGGTCGACTCGCCGGGCCACAGCTTCGAGGGCGCCGCGCCGATCGAGCGGCGCTGGCAGGGCCCGCACGGCGACTGGGCGCTGGCGCTGTCGGTCGGCGGCGTGACCGGCGTCTACGTCTGGGACCTGATCCGGGCGCTCGACTACCTGGAGACGCGGCCGGAGGCCGACCTGACGCGGGTCGGGATCACCGGCGCCTCGGGAGGCGGCCTGGCGACGGTCTACGCCTTCGCCGCCGAGCCGCGCTTCCGTTGCGCTGTGCCGGTGGTCTACGCCTCTTCCCTCGAGGTGAACCCGAACAACGGCTGCCTGTGCAACCACGTGCCGGGCACGCTCCAGATCGGCGACCGCAGCGACCTGCTGGCGATCCGCGCGCCGGCGCCGGTGCTCGTGCTCGGCGCCAACGAGGACCCGGAATTCCCGCCGGCGGGCACGCGGCGGACCGGCGAGAAGATCCGGGCGATCTGGGAGCTGCACGACGCCGGCGCCGACGCCCGCTGGATGGTCTTCGACTCGCGCCACGACTACCACCGGCCGATCCGCGAGCAGGCGATGGGTTTCTTCGACGAGCACCTGCGCGGCCGCGGCGACGGCAGCCCGGTGCTGGAGCCGGAGTTCGAGACCGCCGATGCCCGGGATCCGGCGCTGCGGGTGCTGGACGGGCCGCCCGAGGGCGCGCGCACCCTGCGCGACCTCGCCGCCGAGCGGCTGGCGGCGGCGGACGGGGACTGGTCCGCGACCGTGGCCACCAACGGCGGCCTGCCAAAGGGCCTGGTCTCCGCGCGTGTGGCTGATTACGAGGGGGTCGCCGGGGGGGAAGCTTGGTTGTCCCTGCGCTTCTCCCACCCCTCCTGCCCCGACCTGCCGGCGGTGCTCTACGAGCCCGCCGAGGACGCCCGCGCCCTGGTCGTGCTCGTCTCCGAAGGCGGCTGGCGCGGTGCCGCCGAGGACTTCCCCGTGGCCGACCTGACCGCGCGCGGCTTCGCCTGCTTGGCGCTCGACGTGCGCGGCTTCGGCGAGCTGGAGGGCTACGATCCTCGGCTGCGCGCCTACCTGGGCGAGTCTGCCGCCTTCCGCATGGCGCTGGACGTGCTCCTCGTCGCGACGACCTTGCGCCGAACCCTGAGGCTGCCGGTCGCCGTGGTCGGCCGCGGCGAGTGCGCGGCGCAGATCGCCCTCTTCGCCGGCTGGATGCCCGTCAGCTTGGCCTTCGTCGCGGGCCTCGACGGGACGCGGAGCTACGCCGAGGCCTTCGAACGCGGTCTGCGGCCGGCCGCGCTGCAGCCGCGCGCCGACCTCTGCGCGCCATTGGAACGGCTGCGCGCCGAGTTGGAGGTTCCTGCCGTCTGGCACTTCCGTGGCGAGCCGGAGCCTCCCTGGGTGACGGCGCTGGCGGAGGCGGTGGAGCGATGAATGTGCTCGTCCTGATCCCGTTCCTGTCCGCCGCGCCCCAGGCGCAGGAGTCCACGCCGCCCGCAGAGGTGATCGCCGAAGCCCGACGGAACGCCGAGCTCGCCGCCGAGGCCCTCCGCCGCTGCCGGCGCTACGCCGCTGCCTGGCTGGCCTTGGCCGACCCGGAGACCGGCCTGATCCCGACCAACACCCGGCCCGGCGGTGACCACTGGAGCGCCGCGAACAGCGCGGCCGACAACTACCCCTTCCTGGTCCTGACCGCGGCTGTGACCGGCGACGAACAATTGCTCGAGCGCCTGCGCGCGATGCTCGACATCGAGCGGCGCCTGACCACTCGGGCGCACGGCCTTCCCGACGACTGGTCCTTCCCGCGGCAGGCCTTCCGTCACGACGAACCGGACCTGCACCGGATGCAGTTCGGCGCCTCGGAGTACGTCAAGGACGGCCTGCTGCCGTTGACCGAATGGCTCGGCCCCAGTCCATGGGCGGACCGCATGGTCGATCTGGTTGACGCGGTCTGGGAGAGCGCCGACCTCGAGATCTCCGTCGGCGCCATCCCGACCGGCAGCGAGGAGGTCCACGGCGAGATGCTTCAGGTCCTGAGCCGGCTGTACTGGATGACTGGGGAGCGGAAGTACCTCGACTGGGCGGTGCGTCTGGGCGACCACTACCTGCGGGGAGCGTCTTTCGTCCCGGACGACCGCCCGCTGCGCCTGCGCGATCACGGCTGCGAGATCGTCTCTGGCCTGTGCGAGCTCTACGTCACGCTGCATTTCGCGGATCCGGGAATGAAGGAGGAGTACCGGGAGCCGCTGCACGCCCTGCTCGACCGGATCCTCGAAGTCGGCCGCAACGAGGACGGTCTCTTCGCCGACGAGGTGCACCTCGGCACCGGCGCGCGGCGCATGTTCGGCGCCGGCGCGCGCGCCACCGACACCTACGGCTACACCCTGAACGGCTACTACGCGGTCTACCTAGTCGACGGCACCGAGGCCTACCGCGAGGCCGTGCGCGAGGCGCTCAGCGCCTTGTGGCGCGGCTACCGCAGCCACCCGTGGGAGGGCAGCAGCGCCGATGGCTACGCCGACGCCATCGAGAGCGCCCTGAACCTCCACCAGCGCGAGCCGATCGAATCCTGCGCCCGGTGGCTCGACTCCGAGATCCTGGTGATGTGGGGCAAGCAGCGGGAGAGCGGGATCGTCGAAGGCTGGCACGGTGACGGCAACTTCGCCCGCACCAGTTTGATGTACGCGCTGTGGAAGACCCAGGGGGTGACCGCGCGGCCGTGGCGCGAGGACCTGCGGCTGGGCGCCGTGCGCGACGGGGAGGACCTCGTGCTCGCGATCTCCGCCACGGTGCCGTGGCGGGGGCAACTCGTGTTCGATCACCCGAGGCACGTGGACTTCCTGCATGCCCCGCTCGACTGGCCGCGGATCAACCAGTTCCCCGAGTGGTTCGTCGTCCGGGACACCCGGGCCTACCGGTATCGATGGGGCGATGGGCCCTGGGAGTCGGCCGGAGGGCACCAGCTCACCAATGGTCTCCCCGTCCAGCTGCCGGCAGGGGAGACCCGAAGCCTCGTGATCAGCCCGGCACCATGAACGCCCGACGCCCGCTCTGCCTCCTCCTCGCCCTCGCGGCCCCGCTCTCCGCCCAGGGCCTCGCCGACCTCGCCGCACCGCAGGAGGGCCGCAGCCGCCGCGCAACCTCCGCTCACCGCAGCGGCGCCGACGGTCAGTACGACCCTGGCGCGCCGATCGACCCGGACAGTAACTGGGACAACCAGAACCTAGCCCCGGGGGCCACGCGGGTCCTGATGGACGAAGAGGGACCTGGGGTCATCACCCACCTCTGGATGACCTTCCTCGGACCGGAGCCGCAGGGCTGGGCGCCGGGTGGTTCCGCCAACCACCAGGAGATGCTGCTGCGCATCTATTACGACGGCAGCGAACGCCCGGGCGTCGAGGCGCCGGTCGGCGACTTCTTCGCCAACGCCTTCGGTGAGCGCCGCGAGGTCATCAGCCTGCCGGTCGTGGTGGAGGACGCCGACTCCTACAACTGTTTCTGGCACATGCCCTTCCGCGAGTCGGTTCGGGTCGAGGTGGTGAACCAGAGCCCCAAACCGGTGAGCCTGCTCTACTACAACATCGACTGGATCGAGAAGCAGGAGGTGGCGGCCGACACGCCCTACTTCTACGCCCAGTATCGGCAGGAGTACCCGGTGCAGAGCGGCGAGGACTACCTGATCCTCGAGACCGAGGGCAAGGGCCACTACGTCGGCACCGTGCTGTCGGTGCGCACGCGCAGCCCGTCGTGGTTCGGCGAGGGCGACGAGAAGATCTACCTCGACGGCGAGCCGACGCCGTCGATCTGGGGCACGGGGACGGAGGACTACTTCCTGTCGGCCTGGGGGCTGAAGACGACTACGACGCCCTACTTCGGCACGCCCTACTTCGACCAGTGGGGCATCGTCGGCGGCCACACCAGCGCCTACCGCTGGCACGTGCAGGACCCGATCGTGTTCCAGCAGGGGATCAAGGTGACGATCGAGCACTACGGCTGGATCTCGCCCGACGAGAACCCCGACTTCCGCAGCCACAGCTGGAACGAGCGCGAGGACGACTACTCCAGCGTCGCCTTCTGGTACCAGACCGGCGAGCCGAGCTTCGCGGCGCGGGCGCCGGAGGCGGCGGCCCGGACGCTTCCGAGCCTGGACCAGGTCTTCCACGCCGTGGGTGCAGTCGACGACTCCCGGCACGGCGCCGGCGCTGCGGAGGTCCAACAGCTGCTCGGCTACGAAAAGGGTCAGGTCCTCTACCGGCCGCCGGCGGAGGAAGACGCCTGGCTCGAGATCCCCTTCACCGTGGAGGAGAAGCTGCCCTACCGACTGCTGCTGCGGATGACCCGCAGCTACGACTTCGGCCGCTACCGCGCGACTCTCGACGGCGTGCCCGTCGGAGGCCTGCTCGACTTCTACCGCGAGGAGACCGACTCCTGGGAGTACCACTTGCTCGACTTCTGGCCCGAGCCGGGCGAGCACCTGCTGCGGCTGGAGTGCATCGGAAAGGACCAGGCGTCCACCGACCACTGGCTCGGGATCGAATCCGTCCGCCTGCGAGAGCGCAGGCCGCGGGTGGCCGAGTGGGCGCACGACCGTGACAAGGACTGGCGGGCGGACCCGGCGCTCTACCGCTGAGTCCGCCCTGCCGCGACGCCGGGCCCCTAGGCCTTCGTGCCGACCGCCACCACCAGTTGGCAGGGGCCGACGAAGCCGTCTTCGGTCTGGAACTTGCCGAGCTCCTGCTCGATCTCGGTCCAGGCGGCCTCCTTCTCCTCGTCGCTCAGGCCGCCGAGCATCTGGTGCAGGGCGCCGAAGGACTCCTTCTCGAAGCGCAGGCACTCGGCCGCGGTGCCGAGGCGCACCGGGGCGTCGATGACGCGGCTCTCGACGTCGACGAAGCCGGCGCGGGTGAAGGCCTGCTCGAGCACGCCGTCGCCGCCGAGGCTGAAGGGGCCCGGCTGGCCGGCGAGCGGCGGCGGCAGCGCGGCGCGGCGGCGGATGATCGACACCGGGACCGAGAAGAAGCCGTTCACGTCGGCGGGGGCGTAGACCATCGCAGCGACCTTGCCGCCGGGGCGCAGCGCGTGCTGCATGCCGGCCAGCGCCTTCTGCTGGTCCGGGAAGTAGATCATGCCGACGCGTGAGATCACGGCGTCGAAGCTGCCGGCGTCGAGCTGGTCGAGGCGCTCGCCGTCGATCTCGCGGGTAGCCACGTTGACGAGGCCTTGCTCGCGGGCGAGGCCGGCGGCGTACTCCAGGATCGTGGGGGAGAGGTCGGTGGCGAGCACGTGCCCGGACTCGCCGACGCGGCGCGCCGCCGCGATCGACTGGCCGCCGGCGCCGGCGGCGACGTCGAGCACGCGGCTTCCGGTCTGGATGCCGGCCATGTCGAACATGGTCTCGGTCGCGGGCCCGAGCCAGGCCTCGAGCAGCGGTCCCCAGCGGTGCCAGGGCTCTGCGGCGCTCTCCCACTGGGCGCGCGTGGTGGTCTTGTAACGAACGGGGTCGAAGGTGGTGGTGGCGTCAGTCATGGATGGCTTGAGCGTCCGACGTTAGCAGAGGGACGGCCTTCGCCCAGGATTCCCGGCGAGGATCGTCTTCGATATCCACGCGAATCCGTAAGGATCTCTCGATGCTCGGGCTCCTCCTCCTGGCCGCTGCCGCCCTTCCCACGCTCTTGCCGCAGCTGCCTCCGGTGGAAGAGAGGGAGGCGCTCTACCAGCGCTTCCGGCTGGCGCCGAACCCCTTCCGCCGCTTCACCGTCCGGCCTTCGTGGTTCGAGGACGGCGCCTCTTTCTCCTTCCGCGTCGATGGCCGAGAGCGGGTCTGGGACCACGACCTCGGCGCGCTCCGCGATCCCGTCGAGTCGGATCAGGAGCGAGCCGCGTCAGCGCAGCCGCGATCCCGCTTCGGTCGTTACTCCGCCCCCGGGATCAACCGCTCGAGCTGGCAGAGCGCCGGCGACATCCTGGTGCAGGGGGCAGGGATCGAAGGCGTGCTGGCCCTCACCGACGACGCGGCGGAGGACCTGCAGTGGACCTTGGAGGCGCACGCCTGGTCCGCCGACGGCGGCGCCCTCTTCGCCACGCGCCTGGACGCCACCGGGGTGCACCGGCTGCCCCTGGTCGACTACCTCCAGCCGCTCGAGACCTTCCGGACGGTCCCGTACATCAAGACCGGCTCCGCCTTCGCCGACCTCGGTCTGGTGATCTTCCGCCTTCCCGGCGGCGAGCGGGTGGACGTCGACCTGGGCGCCGCGCAGCCGGGTTACGCCTTCGCCGTCGGGTGGCGGCCAGACGCAGACGAGCTGCTCTACCTGCGCATGAGCCGCGACGCCAAGCGGCTCGACCTGATGGCCGCCGATCCTGCCACGGGCGCCAGCCGCGTGATCCTGACCGAACGGAGCGAGACCTTCGTCGGCGGCCTCGACTTCATCACCGGCGGCTGGCGCGAGCAGGTCCACCTGCTGGAGGGCGGCGACGGCTTCCTGTGGCTGTCGGAGCGCGACGGCTGGCGCCACGTCTACCGCTATGGCTACGACGGCGTCCCGCTCGACCGAGTCACGGCGGGTGACTTCCCGGTCGAGACGGTCGTCGGCGTGGACCACGTGCGAGGGCGGGTCTTCCTGATGGCGCAGGCCGAGCAAGGGCGGCCCTACGACAGCCACCTCTACCGGACCGGCCTCGACGGCGGCCCGCTGCTGCGGTTGACCGAGGGCGACGGCGAGCACCGGGTGCAGATGGCGCCGTCATGGCGCAGCTTCGTCGACACCCACTCCAGCCTCGATCGGCCGCCGCGCATCGAGCTGCGCGACGCCGACGGCGAGCTGCTGCGGGTGCTGGCGGAGGCCGACGCCGCGCCGCTGCGCGAGGCTGGTTGGTCGCCGCCGGAGCCCTTCGTGGTGAAGGCCGCCGACGGCGTGACCGAGCTCCACGGCGTGATCTTCAAGCCGGCCTGGTTCGACCCGGCGGAGCGCTACCCGGTGATCGACTTCATCTACAGCGGCCCGTTCCTCACCGTCGCGCCGAACGACTTCGCGCTCAGCACCCACCTGGCGCCCTACGCCCAGGCGATGGCGCAGATGGGCTTCGTCACCTTCATCGTCGACCCGCGCGGCACCACCGGTCGCGGCAAGGCCTTCCAAGACGCGAGCTACGGCCGCATCGGCGAGATCGAGATCCCGGACCACGTCGCCGCCTTGCGGCAAATCGCCGCCGACCGGCCGTACCTGGACCTCGACCGCGTCGGCGTCTACGGTCACTCCTGGGGCGGCTACTTCGCGTTGCGGGCGATGCTGACCGCGCCCGAGGTCTTCCGCGCCGGCGTCGCCGGCGCGCCGGGCGAGTTGACCGAAGCGGCGCCGATCAACGAGCCCTACATGGGGCTGCCCGAGGACAACCCCGACGGTTATGCCGCGGCGCTGAACGCGCCGCTGGCCCCCCGGCTGCGCGGGGAGCTGCTGATGATCCACGGCACCCACGACGTCAACGCCCCTTTCTCGACCACCATGCGCATGGTCCAGGCCCTGATCGAGGCCGACAAGGACTTCGATCTGCTGGTGCTGCCGGGGGCGGCCCACTCCTTCCAGGGCGCGCACTACCGCTACACCGAGCGGCGCATCCGCGACTTCTTCCTCGAGCACCTGCGCGGCGAGCGGCGCTGAGCGCCGCCCCGCGCGCCGCCGCCCTTCTGGCGCGGATTTGGCCGCCGAGCCGCGGAGCATGGCTAGATTGGAGGGAGCCAATCCTCTCCTTTTTCGCCCTCGCGGGCCCACCCCTGGACTTCCCATGATTCGGCTCCCCCTCCTCACTCTGATCGTTGCCGCCCTCCTCTCCGCCAGCGCGGCTGGCCAGGTGATCGGCGATCGCGCCACCCTCCAAGGCCTGCTCGGCGGCGGCGGCACCCTCCACGACTTCGAGGCCTACAACGTCGCAATCGGCAGCGCCGACGTCTTGGACGTCGGCTTCCTCGACGAGAACACCATCGCCAACGGCCAAGGCCCCGGCCTGGTCAGCGACGGCGCCACCTACAGCACCGCGCAGAACTTCCTGCAGTGGAACGGCGATACCTACTTCGGCATCCCGACCAGGACCCTGCTGTCGAACTCCGGCGACAGCACCCTCTACTTGAACTTCGACACCCCGGTGCAGGCCTTCGGCTTCGACCTGTACACCTTCTCGGGATACCCGGACACGACCTTGGTCGAGGTCTACGATCCGGCCGGCGCGGTGCTCTACACCTCGGCTGGGATCTCGGTGCCGGGGACCGCCGGGGTGTTCTTCGGCTACCAGGCGCCGGCCATCGGCGGCGTCATGGTCCAGAGCCAGGCCTTCGGCTGGAGCACGATCATCGATGACCACCTGTTCGGCAACATCGGCGGCCCGAACCTGCGCGTCACCGGCCTGGTCGCGGGCGGCACCGCCACCCTGACCATCAGCGGCGCCACCGCCGGCGGCGCGGCGGGCGTCGCCTACAGCCTGACTGGCGGCGGCCCGACCACGACCAGCGTCGGCGGTTGTGGCTCGGTCAGCGTCGCCCTCAGCGCGCCGCTGCGGATCCTGCCGCCGATGGTCGCCGACCCCGCCGGCAACGCGGTCTGGACCGCCAACGTGCCCGCCGGCACGACTGGAGTCGCGGTCTGGATCCAGGGCATGGACGTCGCCGCCTGCGCCCTCACCAACGGCGTGGCCGCCGTCATCGGCTGACCTAGCCGGACCAGCACTCGCCCCTGGAGGCCGCCGGCTCGCCAGCGGCCTCCGCTTCGGTTCGAGCAGGGGAGAGCCGCGAGGCGCCCAGGGCGCTCGCTGCTCGCCGACGGATCCCGGTCTAGAATCGGAGCATGCCGCGGATCCCCGTTCTCACGCTGCTCTTCGCCCTGGCCTCCGGCCCCCTCGCCGCCCAGGACATGATCGCCCTCGACTCCGGCGGCGGCGCCTACTTGCTCAACAGCTCCACTGGCGCCGGCGCGCCGCTCGGCAGCCTGGGCTACACCGGGGTGGCGTGCATGGCCAAGAACAGCCTCGGCGAGCTCTACGCCATCTGCGACGACCCGGGCACCGGCCGCCAGGCGCTGGTCCAGGTCGATCCGCTGACCGGCGCCGGGACCTACCTCACCGCGCTGGCGCCCTTCATCGCCGGGAGCACCTTCCGCGGCATGGCCTTCGACGCCAACGACGTGCTCTACGCCGAGCACACCTCGAGCTATCTGGTCACCCTGGACCCGGCCACGGGGCAGTCGACCTACGTCGGCAAGCCGGCCACCTTCGACATGCGCGCCATCGCCTTCGTCGGGTCCGACCTCTACGGCTGGGACCTGGTGGTCGGCCTGGTGAAGTTCGACCTGGTGGGCGGCGGGCCCGCCACCGACGTCGCCCCCGGGGTCGGGGGCTCGAGCGACGTCAACTCCTTGGCCACCTCCGGCCTCGGCCAGCTCTTCGGCGCCGGAGACGAGCTCTACACCCTGAGCCACCTCAACGGCACCACCAGCCTGGTCGGCTCCGGCGGTTACTCCGGGTTGACCGCGCTCGAGTTCCTGAGCGTCCCGGCGGGGCCGCTGCTGAGCGTCACCAACCTGGTGGCCGGGGCCGTGGCCACCTTCCGGGTCGACCAGTGCGGGCCGGGCAACACCGTGCTCATCGGCTACTCCCTGACCGGCCCTGGCCCGACCGCGACGGCGCTCGGCCTGGTCTCGATGAGCCTGCCGATCCAGCGCTTCCCCGCCCTCACCGCCGGGCCGAACGGCGACGTCCAGGTCGCCGTCCCGGTGCCGCCTGCCGCCGCCGGCCTGCCGGTCTGGACCCAGGCGGCGGAGCTCTACGCCGGGGGCGGCAGCCTCAGCAACGCCCTGGGCCTGGTGGTCCAGTAGCGCCCGCGGCGCCCTCCGCGGGCAGGACTCGCGGTCTGCTGCTAGGCTGGGTTCACCCCTTGGATCCCCCGATTCCACCCCATCTCAGCCCATGCTGCTCCTCGCTGTAACGAGCCTCCTCTGCCCCTCGCCGCTGCTCGCCGTCCAGGACGGCGGCCCCTCCACGACACCGCCCGCGCGCCAGGAGGTCGCCACGCTGCGGCACGGCGACACCGTCGCCGTCACCTGGACCGAGCGCCAGCCCGACGGCAGCACCAGCTCGCACTACCGCCTGTCCCTCGACGGCGGCGCCAGCTTCAGCCGCGACCGCGAGACCAGCCACCAGCTGCGGCTGCGCTACCAGGACTTCGACCCGCTGACGGACGGCGCGCCGGTGGTCCCGGCGGCCCTCCAAGCTCCGGGCGGCCACGAGCTCTACGTGGTCCAGTACGTCACCCAGGGCCTGGAGCCCTGGCGCGAGGAGATCCGCGCCCTCGGCGCGGTCGATTATCGCTTCCTGCCCATGCACGCCAACATCTGGCGCATGGACGCCGCGACCGCCGCCCAGGTCGCCGACCTGCCCTTCGTGCGCTGGGTCGGCCCCTTCCACCCGGCCTACAAGCTCGAGACCGAGCTGCTGCGCGCTCTGATGATCGAGGGCCTGCAGCCGGCGCGCTACCGCGTCGTCGTCGGCGAGTGGGGCCCGGTCGAGAAGGCGGTCATCGCCGACCACATCGTCGCCCTCGGCGGCAGCATCGACCTCATGATCGATGAGGGCTGGGTGGTCGAGGCCACCCTGACGGAAGCCCAGCTGCTCGACGTGCTGCAGCAGCCCGAGGTGCTCGGCGTCGACCGCTGGAGCGCGCCCGAGGACGACATGAACAACGTCCGCAACCTGATGGGCGCCGACTACCTCGAGGGCCTGACCGGCTTCGACGGCACCGGCGTGCGCGCCGAGGTCATGGACAGCGGCTTCGACGGCGGCCGGCCGGAGTGGCGCCACACGCCGCTGAACCACGGCGGCTACAACAACAGCTCCCACGGCACCTCGACCTACAGCATCAACTTCGCCGACACCTCAGGCGCCGCCCGCGGCATGGCCCCTGACGCCCAGGGCATCATGGCCGACTACGGCAGCTACGGCGGCAACCGCTACGCCCACACCGCCCAGCTCAACAGCGCGCCCTACTTCGCCGTCTACCAGAGCAACAGCTGGGGCAGCTCGCGGACCTTCAACTACAGCTCGATCTCGCAGGAGATGGACGACATCATCTTCCTGAACGACATCGTCATCACCCAGTCGCAGTCGAACGCCGGCAACCAGGACTCGCGGCCGCAGGCTTGGGCCAAGAACATCGTCGCGGTGGGCGGCATCCGCCACTACAACAACACCAACAACAGCGACGACGCCTGGGCGTGGGGGGCCTCCACGGGTCCGGCCCAGGACGGGCGCGTGAAGCCCGACCTGAGCGCCTTCTACGACAACGTCAACACGGTCATCAGCACCAGCTTCGGCGGCACCTCGGCGGCCTCGCCGATCGTCGCCGGCCACTTCGCGCTCTACTTCGAGATGTGGCACAACGGCCTGTTCGGCAACACCCCGGGCGCGACCGTCTTCGACAGCCGGCCGCACTCGACCACCTCCCGGGCGATCATGATCAACTCGGCCTGGCAGTGGCCGGACAACCAGACCGACATCACCCGCATGCGCCAGGGCTGGGGCCGCCCCGACCTGCGCTACATGTACGACAACGCCAGCAGCATGTTCTGGGTCGACGAGACCGACGTGCTCACCAACCTGAGCTCGAAGAGCTACACGGTCGACGTCCCGGCCAGCTCGCCCGAGTTCCGGGCCACCATGGTCTACCTGGACAAGGCCGGCACCACCAGCTCCAGCCTGCACCGCATCAATGACCTGTCGCTGAAGGTGACCAGCCCGAGCGGCACGGTCTACTGGGGCAACAACGGCCTGCACTGGGGCTCCTACAACTCCTCCAGCGCCGGCGGCAGCTCCAACACCAAGGACTGCGTCGAGCAGGTGATCCTGCCCAACCCGCAGGCCGGCACCTGGACGGTCGAGGTCTACGCCGACGAGGTCAACGCCGACACCCACACCGAGACCGGGGCCATGGACGCGGACTACGCTCTCGTGGTCAGCGGCATCACCGGCGGCGGCAGCGGCGGCTTCCAGCTCTCCATCCAGAGCGGCAGCTGCCCCGGCAGCATGACCTTCGCCGTCTCCGGCGGCACCCCCGGCGGCAACATCGCCTGGGTCTACGGTCCTCCCGGGAGCTACACCCACGGCGGCAGCGGCTGCACCGGCCTCCAGCTCGCCATCAGCAACCCGACCATCCACTCGATCAGCAGCTCGACGACGCTGACCGCGAACGTGCCCGCCGGCGCCTGCGGCTCGATGCGGCTGCAGGCGGTGGACGTCAGCACCTGCACGGCGAGCAACCCGCTCGACCTCTAAGGCGGCCTCCGCGCCTCCTGGCCCCCCAGGCCGCTGCCCTGCGGCCTGGGGGGTCCTTCGTTATGGTGGGAAGGGCGCCGCTGACGAGTTCGCGGCGCCTCCCCCTGTCCCTCATCTCCTGCCCCTGAGACATGATCCGAAGCCTCCTGCTCTTCTCCTGCTTCACGCTCCTCGCGAGCGCCGCCCCCGCCCAGCTCAACGGCGGCACGCTCACCGCGGACTGGCGCTACCCGGACTTCAACAGCGTCCTCGAGAGCCACGTGATCACCGTCGGCCCGGGCGTCGAGCTACCGAACACCACGATCCTGAACGACACCAAGTTCGACATCGACCTCGGCAACGACACCGTCGAGTTCCGCTTCAACGCCAGCTCCAACTGGACCAACGCCACCTACAACGGCTGGCACTTCGCCGACACGACCGGGACCGTGCCGGCGATCACGGGCTACACCATCGACTCCTTCAGCGCCGGCGTCACTGGTACCGCCAACATCGTCGCCGGCTTCACGGCGGACTCCTTCTACGCTGACTTCGGCGGCATGGTGGTCGCTGGAGCGGGGGACTGGATCCGGATGAAGGTGACCTTCGGCGGTCCCCAGATCTCGGTGACCAACCTCGTGGCCGGGCAGGCCGCCACGGTCTCGGTCACCGGCGCCACCAGCAACGGCATGGTCGGCGTCGGCTACTCGCTGGCCGGCCCCGGTCCGAGCACCGTCAACGCCGGCGGCTGCGGCAGCCTGAGCGTCTGCCTGAGCCAGCCGATCCGGGTGCTGGGCGTCTTCCCGGCGGTCGGAACGACCATGAGCACCTCGGTGCTGGTGCCGGCCGGCGCCACCGGGGTCTCGGTCTGGTTCCAGGGCCTCGACATGGCGAGCTGCACCTTGACCAACTGCCTGGCACTGGTGGTGGGTTGAGCCTAGCCGGTCCACAGGGCCGGTACGCGACACGGCCGCCGGGGGGGAGCCCCCGGCGGCCGTGTCCGTTTGCCACACTGGATCAGGGCATGACTTCGTAGCTGGCCGCGACGTACTTGCCGTCGACCATCTCGCCGGTGACCTTGACCTGGGCGCCGGCATCGCCCTTGCCGCAGTAGTCCATGGCGCCGAGCGAGGGGTGCTCGAGGACCACGAACTCGCCGTCGACCTCGATGTAGTTGCCGCACTTGCCGACGTCGGGCAGGGCGCAGCCGCACTTGGCGTTGTGGACCTGGGCGTCGACCTGGACCGGGGCCTCGGCCGGGGGAGTGGTCTCTTCCGGGACCTCCGACTTCTCTGAGGTGCAGGCGGCGGCCAGCAGGGCGAGCAGGGGAACGAGGAGCAAGGTCTTCATCATGGGAACTCTCATGGGGTGTCGCCCCCGGCGGGTATCGAGAAGGACGCCCGGGCCGTCGGCCGCGGGGCCGCGGCGCCGGGGGTCGCGAGCGGGGATGATACGGCGTCCCCGGGGACGGGTGGGGGCCGCGCCGGCCCTCAGGCGAAGGGGCCGCCGCGCAGCGGCTCCTCGGCGTCGCCGAAGGCCTCGGCCTCGACCCCGGCCGCGCGCAGCATGCTCAGGTAGAGGCTGGACAGCACCGTCTCCTCGCCCCAGCGGGTGTAGCGGCCGTGTTTCAGCCCCATCCGCTCGCCGCCGGCCAGCACCAGCGGGTAGTTGCGGGCGTTGTGGGTGGTGCTGCAGCAGCTTCCGTAGAGCACCATGGTCGAGTCCAGCAGGGGGCCGTGCTCGTCCCGGACCTCGCGCAAGCGGCCGAGGAAGTAGCCGAACTGCTCCGCGGTCCAGCGGTCGAAGGTGCCCCACTCCGCCCAGTGGCCTTCGTGGCCGTCGTGGCTGATGGTGTGGTGGCCGCGGTTGATGCCGCAGGCCAGCTTCGGGTAGTTGTCGCCGAAGCCCATGCCGTCCTCGCGGCCGAGCATGTAGCTCATGACGCGGGTCAGGTCGAGCTGGAGGCCGAGCACCATCAGGTCGTACATGGTGCGCACGCAGGCCTCCGGGTCGACGGTCTGCTGCACCGACAGGTCCAGGTGGCTGGCGTCGTACTCCGGCAGCGGCACCTGGAGCCAGCGCTCGTTGCGCTGCACCTGCTCCTCGACCTCGCTCAGCGACTCCAGGTACTCGTCCAGCTTTGTCTGGTCGTCGCGCCCCAGCCGCCGCCGCAGCGCCGCGCCGTCCTCCTGCACCAGGTCGACGATCTTCTGCTTGGCCTGCAGGCTGCGCCGCCGGTCGTCGGTGGTGGCGCCGCCGCCGGGCGCGAAGTAGCGCTCGAAGATGCTCCGGTGCCGGTGCTCGGAGGGGATCGGCTTGCCGCTGGCGTCGAAGGACAGGGTCGAGACCCGCGACTTGTAGCCGACGCCGCCGTCGGCGGAGAAGCTGAAGCTGGGGTAGCGGGTGTGCCGCTTGAGCTGCCGCGCCGCCACCTGGTCGAGCGAGATCCGGTTCTTGTACTCCCCGCCGCGCAGGTCGCCGGCGGTCAGCCAGGTGTCGCCGGCGAGGTGGCCCAGCAGCTCGCGGCTCTTCGGGTGGCTCAGGCCGCCCAGCACCGACAGCCGGCCGCGGTGGGCTTCGAGCGGCTCCAGCACCTTGGTGAAGCGGAAGTCCGCGCCCTCGCCGTCGGGGAACCAGCGCCACTGGCGGTGCTGCTCGTCGTCCGTCGGCGGCAGGCTGCAGCCGTTGGGGAAGTAGACGAAGGCCATCCGGCGCGGCGCTTCGCCGGCGCCGGCGGGGGCGGGCAGCGCCCGGCCCATGGCCTCCAGCCACGGCAGGGCGACGGCGACGCCGGCGCCGCGGAGGAAGCTGCGGCGGTCGATCATCCAGGACTTGCGGCTCATTGTCGGGTGGCTCCGGGGCGGCTGGATGCGGCGGCGTCCAGCAGGAAGGAGGGGCTCTGGACCACGCCGTGGACCACGGCGCGGGCGCGGAAGCCCTGCGACCGGGCGCGGTCGAAGATGGCGCTCAGCTCGGCCTGGTCGCGCCAGTCGAGCTCGCGGCCGAGGGCGTAGGCGTAGAGGTGGTCGATGACCGAGCGCGCCACGGCGTCGCCGGCCTGCTCGCGCAGCCAGCGCTTGAGGTCGTCGAGGCCGTCGATGGCGGTGCCGTCCGGCAGCACGGCGCTGGCGTCCACGGGCCGGCCCTTGCGCTCGGACTGGAGGATGCCGCCGGCGTCGAAGGCCTCGAAGGCGAAGCCGTAGGCGTCGAAGCCGGCGTGGCAGTCGAAGCAGGACGGCTTGTCGCGGTGGGCCTCGATCTGCTCCTTCAGCGTCATCTGGTCGAAGCCGGGGATGCCGGGGTCGAGGTCGGGCACGTTCGGCGGCGGCGGCACCGGCGGCGCGCCGAGGATCTTGCGCTTGATCCACACGGCGCGCTTGATCGGGTGCGGCTCGAGGCCGTTGGAGTGGCCGGCCAGGAAGGAGCCTTGGGACAGCAGGCCGCCGCGCTGCATTTCGGGCCGCACCGGCACGGCGCGGAAGTGCGTCCCGCGCACGCCCTTGACCCCGTAGTACTCGGCCAGGTTCTGGTTGAGCATGGCGAAGTCGGAGTCGACCAGGGTGTGCAGCGGCAGGTCGGCCGCCAGGACCTCGTGCACGAAGCGCTCGGTCTCCTCCGCCATGTCGGCCTTCACGAAGCGAGTGAAGGCGGGGAAGGCGTCGGCGTCCAGGCTCATGCCGGTGAAGCGGTCCATGCGCAGCCACTGGCGGGCGAAGGCGCGGGTGAAGCGGCGCGCCCGCGGGTCGTCGAGCATGCGGTCGGTCTGCGCCGCGAGCTGGTCCAGCAGCTGGCCGTCGCGGGCCAGCGCCACCAGCTCCTCGTCGGGCGGCGAGTCCCAGAGGAAGTAGGACAGGCGCGAGGCGAGGGCGAAGTCGGCCTGCTCGGCCTCGAGCAGGAACAGGAAGTGGGGCGAGCACAGCACCGCCACCAGGACCTCGCGCAGGCTCTCCTCGAGGCCGGCGCCGTCGCCGCGGATGTCGCGCCAGAAACCCAAGTAGCGCTCGAGCTCCTCGGGGGCCAGCGGCCGGCGGAAGGCGCGGCCGGCGAAGCGGCCGATGACCTCCCCGGCGTAGGCCTCCTCGTCGCCGCGCCGGGGCGAGTCGAAGAGGATGCGGCGGCGCGAGGCCGGCGGCCACTCGGGGTGGTAGGGCGCCGTGACTTCGATCGACTCCACCAGCAGCGGCGCGCCGGCCTGGTCGCGCGACTTGGCCAGGTGGTCGTTCCAGAGCCCGAGCACCAGGATGCCGGAGAGGATCTCGGTGTCGCCGGTCTCGGGCTCCGGGATCGGCAGGTCCTCGAGGCGGCCTCGGAAGCGGTAGCGGCCGGCCGCCCCCAGCTCAGCTTCGACCGCCTGCGAGCGGTCGAAGCTGAGGTAGTCCATGCCGTCGTCGGTGCGGGTGCCGGCGTAGACCCGTAGCGCCGGGGTCTCGGTCTGCGCCTGCTGTTCCGCCTCGGCCTCGAGCCGCGCCACCAGCGGGTGCGAGGCCTCCAGCGGCGTCGCCACCAGGTGGCTGAAGCCGGTGAAGAAGCGGCCGCCCAGCTTCAGCTCGTGGCGGCCGGCGTTCAGGTAGCCGGCGCCGAGGGCGGTGACGGCGAAGCCGGCGTCGAGCTCCTCGGGGCTCGAGACCGGGCGCAGGTCGAGCCGCATGTCGCGGACGGAGAAGCGCACCGATCCCATGGCGTCCGCGGGCCGCGCCGGGTGGACCAGGTCGAATTGGTAGTAGCCGCCCTCGGGCAGCTCGAGCACCAGCCGCGCCTCGCTCGGCTCCGGGACCGCGTCCGGGACCAGGGCGCCGCCCTCGAAGCGCAGGTTGCGGCGCTGGTCGCTGCGCTCGGCCTGGAGCACGACCGCCTCGGCCGGGGCCTCCAGGTGGAAGGGGCGCGGCCCGGCCAGGGCGCCGTCGTAGCGAAGGCGGTGGTAGCTGCCGAAGCCGCCCAGGTAGTTCACCACCTTCAGCAGCAGCTGGTTGCGGCCGCGGCGCAGCGGCAGCTCGAGCTGGTCCTGATCCGGCGCGACGCCGCGGCGCACGTCACGCGCCAGCAGCAGCTCGCCGTTCAGCCACACCCACAGGGCGTCGTCGCTGCCCAGGCTGATCTCAGCGGTGCGGGCGCTGGGGGCGTCGATCTGCTGGGCGAGGAAGACGACGCCGACCTCGCCGGGGTAGCGCTGGACCTCGCCGTCGGCGCCGGCCGCCGGCTGCCACGGCGTGCCGTCGGCCAGGGGCTGGGCGAAGTCGAGCGGCGCCGACGGGTCCAGCAAGGAGGCGTCGCGGGCGGCTTCGCCGCTGGTCGCCGCGACCGGTCCGGCCTGCAGCCAGGGGCCGAAGGCGGTCGCTCGACTGGCGCCGTCGTCCGGCGCGCCGGCGCCGCTGGCCGGCTCCGTCCGCGGCCGCAGGTGGACCCGCGGCTCCGGCGCCTCGAGGTCGACCAGCAGCTCTTTGCGCTGCCGCACGAGGTAACCGCGCGAGGCGACCACCTCCATCAGCAGTTCGCCGCGCTCGGGGAAGCAGCGCTGCAGCTCCAGCTTCAGGTTCGGGGACGGGCCCTGCCAGGAGCCGGGGGCCACCTCCTTGTGGGGAAGGGCCGAGTAGAGGATGAGCCCCTCGTCGACGACGTGGAAGCGGTCGCTGGCGCTGCCGCGCAGGCCGACGCTGATCCGCCGTTGCAGGGCCTCGAGCGCGACGCGCTCCGCGTCGTCGACCGGGCGGCGAGGCTGGCCGCTCTCGTCCAGCACCTCGACCCGGAAGTGCTCGGTGGGCAGCGGCACCGACTGGTAGCCGCCGGTGGTGCCGGCCACGGCGCCGGCGCCGACGCCCCGGCCGAAGCGCACCCGGTAGCGGGTGGTCTCCGGCCGCGGCCCGAGCAACAGCGCCTGGTCCAGGGCGTCGCGGGCGATGCTCTGGTAGGACTCGAGGTGCAGCGCCGAGGCCTCTAGCGCCGCGCCGTCGTTGCGGAAGCCGCGCTCGGAGGTCGGGTCCTCCGGCAGCGGGCGGCCGAAGTCCATGCGCACGCCGAGCAGCTCCTGCAGGCTCGAGCTGTACTGGGCCTTGTTCAGCCGCCGCAAGGTGCCGCGACGGCCGGCGTCGCCGCCAGTGGCGCGGGCCGCTTGGATCAGGGATGCCTCGATCCAGCTCTCGAGCTGCTCGCGCTCTTCGGCTTCCGGCCGCCACTTGCCGCGCGGCATGTCGCCGAGCCGCATCAGGTCGAGGGCCTGCTTCCAGGTGCCGGCGTCGGGCCCGCTGGCCATGTCCGGGTCGAGCAGGTCGATCCGCAGGCCGGCCTTCTGCTTTTCCTCGCCGTGGCAGGAGACGCAGTACTCGTCGAGCAGCGGCCAGATCTCCTGATCGAAGTCGGCCGGCGCGGCGGCGGGGGCCGGCTGCGGGTCCTGGAAGGGCTTCGGCAGCGCGGCGGCGGGCAACGCGGGGGCGGCGCCGAGCAAGAGGCCGGCGGCGAGCAGGTGGCGGGGCAAGGTCGGGCGGGGCGGGGGACGGGGGGTGGCGTCGGCGGCCGCAGCCGGCCAGCCGATGTCCGGGCAAGCTACCACGCCAGAACCGGCCTCGAGGGGCCGGGAAGGGCACTTTTTCGACTCCGGCGGCTGGACCTGCCGGATCTCTCCGGGCGCCGCTCACGGTTCTCCGCCGGGGGCGAAGAAGTCGCTCCTGAGCCCTGGAAGAAAACGAACGGTCGTGCTAAAATGGCGGCATGAGCAAGGGCGATGACACCCGGCGTGCCATCCTGGCCGAGGCCCTGGACCTGACCTCCGAGGTCGGGCTGGAGGGGCTGACGATCGGGGTCCTGGCCAAGCTGGTCGGCATGTCGAAGAGCGGCCTCTACGCCCACTTCGCCTCCAAGGAGGAGCTGCAGGTGGCGGTGCTCGAAGCCGCCGCCGGCCTCTTCCGGGAGCAGGTCTTCGAACCCGCCAAGCGCCAGCCGCGCGGCTTACCCCGCATCCAGGCCCTCTTCGACCGGTGGCTGGACTGGTCCGCCACCGTGCTCAGCGGCGGCTGCCCCTTCATCGCCGCCTCGACCGAGTTCGACGACCGTCCCGGCCCGGTCCGGGACGCCCTGGTCCTCCAGCTCGGCCAGGTCACCTCGATGATGTCCCACGCCGCCGCGCTCGCGGTGGAGGAGGGGCACTTCGATCCGGACCTGGATCCCGGGCAGTTCGCCTTCGAGGTCTGGGGCCTGGTGCTCTCCGCCCACCACACCCACCGCTTGATGGGCAAGCGCGACGCTCGGGAGAGCGCCCGCCGCGCCTTCACTCGCTTGATCGCCGCGGCGCAGCAGCCGCAACCGCAGCCGGCTCCCCCTAGCCCCGCATGACCATGAAAGCCCGTCTCCGCTCCGCTTGGATCCATCTCCTCCACGCGGTCTTCCCCGGTCTGAAACCGGTCTCCTGTGACGACGGCTGGCCCGAGCTCCAGGCCGACCTCGATCACGGCCGCGAGGAGCCCGATCAGGCGCCGTTGACCGTCGCCACCATGCGCGTGGCGCGCGCGCGGATCCGGTCGAAGCGGCCGGCCGCCAGGTCCTCCGGCTCGAACAGGACGTTGACGAAGCCGACGCCGAAGGCGCCCGCCGCCAGGTAGTCGGCGGCGTTCTCTTCGGTCACGCCCGAGGTCGGGAAGATCCGCAGGAAGGGCAGCGGCCCGCGGCAGACGCGCACCCAGGTCGGACCGTCGGGCGGGCCGGGGAACAGCTTCACCACCGGCGCGCCTGCGCGGTGGGCCGCGAGCATCTCCGCCGGAGTGTAGGTGCCGGGCACGCACACCAGGTCGCGCTCGGCGCACCAGCGGATGAGCGCGGGGTCGGCCACCGGCGACACCAGGAAGCGGGCCCCGGCGTCGACCGCCGCCTGCGCCTGCTCCAGGTCCAGCACGGTGCCGGCGCCCACGAGCAGCCCCGGGTCCGCTGCGAAGGCGGCGATCTGCTCGAGGGCGCCGGGCGTGTTCAGCGTGAATTCGATGACGCGGAAGCCGCCGTCGACGGCGGCGCGCATGGCCGGCTCCACGGCCTCCGCCAGCGGCGTGCGAAGAATGGCCGAGCAGCGGTGTTCGGCGATGATCCCCAGGGTCCGGTCGACGCTCATGGTGACCCAATCTAGCGCGCCGTCGCGCCGCCACGGGCGGGAGGCCGCCGCCCCGAACCAGCGCTTGCAGCGGCCCCGCCGCGCCGGAGAGGATGACCGCGCCGATGCCCCCCTCCGCTCCGCCGCCGGTCGCCGACCGCAGCCGACACCGCGAGGCGCTGCCGCGGCCGTGGGTCCATTATCCGCCGCGCCACGGCAGCTTCCTCGGCTTCGCCGCCGAGGGCGGTCCCGCCTGGTTGTGCGCCTGCGCGACTCCGGCTCTGGAGAGCCTGGTCCGCTTCGCGCGACGCGGCAAGGGGGCTGCGGCGCGCGCTTGGTGGCAGCTCCCGGCGGCGCTGATCGCCGAGGTGGTGCCGGAGCTCGCCGCCCTGGACGACCGAGCGAAGGGCGCCGATCCGCGGCGCGCTCCCGGCCGCCGGCAGGAGGTCCAAGCCTCGCTGGAGCGGACCGACCCCGGCGTCTTGCTGGACTTGCCGCGCGGCGACGGCCTCTGCCACCGCTGCCAGCGGGCGGTCCCCGCCCTGCGCTTCTGCGGGCCCGAGGACGGCGGCCGCTTCCTCCAGAGCCACGGCTGGTACGTGCAGCAGGCCTACTACCGCAACGGCCTCGACCTCGACGGCCTGCGCCTGCGGCGGAAGGCCTGCCCGGCGCCCCTGCGCCGAATCGTGCTCCGGTTGCACCGGGTGACGGCCAAGCTCGAGGAGGAGATGGCGCGCCGCTACCCCGAGGCGGAAGCCGAGGAGCGGGCCATGCTCGACCTGCCGCGCGCCGATCCCTACGGCCTCGATCCGCCCGACCGCCTCGACCGGCTGCGCTGGCTGGCGCCGCGGTGCCTGCGGGCGGTCAAGAACCACCTCGAGAGCCTGGCGCGGCTGGACTTCGGCCTGGCCCCGGTGGGGGAAGGGCTGATCGCCGAGCCGCTCCTGGCCCAGGCCGTGGCGCGGCTGTTCCCGGACGAGCCGCTGCGCCGTCGCTCCCGGCCGCGCTGGCTCGCGGGGCTGGAGCTGGACCTCTACCTGCCGGAGCGGGAGCTGGCCTTCGAATTCCAGGGCGAGCAGCACTTCGCCCCGGTCGAGGCCTGGGGCGGCGAGCTGGCCTGGCGCGAGCTGCAGCGCCGGGACCGGCGCAAGGCGCGGCTCTGCCGCGAGCGCGGCGTGCGCCTGATCGCCTTGCGCTACGACGAGGCGCTCACCGAGGAGCACCTGCGGCGCCGCCTCAGGGAGTGACGCTGTTCTTGGCGCCCGGCGTGCCGCCGGTCCCCAGCGAGGCGCTCCAATTGGCGCCCTGGCCGTTGTCCAGGTGCGGCTCGTTCAGCTCCAAGGTCGGCCCGTTGCCGTCCGGTTCGGTCGGCCACGGCGAAGCGTCGTCGTAGTGGACCTCGTCGAAAAGGCTGCCGTCGGGCTGGCGCAGCTGCAGCAGCTCGCCGCTGCCCTTGAAGCTGAAGCCGAGGTCGCCGATGGCGTTGCTGACCCCGGGGAACAGGACCTGGAAGGAGGCCAGGTCGCTGCACAGCACCAGGTAGCCGCGCGGCGGCACCACGGTGCCGGCGGGGATGGCGTAGGCCGCGGCCTCGTCGTGGAAGCTCCAGTTCGACAGGTCGAGCGGCGCGTCCGAGTGGTTGTGGAGCTCGACCCAGTCCCCCGGATCGAAGCTGGCGGCGGAGTTGTAGTTGATCTCGTTGATCACCGCCGCCGGGCCGCCGGGCTGGAAGTTGGCCGTCACGGCGTAGTTGCCAGCCGGATCGATGTCGACCGTGGCGGTGGCCGGCAGGCCCGGATCCGACCAATCGACGAATTGGTAGCCGAGCGCCGGCACTGCCGTCAGCTCGACCGGCACGCCGAGGAAGTACTCACCGCTCCAGGGGCCGTCCACCTCGACGGTGCGCAGGCGGATGGTGCCCGCGCCGGGGGGCTGGACGTCGAGGTCGAGCTGGTAGCCGCCGGCGAGGTTGAAGTACTGCTGCACGTGGCCGCGGGCGTGGGCCGGCCGCTGGTCCGTGAAGTCACGGATCTCGCCGAGGTTGCGGTGCCAGAGCTGGATGTTCCGGTTCCACCGGGACTGGTGGGCCTCCATCTCGGGCTGCAGCTCCAGGGCGACCTCGGTCGCGGTCGCCAGGGCCACGTCGGGCCGGAAGCGGCTGTTCAAGAGGTCGGCGTAGCGGTTGATGAACTCGCGGGCGAAGAACTGGCTGCGCAGCATATTGCGGAGCAGGAAGGTGGCCCAGGAGGGGTTGAAGAGGCCGCCGTTCGGGTTGGTGGCGAAGGCGAGGGTGTTGTGGCTAGGGGAGTTCTCCAGGCCCAGGCCGAAGTCGGTGTCGTAGAGCAGCCATCGCCACCGGCCGTCCGGCGTGCGCGGCCGCCAGAACTTGATGTTGTTGCCCGGCCAATCGGAGTTGGCCAGGTAGATCTGGACCGCGCAATAGGTGGCGAAGTTGTCGGTCTCCATCAGGGTCTGGACGTGGCGGTAGTTCGCCTCCACCGCCATGTCGTTTGCGGCGATGAAGTCGATCATCGCCTGGTAGTGCGCCGCGTCGCCCTCGACGACCTCCTTGTTCAGCTCGAGCAGGTCGATGTTGTCCGGGTCGACGCCGCGGTGCTCCTCGAGGTAGTAGCGGTCCTGGCGCTCACGGATGCCGTGCACGCCCCAGTAGGCGCCGTTCAGGAGCAGCAGCGCCGGCTGGTAGCGCATGATCTCGAGGTCCAGACCGTCGACCATGCGGTGAGCGGCGCCGTCGCGCATGTGGCCTTCACACCAGTCGTTGCCGGCGTTGCGCAGGACGATGCGGCGGAAGGACTGCGGCGCCTCAGGTCCGAAGAAGGGGTAGGCGATCTCGTTCGGGCCGTAGCCGTCGCGGGCGAGGATCCGCAGGCTCTTCTGCGGGAAGGTGCGCGAGAAGCCGCCGTGGATCTTGAGCCCGGCGTCAAAATTCATCGGCACCGAGCCGTTGGTCTCGAACATCTCGACGTGGACCGGTTTCTCCCAATTGTTCCAGTGGTTGCCGCCGAAGATGTTGCCGTGGTAGATCCCGGTCTGCGGGTCCCACAGGTTGGGCGGGTCGGTGACCAGCGAGAACACGGGGATGGTCGAGGTCACCCCGACCGCGAAGGTGCCCGTGGCGATGTCGCTGGGCCACTTGCCGCTCTCGAAGGCGCGGGCGCGGAGCACCTGGATCGGGCCGCTCACCGACAGCGGGCCGGCGTAGACCGGGTCGTCCGGGAGCGGCTCGGAGGAGTCGGTCGTGTAGTGGATGGTCGCGGTGGGGGAGGCGTGGCTCAGGGTGACCGTGACCGCGCCGCTGGACCAGCCGCCGAGGGGCGTCATGGTCACCGGGTCGGCGAAGTCCGGGAAGCCGGGATTGGTGTTCGGAGCCAGCGGCGTCGGCTGGAGGTAGTGGTAGAGGGTCGGGCCTCCTGTGGGACCTCGTCCGCGCGACCAGTCGACCTTCATCGGCCCGGTGTCGACCTGGTCGAGCACGGCGCCGGCTGGGTTGGAGAGGAGGATGGTCTCGCCAGCGGCGTCGAGCTTGAAGTTGGTGTGCAGGGCGACCGCCGGGAATTCCAGCTCTGGCGGGTGGCTGCCGCCCGGGTTCGCCACGGCGCTGCCGAGGGTCAGGAAGGGGATCAGGCTGAGGTCCCCGTCCGTGAGCCGGCGGTTGTGGACCTGCAATGCCAGCACGTTGGCGCCGGCTTGGAGCAGGCTCGCGAGCTGGGGCGCGGACTCCGGTTCGAGCGTCTTGCCGCGGTAGAGCGCCGCCTCGTGGTGGCTGTTGGCCTCGGCGTCGAAGGCGGGGTGGTCGCCAGGGGAGCCGATGTTCGCCCGGGCGACCTCGGCGCCGTTCAGGAAGGCGACGTAGGCGTCGTCGTAATCGACGTGGAGGAAGGCCTCCACGGTGGCGTCGACCTGCGCCTGCGTCAGCGTGAAGCTGTGCCGGATGTAGACGGTCGGCTCGCTGACCACGGTGGAGTCGTCGCCATCGCCGTAGCCGAAGCCGCTCGGCCCGGTCGGCCAGCCGGCGTCGTTGAAGCCCGGTTGCCACCAGCCGCTGGGCGGTTCGACGCTGCCCTCGAAGTAGCGCCAGATCGCCTGGTGGTCGATGATCGTGGTGCGCTCGTTGCTCCAGTTCCTCCGGTCCTTGCCCGAGGCCAGCACGATCAGGTGCTCGCCGGGCTGCAGCCACAGGGTCGGGAAGGTCCAGCGCAGCGGCTGGAGCGGGTCGTCGCTGAGGCCGTATCCGGCCAGGTCGACCGTGAGCGGACCCTGGTTGACCAGCTCGATCCAGTCGGGCGTGTCCCGATCCTCGTCGCGCAAGCCGTCGATGTTCGAGGCGGCGAACTCGTTGATCACCACCTGAGCGGTCAGCGTGGGAGCGGCGGCCAGGGCCAAGGCCAGAGCCAGGAGGATTGAGGGGCGGTCGGAGGGCATGTCGGGACGGGATCTAGATCGGCAATTCAGCTCCCCAAACTACCACGGAACGCGGAATCGCTCCGGAAGCCCGCGCTGCGGGGAGGCAGCCATAGAATGGAATCGTCCCCTGTCCGGGGCCTTTTGCCGTGCGAGCTGCCGCCACGCTGCTCCCCCTCGCCCTCTCCGCCGCGCTGGTCCTCCCGGCGTGCTCCAGGGACCCCGCCGATCCGGCCCTGGCGGACATTCCTGACGCGCCCCCGCCGGCTAGCCTGGAGGCCATGCTGGAAGCCGCAGCGTCCTGAGTCGGCGGCGGGTTTTCTCCGAAGCGCGGGGCCACCGTCCTGCGCGAGCCGGGGTAGAGTGGAGGCGTTCGTGCGCGCGGATCTGGACCCCTGGACGGTCCGCTCCGGCCCCGACGGCTCGCCCGGGTCCCGCCAGAACAGGGATACGCCATGAACGCTCTCGCCTCGCTCCGCTCCTTCCGCGTCCTCGAGGGCTTGGTCCTCCTCACCCTGTGCGCCTGCGCCCGCGACACCCGCGCCGAGGAGCTCGAGCCGGCCGCCGAGCCGGTCACCGAGCCGGCCGCGGAGAACGAGATCGTCGCTTGGGATCAGCCCGCCGAGGAGCCGCCGGCGGAGCCGACTGAGCGCGAGGAGCCGGTCGAGGGCGAAGAACCGGTCGAGGGCGTGGAGCAGGAGGAGCCCGCGGGTGATGACTTGGAATCCCTGGCGCGGCGCGTCGAGATCCTGCGCTACTCCCGGGTCGCTCACGCCGAGGTCGGCGACGACCGCGGCGCGGAGGACCTGGCGAAGGCCGTGCAGCTGGGCGAGCTGCTGGTGGCGGGCGAGACCGGCGAGCCGCTGGCCGCGGCGATGGCGGACCTACCGAGCAAGGAGGAGCTGGTCCGGTACCTGGCCTGGTCTTCCCGCAAGTACCGAGACTGGGGGAACGAGGATCGGGCCATGGCTTGCCGCGCGCTCGCCGCTCGTTACCGCGCTCAGCTCCGGGAGGAAGGTGTCGAGGAAAGCGCAGGGGAGGCTGGGGAGGCGGAACGGCGCCGCGAGGAGCAGGCCGCCCGCCCGGTCCCTAGCGAGGGCCTCGACGAGCTCGACCGCCGAATCGAGGTCCTGGGCTACGCCTACGAAGGTCTGGACCGCGCTGGCCGAGAGGATTGGGCGCACCAGATGGGGCGGTTCTACCGCCTCGCCGAGATGCAGCGCGCCGGTGCCGACGCCGAGGCCCTGGCCGAGGCCTCCGAGGGTCTGTCGATGGGGATGACGATCGAGCTGCTGCAGAAGGCCTCCGGCTATTACGACGAGTGGGGCTGGGAGGGCCGCGCCGGCGCTTGCAACGCGTTGGCCGAGTTCTACGCCGCCCGGGAGCGCGAGCGGGACGCCGTCGCCGAACAGCAAGGGCGGCAGACGCGGCGGCAGCGAGAGGCTGACCGTCAGCCCCGCCAGTTGGACTTGAGCGACCGCGCCGACCGGCTCGATGTGCTGCGGCTGGCGCGCGCCGCGCACGCCGAGGCCGGCCACGGCGACGCCCAGGAGCTGCTCGAACGGTTCATCCACTTGGGCGAGCTAGGGCAGTCCGGCGCCGCCGCCGAGCGCTTGGCCGCTGCTTCGGAGGGGCTGACGACCGGCATGCTGATCGAGCTCACCGCGAGCGCTGCCGGCCTCTACCGCGGTTGGGAGATCGCCGACCGCGCCGCGGCCTGCGAAGCGCTGTCGGACGTCTACCGCCGCCGCGCGGCTCCAGCGCCTGACGCGCGCGAGCAGCGGCAGCTGCGGCAGCTGCTCATCCGGGCAGAGGAACTGCAGGCGGCGTTGGACCGGGTGCGCGCCAAGATCCACGCCTTGATGGAGGGCTGAGCCCTCGGCCGCGGCGCTCGTCTGCCGCGGCCCCGGGCGCGGATCAGGGAGCCACGATCAACGGCACGGCCATCGAGCTGTGGTCCGCGAGGCCGTGGCTCGGGCCGCAGATCGCCGCCAGGTAGAGCGTCGAGCCGACCAGACGGTTCATCGCGCCCGGGTGGAAGCCGAGGTAAGCGACCGCCTGGCCGCTGCCGTCGAGCCTGCCCTGGGCGTTGCTGACCAGCAGCTGCGAGGGGTAGTTGCCGAAGAAGCTCTCGACCAGGGCGCGGTCGTAGCCGAGCGGCACCTGGAGGCCGAAGAGGTCGATCGGCCCCGTGCCGTGGGCCGAGACCAGGAGCTTGAACTCGTCGTAGCCGGCGCCGGTGGGGAAGTCGAGCTGGTAGGCCAGCATCCCGCCGGCGGCCGCGGAGAGCGCGACGGCGGACGGATACAGGAAGGGGTCGGCCTTCCACACCTGGGTCTCGCCAGCGCTGGTCTGGCCGCCGTGGTCCCGGTTGGGCACGCCGAGGATCAGACCCGAGGCGCCGGCGCCGCCGACCGACAGGCCGAGCTGGTCGCCGCTCTCGACGCCGTCGAATCGTCGCAGCAGCCGGAGGTCGGCGCCGGAGTAGACGAAGGCGGCGCCGGTCAGGACCTCGGCGCCCGGCGCGCCGATTACGAAGTCGCCGACGCCATCGCCGTTGAGGTCGCCAGCCGACGCGGCGGACTTGCCGAGCCAGGAGACCGCCTTCTGGCCGTCGATGCGGTGGCTGAGCACCCCGGTGGCGCCGGAGAACAGGAGGACGCTGCCGGCCATGTTGCGGCCCAGCGGGTCCGCGGTCGGGTCGCCCGCGAGCAGCTCGGGCACCCCGTCGCCGTCGAGGTCGTCCAGGCAGGCGACGCTCTCGCCGAGGCTGCCGGACACCCGCGGAGAGACGAACTGTCGCAGGACCGAGCCGTCGGCGCCAGCGAAGACGAAGGCGGCGCCGCGCGCGGTGCTCGCCAAGCCAGCCGGCCGCCCGACGAAGAGGTCGGCGAGGCCGTCACCGTCGATGTCGCCGGCGGTCGAGACTGCGGCGCCGAGCTCGCCCCAGCTGTGGGCTCCGGAGAAGCGGAGCAGCTGCTGGCCGGTGGCGCCGGACCAGACCACCGCGGCGCCGCTCGACGGCAGGCCGGCGTGGTCGTAGTCGGGCATGCCCGCGATCAGGTCGGGTACGCCGTCGCCGTCGACGTCCCCGGCGCAGGCGACCGACGTGCCCAGGCTGGAGTCGGCCTGGTCGGCGTGCCACTCGAAGAGCTGCTGGCCGTCCGCGCCCGAGTAGACGCGGACGACCCCGCAGCGGACCAGGCCGGTGGCGGTGGCCTTGGGGGCGCCGACGATCAGGTCCCCGTGGCCGTCGCCGTCGAGGTCGCCGGCGGCGGCGACCGCGGCCCCGAATTCGTCGCCGGGCTCACCCGACTCGAGGCGCAGCAGCAGGCCGCCGTCGAGGCCGGAGTAGACCTCGGCGTAAGCAAGTCGACCGGAGTAGCCGAACAGGTTCGGCGCGCCGACCACGAAGTCCTCGACGCCGTCGGCGTCGACGTCGCCGGCCGAGGCCACCGATTGGCCGTGGTGGTCGAAGCTGCCGGCTCCCTGGGTCTGCAGGGCGGAATCCCAGCTGCCGCCGACCTGGGCCGCGGTCGGCGCGGCGAGCAGCAGGAGGCAGGGGATCGCGGCGGGGGCAGGGAGCGGGAGGAAGGAGTGCAGCGCCATGGGAATCTCCGGGGCTCGGAGCGGGGATCGGGCGGCGGGGGTGGGAAGGAGCGTCGGAGGCCATGGTAGCCCGGTCCGCGGTGCCCGGCGGCAGCTCCTGGGGCTGCCGCGCCTGCTCTGCGTCCCAGGGCGTTCCCCCGGGATCCGCAGCTTGCCCTATCTTGGAGGCATGACCGTCACCGACGTTCTCAAAGAGCTCGAAGCGCTCGGCAGCGCCCAGACCCGCAAGACCTACCGGCGCCACGGCGCGACCGGGCCGCTGTTCGGGGTCAAGTACGGCGACCTGAACAAGCTGGTGCGGCGGATCAAGGTCGACCACGAGCTCGCCCTCGGGCTCTGGCAGAGCGGCAACCTCGACGCCCGGGTGCTCGCGACCATGATCGCGGACCCCGCGAAGATGACGATGAAGGCGCTGGAGTCCTGGAGGAAGGACGTCGACTGGCACGGCCTGTCCTCGGCCTTGTCCAACCTCGCCCAGCGCAGTCCGGTCGCGGCCAAGATGATGCGCAAGTGGATGGCCGCCAAGGCGGAGCTGGTCGCCTCGACCGGATGGATGATGCTGGCGGGGATCACCCGGGAGTCTCCGGAGGTCCTGACCGCAGACGACTACGAAGGCTTCCTCGAGACCATCGAAGGCGAGATCCACGGCGCCAAGAACCGGGTGAAGTACTCGATGAACGCGGCCCTGATCGGCATCGGCGCCTACGTCGACGAGGAGGCCGCCCTCGCGGTGGCCAAGCGGGTGGGCCCGGTCGAGGTCGATCACGGCGATACCAGTTGTCAGACGCCGCTGGCGGCGCCCTCCATCCGCAAGGCCGCCGCCCACCACCGGGCCAAGCTGGCCAAGCAGGAAGCGAGGCGGAAGCGGGTCTAGGCCACCTGCGCGCCGCTAAATTGGCTCGATCATGTCCGGGGGGAAGAACGGTCTGCGGTTCTGGGAAGCGGTGGCGCTGTCCTTCCCGATCCTGTGTGGTCTCGCCACCCTCGCCGGGATCGTCATGCTGTTCACCGTCGGCATCAGCACGGTGGACCTGGTCCTGTTGACGGTCTCCTTCCTCCTGTGCAGCGTCGGCGTCCACGCCGGCTTCCACCGGCTCTTCAGCCACGGCTCCTTCAAGACCCACCGGGTCACCCGCTACACCCTGGCGGTGCTCGGCACCATGGCGGGGGAGGGGCCGGTGATCTCCTGGGTGGCGATCCACCGCCGCCATCACCAGTCCTCCGCCCAGCCGGACGACCCGCACACGCCGAACCAGAGCGGCAGCCTCTTGCGCGGCTTCTTCCACGCCCAGCTCGGCTGGCTCTTCGGCGACGAGTACCGCGGTCCCAAGATGTTGTCCTGCGCCATCAACTACACGCCGGACCTGGTGCGGGAGAAGCCGCTGGCGGCGATCAGCCGCTGGTACTTCCCGATCGTGCTGCTCGGCGTCCTGATCCCGGGGCTGATCGGGGGCTGGCTGAGCGGCGGCTGGGGCGGCTTCCTGAGCGGGATGTTCTGGGGCGGCCTGGTGCGCAGCTTCCTGGTCCTGAACGCCACCCAGAGCATCAATTCGCTCGGGCACCTGTTCGGCCGCCAGCCCTTCCGCTCCAACGACCGCAGCACCAACAACGCCTTCGTCTCGCTGGTCACCCTCGGCGAGGGCTGGCACAACAACCACCACGCCTTCCCGAGCTCGGCGATCCAGGGGCTGCGGTGGTGGCAGCTCGACCCGCAGGCCTGGTGCATCCGGCTGCTGCAGCTGCTCGGCCTGGCCTGGGACGTGAGGCGGCCGACGCCAGAGCAGGTCGCGGCCAAGCGGCGGGCCTGAGGCCCTGGCCTCGCGTCTCCGCGGGCGCGTAGGCGGGTACGGGCGCGGGCCCGGGGCGAGGGCTAGGCTATTGGCAGCCTCTTCGTGCCATGCCCCGCTCCGCTGCTCCCCTGTCCTTCCTTCCGCTCCCTGGTCTCGCGCTCGCCGCCCTCGCCGCGCCGCTCGCCGCCCAATCCGCCGAACCCACGGTCCCGGTCTTCGTCGACGGCCTGGCGCAGGTGGTCGACGGCTTCAAGGACACCGGCGGCTGGATCCAGCACGACCTGTGGGTGGAGACCGAGTTCGACTCCGACGGCGACGGCAAGCTGGACCGGGTGCACGTCGACGTCACCCGGCCTGGGCAGACCGACAGCGAGGGGCTGAAGGTCGCGGTGATCTACGAGACCAGCCCGTACTTCTCGGGCGTCGCCAACGGCAAGGGCTTCTTCTGGGATCCGGAGCACGAGCTGGGCAAGGAGCCGCCGAAGCGCGGCAAGGCGCCGAGCATCCGGTACCGCGACCGGCGCGGCCTGATGTCCCGCTCGCTGATCCGCACCTGGGTGCCGCGCGGCTTCGCCGTGGTGCACTCGGCTTCGCCCGGCACCGGGCTGTCGCAGGGCTGTCCCACGGTCGGCGGCGAGAACGAGGAGCTGGCGCCCAAGGCGGTCATCGACTGGCTCAACGGCCGCGCCCTCGGCTACACCACCCCCGACGGCGACGACGTGGTCCAGGCCTACTGGTCCACCGGCAAGGTCGGCATGACCGGCACCTCCTACAACGGCACCCTGCCGCTGGCGGCGGCGACCACCGGGGTCGAGGGCCTCGAGGCGATCATCCCGGACGCGCCCAACACCTCCTACTACCACTACTACCGCGCTAACGGCCTGGTGCGGCACCCGGGCGGCTACATGGGCGAGGACATCGACGTCCTCTACGACTTCATCAACAGCGGCGACCCGAAGGGGCGCAAGAGCTGCAACAAGACCGTGCGCGACGAGCTGATGGCGGACAACATGGACCGCCTCTCCGGCGACTACAACGACTTCTGGCACGGCCGCAACTACCGGGCGCGGCTCGACAAGGTGCGGGCGGCGGTGCTGATCTCGCACGGCTTCAACGACTGGAACGTGATGCCGGACCACAGCGTCGACGTCTATCTGGCGCTGAAGGAGCGGGGCGTGCCGGCGATGGCCTACTTCCACCAAGGAGGCCACGGCGGGCCGCCGACCCCGGAGATGATGAACCGCTGGTTCAGCCGCTACCTCTACGGCGTCAACAACGGCGTCGAGCAGCTGCCGCGGTCGTGGATCGTGCGCGAGGGCGACTCCCGCGCCAACCCGACCACCTACGACGACTACCCGCACCCCGATGCCCAGATGGTGGAGCTGCACCCGCGCGCCGGGGGCAAGGGCTGGGGCGCGATGAACCCCTGGCCGGCCGACGAGGCGCAGGGCGTCGAGACCCTGGTCGACGACGTCGACGAATCCGGCGCCAAGCTCGCCCGGGCCGATCGGTCGAAGCACCGCCTGCTCTACGTCACCGACGCGCTCGAGGCGCCGCTGCACCTCTCCGGCGCCGCGCGCCTGACCATCCGCGTCGCCGCGGACGAACCGGCCGCCAACCTCTCGGTGTGGCTGGTGTCGCTGCCCTGGGAGGAGGGCGGCAAGGTCTACGACAACATCATCACCCGCGGCTGGGCCGACCCGCAGAACCGCAACTCCCTGCGCGAGAGCGCGCCGCTCGAGAAGGGGGAATTCGTCGACCTGGTCTTCGACCTGCAGCCCGACGACCAGGTGATCCCGGTCGGCCAGCACATCGGCCTGATGATCTTCAGCAGCGACCGCGACTTCACGCTCTGGCCCAAGGCGGGCACCAAGCTGTCGGTCGACCTCGACGCCACCAAGCTCGAGCTGCCGGTGGTCGGCGGCAGCCTGGCCTTCACGGCGGCGACCGGGGTCGGTGATTAGCCGGGCCGCGCTGGCCCTCGGCCTGCTCCTCGGCGCGCAGTCGCCGGCCCCGGAGGAGCCGAGGCTCAACGTCCTGTTCCTGATCTCGGACGACCTGAGCGCGACGGCGGTGTCCTGCTACGGCAACGACGCCTGCCAGACGCCGAACATCGACCGCTTGGCGGCCCGCGGCACGCGCTTCACCCGCGCCTACTGCCAGTTCCCGGTCTGCGGGCCGTCTCGCGCCTCCTTCATGTCCGGCTACTACCCGCACGCCACTGGCACCATGGGTTACACCAGCGGGCGGGAGAACATCGGCGACCGCGCCACCTGGAGCCAGCACTTCCTCGAGCACGGCTACCACGCGGCCCGGGTGAGCAAGATCTTCCACATGGGCGTGCCCGGGGACATCGAGCGCGGCAGCGACGGCAAGGACGACCCGCGCTCCTGGGCCGAGCGCTACAACAGCCGAGGTCCGGAGTGGAAGGCGCCGGGCGACGGCGAGCTGCTGGAGAAGAACCGGAACCGCGAGAAGCCGGTCAAGGGCGGCAACACCTTGGAGCTGGTCCAGGCCGACGGCGACGACCTGGTGCACTCCGACGGCAAGACCGCCGAGAAGGCCTGCGAGCTGCTGCGGCGCTACAAGGAGCTCGACCAGCCCTTCTTCCTGGCGGTGGGTTTCGTCCGCCCGCACGTGCCCTTCGTCGCCCCGCGGGCCTACTTCGAGCCCTACGACTGGAAGCGGATCGATCTGCCCAAGAAGGTCCGGAACGACTGGGACGACATCCCCCAGGCCGGGATCAACTACAAGACCAGCCGCAACCTCCAGCTCGACACCGAGCAGGAGAAGAAGGCGGTCGCCGCCTATTACGCCTCGGTGGCCTACATGGACGCCCAGGTCGGCAAGGTGCTCGACACGCTGCGCGAGGAGGGGCTGGACCAGAGCACCGTCGTCATCTTCACCAGCGACCACGGCTTCCACCTGTGCGAGCACGACTTCTGGATGAAGGTCGGCCTGATGGAGGAGTCGGCGCGGGTGCCGCTGATCATCGCGGTTCCGGGGAAGGAGCCGGCCGTCTGCGACTCCTTCGCCGAGCTGATCGACCTCTACCCCACGGTCGCCGAGCTCTGCGGGTTGCCGGTCCCTGACCGCCTCCAGGGCGAGAGCCTGGTCCGCGCCCTCGACGATCCCTCCTTCCCGGTGCGCGACGCCGCCTTCTGCGTCAACAACAAGAGCTACCTGCTCCGGACCGACCGCTGGGCCTACATCCAGCACGGGAAGGACGGGGAGCTCGGGCTGCAGCTCTACGACATGGAGAAGGACCCGGGGCAGTACACCAACCTCGCCGAGAAGCGCCGCTACGCGAAGGTCGTCGCGGCCTTTCGGGAGCAGCTCGCCGCCAAGCTGGCGGCGGTCCGGGACAACGACCTCGGCGAGCCCGAGGCCGCGCGCTAACCAGCCGGGGCGGTCACTCCAGGCTCAGGTTGAGCTCGTCCGTCTGCAGCGCGTCCAGCGCCCGGATCACCAGCCGCACGACGCGGCGGATCTTGTCGTAGTCGATCTTGTCGACGGTGTCGGTCGGCCGGTGGTAGTCCTCGTGCACCCCGGAGAACAGGAAGCAGACCGGGATGCCGAGCTTGGCGAACTGGGCGTGGTCGGAGCGGCCGTAGTAGTCGTCGGCGCTGCCGAGGCCCTCGTAGCCTTGCTCCTCGCCCTCGGGGAAGCTGCCGAAGCCTTCGGCGGAGGCGAAGCGCTCCATCAGCGCCGTGAGGCCGTTGTAGCCCTCGTGCTCCCGGCTCGGGGTGACGTAGAGCACCTTCGGGCCGTTGCGGCCGATCATGTCGATGTTGAGGTTGGCGATCGGGCGCATGCCGTCCGGGAGCAGCGGGTTCTCGGCCCAGGCCCGCGAGCCCCACAGGCCCTTCTCCTCGCCGGACACCCAGATCAGCATCACCGAGCGCCGCATCGGGCCGTACTCGACCAGCGCCTCGGCGAGCGCCAGCAGGCCGCTGGTGCCGGAGCCGTTGTCGTCGGCGCCGTTGTAGATCTCCCCGCCCGAGGCGCCGACGTGGTCGTAGTGGGCCGAGATCAGGATCACCTCGTTCCGCAGCTCCGGGTCGCTGCCCGGCCACAGGCCGCAGACGTTCTCGGCCACGATCGGGTTCTCGTCGGCGCTGCGGCGCTCCGCGAGCTGAGCGTCGAGGCGGCCGCCGTCCGCGGGGGCGCCGGCCAGCAGGGCGTCGCGGAGCTCATCGCTCAGGGCCAGCACCGGGAAGGGCGGGCGGCGCCGGCCGCCGTCGCCTTCCTTCGCCGGCCAGCTGACCCGCTCGCTGAAGGCGCGGTCGGCGTCGGCGCCGAAGTGAGCCAGGACCGGCCCGAGCTCGGCGTCGTCATCGCTGACCAAGAGCAGCCCCACCGCCCCGGCGCGCTGCGCCCGCCAGTAGAGCCGCCACAGGCTCTGCCCGGAGTAGCGGCACAACGCCCAGCAGCCGTCCAGCTCCTCGGCGTCGAAGAAACCCTCGCCGCCGTCGCCGCACGAGACGACGCCGGCCTCGCGCTCGAGGTCGGTGACCGCCCAGCGCCCGGCGGCGCGGTAGTCGCGGCCGTGGACCAGCTCGCGGCGCTGCCCCCCTAGGGTCAGGGTGGCCGTCAGGGACCCGCGCTCGAGCTGCCTGCCCTCGAGCGGATAGCCGTAGAGGTAGCGGTCGCCGGCGCCGGGCTGGAAGCCGAGCAGATCCAGCCGCGCCCGCAGGTAGCGGGCGGCGATGCGCAGGCCCGGCGAGACGGTGTCGCGGCCCCGCAGCTCGTCGTCGGCGAGGAAGCGCAGGTCGGCTTCGATGGCGTCCGGGTCGACGCTGGCGAGGGCGGCGTCGACCGGCGCTAGATCCGCTTTCGTCGCCGCGTGACCGGAAACGAAGCCTTGCGGGGCCGCGGCCGGCAGGGAGGCGGCCAGGAGACCGAGGAAGAGACCAAGGAGGTGGGGGAGCTTCATGGGGGGAGAGGCCTGCGCCTGGACAGGCTACGGCCCCAGCCCGCCGGCCGTCAGGCACTGTTAGCCGGGGGAGGGGGGGAGGGTCAACCCTGTTCCATCTTGGCCCGCGTGGCTGCGACCCAGGCGTCGATGTCCGCTACCGCCTGCTCGTCGCCGGCGGAGCGCAGCCGCAGCAGCTCGGCCACCTCGATCGCCTCGGCGTACTCCTCCTGGTCCTCGAGCAGGATGCCGAGGTTCCGCCAGGCATTGAGGGTGTCTCGCTCCCCCTCGCCGAGCTGGGCGTCGAAACCGGCGGCGGCGCGGCGCATCCAGGTCGAGGCTTCGGCCAGCTGGTCCTGGCGGTGCAGGTTCCGGGCCAGCGCGTCCATGGCGTAGACCGTGCCGAGGTCCTCGCCGTAGACCTCCAGGTTGAGGCGCACACCCTCCCGCCGCAGCGGCTCCGCCTCGGCGAGGCGGTCGAGCTCCTCGAGCACGTGGGCCAGGCTGCTCATCTCTCGCAGGGTGTCGGCGTGCCGCTCGCCCAGAGCCGCGCGGAGCCCGGCGAGGGCCTCCCGGTGCAACGCCTCCGCTTCCTCGAAGCGCTCTTGCTTGGCGCGGAAGACCGCCAGGCTGGTGATCGCCCGCATCGTGTCCGCGTGGTCGTCGCCGAGGCGCCTCCGGCTGCCGGCCACGGCCTCGAGGAAGAGCGGCTCCGCCTCAGCCATCTTGCCGCGCTCTCGGAGGACCATCGCCAGGCCCTTCATGCTCTTCAGGGTCTCCGGGTGGTCGTCGCCGCCCCCCGCGCGCCGCCCGGCCAGCGCCTCCCGGTAGAGGGCCTCGGCTTCTTCGAGCTCGCCCTGCGCCGACCTCAGCGCTGCGAGGTTGTGGGTGGCGGTCAAGATCGCCGGGTGCCCAGGCCGCAGCCTGGCGCGGAAGCCGGCCAGGGACTCCTCGTACAGCGGTGCCGCTTCCTCCAAGCGACCCTGTCGGCGTAGCAGCACGCCCAGGCTGCCGATGGTCATCAGGGTGTTGACGTGCTGGTCGCCGAGGGCCAGCCGGCAGCCGTCGATGGTCTCCCGGAAGTAGCGCTCCGCGGCGGGGAGGTCCCCGAGCTGCTGGAGCAGGCCAGCGAGGTTGTTGGAGGTGACGAGCGTTCCCGGGCTGAGGGGCCCGTTCACTCGCTTGTTGAGGGCCAGCACCTCTTCGTAGATGGCTCGCGCCTCCTCCAGCCGCCCTTGGGCCTGGACGGCCCGGCCGAGGTTGCCGAGCGAGATCAAGGTGCTCGGATGGTCGTCGCCCAGGGCCCGGCGTCGGCCTTCGATGGCGCGGCGGGCAAACTCCTCAGCCTCGGAGAACTCGCCTTCGTCATGGGCGATCTGGCTGAGGTTGTTGAGGGAGGTCAGGGTCTCCTCGTGGCCTGCTCCGAAGGTCTGCTCGATCGAGGCCAAGACCCGCTCCTGGGCTCGCCGAGCGTCCGCCAGCTTGCCCTGAGCCAGGTAGAGGCTCGCGAGGTTGGTGTTGACCGCCGCCCAAGCTTCGCTGCCTTCGCCTCCGGCCTCCAGGGCGAGAGCGTCCGCTCGCAGCATCAGCTCCTCGGCGCGGTCATACTCGGACAAGAACTTGTGGAGTTGAGCCAGGTTGCTGAGGGCCGTCATGGCGATCTCGGTCGTCGGGCCGAGCTCGGCGCTGGACCGCTCCCACGCCTCCTCCAGCAGCGGCTGGGCCTCGGCGTAGCGCCCCCGCCGCGACAGGTTGGTGCCGACGCGCGAGAGCGCGTCCAAGGTGTCCCCGTGGCGATCGCCCAGCTCGCGGCGGCGCAACTCCAGGCAGCGTCGGAGAGGCTCCTCGGCCAGGTCGTGTCGGCCCAGCTCCCGCAGGGCGGTGGCGGTGGCCTGCAGCAGCTGCGCCTGCACCAGCGGCTGGTCGTCGAAGCTGGCTAGCGCCTCGAGGGTGGGGGCGAAGAGGTGCTCGTCCAAGGCGGTCGTGCCTAGGCCGGTGAAGTCGGCGCCCGCCAGGATCCGCTCCAACTCCAGGGCCTCGGCGTCCAGGCCGGCCCCGTCCAGCTTGCGCCGCGCGCCGGCGCTTCGCGCCTTCTCGAAGACCAGCTCCCGGATCCGCCAGCCCAGCGCCTCGGCGTCGATGCGCGCCAGCTGCTGCTCCTGGAAGTCCGCGACCTGCTGCAGCTGCTCGGCGCGCTCGGAGGCGGCCTCGGCCTCTCGGTCCGCCCGGTCGGCCTCGCCCTGCGCGAGGACCCCGTTGTCCACGGCTCTCTGCCAGCCGAGGCCGGCGGTGATGACACCCGCCACCAGGATGAGGAAGGCGCCGGCCAGCGCCGCCACCAGCGGCCGGTTCCGGCGCGAGAACTTCCGCAGCTGGTAGAGCGTGGTCGCCGGCCGGGCTTGGATCGGCTCGTCGCGCAGGAAGCGGCGCAGGTCGGCGGCCAGCTCCGAGGCGGAGGCGTAGCGGCGCTCCTTCTCCTTGGCCATGGCCTTGGCGACGATGGTCTCCAGGTCGCCGCGGAAGGCCCGGTCATGGCTGCGCAGCGGCCGGGGCTCCTCCTCGCTGACCACCCGCGCCGCTTCGGCCAGGCTGCGGTCCTTCAGCTCCAGCGGCAGCGCGCCGGCCAGGAGCTGGTAGGCCAGGACTCCCAGGGCGTAGACGTCGCAGCGGGTGTCGACCGCGTCCGGGTCGCCGGCCACCTGCTCCGGGCTCATGTAGGGCAGGGTGCCGAGCAGGCGCCGAACCGATCCCGAGACGGTGGTCACCCGGGTGTCGGCGCTGGTGGTGCGGGCGATGCCGAAGTCGAGGATCTTCGGCTGGCCGGTCCGGTCGACGAGGATGTTGGCTGGCTTCAGGTCGCGGTGGATGACCCCGCGCTGGTGGGCGTAGTGCACCGCGTCGCCGACCTGCGCCAGCAGCTCGAGTCGCTGCGCCGCGCTCAGCCCCTCCTGGTCGGCGTAGTCCAGCAACTCGCGGCCGTCGATCAGCTCGAGGGCGAAGTACGGCCGCGGGCCGCCCTCCCCGTCGGCGACGCCTGCCTCGAAGATCTGGGCGATGCCGGGGTGCTGCAGGCGACCGAGGATCTCGGCCTCGAGCTGGAAGCGCTGCAGGCTGCGGCCGTCCGCCAGGCCCTGCTGGATCACCTTCAGCGCCACTTTGCGCTTCGGCTGCTCCTGCTCGGCGCGGTAGACCTCGCCCATGCCGCCGCGGCCGAGCAGGGACTCGACGCGGTAGGGGCCGAAGCGCTCCGGGAGCGGCGCCGGGTCAGCCTCCTCGTCTCCGAGGGCGGAGACGTCCAGGCCGCCGCCGAGGGCCGGGGTCTCGAAGGTGTCCCCCTGCTCGTGATCGAAGCCCAGCAGGGCCTCGACCTCCTCCCGGAGCTCGTCCTCGCACTGCCGCTCCAGGAAGGCGCGCCGCTCCTCCGCGGGCAGGTCGCAGGCGCGCAGGAACAAGTCGCGGACGCGGTCGCCGCGCGCGGAGGGGGAGGAGTCCTCGGGGGACCCGGGGGCGGGCGCGGGCGGGTGGGGCGGCATGAGAGCGGCGGAGTCCGGACCCGGTCCGGGCCTGCGCGGCGCCGAGGAACGGCGCCCCTTCGGACCCGTCCCCACGATAGCGCCGTCGGGCCGGCACGGTCCCTGGGCCGGGAGAACGCGCCGTTCCGCCTCGGCGCGCGCAGCCCGGGCGGGCCGGTTACTGCAGCCGCTGGCTGCGCAGCTCTCCCACGGAGCAGCGGGCCGGCTCGACGGTCTGGTAGAGGACCTGCTGGCCGCCGAGGCTGGCGGGCAGGAAACGCTCGAATTCGATCCTGCCCTCGGCGTCGGCGACGCGGGTGGCGATCCGGGCGGCGGTGCCGATGGCCACCACTGCGCCGCATGCGGTCACCGTGCTGCCGGCTTGGCGGCCGGCGTAGACCTCGACGGTCGCGCCGGGGGAGAAGCCGAGGCCGAACATCGTGTTGCGGCCGCCGGCGAAGCCGGGCTGGAAGCCGGAGACCCTGCCGGCGGCGAGCACCGGGGTCAGCTTGAAGGCGCGGGGCAGACCATTCAGCAGGCCGTTGCCGCTGATCTCGCCGAGCTCGTTGATGTCGGAGGCGCCGGTCAGGACCCAGCCGGTGCCCGACGGGATGGTGGTGTTCAGGTCGAGCGGGGCGCCGCCCTGCCAGAGCGTGGCCAGGCGCTGGCCGCTCAGGTCCTTGGAGTGGCCGACCGCGGCGCCGTGATCGTTCAGGGCCGCGACGCTGCCGCTGACGCCGCCGAGGGTCGGCAGCAGGGTGACTCCGCTCCGGTCCCACCGCACCGGCTGGCGGAAACCCGCGGCGTTGTCGGCGCCGCCGACCGCCTGGTCGAAGTTGTTGATGTCGCGCGCCTCGGCGAAGCCGCCGCCGACGCCGGGCTGCGCCATCATGCCGGTGGCGGGCGTCCAGACGTAGGCCTGGTAGCGGTTGCCGAAGTCGCGCGCCTTGCCGACCACGCGCCGCCGGTGGTTGACGGCGGCGGCGGCGCTGTCCATGCCGCCGAGGGTGCCGAGGTCGATCACCGCGCCGCTGGGGTCGCGCAGGTAGGCGTGGTAGCGGAGCACGCCGCCGACCGACGTGTCGGACAGGTAGGTGCCCGACTGGGCTCCCTCGGCGTTGATCCCCGTCGGCCGGGTGTGCCCCTGGCTGCCGACCGTGAAGGGAGTGAAGACCCCGCCGCGCCAGTGGAAGCCCGGCAGGCCCTGCCCGATGTCGGTGAAGTGGCCGACGCAGACCCCGGAGTCGTTCAGGTCGCCGTTCCAGGTGGCGCCGTGCTGCGGCGGGTCGATCCGCTCCAGGTTGCCGTCGGACCAGAAGAAGGCCCGCCATTGGATGCCGCCGCCGACGGGGTCGGTCCGGTCGCCCTCGCCGTGGATCTGGCCGCGGTTGTTGATGGCGGTGGCGCGGACGCGGTCGGTGGGCGTGGCGCTGAGGGTGCCGAGGTCCTCCACGGTGTACTGCTGGGCCGGCAGGGCGGCGCTGAGGAGGAGGGCGAGGGCGGCGAGGAGCGGGCGGGCGAGGGACATGGGAGATTCTCCGTTTCTTCCCAGATGCCGAAGAGACGGCCGACCCTCAAGAATAATTCACGATCGAAGGGCTCGCTCAGTCCTCTTCGTCTCCGTCCAGGTAGCCCAGCTCCTGGAGCTGCTCCAGCTGCTCGGCCGCCATCGACTGGGTGGTCTTCAGCACCGGCCCCAGGCCGAAGCGCTGGCGCCGGTCCAGGCTCTCCTCCATGTAGCGCTGCACGAAGGCGCGGGCCTCAGCCAGCAGCGCCCGGCCGGCCGGCGTGCCCGCGAGGTCCTCGCGCTCGTCCGGGTCGGCGGCGAGGTCGAAGATCGACGTCTGGTCCAGGCCCAGGATCACCTTGTCGCCGCCGCGCCGGAAGGCCGCCAGCTCCTTGGGCTGGTTGGCCATCGCCATGTGCTCCCGCGCGACCGGGGCCTCCGGAGCGCGGCGCAGGTCGACCTGGACGCCGGTGGCTTGCGCCGGCACGTTCAGCTCCATGAGGCCCAGCAGGGTCGGCATCAGGTCGATCAGGTCGATCGAGTCGCTGCGCCGGACCCCGGCCGGGCCACCCGGCAGGCGGACCATCAGCGGAATGTGGAGCTGCTCCTCCCAGACCCGGTTGTGCCCGAAGCGGTCGTGCTCCCAGAGCTCCTCACCGTGGTCGGAGGTCAGGACCACGGCGGTGTCCTCGGCCAGCCCGCTCTCCTCCAGGTAGGCCAAGAGGCGGGCGAACTCCTGGTCGACGACGTGGATCTCGGCGTCGTAGACGGCGCGCACGAACTCGATCTGCTCCGCGGTCAGCTCGCCGGCGAAGAGGTCGCGGAAGTAGAGCCGGTGGGCCTTGTGCAGCGAGCCGGCCCGCTTGCCGCCGTCGAATTTCTCGCGGGCCTTGCGCACCGCCTCGCGGATCGGGCCCTCGTAGCCGGGCGCCATGCGCTCGACCGAATCCTCTGCGGGGATGTAGGGCGTGTGGACCTCGTAGGTGTGGAGGAAGAGGAAGAAGGGCCGCTCCGGGTCCCGCTCCTCCTTCAGCCAGCGCAGCGCCCGGTCCATGCGGTTGCGGGCGTAGCGGGTCTCCGAATCGAACAGATCGAAGCCCTGGTGGAGGCCGCGGCCGACGCTGAGGAAGCCGCCGTCGGCGACCGCCGCGGTCTGGTAACCCGCCTCGCGGTAGACCTCGGCCAAAGTCACGGCGGACTCCGCGAGCGCCGGCATCTCGGTCTTGCCGTCCTCCAGCTCCAGCTTGTTCCAGACGCCGTGGACGGGAGGCGCCAGGGAGGTGAACAGGCTGGCGTGCGAGGTGGCGGTGTACGGCGATGGCGCGTAGGCGCGCTCGAACAGGATGCCCTGCTCGGCGAAGGCGTCGATGGTCGGCGAGGGTTGCGCCGGGTTGCCGTAGCAGCCGAGGCGGTCGGCGCGCAGGGTGTCGACCAGGAAGACCAGCAGGTTGCGCGGGGCTTCGGGTGCGGCGGCCGGGGGAGTGGCCGAACCCGGTGTCTGGGCGGCTTCTTGGCCCGCGGCTCCGGGGGCGCCCGACGCTCCGGAGTCCTCCTGGGAGCAGGAGGCCAGCAAGGCGCACAGGCTCATCCCGAGCGCTGCCCGCGTCCACCCCTTCGATCGACCGTTCATCTCCTCAGCATAGGGCCATCCTCGGGAGCCGGGAACGCGGCCTCCGCCCCTCCTGCGGCCGGCTCCAGAGCGGCGGTTAGCTCGCCGGCGTCGGCCCGCTCGGCCGAGTCCACAGGAACAGGATCACGCCCGCCCCGGTGCAGCCCACCGCGACGTCGACCCAGAAGGAGTGCTCGGCGAAGGCGAGCTGGTGGCCGAGCAGGACCGCGAGCATGACGGTGGCGATCCACTTCACCCGGAGCCGGATCGCGCCGCGCTCGCTCCAGTGGCTCAGGACCGGGCCGATGGTCTTGTGCTCGAGCAGCCAGCGGCTCCACTTCTCCGAGCTGCGGGCGAAGCACCAGGCTGCGAGCAGCAGGAAGGGCGTCGTCGGCAGCAGCGGCACCAGGGTGCCGATCACGCCCAGGACGAGGCACAGGAAGCCGGCCGCGAACAGAACGGGACGCAGCATGATCAACGCGGGGCGGGGGAGCTCCGCGGGGCCGGCGCGGCGGGGGCAGCAGGAGGAGGCAAGGTCCGAATGGCTTGGCGCTCCCAGCGTCTCCGCCGTCCGCGCACCTCCCGGGCGCGCGCTCGGCGCCGGGGAACTCACCATCTTAAGCCCGGCCGCCCTGGCCGGCGAGGGTGGCCGGCTGAGGCCGGGACCGGGTGCTTTCGTCATCCGCTGTTGCGAGCGCGGCTCCAAGTCCTTCGCCTAGCATGAGTTGATGCCGATTCTACGGATATCGAAGTCACCTGGAGCGTCGGCGAACAGGCGTCGGACTTCGTTGCCGCCCTGCCCGAACGCCGCCTGCGCCTTCCAGGGCGCCCTCAATCACGGCAACATCCGCCGCCATTCCTTCGTCCGGCTGAAGCGGGGGAGGCGCCGTCGCTACCTCTGCACGGCCTGCGGCAGGACCTTCTGCTCGACGACAGGGACGGCCTACCACCGCCTGCAGCACCCGCGACGGGCCTTCGACGCAGTGGTCGCCTTGCGTGTGGAAGGCCTGAGCATCGCGGCCATCGGCCGCCTTGAGCGCCTGTCTTGGAACACCGTGGCGCGGTGGCTGACGAGAGCCGCTGCAGTCGCCAGCATCTTCAACAGCGAGCGCACACGCGGCTTCGAGCTGCTCGAACTACAAGCCGACGAGATGCGGACATTCGCCGAGGGCAAGGACCGGCCGACCTGGATCTACACGAGCATGGAGGTCTCCACCCGGCTGTGGCCGACGTCGAGCGTCGGGAGCCGCGGCTACCAGACGACTCTCTCAGTCATGCGGGATGTGGCTGCTCGTTCACTTCCTGGCGCCGTGCCCCTGATCGCCACCGACGGCTACCGCTACTACAAGTCCGCCATCCGCCAGGTCTTCGGCAGCTTTTGCCACTTCGGCCAAGTGATCAAGCAGCGGCGCAAGGATCGCGTGGTGAAGGTGGACCGTATCCCGGTGATCGGTACTCGGCGCGAGATGGCCGCCGCTCTGGAGCGGTCGGAAGACTCCACCACGCTCAACACCTCCTTCATCGAGCGGCTTAACCTCGTGATCCGACAGGGCTCGGCCTACCTGACCCGGCGGGGGGCGGCTCACTCTCGATCGGTCCAGCGTCTCGCCGAGCACCTCGAACTCTTCCGCTGCTTCTACAACTTCATCCGGCCGCACGGTGCGCTGCGCTTCGGGAAGGAAGTACGAACCCCAGCTCAGCAGGCCGGTCTGGTGGGGCGCAGGCTGACCTGGCGGGACATCCTGGCGACCCCGATCCGCGCGTCTCTTTGTGCCCGGGTGGAGCGCGTGATTCCGATGGCCTCGCGGCGCCTAATCCGAGTTAGAATCGCAGCGTGACAACAGCGGATGACGGAAGCACCGGATTTTGGCTTGTGAGTAGCTTGGCCGACGGGTGCGATATTCAAGGGAACAGCCCTGGAGATAGGAATGCCGTACGCGGTAGCCTGCCGTGGACACGATCCGCTGGCGACGACGGCCCTCGAGGGTCTGGATCGAACGGCAGATCGAGGCCGGGCGGGTGGCCAGCTACGCCGAGATGGCGCGGGTCCTGGGCGTGTCCCGGGCGCGGGTTACGCAGCTGGTGGGGCTGGTTCTGCGGCCGGTGGGGGTGCGGGAGGGGTGGTTGGTAGTCCGCGAGGACCGAGTGAGGAAGGCTGGCTGCATGAGGACAGCGGCCACTTGAAGTAGGAGAAACCGCCCTTGCGGGTGAAGGAGAGGTGGTTTACCAGCCCGTGGATAAAGTCCTGGACTCGGAATTCGCCAGTTGAGAAGATACGGCCATGGCAATGGGCCGCCGCAAAAAGACGGAGCAAGAAGCCCTCTTCTTCTCCGC
>CAYZXS010000007.1:0-32819 GCA_964482495.1 uncultured Planctomycetales bacterium
CTGAGTAGCGAAGCGCGGCGAAGCCGCGCTCCGCTACTCAGAGCACCAAATTGGTTCCAGATGTCGAGTGCCGGGAATCCACCCTCCGGATCAGGGAGCGAGGTCACGGCGCGCGGCCCGATGAGCGCGAGCCGCGAGGATGAAATCGCCGCCGAGCGGGTTTTTCGGTCATAGACTTGAGGGATCATGCTGAAGCGCTGGTTCCTCGCCTTCTTGTGCGCAGCGGTCACGGCCGCGCCGCTGGCCGCGACCTGGTCGATCGTCGTCGTCGACCTGGCGACGGGCGAGGTGGCGGTGGCCACCGCCACCTGCTTGACCAACTTCGACCTGCGCCAGTCGGTTCCGGTGCTCGTGCCCGGCTTCGGCGCGGCGGCGCACCAGTCCTCGGTGGACTCCACCGGCGTCAACCGGCTGCTGAACTGGAACCTGCTGCAGCAGGGCGTGCCGGTCGACGAGATCCTGCAACAGATCAAGGACGGCGACTCGCTCAAGCGCTGGCGCCAGATCGGCATCGTCTCGCTGCGCGGCGACGCCGTCACCTTCAGCGGCCGCGGCTGCGGCGACTGGGCCGGCGGCGTCACCGGCCAGACCGGATCGCTGGTCTACGCCATCCAAGGCAACGGGCTCACCGGCCAGCCGGTGGTCGACGCCGCCGAGCTCGCCTTGATCAACAGCAGCGGCCCGCTGGCCGAGCGCATCCTGCTCGCCATGGACGCCGCCGCCAGCTACGGCGGCGACGGCCGCTGCTCCTGCTCGGTCCCCTTCCCGACCTCCTGCGGCTCGCCGCCGCCGAGCTTCACCAAGTCGGCCCACATCGCCACCCTGCTCATCGGCCGCCCCGGCGACCCGATCGAGCCCTGCACCCCCGTCGGCTGCGCCGAGGGCGACCTCTACCTGGCGCTCAACGTCGCCTTCGCCCAGGCCACCGACCCCGACCCGATGATCACCCTGCGCCAGGACTACGACGCCTGGAAGCTGCTCCAGCCCGGCCGGCCCGACGCCTACCAGAGCGGGCAATGGCTATCGCAGCCGGTGGTCGCCGCGGGCGGCGCGCCGGCGGTGCAGCTGGTGGTCGACCTGAGCGACCTCGACGGCCTGCCGATCGGCCACGGCGGCCACGCGGTGACGCTCGAACACGACCCTGCCTCGGCCGGCGGCGCCCAGCTGCTGCAGGTGCACGACCACCAGGACGGCACCTACACCCTGGACGTCCAGCCGGGCGCGCAGCCGGGGGTCGACCTGCTGCGCGTGCGGGTGGACGACGGCGTGCAGGCCGTGACCTTGTGGCCGCCGAACGAATTGGTGGTCGCGGCGCCAGCGCCGGTGCCCGCCAACGACCCGGCGCCGCCGCCCGGCCTGCCCTTCGGCAACCAGGACCTGCAGGCGCAGCTGCTGCCCGACGGACTGGCGGCCTACTTCCTGGCCCATGGCGCCGGCGGCCACCGGCGGCTGTGGCGGGCGGAGCGGCCGTCGCCGGCCTCGCCCTTCGACAACGCCGCGCGGGTGCCGGGTCTGGGCCTGCTCGGCTGGCAGCTGAGCGACTTCCACCTCAGCGCCGACGAGCTCGAGCTGTTCCTGGCGGCTACGACTCCGGCCGACCCGATCCAGCGCCTCTACCGCGCCACGCGGCCGGACACCCTCTCCGACTTCGGTCCGCCCGAGCTGCTGCCCGAGCTCGACTCCGGCCTGGTCGAGGGCGGCCCCTGCCTGAGCGCCGACGGCCTGGTGCTGCTGTTCCACTCGCTCCGCGACGGCGACAGCGACCTGTGGCTGGCCCGCCGGCCGGTCGCCGGCGGCCGCTTCGGCCCGCCCGCGAAGCTCGCCGCGCTCGACGCCGGCGACGAGCGCTTCCCGGCCTGGGCGGAAGGTGACACCCGCATCCTGTTCAGCCGCCAGCCCGCCGCCGGTCCGCCCGGCATCTGGACCAGCGAGCGCGGTGCCGGCGCTTGGTCCGCCCCCGCTCCCCTGCCGGGCGGCCTCGGCACCAGCGGCGGCGCGATGGCCGTCACTGCAGTCGACCCCGAGAACCAGGTCTACTGGCTGACCCGCGCCCTGCCCTCCGGATCCCGCGAGCTGCTGACGGCGCCGCTCGCGGTCGCCAGCCTCAGCGCCAGCGGCGACCAGCTCTCGGCGGCGGCCGGAGGCCAGGTGCAGTACAGCCTCGACGCCGGTCCGGCCTGGTCCGGAGCGACCTACGCCCTGCTGGCCGGCGCGCCGGACGGCGGCAGCGCGCCCATGCCGGGCGGCGGCGTGCTGCCCTTCCCGCTCGACGACGCCACCGACCTGGTGCGGCGCCTCGCCAACCAGCCGCCCTTCCTGGGCTTCTCCGGCCAGCTTGACGCCGCCGGCGCCGCCACCGCCACCCTCGACCTGCCGGCCGGCCTGGTCACTGACCCGGCGCTCATCGGCCGCAGCTACCGGCTAGCCTTCGTCGCCGAGCGCGGCGCAGAGCGCTTCGTCAGCCAGGCCGTAACGCTGACCCTCGACCCCTAATCCGTCTAGGCGTGGGCGGTGAAGGGGAAGAGGAAGGGCTGCCCCTCCAACGGGAACTCCCCCATCAGATGGGCGCCGTTGCCCTCCACGGGCAGCCACTCGACCGGGCCGAGCCCGAGCTGGTCGGGCAGGAACTGGAAGTCCACCGCTTCCTCGACGTCGCGGCTCAGGAACGGCCACAGCTCCTCGAAGGTCGGCATCCGCTCGCCGATCAAGTCGAAGACTCGGACGCCCGCCGCGTCCCGTGAGTAGGCGACGTAGAGATCCAACTCGGGCACGAAGCAGAGGTTGCCCCGGAGCGGGTAGAGGGCGTGGAAGAGCAGCAATTCGACGTTGAAGACGCCCAACTGGTCGGAGACCGCCTTGCGCCGCCCGGCCGTGCGGCGCAAGGCGGCCAACTGCGCCGGGTCGGTGGCGTCGACCGGTTGCAGCCCCGGCCGAGGCGGGACCGCCGGAGCGAGGATCCGCGGCTGCCGTTCCTCCACGGGGCGGAAGCCGGTCGCGGCGTAGAAGGGGAAGGCCTCCTCGTCGGCGAACAGGAACACGAAGTCGTGGCCGGGCTGGGCCCACGCGAGGGCCCGTTCGGTCAAGCGCCGGTTCAGGCCACGTCGGCGATACTCCGGCAGCGTGCCGACGCCGGAGATCTGGGCCACCTTGCGGCGCTGGCCGCGCACCATCATGTCCATCGAGTAGAGGCAGGTGCTGGCGACCAGGCGGTCGCCCTCGAAGTAGGAGAAGGGCCGGTAGAGCCGGTCCCAGCAGCCCATCTGCTCCCAGAGCTGAAAGTCGAGGCCGTGGATGCGGCGGATGAAGCCCTGGAACTCCGCGCGCGCGTGCAGGTCGTCCCAGTAGTCGGTGCGGAAGTCGAAGCTCACCGTGGATCCCCTTCGTCTGGGGCCGGCGGAGTCGCAGCGAGACCGAAGTCGAGGCCGGCGAGGAAGGCGCGCTCCGCCTCGAGCAGCTCCTGGACCACGCCGCCGGAGAGCTCCCCCCACGCGAAGCAGTAGGCGCGGGCGACCAGCTGGCTGTGGTCGCCGTCGTAGAGCAGGGCGGGCTGGCCGCGGCCTTCGGCGACGGCGAACAGCATCTCCCGCTCCTCCTCGGGGAGGTAAGGGTCCTCGCGCGCGGCGACCATCAGGACCGGCACCGCCGAGCTCCGCAAGGCCTCGACCAGGTCGACCTCGGTCGGCCGCTTCAGGAACAGACCGATGAAGAGGCCGAGCGCCGACCCGTGACGGGCGCGCGGGGCGTGGCTGGCGATGCTCTCCGACCGGATCGGGGCGTAGAGGATCCAGCCGCGCGGCGCCCTTCCCCGCTCGAGCAGCGCCGCGGCCGGGATGGTGCCGAGGGAGGCCGCGCGCACGACCACCCGGCCGGGGTCGCCGCCGGTCCGACGCAGCGCCTCGTCCCACATCGTGGCGCCGTCTTCGGGCAAGGCGGTCGGGTCGAGGTCGCCTTCGGAGGCGCCGACGCCGCGGTAGTCCAGGGCCAGCGAAGCGAAGCCCATCCGCTGCAAGACCTCGAGGGTCTGGGGCCAGCCGGCCATCCGCGGCAGGCCGGTGGTCACCGAGGCCTCCGAGGGCAGGAGGTGGAGCACCAAGGGAGCGCCGGCGCCGGCCGGCACGTAGACCCCGCGCAGCCTGAGGCCCTCGGCCGTGAACGCCTCGACCCGCTCGGCGCCAGCAGGGAAGCCCTCGAGGACCAGCTCGGTCGTGCCCGCGGGCTGGACGATCGGCACCACGCAGCTCGGCAGCAGCGCCGCCAGGCTGGCGGCGAGCAGCGGCGCGCGGAGCCAGCGGATCACGGTGACGGCTCGAAGTCCACCCAGGCCTTGGCCTCGCTGGACTCGATCACCTTCTCGATGAAGCGGACGCCGCGACAGCCGTCGTCGACGGTCGGGTAGGCGTCGTCGAGGTCGGCCTCGCCGCGGATGGCGCGGGCGGCGGCGCGGTAGAGGTTGGCGAAACCCTCGAGGTAACCCTCGGGGTGGCCGGGCGGGATGCGGCCGAGCGATTGGGCGGACTCGCCGAGGTAGCCGTTGCCGGTGCGGCGCACCTCCGCCGGCCGGTCCTTCCAGCGCACCAGCAGGTCGTTCGGGTGCTCCTGGTCCCACTCGATCGCGCCCTCGGTGCCGAAGACGCGCAGCCGCAGGCCGTTCTCGCGGCCGACGCAGACCTGGGAGCAGGCCAGGGTGCCGTTGGCGCCGTTGTCGAGCTCGAACAGCACCTGGGCGTCGTCGTCGACGGGGCGGCCCTCGATGAAGGCGGTGCGCTGGCCCATCAGGCGGGACACGCGGGCGCCGGTGATGTGCTCGAGCAGGTTGAAGGCGTGGGTGCCGATGTCGCCGAGGCTGCCGCCGGGGCCGCTGCGCGCCGGGTCGGTGCGCCAGCCGGCCTGCTTCTGGCCGGTTTCCTCGAGCTTGTCGGCCAGCCAGCCCTGCAGGTACTCGGCGTAGACCTTGCGCACCTGGCCGATGGCTCCGCCGCGCACCAGCTCGCGCGCTTCGCGGATCATCGGGTAGCAGGTGTAGTTGTGGGTCAGGGCGAAGACCTTGCCGCTGGCGGCGACGGCGGCCCGCATCTGCTCCGCCAGCTCGCTCGAGATCGTCAGCGGCTTGTCGCAGACGACGTGGAAGCCGCGCCGCAGGAATTCGATGGTCGGCCCGTGGTGGACGTGGTTGGGCGTCACGATCGAGACGCAGTCGATGCGCTCGCCCTCGGGCAGGGCGGCCTCGGCCTCCGCCATCTCCTGCCACGAGCCATAGACTCGCGCCGGATTCAGCCCCAGCTCGGCGCCGGTCTCGCGGCTCTTGTCGGCGTCGGAGCTGAAGGCGCCGGCCACCAGCTCGAACTCGCCGTCCATCGCCAGGCACAGGCGGTGCACCGCGCCGATGAAGGCGCCGGGGCCGCCGCCGACCATGCCCATCTTGAGCGGAGCCATCAGTCCAGCCCCAGGATGCGGCGGTTGGCGGCCTTGTCCGCCCCGGAGGCGGCGAAGTCGTCGAAGGCCACCTTGGCGACCTCGATGATGCTGGCGCGGATGTAGTCCGCCCCTTCCTGCGCGCCGACCAGGTTGTCCTTGTAGGCGCACTCCCACTCGAGGACCGCCCAGCCGGGGAAGTCGTACTTCGCCATCTTGGTGAAGACCGCGGTCCAGTCGATCTGGCCGTCGCCGATCGAGCGGAAGCGCCCCGGCCGGTCGCCCCACGGCAGGTAGCCGCCGTAGACGCCGCAGCGGCCGTTCGGCACGTACTCGGCGTCCTTGACGTGGAAGACCTTGACGTGCTCGTGGTAGATGTCGAGGAAGTCGAGGTAGTCGAGCTGCTGCAGGATGAAGTGGCTCGGGTCGTAGAGGATCTCGGCGCGGGCGTGGTCGCCAGTGGCCTCGCGGAAGCGCTCCCAGGTGACGCCGTCGTGCAGGTCCTCGCCGGGGTGGATCTCGTAGGCGCAATCCACGCCGCAGTCCTCGGCGTGGTCGAGGATCGGCAGCCAGCGCTTGGCCAGCTCGGCGAAGGCCTCCTCCACCAGCCCGGCCGGCCGCTGCGGCCACGGGTACAGGTAGGGCCAGGCGAGCGCGCCGCTGAAGGTGGCCATGGCGTCCAGGCCGAGGTTCTTCGACGCGGTCAGGCACTTCTTCACCTGGTCGACCGCCCACTCGGTGCGGGCGGCGCCGTTGCCACGCACCGCCTCGGGGGCGAAGCCGTCGAAGAGCTCGTCGTAGGCCGGGTGCGCCGCCACCAGCTGCCCCTGCAGGTGAGTCGACAGCTCGGTCGGCTGGATCCTGTGGTTCTCGAGCTTGGCGCGCCAGTCGTCGCAGTAGGCCTGCGAGGCCGCCGCCTGCTCCAGGTCGATGGCGCGCGGATCCCAGGTCGGGATCTGCAGGCCCTCGAAACCCAGGTCGGCCGCCCAGGCCGCCGCGGTCTCGATGTCGTTGAAGGGAGGCTCGTCGCCCATGTACTGGGCGAGGAAGATCGCGGGGCCCTTGATGGTCTTCATGGCGGGTGGATTGTGGATCCGCCCGCCGAAGCCGTCTAGGGATGATCGGTCAGGGCAGAACGGCCACCGTGACCGCCACCGAAGCCATGCGGCCCTTGCTGCCGCCGTCGTGGCTGAGGGCCGCGAAGGAGAGGTTGCTCCCCACCAGGGACGCCGCCGCGCCGGGCGCGAGTTGGAGGACCGCGGTCGCCTTCCCCGACCAATTCAAGGTGCCGACATCGCCTGGGAAATAGGGCAGGCTGCCCTGCTGCACGTGCCACCAGAACAAGGCGTCCGCCGTCAGCGGCACCGCGACGCCGCCGGCCACGATCGGCCCCTTACCGCTCCCCGAGACCCGGATGAGGTAGTCCTTCCCTCCCTCGTCGACCCCGAAGTCGACCTCGAAGTTCACCGCACCGCCGGCGGAGGCCGAGACCTGGTGGACATCGGCGATCAAGCCGGGGCGGAAGCTGAAGATGCTGGTCTGCGGATCGCCGTGGCCCTCCCGGTCCCTGGTCCAGCCGATGACGAGCTCCCGCACGCCGTCGCCGTTCAGGTCGTCGTGATCGGCCAGCCAGCCGCCCATTCCCCAGAAGTAGGGCTTGCCGTAGAGGTGCATGGCGACCTCTCCCGTCCGCCCGGAGAGGATCTCGATCAAACCGACCCGGTGGTTGCCGTGACGGGCCAGCTGGTTGTCGGAGATGGCGATCTCCGGGAAGCCGTCCTGGTCGAGGTCATCGACGACGGCCATCTGGCGGCCGGCCTCCATGACCGGATCGGCCGGCTGGTGCTCCCAGATGGCGGCGCCGGTGGCCCCGGAGTGGGCGGTGACCCGGCTCCGACCGGGAAGGCTCCAGACCGGGGCGGCGATGAGGTAGTCGGGCACGCCGTCCGCGTCCAGGTCGGTGATGCCAACGGCGGTGTGGCCGTATCCGGCTTCGGGGCCGCTGTGGCTCCGGAGCACGGCGCCGCTGGCTCCGGAGTAGAGTTCGACCAGCCCGGCGCCGGTCGGATCGCGCAAGAGGTACTCCCGGATGCCGTCCCCGTCCAGGTCCCCGATCGAAGTGGCCAGGACCTCCTGGTAGGAACCGTGGATCCTCAGGATGCTGTCATCCGCGCCCGACAGGATGAAGGCGCGGGTGTCCTCCATCGCCAGGTAGTCGGGGATGCCATCCTGGTCGACGTCCCCGGCGGCTTCGAGCTGGCGGCCGATGTTGGTGGTCCCGGGCACCCAGGTCGATCGGTGCAGCGCCCCGGTATCACCAGACCGGAGCTCGACCGTGCCCAGGGCGGCCGCCAGGGGATCGCCCACGCCAGTGACGACGTCCGGGATCCCGTCTCCGGTGACGTCGCCGACGCAGACCGAGTCCAGGGCCCACAGGGGCGTGGGTCGGGACCAGAGGGTCCCGCCCGTGACGCCATGCACCGCCATCATCTCTTGCCGCCATGGGTTGGTGTGGAGCAGATCCCGGACTCCGTCTCCGTTCAAGTCCTCACAGCTCCGGAAGGCCCGATATCCGGCGACCTCCCATTCCGCGGTCCAGTAGCCGCCGACCGCCTGGGCGCTGAGGGAGCCGAGGAGGAGGACCGACGAGAAGAAAGGGATAAGCGAGCGGCGTAGGATCATGGCGAGGAAAGGAGCGGCAATTCGCCCTCCTCCCAATCTACATTACGCGGCCGGCTCCGGGCCCTCGGGGTTGGCCGCTCTGCAGCTATCCTGCGTCGGTAGGAAGCGCCCGTCCGCCATGCTCGCCCTCGCCCCCTTCGCCGTGTCCGGGATTCCCGACGGATGGGACACGCTCCTCCACCTGCTGCTACTGCTCGCCGGCTGCCTGTTCCTGGGCGCCCTGGCCGAGCGCCTGCGGCAGCACGCGCTGGTCGGCTACCTGCTGGCAGGAACGCTGCTCGGCCCGCACGGCTTCGCCCTGGTGACGGACAGCGCCGAGGTCGAGTTGCTGGCGGAGCTCGGGGTCGCCCTCTTGCTCTTCGCCATCGGCCTCGAATTCTCCTTCGCGCGCTTCCGCTCGCTCGGCCGCCCCGTGTTGGTGGGCGGCTCGCTCCAGGTCATCGCCACGGCGGCGGCGGGCACTGCGGTCGGACTGGCCCTCGGCCTGCCCGTCGCGGCCGCCGTGGCGCTGGGCGTCGTGATCGCGCCGTCCAGTACCGCCGTCGTGATGCGCCTGCTGGGCAGCCGCGCCGAGCTGGAGAGCCCGCACGGCCGCGCCGCCGTGAGCGTGCTGCTGTTCCAGGATGCCGCGATCGTTCCCCTGGTCCTGGTGCTGGAGTTGCTGAAGGGCGAGGGCGGCCCCGGCGCCGCGGCGCTGGCGCTGGCCCGATCGCTGGTGCTGGCCGCCCTGCTAGTCGGCGTCCTGCTGCTGTTGCTGCGCAAGGTCCTGCCGCCGCTGCTCGGAAGCCAAGCGCTGCGCGCCAACCGCGACCTGCCGGTGCTGCTCGCGGTCGGCACCGGCCTCGGCGCCACCTGGGCCGCCCACGCTGCCGGCTTGTCGCCGGCCCTGGGCGCCTTCCTCGCCGGGGTGGTGCTCGGCGAGTCCCCCTTCGCCACCCAGGTCCGGGCCGACGTCGGCGCGCTGCGAGCGCTGCTGGCGACGCTGTTCTTCGGTTCGATCGGCATGCTCGGCGACCCGGGCTGGGTGCTCGCCCACCTGCCCGAAGTGCTCGGCGTGGTCGCCGCGGTGGTGGTCGGCAAGGCGCTGCTGGCCGCCGGCGCGCTCCGGCTGGCCGGAGTGGGCTTCGCCTCGGCCGCCGGCGCCGGGGTCGGGCTGGCCCAGATCGGCGAGTTCTCCTTCGTGCTGGCCGAAGTCGCGCGGGACGGCCTGTTCGGGGAGCGCAGCTTCCACCTCGTGGTCTCGGCCACCATCGCCAGCCTGTTCCTGACGCCGAGCTTGGTGGCCACCGCCCCTGGACTGGCCCGCCGCATCGCGGTCCGCGGCGGCGTCGCCCGGCCGCAGCCGCCGGCGCCGCCGGCCGGTACGCGGGCGCTGGTCGTCGGCCTCGGTCCGGCTGGTCAAGCGGTCACCGCGACCCTCGCGGGGGACGACCACGAGGTGCACGTGCTCGACCTGAACCCGGCCGCCGCCGAGCTGGCCCGCCGCCTCGGCGCCCATCCCCACCTCGGAGACGCCAGGCAGGCGGAGGTGCTCGCGCACCTCGAGGTCGCCTCCTTCGCGGTCGCGGTGGTCACCGTCCCGGACCCGCGCCAGGCGGTGGAGGTGGTGTCCTTGATCCGGGCTCTCGCTCCTGGAGCGAGGGTCGTCGCCCGTGCCCGCTACCACCTGCACCGAGAGGACTTGGCGCGCGCGGGAGCGGAGGTGGTCGTCGACGAGGAGCACGAGGTCGGCGGCCTGCTCGCCGGTCGCGCAGCGAAGATCCTCGGCCGCGACCCCTCCGGGCCGCCCGAAGCGCTCCGGGTGTTCGGCGGCGAGGAACTGCCAAAGCCCTGATCCGGGGCCGAGCGCCGCCGCTATCGTTGCGGCGTGACTTCCCCCCGGTCCCGCTTCTTCCTGGCCTCCTGTATCGCCCTGGTGGTGACCGCGATGAGCTTCGCGATTCGCGGCGACATCATGGGCGAGCTCGAGACCGTCTTCTCGCTCGACAACGAACAGCTCGGCTGGATCGCCGGCACCGCCTTCTGGGGCTTCACCCTGGCGATGGTGATCGGCGGCCCCTTGTGCGACGTGCTCGGCATGGGACGGCTGCTGGCCTTCGCCTTCCTCGGCCACCTCGCCGGCATCGGCCTGACGATCTTCGCTAGCGGCTTCGGCACCCTCTACGCCGGCACGCTGCTGATCGGGCTCGCCAACGGCTTCGTCGAGGCGGCCTGCAACCCGCTGATCGCGACCGTCTATCCCGAGGAGAAGACCAAGAAGCTCAACCAGTTCCACGTCTGGTTCCCGGGAGGCATCGTCATCGGCGGCCTGCTCGCCTTCGCGCTCACGAACGCCGAGCTCGGCTACCAAGCCAAGATGGCGACCATGCTGCTGCCGACGCTGGTCTACGGCTTCCTGTTCCTGGGCAAGGAGTTCCCGCAGACCGAGCGCGCCGCCAGCGGCGTCACCATGGGCGAGATGTTCGCCGAGTGCGCACGGCCGCTGTTCCTGCTCATGCTCGCCGCGATGGCCTTCACCGCCTCGACCGAGCTCGGCCCCGGCCAGTGGATCCCGAAGATGCTCGAGGCCACCGGCGTCAGCGGCATCCTGGTGCTGGTGTGGATCACCGGCTTGATGGCCGTCGGCCGCCAGTTCGCCGGCCCGGTGGTGCACAAGCTCTCCCCCACCGGCATGCTGACCTTCTCGGCCATCTTCAGCGCCCTGGGGCTGTTCGCCCTCAGCCAGGCCGAGGGCAACGTCATGACCTACGGCGCCGCGACCGTGTTCGCGGTCGGCGTCTGCTACTTCTGGCCGACCATGCTCGGGGTGGTGTCGGAGCGGCTGCCGAAGACGGGGGCCGTCGGCCTGTCGGCGATGGGCGGCATGGGCATGCTGGCGACCTCCTTCACCCTGCCGCTGATGGGCAGCTGGTATGACGCGAACATCGCCGCCGCCGACGGCAACGAGGCCATCGGCGCGGCTGAGACGCTGGCGACCGTCGCCTGGATCCCGGTCGGCCTGATCGTGGTCTTCGGCTTGCTCTACCTCAACGACCGGCGCTCCGGCGGCTACAAGGCGGAGCAACTCTGATGCACGACGCCTTCGACCCTACCTCCGCCGACCGCTTCACCTTCGGGCTCTGGACCGTCGGCAACCCCGGCGCCGACCCCTTCGGCGGGCCGGTGCGGGCCAAGATCCCGGTGCGGCGGATCCTCGACAAGCTGGCCGCGGCCGGCGCCCACGGCGTCAACCTGCACGACAACGACCTGGTGCCCTTCGGCGCCAGCGCCGCCGAGCGCGACCAGATCGTGGCCGACTTCAAAGAGGGGCTGGCGGACACCGGCTTGAAGGTGCCGATGGCCACCACCAACCTGTTCAGCCACCCGGTCTTCCGCGACGGCGCCTTCACCGCCAGCGACCCGAAGGTGCGGGCCTACGCGGTGCGCAAGGCCATGGCCGGGATCGAGCTCGGGGTGGAGCTGGGCGCGAGCACGGTGGTGTTCTGGGGCGGCCGGGAGGGGGTCGAGACCGACGCCGCGCGCGACTGCCGCGACGCCATCGGCTGGTACCGCGAGTGCCTGGACTTCCTGTGCGCCTGGACCAAGGACCAGGGATGGGACCTGCGCTTCGCGTTGGAAGCCAAGCCCAACGAGCCGCGCGGCGACATCTACCTGGCCACCACCGGCCACATGCTGCACTTCATCGAGACCCTGGAGCACTCCGCCATGTGCGGCGTCAACCCCGAGGTCGCGCACGAGAACATGCCCGGGCTGAGCATGGTGCACGCCGTGGCCCAGGCCATGGAGTGCGGCAAGCTGTTCCACATCGATCTCAACGGCCAGAAGATCGGCCGCTACGACCAGGACCTGCGCTTCGGCTCCGAGGACGCCAAGGGCGCCTTCTTCCTGGTGCGGCTGCTCGAGGGCACCGGCGGCCGCCCCGCCTACACCGGCCCGCTGCACTTCGACGCCCACGCCTACCGCAGCGAGGACGAGGACGGCGTCTGGGACTTCGCCACCGGCTGCATGCGCACCTACAAGATCCTGGCGGCGCGCGCCAAGGCCTTCGACCAGGACGCCGAGGTGCAGCAGATCCTCGCCGCCAGCCACGCCGATCCCGACGGGGTGGCGCCGCTGCTGCAGGGCTACTCCGCCGCCAACGCCGGCGCCCTCGCCGCGCTCGAGCTCGACCCCGAGGCCCTAGCGGCCACCGGCAAGCGCTACGAGCGCCTCGACCAGCTGGCGATGGAGCACCTGCTAGGCGTGCGCAACTAGCTCGCCCAGAACATCCGCCAACCCGCAACCTGGCCCGGGCGGTGGAAGGGCCGAGAAGTCCTGGCGAGGCAGAGGCGGTCGAAGTGGATCGGCGCGTCTGGCAGGGCGAGAGGAAGTGCGCCCACCTCTCCGTAGGCCAGGCTGAGGTGGGGCTCGAGCACGGGCCCAAGCGACAAACCGAGCGCCGCCCCAGCGCCCTCCGCCAACCGATCGAGCATAGGGTCCTGCGGGAAGGGAAGGGTCAGGCTCTTGGCGAGGCGAGCTCCCCGCTCGGCGAGACCTCCGTGCAGGGTGATCCGCGGCACGGCGACGGTCTCGAGGACCTGGGCCAGCTCGGAGCCGTGAGCCCCGGCGGCGGCGGAGGACACCCCCTTCGGGAATGAGGCGAGGGTCAGGTGGGGATCGAACGGGATCGCCGGCGGGTTAGCTTCCGCCAGTTCCGCAATGAACTGGCGCAGCCGCGTGGCGGCGGGCTCGGCCGGCAGCAGCCACAGCGACCACTGCACCTGCTCCTTCAGGCCGAGGGCGGCGATCAGGGTGCGCCTCACCAACTCCCCCACCTCCGGCTCACCGCTGGCGCGCGGGCCGGCGACGTTGAGGGTGCGGACGGCGTGTTCGGCGAGGAAGGCGCGGACGAGGGACGCGGCGGCGGCGGGATCCTCCGTTCCGCTGACGACCAGACAAGGCTTGCCATGCCGCGCCGCTAGCTCCGCGGTCAGAGCGGTGCCGCCGGCCAACGGCGGACCGGCGGTGGTGAAGATCAGCGTCGCGTCGGCCGCGAGCAGGTTGCGCTCGGTGCGCGCGGCGGAGTCGGCGCTCTCGGTCTCGCGCAGCGGGTAGCGCGCGCCGATGCGCCCGTCCTCGGCCAGCCGACCGCGCGGACACCAGCCGTCGCTCGGCAAGCCGAACTCCAGCGCCAAGTCCAGCGCGGCGCGGTCGGCGCCGGTCTGGCCGCCGGAGATGAGGCGGATGGGCGGCGTCGCGGGCTCGGGCACGCCTAACATCCTGCCATGGCTCTGTTCCTCGGACTCGATGCCGGCACCCAAGGCGCAAAGGCGCTGGTCTACGACGCCGAAGCCGGCCTGGTGGTCGGCCGCGGCGCCGCCTCCTACGGCCTGCTGCCGGCGCGCGAAGCCGGCGAGGCCGAGCAGCACCCCTACACCTGGGTCGAGGGCGTGGAAGCCGCGATCGCCCAGGCCCTGGCCGACCCCGCGGTCGACGCCTCGGCCATCCGCGGCCTGGCCGTCTCCGGCCAGCAGCACGGCTGCGTCGTGCTCGACGAGGCGGGCGAGGTCATCCGCCCGGCCAAGCTCTGGTGCGACACCTCGACCGCGGCCGAGGCCGCCGAACTGGCGCAGGAACTCGGCCGGCCGCTTCCCGCCGGCTACACCGCCTCGAAGCTGCTGTGGCTGAAGCGCCGCGAACCCGAGCACTTCGCCCGGCTGCACACCGCGCTGCTGCCGCACGACTACCTCAACCGCCACTTCAGCGGCGTCACCGCGGCCGAGGCCGGCGACGCCAGCGGCACCGGCTACTTCGACCCCGAGCGCCGCGAGTGGGACGCCCGCGCCGCCGCCGCCATCGACGACGGCCTGCTCGCCAAGCTGCCGCCGCTGATCGGCCCCGACGAGCCGCTCGGCCGGGTCCGCCCCGAGCTCGCCGCCCGCCTCGGCCTGCCCGAGGATTTACTGATCGCGCCCGGCAGCGGCGACAACATGATGAGCGCCCTCGGCGCCGGCGCCGTGCGCGAAGGCGTCCTGGTCATGAGCCTGGGCACCAGCGGCACCCTGTTCGCGCGCGCGGCGCGGCCGGTGATCGACCCCGAAGGCTTGATCGCCCCCTTCTGCGACGCCACCGGCGCCTGGCTGCCGCTCTTGTGCACGATGAACTGCACCACGGTGACCGAGGAGGTCCGCGCCGCCTTCGGCCTGCCGCTCGACCAGCTCACCGAGCTCGCCGCGGCGACTCCCGCCGGCGCCGACGGCCTCAGCTTCCTGCCCTATCTCGCCGGCGAGCGCTCCCCCGACTGGCCCCACGCCAACGGCGTGCTGCACGGCCTGCGCCCCGGCGGCATGCGCCCCGGCCCGCTCTTCCGCGCCGCCATGGAAGGCGCCAGCTTCGCCCTGCTGCTCGGCCACGAACGCCTGCGCCGCTTCGGCGTCGACGCCGACGAGCTGCGCCTGGTCGGCGGCGCCTCCCGCAACCCGGTCTGGCGGCGCATCCTCGCCGACGCCTTCCAGCTGCCGCTGCGCTTCCCGGCCGAGCCGGAGTCCGCCGCCCTCGGCGCCGCCCTGCAGGCCGCCGCGGTCTGGTCCAAGCAGCCGGTCGCGGCCTTCGTCGAAGCCCAGCGGGTGCCGCTGCTCGACGAGACCGTCACGCCATCTCCGGAGGCCCGCGACGCCTACCACGAGGCCTTCGGGCGCTTCCGCGAGCTCGGCCAGCAGTTGTTCGACAGAGGATGAGCCGGCTGGGACACCCTCGGCCGGAGTGGGTTGTCTAGCCGCCCTCCCCAGGCGAGACCGGCTCCAGCGGCACCGTCAGACCGGAACCGTCCGCGGCGCCGGCCCAGTCCAGCTGCGGCCGCTCCAGCGTGCCGGTGACCGGGATCACCACGACCTCGCCGTCGCGGCCCCGGAGAGCGAAGTGGCGGCTGGCGAGCGCGGCGTCGACTGGCACCAGCCACTCCAGCGCCAGGGCGCCGTCCGCGCCCACCTCGCCTTGGAAGCGGGTCCGGCGGTCCCCGATCTGCACCGCCCAGGGCTCGGCGTAGCGCAGGCGGTCCCCGGTGACGACGAAGCGCAGCGGCGTCAGGCCGAGGGCCGCCTGCTCGCCGGCGCCAGCGAGATCCAGCATCTCGATCAGGAAGGGCGAGCCGCTCAAGGAGGCGGCCGCCAGGCGCAGCTCGCCGTGGCCGCGCAAGGGCGCCAGCGGGGCCTCGCCGCCGCCGGAGAGCGGCGCCGGGAAGGCCAGCTCCAGGTCGAGGTCCATGGAGCCGGGCAGCGCGGCGCCGGCGCCGGCGCGGCCGGCGAACATCGGGTGGACGCGCCGCAGCAGCGGTCCGAGGCCCTCGCGAGCTTCGAGGCCGGCGAGTTGGAGCCGCAGCAGATTGGCCGGGCGGCGCTGCTCCCGCTCCCCTTCCGCGAGGCGCTCCGCCACGGCGGTCAGCTTCAGCCCGTCGCTCTGAAACTCCAGCGAGCGCAGCCGCTCGACCGCGAGGTCGGCTTCGAGCCGGACCGCGTCCCCGCGGCGCTTGTCGAGCTGGATCCAGCCGTCGGCGAGGCCCGCCAGACCCTCCCACGAGGGGTCGGGCTCGAACCAGCCCGCCAGCGCCGAGAGGTCCAGCCGCTCCAGGTCGAGCCGCAGGGAGGCCTCGAGGGTGTCGGCGTCGATGTGGCTGCCGTCGGAGAGCTGCAGCTCGCCGCCGAGAATCATCGAACCCGTGCTGCCGTGCTCGTCGCGAGTCGCCAGCAAGGCGCTGACGTAGGCCGGCGAATCCAGGCCGTCGACCACCGCGCCGAGCTTCAGGTCGAGGACGCTGAGATGACCAGCGCCGTCGTGGACCACGAGCCGGCTGTCGCGGACCTCGATGGTGCCGCGGACCTCGGGGTAGTCGTGGAGGTGGACGCGCCCGGCGCTGCGGCCGGTGCGGCCGCCGGCCCGCGCCAGCTCCTGCGGGTCCAGGCGCAGGTCCGCGGCGTGCTCCGGCCGCAGGTGGATCTCCACGCCCTCGATCTCCACGAAGCCCTCCAGGCGGCCGGCGAGCAGGCTCAGCAGGCTGGTGTCCGCCCAAGCCCGCCGCGCCAGGACCACCGGCTGGCCGGCCTCGTCCAACAGCCGGAATCCGGTCACGCCGATGCCGCCGAAGGGGTTGAGGCTGAGCTCGCCGAGCTCGAGGTAGCCGTCGATGTCGCGGTTGATCTCGGCCACGATCCGGGCCTTCACCAGCGGCGCGGCCGCGATCGGGCCAAAGACAACGACCAGGCCGAGCGCCGCCAAGCCCAGCAGGATCTTCCAGCGGCGCCGGCGGCGGGGCTGGGGAGCGGCGGGCGGAGGGGTGCCGGACATGAGGGCACCTTATTGGGAAAAGCGGGCGGCTGCTTGCGCTAGGACCCCCGACTTGCCCAACGGCGCGTAACCTGTGACGTAGCGCCCGCTGTCCGCCACCCGATCCTCGCAACCCCGACCGAATCCATGTCATCCTCGCGCCGTTTGCTCCTCGTCGGCCTGCTCGCCGGCCTCCCTCTGCTCGCCCCCGCGGCAGCCGCCCAGGAGGGCGGACCCTCCCTCCAAGAGGCCGTCGCCACCATGCAGCGCGGCCAGTACGCGGAGGCCGCCGCCTCGTTCCGCAAGATCCTCAAGGCCGAACCCGAGAACGGCATCGCCTGGTTCAACCTCGGCTACTCGCTCCACGCCATGGGCAAGCTCGAGGAGGCCCACGACTGCCACATCAAGGCCCAGGACACCCCTCAGGTCCGCCCGATCGCGATCTACAACCACGCCTGCGTGCACGCCCTCTGGGGCGAGGCCGACAACGCCATCAAGCTGCTGAACGACGCCGTCGCCGAGGGCTTCAACGACGCCGGGCAGCTCCGCGGGGACAGCGACATGGACAAGATCCGCAAGGACCCGCGCTTCGTCGCCCTGGTCGCCAAGCTCGAGGGCAAGCCGCTGCCGCCGAAGCCGCCCGCCCCGCCGACTCCGCCCAAGCCCAGCGTCGGCGCCAAGCCGGCCAAGCCCTCGGCCCCGGCGCCGCCGGCCAAGCCGTTGAAGCCGGCCAAGTCCAAGGAGAAGGTCAAGGTCAAGAAGGCCGCCCCGCCCGCGCCGGAGCGCGCCTTCGACTTCTACCCCGGAGAGTGGGACGTGGTCGCGGACGGCGAGGTGGTCTCCCACCTGACCGTGCGCCGGCTGCTCGACGGCGCCGCCTTCGAGGCCACCTCTGAGAATTCGGTCGGCCTCTACCGCTGGAACCCCGAGACCGGCAAGTGGCACCAGACCTGGGTCGGCCGCGACGGCCTGAGCGCCGAGCTGGTCGGCGGCTGGAAGGACGGCCGCCTGGTCCTGCGCATGAAGGGCTCCTTCGACGACGCCGGCACCCTCGGCCGCTCGGTCTTCTCCGACATCGGCAAGAAGGGCTTCAATTACGCCTGGGAGGTCTCCAACGACGGCGGCAAGACCTGGGACGCCCCGCAGACGCTGCGCTTCCGCCGCACCGCCGCGCAGGAGACCCCGGTCCTGAAGCTGGCCCCCGTGGAGGCCGGCCACCCGGCGCCGAAGCCGGTGCTCGAGGACTCGCTGCTGCCGGACGCCCAGGCCTACGACTTCAAGCTCGGAAGCTGGAAGATCAAGGGCCAGGTCCGCGCGGCCGACGGCGGCACCGTTCCCTGCACCGGCAAGGCCGTGGCCAAGCGCAAGGATGACGGCTCGATCTACGAGAAGATCGCCATCACCATCGAAGGCGGCCCGACCTACGTCGGCAGCTCCCTGCGCCGCTACGACGCCGACAAGGGTCGGTGGAACATCACTTGGACCCTGACCGAACCCGAGCAGGTGTCGATGGAGCTGGTCGGCAAGCGAAAGGAAGGCGCGAGGGTCGAGTACGGCGGCGACAGCGAGGACGCCACCGGCGGCTTCTCCAACCGCGTCACCTTCCTGGACATCACCGGCGACAGCTACTCCGCCCGGCAGGACCGGCTCTACGACGACGGCCGCTTCGAAGTCGGCGTCTGGACCTACACGGCCACCCGCGTCAAGTAGCGCCAGCCGCCCGGCTCGGAACCGCCGCCCGGCTCCTCCCGCAGGAGCCGGGCGGCGCTGCGTTCCGCCCCGGCCGCGCGGCTATCTTGACGGGCTCGGGCGCCGCGCCGGCGTCGTCTGCCGACCATGAGCTCGCCCTCCGTCCCCGTCCGCACCCTGCGCAACGCCTTCCGCCTGCTCCGGCGGCTGTTCGAGGAGATCGGCAAGGACGACCTGGCCAGCGTCGCGGCGGCGATGACCTACTACTTCATGCTCGCGCTGCTGCCGATGATGATCCTGTCGGTGGCGCTGGTGCAGGCTCTGCCCTGGGACTGGGACATCTCGTCGCTGTCACCGGAGTTCCTGGCGATGTTCTCGCAGGAGGCGGCGAACCACATGAACAAGGAGGTCCAGGCCTTCCTGGCGGACCGCCCGTCGGGCCGGGTCCTGCTGTGGCTGCTGCCGGTGCTCTGGGCCGCCTCGCGCGCCACGGGCGGCGCCCGCAAGGGCCTGAACCGGGTCTTCCGCTGCCGGCCGAAGCGCAACTTCGTCGCCCAGCGGCTCGGCGACCTGGGCCTGACCCTGGCGGCGCTGGTGCTGATCTTCCTGTCGAACGCCCTGCTCGTCGGCGGCCGCGAACTCGGCCAGTGGCTGGTCGACTTCTTCGGCCTGCCGCACAAGTTCATGGGCCTCTGGGCGCTGCTGCGCTGGCCAGTCATCTTCGGCTCGATGGTCGGCATCCTGGCGCTGGCCTACCGCTTCCTCCCGGGCCGCCGGACCGCCTGGCGCTACCTGCTGCTCGGCGCCGCCCCGGCCGTGGTCGGCTGGGTCGCGCTCGGCAGCGGCTTCCGACTGTGGATGAAGCACATGGCCGGCTTCGACGAGCTCTACGGCAGCATGGCGACCTTCTTCGTCATGATGTTCCTGCTGTGGCTGATCTCGCTGGTCATGCTGCTCGGCGGCGAGATCGCGGCCCGCGCAGCCGAGCGGGCCGAGCGCCGGCGGAGCGCGACGGCGGCCGGCGCCGAGGGTTCCGTGAAGGTCGCCGAAGGCGCGGAAGCAGCGGGCCCCGAGGCTCCAGAGCCGCCAACGGCGCGGGGATAGAATCCTCCCTCCCCGGACCGGTCCTGCCGAACCGGGGCCGACGAAATGGAGCAGCCGCCCCAGCCCGCCGATCCGATGCCCGCACCGGCCCGCCGCCGCCGGCGGTGGCTGCGCTGGCCGCTGCGGATCCTCGGCGGCCTGCTGCTCCTCTTGGTCATCGCCTACCTCGGCCGGCGGTGGCTGGTGATGCCCTTCGTCGCCGACTTCGCCGCCCAGGCCGCCGGCGAGGCCCTCGGCGGCGAGCTCAGCATCGAGGAGATCGGCGGCAGCCTGTTCGGCAGCGTCGAGATCCGCGGCATTCGCACCGAGAGACCGGGCACGACCACCCCCCTGCGCAGCCTCGAGCTGGACGAGCTGGTGGCCGAGTACTCGCTGTGGCAGCTCGCCACCGGCGAGCCGGACTGGTTCCACGCCGTGCGCGGCCACGGCCTGCGCGTGGGCGTGGACCTACGGCAGGGCGCACCGGCCGTCGCCGAGCCGGAAGCAGAGGAGCCGGCCGCAGCCTTCGAGGCTCCTCCGTGGCTGCCGGCGGTCGAGCTGAGCGGCGTGGCAGTGGTGCTGGACGGCGAGCAGCTGCACCTCGAAGCCCCCTCGGCTTCACTCCAGGCAGCGCTGCAGTCACCCGGCCGGCACCGGCTGGTGTTCGAAGCGGTGGTCCAGGAGTTGGAGGCCCAGGACCAGCGACTCGATGACGCCCGGCTGCGCGTCGTAGCCGACTGGACCGCCGGGGCGCTCGAGCTCCCCCACCTCGACGCCGAGCTCGTGCACGGTGAGGAGCGGCTGACCGCCACCGGCCGGATCGACCCCGAGCGGCTACACGCCACCGTCATCGGGAGCAAGCTGCAACTGGCCCCCTACGCCGCCGCCGCCGGCCAGGAGCTAGCACTGGAGCTGGGCCTGCAGGCCGAGCTGGAGCTGCCGCTCGCCGACCCGGCCGGCGCCCGAGCCGAGGTGGAACTCGAGGGTCTCGCCTTCGCCGGCTTCGGCTTCGAGCTGGAGCGGCTGTCGAGCCGGATCACGGTCGTGGACGGCCACTTGAACGACGGTTCGCTGGAGCTGGTGGCGCCCGAGGGCACCGTGAAGCTCAGCCGCATCAGCCTGCCGCTCGACCCCGGGCTGCCGCTGGCGGAGCTGGCGCGGCAGACGCAGCTGGACCTCGAGCTGCGGCTGCCGCAGCTGCCGGCCCTGCTCGCCCGCCGAGGCATCGAGCTGGAGGGCCTGCCCGCGGTGACGGAGCGGCTGACCTTGGTCGGCGGCAAGCGCGACGGCGAGCTGGCCTTCGAACAGGCCGGCCTCAGCGGGTCCGCCGGCGGCTTGAGCCTGAGCGGCCTGCGCCTGCAGGTCGGCGGGGAAGCGGACATGCTGACCGCCAGCGGCATCCACCTGCCGCTCGAGTTCCAGCTCGAGCAGCCGTGGACCGCGGCCGACGGCGTCGAGCTGCCGCCGATCGACGGCAAGCTGACCGTCGCGGTGCTCACCCCGGTGAACGCCGACGGCGTGCCGGAGATGGCGCGCATCGCGCTCGAGGACCTGGAGCTGCGCGCCGAGGACGGCTCGGTGCGGCTGAGCGAAGAGGCCCGCGTCGAGCTGAACCTCCGCCAGGACCTGAAGGTCGAGAACCTGGTCTTGGAGACGCCGGCCGGCACCCTCGAACTCGAGGTCGACCTGCCGCTGCAGGTCGGCGCCGAGGAGCTGCTCGGCGACGGCCCGCTGGTGGCGCGCGGCAGCCTGAGCGGTTTCGAGCTGGCGCGGCTGCGGCCGCTGCTGGGCGAGATCGAGCTGCCGGTCACCGCCGGCCGCGCCGACCTGAGCTTCGCCCTCGAGGGAAGCTGGGAGGAGCCGGTGATGACCCTGGCGGCCGAAGGCGAAGAGTGGCGGCTGGCGCCGCTGGCCGAGGGCCTGCCGACCGGACCCTTCGCCTTCGCCCTGAGCGCCGCCTACACGCCGGGGCGGGCAGAGCTCGGCCGCGGCACGCTGACCGGCGCCGGCCTGTCGGCCGCCTGGCAGGGCGAGATGGCGCTGCCGCTCGACCTGCGGGCGCTCGCGGCTGGGGCGGCGCCGGACCTGAGCGGCGCGCTTCAGGCCGAGGCCAGCCTCGAGTCGGCCGAGCTCGGCTGGCTGGCGGCGCTGGCGCCGGAGCTGAAGCCGGCGGCGCGGTCCGCGCGGGCGGCGGTGGCCTTGGAGGGAACGATCGACGCCCCGGTGCTGACGGCGGACTTCCGCGCCCAGGCCCTGACCGCCGGCGCCGAAGCCGGGCCGCCGCTCGACTTGGCGCTGCGCGCCCGCCACGCCGGCGACCGGCTCGAGCTGCAGGAGCTGACCGCCGCCGCTGAAGGACTGGCCTTGTCCGCCACCGGCAGCCTGCCGCTGGCGGCCGACCCGGCGGCGCCGCTGGCCGAGGGCCCGGTCGAGCTCCGGCTCGAGCTGAGCCGGTTGGAGCTGCCCGCCGCGCGGGCCTTGGCGACCTCCTTCGGCGGCCAAGAGCTGCCCGAGGCCGCGGGCAGCCTGCGCGCCGGCCTGCGCCTCGCCGGCGACTGGTCAGCGCTCGAGTTGGACGGCGAGCTGCACGGCGAGCAACTGGTCGTGGCCCTGCCCGACTCCGAGCTGCCGATGGAGCCCGCCACCCTCGACGCCCGCTTCGGCTGGGCCGACGGCAGCGCCAAGCTCAGCCAACTGCAGCTGCGCTCAGCGCTGGCCGAGCTCGACGCTGACGCCGCCATGGCCCTGGCCGGCGACCTCCGGGCCCTGCTCGACGGCGGCGGCTTCGAGCTCGGGCCGATCGCCGGCCGCGCCGAGGCCCGCATCCCCGACCTGGCCTGGACCGCCGCGCTGCCTTCGATCGTGCGCGCCGAGGGCGCGGCGGTGGCCCGGCTCGGCTTCAGCGGCACCACCGACGCCCTCGACTACGGCGGCGAGATCGAGCTCGAGGACGCCACCCTGCGGCTCGCCTCCCCGGGCCTGGCCGCCTTCACCGCCCTCAACCTCCACGGCCGCTTCGACCAGGAGACGGTGACCATCGAGCGCCTCGACGGCGAGCTCGGCGCCGAGCCCTTCGAGGCCAGCGGCAGCGTGCGCTACGCCGGCGTCGCGGAGCCGGAGCTGGACCTGAGCTTCAGCGGCAGGGACCTGCTGCTCTTCCGCGCCCAGGGGGTCAAGCTGCGCGCCAACGCCAACCTCGAGGTCAGCGGCCCGCTGAGCCAGGCGGTGGCCAAGGGCCGGGTCAAGGTCACCGACGGCCGGCTGGTGAAGAAGGTCGACTTCCTGCGGGTGCCGATCGGCGCGCCGGCGCCGCCGAGTCCGGGCGGCATCCAGCTGTTCTCGCTGGCGCCGCCGCTGGACCAGCTCGCCTTCGACGTCCAGGTCACCTCGACCGAGGGCTTCTTCCTGCGCAACAACGTCGCCCGCGGCCGGCTGCGGCCCGAGCTGCAGCTGACCGGGACCGGCGCGGTGCCGGTGCTGCTGGGCGAGGTCTACCTCGACGACCTGGTCATGGACCTGCCTGCGACGCGGCTGGAGATGCAGCCCAGCGTGGTCCGCTTCCTGCCCAACGACCCCTTCCGGCCGCGGATCAACCTGCGCGGCGGCATGCGCCGCTACGGCTACGACGTCGAGATGCTGGTCACCGGCCCCTTCGACCAGGCCGAGGTCCTCTTCAGCTCGGTGCCGCCGCTGACCCAAGAGGAGCTCTTGCTGTTCGTCAGCACCGGCCAGCCGCCGGCCGAGCGGGTCGACGCCGAGGGCGCCATGAGCAGCGTCGCCATCTACCTGGCCAAGGACTTCCTCGCCACCTTCTTCGGCGACGAATCCACCGAGGCCGAGGAGTCGGTGCTCGACCGGCTCGAGATCTACACCGGCCGCGACACCACCCGCCAGGGCGAGGAGACCATCGAAGGCCGCTTCCGCATGATCGACCAGTTCCTGTTCGACGACGACTCCCTCTACCTCGAGAGCGAGAAGGACTCCTACGGCGACTTCAACATCGGCCTCAAGCTGCTGATCCGCTACCCGTGATGCTGGCCAACCTCCTCCTGGTGTCACTCCTGGTGTCAGGCTCCTCCATGCAGTCGCGGGCGCAGGACCCGCAGCCGGCCAGGGAGCTCGAGGGATACCAGCTGCACTTCCGCGGCAACGAGTCGCTCAGCGACCGCGACCTGGAGAAGGCCGCCGTCGACGAGCTGGTAGACCTCGAGCGCAACGGCTACCGCCGGGCCGAGGTCGACGACGCCGCCTTCATGATGGAGTCGCACTACCGCAGCCTGGGCTGGCCCGACGCCCGCGTGCGCTACAAGACCAGGCGCGCCGACCGCAAGCTGCAGGCGACCTTCATCATCGAGGAGGGCCCGCGCTGCGCCCTCGGCCAGGTGCGGGTGCGCGGCGCCAAGGCCCTGAGCCGCGAGCAGGTGCGCGGCTTCTTCATCCCCGGCGGCAGCGACGCCCTCGAGGGCGGGCCCTACTACGTCGCCGGCGCGGTCGGGGGCGCCGCCGGAGGCATCAAGGGCGCCTACTGGGGCATCGGCTACCTGGACGCCGAGATCGACGAACCCGAGCTGAGCTTCGCCGAGGACCGCAGCTCGGTCGAGGTGCTGGTGCGGATCCGCGAGGGCGTGCAGTACAAGATCCGGCGCGTCGAATTCGAGGGCGTGGAGCAGGTGCCGCTGGCCGACCTGGAGGCCGCCGTCGAGCCGCTGCGCGGGCTGCCCTTCTTCCCCCGCCGCGCCTACGACGTGCGCACCGCCGCGATCTCGGTCTACGGCAACGCCGGCTTCCCCGACGCCGCGATCGAGGTCGAGGAGCGGCGCAACGAGCAGACCGGGGCGGTGCGTCTGACGCTACGGGTGGTCGAGGGGCCGCAGGTCAGCATCGGCGGCCTGCGCATCAGCGGCAACGAGCGCACCACCGAGCGCTTCGTGCGCGAGCGCATGAAGCTGCGCAAGGGTGACCTCTACAGCCAGAAGAAGGAGCACGCTAGCTTCCGCTCGATGTTCGAGACCGGCTTGTTCGCGCGCATCGACTTCCAGCTCGAGGGCGAGGGCGAGGAGCGGATGCTCGGCGTCCAGGTCGAAGAGGCCAAGGCCAAGGAGTTCATGATCGAACCCGGCTACGGCTCCTACGAGGGGGCGCGGCTCGAGCTCGGCTTCCGCGAGCGCAACATCTTCGGCACAGGGCGGCAGTTCCGCAGCGAGCTGGAGCTGTCGCAGGTCGGCTACGCGACCCTGGTCGGCTTCACCGACCCGTGGTTCCTGGGCAGCGAGGTCGAGATGGACGTTCCGGTCTTCTACCGGACGCGCCGCGAGCCCTCCTTCACCCGCGAGGAGTTCGGCGCCGCGGTGATGTGGCGCAAGGAGTTCAGCAACGAGCTCGCGCTGGCCGGCGGCTTCAGCCTGCGGCAGTCGAACATCTCGGCGGTGCAGGTCCACGCCGGCAACCAGGCGCTGGCCGAGGACACCAGCATCCTGGCGCTGAGCCTGGAGCCGACCTGGGACTCGCGCAACGACGTCTTCAACCCCACCCACGGCCAGCTCGCCCGCTTCCAGGTCGAGCGCGGCGTCGACCTGTGGATCGGCGAGCTGGAGTTCGTGCGGGCGCGGCTGACGCTGTCGAAGATCCTGCCGCTGAACGAGCGCGAGACGACTTTGATCGCCGCCGGCTTCCGCACCGGGGTGATCGTGCCGACCGGCGGCACCGACCACATCCCGCTCCAGGAGCGCTTCTTCAACGGCGGCGAGAACAGCGTCCGCAGCTTCGAGGAGGCCGAGCTGGGGCCGCTGGACCGCTTCGGCGACCCGATCGGCGGCGAGACCTTCACCACCGCCAACCTGGAGCTCCGCCAGAGCCTGGGGGGGAACTTGTGGGGCGGGTTGTTCGTCGACGCCGGCAACGTCGGCCTGACCACCGACGACTACTTCTCGGACCCGCACTACGGCGTCGGCCTCGGCGTCCGCTACCTGCTGCCGGTCGGCGCGCTGCGGGTCGACTTCGGCTACAACCCCGACCAGCGGCCGATCGACGAGAGCTACCAAGTGTTCTTGTCGGTGGGCATGGCGTTCTGAGCGCCACCCGGCGGCGGCTCTGCTAACAAGGAGGCGGATGCCCGCCCCCGCCCCCCGCCGCAGCCTCGGAGGCCTGCACGCCACCGCGGTGGTGATCGGGGCGATCATCGGCGTGGGCATCTTCCTGACGCCGGGCAAGGTGGCGGCAGTGGCCGGCTCGGCCGAGGGGGCGCTGCTGTTGTGGGCGGCCGGCGGCGTGATCGCGCTCGCTGGCGCGCTCTCCATGGCCGAGATCGGCGCCCGCTTCCCGACCAGCGGCGGCGAGATCGTGGCGCTGCAGAAGATGCTCGGGCCGCTGCCGGCCTTCCTGTTCGGCTGGTGCCTGCTGACCGCGATCCAGACCGGGGTGCTGGTGATCGTGACCTTGTTCGCGGCGCAGAATCTGGCGCCGGTGCTCGGGATCGAATGGAGCGCCAACGCGGTCAGCGGCGTGGCGACGGCGATGCTGGCCTCGCTGATGGCGATCAACCTGCTCGGCGTGAAGCAGGGAGCGGCCACCCAGACCACGACGGTAGCGCTGAAGCTGCTCGCGCTGGCGGCGCTGACCACGGTCGGCGCCTGGGTGGCGCTCGGCGGCGAGCAGGCGAACCCGGTGGTGGTTCCAACCGCGCCCGCGCCCGCGCCCGTCGCTAGCGCGGCGACCGGCGACGCCGCCGGCGTGCCCTGGCTGGCTGGCCTCGCCGCCTGCCTGTTCAGCTACGGCGGCTTCCACCAGGTCACCTGGATCGGCGGCGAGGTCCGCGACCCGCAGCGGACCCTGCCGCGGGCGATCCTGGTCGGCGTGGTCATCGTCGTGCTCAGCTATCTGGCCGCCAACCTGACCTACTTCGGCCTGCTGCCCTTCGAGGCGGTCACCGCGTCCACCACGCTGGCCGCCGACGCCGTCGGCACGGTGCTGCCCGGTTGGGGTCGGCGCTTGACCGCGGCGGCGCTGGCGGTGTCGGCCTACGGCCTGGCGAACACCCTGCTGCTGACCTCGCCGCGGGTCTACTTCGCGCTGGCGCAGGAGGGCCTGTTCCCGCGCGCCCTCGGCCGGCTCGACGGCGGCCGGGCGGTGCCGGCGGCGGCCATCTGGCTGCAGGGCGGGCTGGCGATCGGCCTGCTGTGGCTGGCCGGCGGCGACCGCATGGATTCGCTGGTCAACGGCGTCGTCTTCGTCGACTGGATCTTCCACATCCTGGCCTGCTGCGGCCTGATCCTGTTGTGGCGCCGCGGCCAGCCCTCCCCCGGCTTCCGCACCCCGGCGATGCCGCTGCCGCCGCTGGTCTTCGTCGGCGGCAGCGCCGTGGCGCTCGGGGCGACCTTCCTCGACCCGGCGGTGCGCCAGTCCAGCCTGATCGGGGTCGCCTGGGTCGGGGCGGGCTGCCTGGTCTACGCGTGGATGCGGCGGCGCCGCGGCGCTTGAAAGCGGGGCGGGACCGGCCGAAAGTGGGTCACGCCCGCTTCGCGACCGCGAAGCCCTGATCGTGTCCGCGCTCCTCTCCTGGCCCCTGCCTCCGCTCGCCGCGGTCCTCCTCGCGGCCTGCAGCTGCTGTTCGCCGCCACCGGAGGACGTCGCTGCCGCTCCCTCCGCCCCTGCTCCTCCCGCGATGTCCGCGCCCCGCCCCGACGCCCCCGACCCCGCCCCGGCCGAGCTCGACGACCCCGCCGCGCTCAGCGATGCCGACTGGCGCGCCCGCCTCGACCCCGAGGCCTATCGCATCCTGCGCCAGAAGGGCACCGAGCGCAGCTTCACCGGCGAGTACTGGGACGAGACCCGCGCCGGGCTCTACCGCTGCCGCGGCTGCGACCAGGCGCTGTTCCGCTCCGACGCCAAGTACGACGCCGGCTGCGGCTGGCCGAGCTACTGGGAGCCGGTGGCGGAGGACGCGGTCGCCTACCACGAGGACCTCTCCCTCGGCATGCGCCGGACCGAGGTCACCTGCGCCCGCTGCGGCGGCCACCTCGGCCACGTCTTCGACGACGGCCCCCAGCCCACCGGCCTGCGCTTCTGCATGAACTCGGCGGCGCTGCGTTTGGAGACAGACGAGTAAATTGCCGCAACCCCGCCCCGCCTGGGGCGGTACTCCAGCACCATGCTCCTCCTCCTCGCCACCCTGCTGGCGGCGCCCGGCCACGGCCCCGCCGCCGCCCCGGACGCCCCCGCCGCTCCGGCCATCGCCTGGGAGTCCGACTACGACGCCGCCCTGGCGCGGGCCAAGGCCGAGAACAAGATCGTCTTCGTCGCCGTCAACATGGACGGCGAGAAGGCCAACGACAACCTGGCCAAGAACGTCTACCAGGACAAGGCGGTGGTCGCCATGGCCGAGCGCGCCGTGTGCCTGATCGCCTCGCGCGACGAGCACGGCAGCAAGACCTGCAAGCGCTTCGGCGCCGTCACCTGCGCTGAGCACACCGCGGTCGAACAGAAGGTGCGCATGGGCCTGCTCAAGCCCGGCCCGGACGGTTCGGTGGTGTCGCCGCAGCACCTGCTCCTGGCGCCGGACGGCAGCGTGATCCTGTCGGTGGCCTACGAGATCCGCGAGCGCGAGCTGCTCTGGTGCCTGGCCGAGGCCATCAACACCGTCAGCCCCGACGACAAGGTGGCGATGCCCTCCAGCGCCCGCCCGCCGCGGCGCCTGGTCATGGGCGGCGTGGCCGAGACCGGCGGCGCCGACTCCAGCCGCCCGCTCAGCGAGGACGAGCTCGAGGAGATGATCCAGTCGATCCGCGGCGGCCTGAAGGGCGAGGAGCGCATCAACGCCTTCTTCCGCGTCCTGTCCACCGACCACGAGGACGCGCTGGGCTTCATCACCAAGGAGATGAAGGGCGCCATCTTCGGCCGCCGGGTCGAAGCCCGAATCCGCCTGATCCACGCCATCGGCGTCTACTCGCCGCCCAGCTACTGGGAGGCGCTGGAGATGTACATCAAGGACCCGGACGACACCGTGCGCAACGAGATCGCCGTGGCCCTGGAGCAGCTGGCGGCGCCGAAGGCGGTCAAGGCGATCAAGAGCGCCCTGTCGAAGGAGAAGGACACGCAGGTGAAGAAGAACCTGCTGCGGGCGCTGGGCACCTCCGGCGCCGAGGACAAGTCGGCGCGCAAGACGCTGCTCAAGGCGGCCAAGGACGACGACGAGCCCTTCTTCCAGGTCAACGCCCTGCTGGCGCTCGGCTTCCACCACCGCGACGAGGACGTCGACGAGCTGCTGCGCCAGACCTTGGCCGAAGGCGACCCCCGGCTCGCCCAGGCGGCCGCTATGGCGATCGCCTTCGCTCGGGCGGATGGCTACGAGGATGCGCTAGCGGCCGCGAAGGCCCGGCTGACCGACGAGGACAGCCAGGCGCGCCTCGAGCGCGTCGGCCAGGTGCTGGACGGCGCCAACCTCTCGGCGCTCAAGGACGACTTCACCAAGCTCGCCGGCGACCGCATCGTCCGCGAGCGCTACTTCGGCCGCTGAGCGCTCAGATCAGCGCCAGCATCGCCACCGCGACGACGATGACCACCAGGCTCATCGGGATCCCGACCTTGAGGAAGTCCTTGGTCTGGTAGCCGCCGGGGGTCATCACCATCAGGTTGCACTGGTGGGCGAAGGGCACGATGAAGGCGCAGGAGCAGCCGTAGGCGACCGCCAGCAGGGCGTTGCGCGGCTCGAGGCCGATCGCGGTCGCGGCCCGCGCCGCCACCGGCGCCAGGATCACCGCCGCGGCGGCGTTGCTGCTGGTGACCGAGACCAGCGCCGCGAGCAGGAACAGCGCCGCCAGCACCACCGGCGCGCCGCCGCCCGATGCCGAGCCGACCACGGCGTTCGCCGCCAGGTCGGCCACACCATGCACCTCGAGCGCGTGGCCCAAGGGCAGGGTGCCGACGATCAGCGCCAGCACCTTCCACTCGACGAAGCGGCCGGCCTCGCGCATCGAGACGCAGCCGAAGGCCGCCATCAGCAGCGCGCCGGCCAGCGCGCTCACCGCCAGCGGGGCCAGCCCCAGCAGCGGCGGCAGCAGCGCCGCGGCCAGGAACAGCAGCGCCAGCGGCGCCTTGCTGAAGTCGTGGGAGTCGCCCAGGTCGGTCAGCAGGATGAAGTCCTCGTCGCGGTGGACCTCGGCCAGGCGGTCGCGCGGGCCGGCCACCAGCAGCGCGTCGCCCAGCTCCAGCGGCAGCTTGGCGACGTCCTCCCGCACCGGGCCGCCTTGGCGCCACATCGACAGCACGCTCAGGCCGTACTTGCGGCGGAAACCCAGCTCCGACAAGGACTGCCCCAGGCAGGGCGAGCGCGGCGCCAGGGCCAGCTCCGCCAGGACGATGCCGTGGTCGACGACCCGGTCGGCGTGGGCGGCGGCGCTGAGGCCGATCCGGGTCTCCTGCTCCTCCGCCAACAGCCAGATGTCCTCCTCCCGCCCCTCGAGGTAGAGGTCGTCGCCGCGCACCATGCGGTAGTCCGGCGTCGGCGTCAGCCAGCGGGTGCTCATGCCGCTGTGGTGCTCGATGGCCACCACCGCGACGCCGTAGGTGCTGCCGATGGCGGCCTCGGCGATGGTCTTGCCTCGCAGCTTGGAATTCCGCCCCACCCGCAGCCGGGTCAGCTTGCCCGAGAGGCCGTAGTCGTGGGCCAACCGGTCGGGCATCTGGGTCATCTGCATCCGGCCGTGGCCGCGGTCGGGGAGCATGCGGCGACCGAACAGGACCAGGAACAGGATGCCGACCAGGATGATCGGCGCGCCGACCGCGGCGAAGTCGAACATGCCGAAGCCCTCGCCCTCGAGCTGGCGCAGGTAGTCCGAGACCAGCAGGTTGGGCGCGGTCCCGATCAGCGTCAGGTTGCCACCGAGGATGGCGGCGAAGCTGAGCGGCATCAGCATCTTGGATGGCGGCAGCTCGGCCCGGCGCGCCAGCGCGATCGCCGCCGGCAGCAGCACCGCCACGCTGGCGGCGTTCGACATGAAGGCCGAGAGCAAGGCGATCGACAGCGACACCACCACCATCAGGCGGATCTCGCTGCGGCCGCCCAGCCGCTGCACCCCGCGCGCGATCAGCGCCGCGACGCCGCTCTCCTGCAGGCCGGCGCCGAGGATGAAGACCGCGGCGATGGCGACGACCGCGTGGTTGCTGAAGCCCTGGAGGGCGTCCTGGGGGTCGGGCACGGTGCCGGTGGCGAACAGGACGACCGGGATGCCGAGGGCGGTCAGCTCCAGCGGCAGCTTGCGGGTCAGGAACAGCACGGCCGCCACCACGAGGGTGGCGAGGGCGATCCAGCCGTGGAGTTCCATGGCCCAGAGCATACGGAATCTGGCTCAGAATAGTGGACCCTGGTCAGCCCCAATCTTTTACCCGGAAAGATCTTAGGGCTGTTTTTCCGCCCCGGGCCCGGGTTGGGCCCGCCAGCCGCTCCAGCGGCCTCGCCTGCCGGGAGGAGCCGACCCGCCCAGGGCCCAATCCGCTGGACCGCCTTCCCGGACTTGTTTCGGGCCACCTCCTCCCGGCACACTCGTAGCCAGACGAGATGCCCCGGATCCGCCACCCGTTCCTGAGGCTCATCGCGGCGGCCCTGCTTGCCAGCCCCGCCCTGGCCGGCGGACCGGACTCGCCCGCCTCCCCGGTCTTCGACCCCGCGCTCCCCGCCGAGGTCCCCGCGACCCTCGCCCCCGTGGGCCACCTGCTGGTCCGGCCGACCATCGACGGACGCGAGATCGGCGCCTTCGTGCTCGACACCGGCGCCAGCGTCCACCTGATCGACCCGCGCGCGGTGGCGATGCTGGACCTGCGCCGCGCCCGGACCCGCCTCAGCCAGGACATCAGCGGCCGCACCCGGCGCAACGCGGTGTGGCGGGCCGCGGAGCTGCGGCTCGGACCGGGCCTCTGGAAGTCGCCGGAGTTCTATGAGCACGACTTGAGCTACCTGTCGCGCAACCTCGGCGTCGAAGTCCGCGGCATCCTCGGCCACGACCTGTTCTCCGGCGCGGTCGCGGAGCTCGACCTCGCCGACGGCGCGCTGGCGCTGCACGACCCGGCGCGCTTCGAGCTCGACGCGGGCCGGTGGCAGCGGATGCGGCTGGTCGAAGGCATCCCGCAGCTGCGGGCCGAGTTCGAGGACCACGAGGGCTGGTTCGCGATCGACACCGGCGCCGCCGCCGACACCGTGACCTTCCACTCCCCCACGGTCCGACGCCTCGACCTGCTCGACGACCGCCGCACCCGGCCGACCCAGATCGCCGGTGCCACCGGCTCGCTGAGCCTGCGCCGCGGCCGGCTGGACTGGTTCGAGCTCTCGGGGCACCGCTTCCAGCGACCGCGGGCGTCCTTCTCGACCTCCCGGCGCGGGCCGCTCGCCAGCGGGGACTCCGCCGGCACGATCGGCGGGGACTTCTTGTCCCGCTTCTTGGTGGTGTTCGACTACCGCAACCGGCGCGCCGTCCTGACGCCGAAGGAGTCCTAGGCAGCCCGGCCGCCCGGCTCCGCCGTCGACCGCGCCGCTGGATGCGGCGATAATCCTGGAATGGCACCCCGCCTCCGCCTGCTCGCCGCCCTGCTCGCCGCCACCATCCCGGCCTGCGCCTCCACCCCGACCCTGCCCGAAGGCGAGGGCCGCGGCCTCGTGAGCTGGGACCGCGTCCCCCCGGAGGGCGCCGAGGTCTTTCAACGGCCGGACTGGATCGTCGGCGACCGCTTCATCTTCCGCCGCGGCGAGGACATCCGGATCTCCTTCCGGGTCGAGCAGGCCGACGAGGAGGGGGTGCTCCTGGTCGAGGAGGAGAGCGGCCTGCAGCACCAGCTCGACGCCGAGCTCGGCGACCGCGGCCAGGTCCTGCCGGAAAGGCCCGAGGCGCAGCTGGTCTTCGACCCCGCCGACTCGACCTTCTCCTTCCCGCTATGGGAAGGCAAGCGCTGGACCTGCCACTTCCTGAGCAAGCGCCCCGGCGCGGACGCTCCGGTGCCGCTCTTGGTCAGCTACCACTGCGACGCCATCGAGCAGGTCACGGTGCCGGCCGGGAGCTTCCGCTGTTTGCGCGTCTGGCGCCGCGCCCGGGTGGCGGCCAAGGGTGAATACAAGGAGCTCACCTCCTTATTCTGGTACGCCCCCGAGGTCGGCTACGTGGTCAAGCGGCTGAACGCCAACGAGCTGACCGAGCTCAGCCAGTACCACCGGCAGCAGCCGTAGGCACCCCTCCGCCCGGAAACGAACGACGCCCAGGGCCAGCGGCCCTGGGCGTGGAAATCACGGGGACGCGGTCCCTAGTTCTTCTTCAGGAAGCCCGCGTCGTCGTTGAGCAGGCTGCCCAGAGCACCGTCGGTCGGGGTGACCTCGTAGTGCTGGAAGCCGGTGCCCTTGCCGTCCCACAGGTCCTCGATCCAGAAGTAGTAGGCGTCGACGATCAGGAAGTCGCCGATGGCCGCGACGTACTTGGCGATCGGGATGACGGGGATGACGTAGAGCACGCCGTCGAGCAGCGGGGACTCGACGTACATCTCGTGGTCCCAGTCATCGACGGTGCGAGAGAGTTGGTGCGGGCCAGCGGCGCACGAAGGCAGAACCAGCGTGGCGGCCACCGCGAGCAGAATGATGAGCTTCTTCATGTCCTGAGCGTTCGGGTTCAAGGAAGGCGCGG
>CAYZXS010000007.1:32919-103998 GCA_964482495.1 uncultured Planctomycetales bacterium
GCGGCGACGGCAGCGGCCACCCTGGTCGGCGCCGCGACAAATAGAAACTTCGTTTGGAAATCGCTCCCGAGCCGCGAATTCGGGGTTTCCGGGCGGAAACTCCCCGTCCTCGGGCTCGGTTGTTTTCCGCTCGGCCAACTGTCGGAGGAAACAGAAGGCGTCGCGGTGGTGGAGCACGCATACGAACGCGGCGCGCGCTACTTCGACACCGCTCCGAGCTACAACCAAGGTGTCAGCGAGCGGCGGGTCGGCCTCGGCCTCGCCGAGAAGCCGCGCGAGTCGTGCTGGATCGCCACCAAGACCCTGGAGCGCGACGGCGACGCCGCCCTGGCCGAATTGGAGCAGAGCCTGGAGCGGCTCGGCTGCGACTTCGTGGACTCGGTCCAGATCCACGAGCTGCGCTCGAAGGAGGACGTGGAGGGTCTGTTCCGGCCCGGCGGCGTGGTGAAGGCGCTGGAAGACGCCAGGGAGCGCGGCAAGCTGCGGCACATCGGCGTCACCGGCCACCGGGACCCCGCCTTCCTGCTCCAGGCGATCGAGGCCTACCCCTTCGTCTCGGCACTGGTTCCCGTGAACCCGCTCGACTGCCACCACCTCTCGTTCACTCGCGTCTTCCTGCCCCGCGCCGCGGCCAAGGGCGTCGCCGTGGTGGCGATGAAGGTCTACGCCGGAGGGGCCCTGCCGGCCCAGAAGCCCGACCTGGCCATCTCCCGGCTGATGGCCTTCGCCCTGGCCCAGCCAGGCGTCTGCGTCGCGGTGCCCGGCGCCGACAGCCCCGAGCGCTGGGACGAGGCGCGCCACGGGGCCTTGGTAGCGGCCCCCGACGGGCCGGCCCAGGAGGCCCTGGTCGCCGCCGCCGGCCCCCACCGGGGCAAGAAGAGCGAGTGGTACAAGAACGAGGCGGCCGCCGTCGAGGCGGAACAAGCCACCGGCGGAGACGACGCCCGAGGCTAGCCACGAGTGCCACGGAGCTGGCTGAGCCCCTCACGGGCTAGGACGGGCCCTGACGGCTTCCGGCGCCCGCCAAGAAAAACTTTGTGCGAAACCGGCCCCTGCGGCGTTACTGATGGTGGGAACAGGATCTAGTGCCCTTCCATAGGGAAGACCCAACGAGCCGCCACCGTCTCTACTGCTGGTCCGTCTTTCCCGTTCCTTTTCATCCGTACACCGTGGTTCCCTGGGGGGGGAAGCCTTGCCTTTCATCCTTTCCACGCTTCTTCCGAGCATTCTGCTCCCTGCATTCCTTTCGCCGACTCCGCAAGCGCCGTCCGTGGCGCAGGAGATCCGCGTTCTTCATGGCCCGCACGACCAGGCCCGCTTCGGCGCCTCGGTCGCCGCGGTGGGTGACGTCGACGCCGACGGCTTCGGCGACGTCCTCGTCGGCGCCATCGGCGTCCGGGGCGTCGGCAAGCGCAGCGGCGCTGCCGTGGTCTACTCCGGCAAGAGCGGCGCCCCCCTGCACGAATTGACCGGGGACGGCCCCTGGTCGGAGCTCGGGGCCGCGACCGCCGCCGTCGGCGACCTCGACGGTGACGGCCACGCCGACTTCGCCGTCGGCGCGCCCTTCGACGGCGAGGGGAACAGCCGCACGGGCAGCGTCATCATCGTCTCCGGCCGGTCCGGGGGCGTGCTCCAGGTGATCCCGGGCGCGGCGCCGCGGGAGGCCGTCGGCACGGCCCTCTGCGCCGTGGGCGACCTGACGGGCGACGGCCACCCCGAACTGGCGATCGGCGCCCCGGGCTGGAGCCAGGACGGCTTCCGCAAGGGAATGGTGCGGATCTACGATCCGGTCGACGGCCGGCTGGTGCGCGAGCTGCCCGGAGTCGCCGCCGACGGCGGCACGGGGCTCTCCCTGGCGGCGGCCGGCGACGTCGACCGCGACGGCCTGCCCGACCTGATGGTGGCGGCGCCGGCCGAGGACCGCGCCGGGATGGTGCGGATCCACTCCGGGAAGAGCGGCGCGGTGCTGCTCGAGATCCCCGGCGAACAGGAGCACGCCCGCTTCGGCAGCTCGCTGTGCGGCCTCGGAGACGTCAACGGGGACGGCGTGCCCGAGCTGGCGATCGGCGCCCCGGGCTTCGACAACGGCCGCGACGACGTCGGGCGGGTGGCGGTGTACTCCGGCGCCGACGGCGAGCGCCTCTACACCCACGACGGCGAGGCCGACGACACCCGGGTGGGCGCCGCCCTCGCGGCGGCCGGCGACCTGGATCAGGACGGCCGCAACGACTTCCTCGTCGGCGGCACCGGCGTCCGCGGCACTGGGGTGGTCTGGGCGCTCTCCGGCGCCGACGGCGGGGTCCTGCACCGCATCCTCGGCAGCGAGCAAGGCGAGAAGTTCGGCGCGGCGCTGGCCGCCGGCGGCTACGACGGCGACACCGCCCTGCTGGCGATCGCGGCGCCCGACGCCGAGCACAGCGGCCCGATGGCTGGCCGCGTCCGGCTCTACACCATGCGGGCCGCGCCCCTGCAGCCGGTGGCGGCGGCGGGGACCGAACCCGGATCCGCCGCGCCGGCGGCGCTGCCGGCCGCGAGCCTGAACTTCCTGGACGACAAGCTGCCGTCGAAGTTCCGCCGGATCGAGGCCGCCGACGGCCGCTGGGTCTTCTACAGCACGATGGGCGCCACCGAGACCCGGGACGCCGTCAAGCTGATCGACCGCGCCTACGCCCGCCTCGACGAGGTGCTCGGCGGCCCGGCGCTCGGCCCCCGGGCGGCCACCCAGGCGCCGGTGATCCTGAGCTACGTCTCGAGCCTCTCCGACCAGAAGCGCATCAGCCGCGAGGTCGGCCGCCAGTTCGAGCACCTGGCCGGGTGGACCAAGGAGTGGGGCGGCCTGCCGCAGATGATCCTGTGGAACCCGCTGCTCAGCACGATCCGGCACGACGAGACCACCGCCCTGGTCCAGCGGCCGGAGATGCAGGTGCTGCACCACGCCGTCCACCTCGAGCTGGTGCGGCGCTACGGCCCGGTGCCGGGCTGGATCCCGGAGGCCATCAGCTACGGCATCCAGGACGAGATCACCGGCGAGATCTACGCCTACTCCAACCGCGGCTGGGAGCAGCTGTCGGAGGACTACCACCAGATCTGGCGCGAGCACGCCTCCGACCTCTGGGTTGACGGCCCGATGCCGACCCTGGACTCGCTCTTCGGCGGCCGCCACGACGCCTTCCGCCAGCACCAGGCCTACGGCCGCTTCGGCATCGGCCTGTGGATGCTCAAGGACCCGCAGCGCCGCCTGGCCCAGCTCTTCGAGGCGATCCAAGAGCGGCGGGCGCCGAACATGCTCCCGGAGACCGACTACAAGCCTGAGCCGGACGTGCACCGCAAGCTGCTCACCTCGGTCTACGGCGACGACATGAGGCAACAGGCCTCGAGCTTCTGGGGCAGCGTCACCCTCGCCGGCGGACCGCGCGCCCGCCGCGCCGCCGCCCTAGCCTCGATCGAGGACGCGATCACGACGCTGAAGCTGCACACCGCCAAGAGCCGGGACGGCCAGCTGCGCCTCGCCAGCGACCTGTCGCCCAAGGCCACCAGCAAGATCTTGAAGAGCAGCGAGTCGGTGCTCGGCCGGCTCTCGAAGGCGACCGACACCCGCCTGCCCAAGGACACCCAGCTGACCATCTTCGTCCTCCGGGACCAAGACGCCTACCGCCAGGTCTGCGACGGCATCTCGGAGGCGGCGCCCGGCCTGGGCGCCTACCTGAAGGTGATGCGGGAGAGCACCGGCTTCCTGCTGCCCGACATGCCCGTGGCCGCCTACTGGGACGACATCAAGTTCCAGGAGCAGACCCGGCCCGACCAGTCGGTGGCGCACAGCGTCGTGCACCTGTGGCTGCGCCAGCGCTTCGGCCAGCTGCCGCTGTGGCTCTCCGAGGGCCTGGCTTGCGCCAGCGAGGAGGTCGAGTTCCGCGACGTCTGGGGCATGTGGAACCTCGAGGGCTTCGTCTACGACGCCTCGCGCTCGGCCTGGCGCGAGACGGCCCGCGAGTACGTGACCACCAAGGAGGACACGATCCGCTGCTACGGCTGGTCCGGGGTGACCTACGGCACCGAGCCGCCGCGGGTGGAGAAGCCCAAGCCGACCCTGGAGCAGCTCTACGAGTACCCGGCGACGACCTTCCAGGACGACCTGGCGCACCTGGCCTTCGCCTTCGCGATCTACGGTCTGGAGGGCGACAAGAAGGGCTTCCGCGAGTTCCTCGACGCCCTGCAAGAGGAGTACGACGCCAACTGGAGCACCGTCGGCCGCTTCGAGCCCGACGCCAAGCTGGTGGAGCGCCTGGTCAAGAAGAGCTTCGGCCGCGATTTCGAGCGGCGGTTCGTCGATTGGTGGTCGAAGAAGGGGGCGAAGAGGCCCCGGCGCTAGGTCCGGCGCCTTTTCCCGGCGCCAGGAGGCGGCTTTTGCTAAACCGCCGGGTCCTTCGGGGGTATTCCCCCCCTCGGACCCGACGCCATGCCTCCGTCCCCCGCTCCCGCCCTCGCTCTGCTCCTGGCCCTTTCGGCCCCGCCCGCGCCCGCGCCCGGCAGCGGTCCGAGCGAGATCCGGACCCTGAACGGCCCCCAGGACCAGGCGAAGCTCGGCAGCGCCGTTGCGGTCGTCGGCGACCTCGACGGCGACGGCCAACCCGAGCTGCTGGCCGGCGCCCCGGGCCTGCGCGGGGTCGGCAAGCGCTCCGGCGCGGCCCTGGTCTATTCGGGCGCCACCGGCGAAGTGGTCCGCCAGCACGACGGCGACGGCCCCTGGTCCGAGCTCGGCTGCAGCGTCGCTGCCCTGGGCGACGTCGACGGCGACGGCCGCCCCGACTACGCCGTCGGCGCCCGCTTCGACGGCGCGGACAACGACCGCTCGGGCAGCGTCTCGGTCTACTCCGGCGCCAGCGGCAACCTGCTCCGCAGCTTCTCCGGCGGCGCCCCGCGCGAGGCCGCCGGCACCGCCCTCAGCGCCCTGGGCGACCTCGACGGGGACGGCGTCACCGAGCTGGCGGTCGGCGCCCCGGGTTGGTCTCGCGACGGCTTCCGCGTGGGCATGGTCCGCGTCTACTCCCTCGCGGGCGGCGCCCTGCTGCACGAGATCCCGGGCGTGGCCGCCGACGGCCTGGCTGGGAGCGTACTCGCCGCCGCCGGTGACCTCGACGGCGACGGCGCGCCCGATCTGCTCATCGGCTGCCCCGGCGAAGGCGAAGGAGGCGCGGTCCGAGTTCACTCTGGGCGCAGCGGCGCCCCGCTGCTCGAGCTCGCCGGCGACGAAGCCCGCGCAGAATTCGGCGCCGCCCTGTGCTCGCTGGGCGACCTCGACGGCGACGAGATCCCGGACTTCGCGGTCGGCGCGCCTGGCTACGACGGCCGCGGCGAGGACATCGGCCGGGTGAGCCTGCACTCCGGCGCCGACGGCCGCGAGCTGGCGGCGCTCGAAGGCGGCCGGTCCGGATCGCGCCGAGGCGGCGCCTTGGCCGTGGCCGGCGACTTCGACGGCGACGGCAAGCTGGACCTGCTGCTCGGCGGACGCCGCGGCCCCGAGGGCGGCAGCGGAAGCGTCGAGTTGATCTCCGGCGACGGCCTGCGCCGCATCCAGCTGGTGCAGGGCCAGACCGACGGGCCCAGCTTCGGCGTCGCCCTAGCTTCGGGGCCGCTGGACGCCGGCCACCGCTTGGTCGCGGTGGGAGCGCCCGAGGCCAATTTCCGCGGCCCCGCCGCCGGACGGGTCCGCCTCTACGCCCTGGAGCGCGGCGCCGGCCAGCCCGGCGCTGCCACCGATGCCGCACCCACGGTGCCCGGCGAGGCCGTCGCCGAGGCCCCCGCCGCGGCGGTCGGGACCAGCTTCCTCAGCGCGGCGCTTCCGGCGCGCTTCCGCCGCACCACCGCTGACGACGGCCGCTGGATCTTCTTCAGCACCATGAGCACCGAAGAATCGCGGGTGGCCGTCGAGCTGATCGAGCGCAGCTACGGCCGGCTCGACCAGGTGCTCGGGAACCGCGCCACCGGCGCCGCCGCCGCCACCGCCGACCCCGTCGTGCTGGCCTTCGTCTCCTCGCTCGAGGACCAACTCGAGATCTCGGGCGCGGTCGGGAAGCACAAACCCGAGCTGCAGGAGTGGGTCCAGGAGTGGGGCGGCATGCCGCAGATGACCTTGTGGAACCCCCTGCTGGCGATCGTGCGCCACGACGAGACCACGGCGCTGGTGAAGCGGCCGGAGCTGCAGATCGTCCACCACCTGGTCCACCTGGAGCTGGTGCGGCGCTACGGCTCCATCCCCGGCTGGGTGCCGGAGGCGCTCAGCTTTTTTTTTAATGATTAGTTGACCTGCGAGATCTACTCCTACTCCAACCGCGGCTGGGAGCAGCTCTCGGAGGAGTACCACCAGATCTGGCGCGAGAACAGCTCCGACCTCTGGACCGGCGGCCGGCCGCCGGTGCTCGACCGGCTGTTCGGCGGCCGCCACGACGCCTTCAAGCAGCTCCAGGCCTACGGCCGCTTCGGGCTGGGCCTGTTCTGGCTCAAGGACCCGGAGCGCCGGCTGCCCCGGCTGCTCGAGGGCTTGGTGGCGCTGCGGCCCGACGGCACGGTTCCCCAGATCGACTTCCAGCCCGAGGACCAGCAGCAGCTGGCGGCGCTGCTCGACTGCTACGGCCGCGACCTGCAGCAGCAGGTGGCCGGCTTCTGGGCGACCGTGTCGCTGGCCGGCGGGCCGCGGGCGCGCCGGGCGGCGGCCAAGGCCTCGGTCGAGGATGCCATCGCCGCGCTCGAGCTGGGCGTCCACACCAGCCGCGACGGGCGCCTCCGAGTGGTCAGCGACGCCTCGAAGAAGGAGGCCTCCGCGGTTCTGAAGAGCGCAAGCGCCATGACCGGGCGGCTGGAGAAGGCGCTCGGTAAGGGTTGGCCCGAGGACGACCCGCAGCTGACGCTGTTCCTGCTGCGCGACCGCGCCTCCTACCAGCAGGTCTGCGACGGCATCGCCGCGGCCTGGCCCGGCATCGGTCCCTACCTGGCCGAGGCCCGCGACGGCGTCGGCTTCCTCCTGCCGCACATGCCCGTCGCGGCGACTTGGAACGACATCAAGTTCCAGGAGCAGACCCGGCCGGCGCAGTCGGTCGGCCACCAGGCGGCGCACCTGTGGCTGCGGGTGCGCTACGGCCAGCTGCCGCTGTGGCTGTCGGAGGGCCTCGCCTGCGCCCTGGAGCAGGCCGAGTTCGACAGCGTCTGGGCCAATTGGAACCTGCAGGGCTTCGTCTACGACTCCTACCGCGGCGCCTGGCCGCGGACCGCGCGCGAGCTGCTCACCGGCAAGGACGAGACCGTGCGCTGCTACGACTGGACCGGCGTGCCCTATGGCGCCGAACCGCCGAGGGTCGAGCGGCCGAGGCCGGGGATGGACCAGCTCTACCAGTACCGCGCCACGGTCTTCCGTGACGAGCTGGCGCACCTCGCCTTCGCCTTCGCGCGCTACGGCCTGGAGAAGGACAAGAAGGGCCTGCGCAAGCTGCTCGAGCTCCTGCAGGAGGAGTACCTGGCCAACTGGGTCACGGTCGGCCGCTTCGAGCCCGACGCGCCGCTGATGCGCGGCCTGGTCGAGCGCGGCTTCGGCGCCGATTTCGAGGACCGGCTGCGCGCCTGGTGGGCGAAGCAGTAGCGCCGGCGGCGGGCGGCCGCTGGCCTACTCCTCGGGGTCGCCGAAGCGGATCCGGATGACGGTCGAGCCGCTCTGGTCGGTGATCAGGTCCTGGCGCAGGTCCGCGCCTTCGGGGCGCTTGTACTCGGCCTCGGTGAAGCCCGGGGTCAGGTGCTTGCGCAGCCGCCAACCGTCCGCGGTCGAGAGTTGCTCGTCGTAGTAGTCCTCCACCTCGGCGACGGCGTCGTCGGTGTGGAAGGCGATCTCGAAGTGCTGGGAGTCGCCGGCGCGGGCGAAGGCGGTGCCGGCGTGGACCGCCCCGGGGTAGAAGGGCACCCCGGCCTCCTCCTCGCTGAGCTGCGGCTCGGTGCCGGCTTCGATCTCGGCGCCGGGGGCGGTGATCGAGACCTGGCCGCCGTCGGCGTCCCCGGTGACCTTGACCGTCGTGCCCGGCGCCTGGACCGTGACCTCGCCGCCGTCGGCGTCCCCGCTGACCGACACCGAGGCGCCCGGCACCGAGATCTGGACCTTGGACTTGTCCCGGTCGGACTCGATCCGGACGCAAGAGCTGACGACCAGCGCCAACAGCGCGCAGGACCCGGCGGGGCACAGGGAGAGGAGGCGGCGCATGGCGCCATCTTAGGCCGGGGACGGCGATCGGGCGGTCCGGCTAGGATGGGCTGGGTGAACGAGAGCACGGCTTCCCCTCCTCGCCTGCCGCTCGCCCTGGCCCACGCCCTCGCCGGCGCCGGTCTGGTCGGCCTGCTCGACGCGGCGCTGCGGATCCCGCTGGACACCAGCGGCTTCCTGCGCGAGGCGGTGGTGGTCGTGGTCGCCGGGGACCTGCTGGTGGCGGCGGCGGCGCTGCTGCTGCTGGCGGCGCTGCGGCGCCGGCCGAGCGCGCGCGACGCCTTCGCCCTGGGCCTGGCGGTCGGCCTGGTGCCGCTGCTGAGCTTCAAATTCCACTCCCCCGTGACCTGGTGGGCCTTCGCCGCGCCGGCCTTGGTCCTGTTCGCCGGGGGGCTGCGCCGGGTGGCCTCGCCCCCGCCGGCCGCGGTCGCCGCCTTCGCCCCGGCGCTGCTGCTGGGCTTCGCCTTGCTGCCGCCCTCGCTGCAGCCCGAGCTGCCGCCGGCGCCGGACAGCGCGGCCCTGGTGGCCGCCGGCCGGCCGGACGCGCGCCCGGACATCTTGCTGGTGTCCTGCGACACGTTGCGGGCGGACTCGGTGAACGACCCGCCCGGGGCGCTGCCGAACCTGCAACGGCTGCGGGAAGAGGGCAGCTGGGCCGAGTACGCGCTGTCGACCAGCTGCTCGACGCGGCCGGGGCACGTGTCGATGCTCACCGGCCTCGGGGCGATGGAGCACGCCGTCGCCAGCAACGAGAACCGGGTCGAGGTCGAGGCCGAGCTGGTCTCCGAGCGGCTCGCGGCCGCCGGCTACCGCACCGCCGCGGTGGTCAGCAACGCCGTGATCCAGGGCGGCTCGGGCTTCGGCGCCGGCTTCGAGGTCTATGACGACTCACCGGTCGCCCGGCGCGGCCCGCGCGAGGCCTTCCTGCGCATGGTCGCCGAGCACACCTGGCTCGGGCGCTTGGGCCTGGCCGAGCTGCCGCCGGCGGCGGCGGTGTTCTTGTTCGGAGAGGGCTCCACCGTGCTCGAGGGCGACCGCGGCAACGGCCGCCACACCACCGACCACGCCTTGGCCCTGATGGAGGAGCTGCAAGCGGGCGCGGCGCCCTACTTCCTGTTCGTCCACTACATGGACCCGCACGCGCCCTATTGGCCGCCGGCCGACACCGCCGGCGAGTACGCGCCCGACGCCGCCCTGCCCGAGCGCTACCGCGGCCAGGGCCTGCAGAACGGCGAGCGGGCCCTGGCGCACCGGCTCGGCGAGGAGCTGCAGTCGGGCAGCGAGCAGGCGATGGTCGACCTGCAGGACCAGCGCCGGCTCTACGACGAGGAGGTGCTGTTCGTCGACCGCATGCTCGGCGAGCTGCAGCAGCAGATCGCCTCCAGCGGCCGGCCGACCGTGGTGCTGTTCACCGCCGACCACGGCGAGCACTTCGGCGAGCACGGCCTGGTGCTGCACCGCAACTCGCTCTACGAGCCGCTGGTGCGGGTGCCGCTGATGCTGGCCGGCCCCGGCGTGCCGCGGCGCAAGCTCGAGACCGTGCCTCACCTCGAAGACGTCGCGCCGACGCTGCTGGCGGCGGCCGGCCTCGACCCCGAGGACTTGCCCGGCCGCGACCTGCGCGCCGAGACCGTGCCGGAGCTGCCGCACTTCGAGCGCTACAAGGACATGCTGGCGCTGCGCGACCGCGGCTGGAAGTTGCACTGCCGGCTGGTGGCGGACGCCGACGGCACGCTGCAGGCCGTGCCGCGCGAGCTCTACTTCGTGGACGGCGACCCCGAGGAGCTGGACGACCGGCTCGCCGCCGAGCCGGAGGTCGCGGCCCGGCTGCTGACGGCGGCCAACGCCGTGCTCGCGGCCAGCGCCGCCACCTTGGAGGGAGCCATCGACGACGACCCCCTGCACCAGGAGGCGCTGGAGGCCCTGGGCTACATCGACGGCGTCGACGACCCGGAGCCGGGAGGGGACGGCTAGCGGCCGGCGGCGGCCGCTAGCGTCGGCCGCCTACTCCGCCAGCAGCTCCTTGATCTTCGCCTCGAGCTCGTCGCCGCGCAGGTTCTTGGCCCGGATCACGCCCTCGCCGTCGAGCACGAAGATCGTCGGCCAGCCGGTCACCCCCCACTGGGTGGCGATCGGGCCGCCGATCAGGCCGCCGTCGAAGAAGGACGGCCAGGTGATCTCCTCCTCCTTCATCGCCTTCCGCAGCTCGTCCACGTCGTCATCGCTGTTGACGCCCAGGATCACGAAAGGCACGTCCTTCAACTCAGCCACGAGCGACCGCTCGTGCGGGTACATGGCCCGGCAAGGGCCTCACCAGTGCCCCCAGAAGTCGAGCACCACCACCTTGCCGCGGTAGTCGCTCAGCTTCATCGGCTTGCCGTCGAGGTCGGCGCCGGTGATCTCCGGCGCGGTCTGGCCGATCTCCAGCGCCTCGCGCGGGTGGATGTTCTGGTAGGCGTGTGCCATCGCGCCGTAGGTCGAGGCCTTGTAGGGCAGCTCGCCGTATTCCTCGCTGAGGCGGGTCAGGGCGCGTGCGGCGGCCTTCTTGCTCCGCTCGTCCTTGCTGCGCGAAGCGGCGACGCCGATGCCGAGCAGCGCCGCGGCCTTGACCTCGTCGTGCGGGGTCAGCTGGTGGATCTTGCGGAACAGCGGGATGCGCTCGTCGCTGCCGAGCACGTAGGCGGAGTCCATGATCTCGGCCAGCCGCGGCGAGGCGGCGTGATCCTGCAGGATCCGGTCGAGCTGAGCCTTCGCGGTGGCGGCCATCGTGCCCTCCTGGCGCTCCCACCACGCCTGGCCGAACAGCCACAGGCGGGCGCGGACGGCGACGTCCGGGTCCTTCGCGGTCTCGGCCAGCTCGAGGAAGCGCGAACGGAAGGCCTGGTACTTCTCGGCGTAGCCGAGCTCGGAGGCGTCGTGCTCGGCGATGAGCGTCTGGTAAGCGTCCGGCGGCGGTCCGGTGTCCTGGGGCGCCGGCAGCGGCGCCGCGAACACCGACAGGGAGAGCAGGGCGGAGAGGAACATGGCTCCAGCCTAGCGGGCTCCCGCCAGCCGAGCCGCCTCGGTCAGCGGACGTCGACCTTGTGCCGCCCCAGCACCCGCTTCAGCCCCACCACCTTCAGCCCCTCGGGCTTGGCGGCGGTCGGGAAGGCGGTCTTGAGGCCCTTCGGCGGCACCATCAGCCGCCGCCGCTGCAGCTGGCCGTCCTCGCGCCACTCCAGGTCGAGCGGCACGTGGAAGCCGGTCTCGCCGCTGCCGCGGTTCTCGACCACGACCCGGATGCGCTCACCCTGGACCTCGGCGGTGCCGCGCAGCATCGGGTAGCCCTCGCCGTAGACCCACTGCTGGAAGAAGCGGCTCCAGTCCTGGCCGGTGTGCTCCTCGAGCACGGCCTGGAAGTCCTCGGTGCTGGCGTTGCGGTAGCGGAAGCGCAGGTTGAAGTCCTTGATGCTCTTCCACCAGACCTCGTCGTCGTCGACGTAGTGCCGCAGCGTGTTCAACACCGCGGAGCCCTTGCGGTAGATCACGCCGGCGTAGGCCTGGCGGCTGTCGACGCCCTCGCCGCGGTAGAGCCGCGAGCGCTTGCGGACGCCGCGGGTCTGCTCCTTGAAGTACTGGTCGGCGACCTCGCGGCCGCGGGTGCGCTCGAGGTAGACCCCCTCGGCGTAGGTCCCGAAGCCCTCGTGGATCCAGAAGTGGCCCCAATCGCTGGCGGAGACCGCGTTCCCCCACCACTCGTGCGCCAGCTCGTGGACTAGGATGAAGTCGAACCAGCGGTTGCGCGAGGCGATCGGGTCGCGGACGCCGTTCTCCTTGCACCAGGCAGGGTAGCTCGAGCCGTAGGCGATGGCGGTCGAGTGCTCCATGCCCCAGAAGCTGGTCTCGACCAAGGCCAGCTTGGAGTCCGGGAAGGGGAAGGGGCCGAAGGCCTCGCAGTAGACCCGCATCAACTCCGGCACTTGCTTGAACTGCACCGCCGCCTTCTCGGCGTTCTCGGGCAGGACGTAGTAGACGAAGGGCAGCGGCTGGTCGTGCCCCGGCAGGCCGCGGAGCTGGTCGGCCACGACCACGTAGGGCGCGACGTTGAGGGTGACGGTGTAGGTCTCGAGCGGGTAGTCGTGGCGCCAGCGGAAGGTGGTCCAGCCGTCGCCGGCGGACTCGGTCGCGACCAGCCGGCCGTTCGAGACGCCGGTGAGCCCCTCCGGCACCGTCAAGTCCATGCTGACGCGCTCAGGCTTGTCGTCGGCGTGGAAGAAGTTGGCCTTGCACGGCCACCAGGAGTGGGCGCCCGGACCCTGGCAAGAAGTGCTGACCCAGGGCGCTCCCGCTTCGGTCCGGGCCCAGTGGAAGCCGGCGAAGCCGTCGAAGGACTTCGGCTGGCCCTGGTAGTCGACCGCGATCGAGAAGGCGCCGCCGCGGTGCAGCGGCTCGGGCAGCGCGGCGCGGATCCGGGCCTTGGCGTGGGTGAACTCCAGCTCCTGGCCGCCGAAGCGCACGGCGTCGACCTGCCAGAAGTCGAACAGGTCGAGGACCACGGCGTCGAGGCGCTCGCCGGTGACGAGGGCCTCCATGGTCACGGTGCCGGAGAGCCGCTCGGCGCCGGGATCGACCCGGAGGTCCAGGTGGTAGGCCTGGACGTCGTAGAGCTCGCGCGGGTCGCCGTCCGACTGGGCGGTCGGCAGGCCGAGCAGGAGCAGCGGGAGGAGGCTGGCCATTGGGATCCGGGGGGGGCCCGCGGAGCCCTACGGCGCCGCGGCGGATGAGGCGGGCATTTTGGCGGCCGCCGGCCGATCTGCCAATGCCCGAGCGGGCGTTATGCTCGGGGCCGATGCGACGCCTCATCGAGCTGGCCCTGTTCGCCGTAGTGGCCTTCCTGCTGCTCTCGCGCTGCAATACGCCGATGGTCGGCGAGCAGGCGCCGGCGCTGCAGGGCGGGCCGTGGGTCGGCGCCGAGCAGGTGGCGCTGCCGACGGAGCCCGAGGCCGGCTGGCGGCTGCTGGCCTTCTTCAACCCCGGCTGAGGCCCTTGCCGCAAGGAGGCGCCGCGCCTGGTTCAGGTCGACCGCGCCTTCCGCGACCGGGGCCTGCGGGTCTACGGCGTCACCGCCGCCGACGAGGGCCGCGCCCGCGCCTTCATCGGTGACTTCGCGCTCGGCTACCCGGTGCTGAGCGGCGCCTGGCCGAGCTTCGAGGCCTTCGGGGTCCGCAGCGTGCCGGCGACCTACCTGGTCGACCCGGAAGGCGGGATCGTCGCCTCGGGACTGGGCGGCATCGAGTCGGAGCTGGCGGCGCGCCTCGGTGGCTGAGGCGGACCGCCGCTGGCACCTGCGCCGGGCGCTGGCGCTGGCCGGGATGGTCGCCGCCCTGCTGGTCGGCGCGGCCGCGCTGCCCTCGGGTTGCCTGGTGCAGACGCTCGCCGGACTGCCCTGCCCCGGCTGCGGCCTGAGCTCGGCGGTCGCGGCCACGGTCCGCGGCGACCTCGCCGGCGCCGCGATCCTGCACCCCCTCGGTCCGGCGGTGGCGGCGATGTTCCTGCTGCTCTTCCTGCTCAGCGCCGCCCAGGCTTGGCGGCCGGCGCGCACTCCGGAAGGGCGCCAGCGGGCGCTGCGGCTGTGCCGGAGCGCCGACCGCCTGCTGCTCGCCGGCCTGGCTGGCGCCTGGCTCTGGCGCCTGGCGGCGCTAGTCTGATCCCTCCCATGAGCGTCATCTCCTGCCCCTCCTGCGGCGGCCAGACCGCCCGCGCCGGATTCGCTGCCTGGCAGTGGATCGTCTCGATCTGCTTCTTCCCGATCGGCCTCCTGTCGCTGCTGGCCGGCCGCCAGCCGACGACCTGCAGCCACTGCCGCCACGCCTTCACGACCTGATTCGGGGCCAGGCCGAGGGGCCTCTGGGATATCGCAAGCCACGATCTGTTTGCCCCCGAGGGGTCTGAGAGGGAGGATTCCCCTCCCTCGTCATGTTCGCATCCCTCCTGCTGTCCGCCCTCGCAGCCGCGCCGTCGCCCCAGGACGCCGCCCAAGAGCTGGTCCCGATCCCCGCCTTCCTGGACTCGCCGCGCTGCGCCTCTTGCCACGAGTCCAGCCCGACGGCGACCGCGATGCGCGACGCCAGCGGCCGCAGCGTCGCGCCTTACGACCTCTGGCGCGGCACCATGATGGCGAACGCCGGCCGCGACCCGCTGTGGCAAGCGATGGTCTCGGCCGAGGTCGCCGCCCAGCCGCAGCACCGCGAGTTCATCGAGGACAAGTGCACCAAGTGCCACGCGCCGATGGCCTGGGTCGACGCCCACGAGACCGATCTGACGACTCTGGGAATGGACGACTTCCACGGCGAGCACGAGCGGGCGGTGCTGGCCCGCGACGGCGTCTCCTGCACCTTGTGCCACCAGATCACGCCCGACGGCCTGGGCACGGAGGCCAGCTTCACCGGCGGCTACCGGATCGGCACCGACCTAGAGATCTACGGCCCCTACGGCGACCTGTTCTCGATGCCAATGCGGCGCCACACGGGATACCAGGCGACCGAATCGGCCCACGTGCGGGATTCGGCGCTGTGCGCGACCTGCCACACGCTGTTCACGCAGGCCCTCGACGAGAGCGGCGACTTCACCGGTCACAGCCTGCCCGAGCAGACCCCGTACCTGGAGTGGCGCAACTCGGTCTACAGCACCGAGGTCGCCGAGCCCGGGCCGATGGCCGCGAGCTGCCAGGAGTGCCACATGCCGGCGACCGATGCCGACGGCGCGCCGATCGCGACCGGCATCGCCCGCAACCCCGCGGGCAACGACTTCCCGCGGGTCGGACCGCGCTCTCCCTACGGCCGCCACCTGTTCGTCGGCGGCAACACGGTACTGCCGGCGATCTTCCGCGAGAACGCCGAGGAGCTGGGGGTAGAGGCGCCGGCAGCGGCCTTCGTCGCGGTCGAGCAGGCCGCCCGCGAGCAGCTGCAGGAGCGCACCGCCGAGCTCGAGCTGGCCGGCGCCCGGCGCGACGGCGACCGGCTGCTGCTCGACTTCGAGGCCCGCAACCTCGCCGGCCACAAGCTACCGAGCGGCCACCCGCTGCGCCGCGCCTGGCTGCAGGTCACGGTGGCGGACGCCGACGGCGCCCTGATCTTCGCCAGCGGCCGGGCCGACGACCGCGGCCGGATCCTGGGCGGGGACGGAACGCCGCTGGCCGCCGAGCGGGTCGGAGGACCGGTGGAGCCGCACCACCAGGTGCTGGAGTCCTCGGACCAGGTCCAGATCTGGGAGGCGGTGATGGAGGACAGCCTCGGCCGGCCGACCTGGAGCCTGCTGGCCGGCGCGGTCTACTTGAAGGACAACCGCCTGCTGCCGCGGGGATGGGACCCGGGCCACGCCAGCGCTGAGGTGATCGGCGCCATCGGCACCGCTGGCGACGAGGACTTCGTCGGCGGCGTCGACCGGGTCCGCTACGCGGTCGCGGCTCCGGCCGCGCGCGGGCCGTTCACGGTGCGGGCCGAGCTGCTCTACCAGACCGCCTCGGCGCGCTTCCTGGACGAGCTGTTCGCCGTCGGCACGCCCGAGACCGCGCGCTTCCAGCGCATGTGGCGCCAGGCGCCGCGGCGGCCGGAGCGGATGGACGCGGTCGCCTACCGGGTGGAGTGAGCGGCGCTCAAGCGTCCGCGGCGGGCGCCGCCGCCCCGGCCTCCAGCCGCTCGATCTCGCGGCTGGTGCGGAGGCCGTTCCACCACTGGGTCGGCCAGAGCAGGAAGTAGGCCATGCCGGCCCAGGCGCCCCAGCGCTCGTTGGCCGCCGCGATCGCCACCGACAGCCCGGCGACGGCGACGCTGATCAGCTGGGTGCGCATCGAGCCGCGGGTGATCTCCTGCTCGACTGGGTCCAGGCCCAGCTCGACGCGGAGCCGCCAGGCGCGCCAGAACATCAGCGCGAACAACCCGAAGATCGCGACCCCGCCGGCGCTGTAGAGGATCATCAGGAGCTGCATATCAGCGTAGCTGTTGATCATCGGCGCTCCGCCAGGGTCGGCGTAGTCCCAGGGCCGGCCCAGCACCAGGTGGTTGTAGAGCAGGTGGAACAGGAACTTCAGCGGGTAGACGTAGACCAGCACCAGGAACAGCGCGGCGAAGTTCAGCAGCCGGGTGAGGGCGTCCTCCAGCCCGTAGCGGCGGTGGTAGACGAAGTGCTCGTGCCAGACCAGGATCAGCAGCACGAAGGTGACCAGCAGCACCGGCAGCTGGACGAAGAACTCCTTCAGCTGCCCCAGGTTCGCCGGCATCTCGGTCGAGACCAGCAGCAGGGTCAGGGCGAAGGCGAAGGCGGCGTCGACGATGCCCTCGAGCCGCGAGACGTCGCCGCCGCGCCAGCGGAAGCGTTGCTCGCCGGGCAGGGTCTTCGCGAGGTACTGGCTGATCATGCGTCGTCAGCCTAGCAAGCCGGCGGCGCTACCCTCTCCCCCGCATGCCCGCGCTCCCCTACGTCCTGCGCCGGCCGGCGCTGCTGGCCCGGGACCTGCTGGTCGACCGCCGCGAGCCGGCGATCGGCAAGCTGCGCGCGATCGAGGACCCGGAGCGCTTCGTGTGGGCGATCCTGCCGCACGCCGCGCGCAGCTTCTCGGCATGCATCACCATGCTGCCGGCGCGGCTCGCCCGGACGGCGGCCGTGGGTTACCTCTACTGCCGCATGCTCGACACCTACGAGGACCTCGAGCCGGACGTCGAGGCGAGGGTGGCGGCGCTGGGCGCCTTCGCCGAGCGCATGCACGAGGACGCGCTGCGGCCGGCGGCGGCGATCCAGGATCCGGTGGTGCAGGACCCGCGCGACCGGGCACACCTGCTGCTGGTGGAGAAGCACGCGCTGGTCGACGCGGTCTACGCCGAGCTGTCCCCCGAGCACCGCAGGCTGGTGCGCGAGGTGGTCGGCGACATGGCCGAGAGCATGCGCTGGTCGGCGCGCGCCTTCCACGACCAGGGCGGCGTGCTCGAGAGCGGCGAGCAGCTGTCGCGCTACTGCCACGGCGTCATGGGCCAGCCGGTTCGCTTCGCCTTGCGGCTGAGCCTGAAGCAGCCGCTCACGCCCGAGCAGGAGCAGGACGCGCTGGCGGTGGGCGAGTACGTGCAGCTCGCCAACATCACCCGCGACGTCGAGAAGGACCTGGCGCGCGGCATCGCCTACCGGCCGGAGCTGCGCGAGGACCTGGGGGCCGACCCAGCGCAGCCGGCGGTGGCCGAACGGGTGCTGGCCGCGCGCACGGCGCTGCTCGGCCGCGCCCTCGAGCTGGCGCCCTGCTACCGGCGCCTGATCACCAACCTGCCTTTCCCGCGGATCAGCTTCGCCCGCAGCTCGGCGGTGCTGATGCAGCTCTTCACCGACCGCTTCTACAGCGGCTGCGCCGGGCGGATGGGCCTGCCGCCGTGGCGCAAACCGGTCGGCGGCGTGCGGCTGATCTTCCGGGCCTTTCCGGCCTTCCTGTCGCCGCGCGGCGCCGCCCGCACGCTCGAGAGCATCGAGCGGGATCTGCTGCGGGCGGCGGCGGGGATCTGACGAAGGGCGCCGGCGTTAGCCGCCGTGCTCCTCGCCTTCGCCGTGCTCGCCGTGCTCGGCACCCTCGGTCTCGGCCGCCGGCTTCGGCGTCCAGGTCTTCCAGTCCTTCAGCAACTGCTCCTCGCGCTCGGGCGTGATGCCGGCGCGCCACGGGCGGTCGGCGTCGCGCTCCTCCAGCGCCCACTTCAGGGTGTCGCGCAAGGTGTCGCCGGTCGGGCGGTGGCTGAGCCCGGCCTTGCGCGCCTTCTCCCAGCTCGAGACCTCGAAGGGCGGCTCCATCGGCACCCAGATCGGGATGCTGTCCGGGCCGGCCCAGGGGCGCACGCCCTGCTCGGCCAGGAACTCGTTCGTGACCCAGGTGAAGTTGCACTCGGCGCCGAGCACCACCTTGCAGCCGAACAGCAGCTCGGCCATGTTCAGGCCGCCCTCGGGGCCGATGGCGTTGAAGGGGCCGAAGATCTGCTGCTCCATGCAGTGCACGGTCCACTCGGCCAGGTCGCGGGCGTCGATGAAGCGCACCGGCATGTCCCAGTGGCCGGGGGCGATGACCTCGCCGCCGCGGTGGATCCGCAGCGGCCACCAGGTCAGGCGGTCGCTGTTGTCGCCGGGGCCGACGATCAGGCCGGGGCGGATGTTCAGGGTCCGGCCGGGCCAGTGCTGCTCGGCCGCCTGCTCGCACAGCACCTTGAGGCCGCCGTAGGTCAGCCCGGTGATCTCCTCGGTGGTCGGGTCCTTGAGCGTCGCCAGCTCGGACTCCTCGGTGTTGGCGCCCATCCAGTCCGGGTAGACCGACATGGTCGAGATGAAGACGTAGGCGCCGACCCGGTCCTTGACCACGTCGGCGAGCATGTTGACGACCCGCGGGTAGTAGCCGCTGGTGTCGACCACGAAGTCCCAGGTCCGGTCGCCCTCGAGCGCGGACAGGTCCTTGCCGCGGTCGCCCTTGATCTTCTCGAGCTCGGGGAACAGGTGCGGGTTGGTGCGGCCGCGGTTGAAGAGGGTGACCTCGTGGCCGCGGGCCTGCAGGGCGCGCACGGTGTGCGGGCCGAGGAAGCCGGTGCCGCCCATGAAGAGGATCTTCAGCTTCTTGGGGGCGGGGCGGACCGGGCCGGCGGCGGGGGCGCTGGCGACGGCGGCGGGCGCTAGGCCCGCGGCGGCGGCGGCAGCGGCGGTCTGGGTCAGGAACTCTCGGCGGGTCTTGCTCAAGGGGGTCTCCGGGGGGTCGGGGCGGCGGGATGGGTCCGGGCGCGGCCGGGCGGGCTCTCCCCTACGATGCTGCCGCGCCGGCGCGGGAGCTTTCCTATCGGGAGGCCCCGCCCAGCGTAAGACCCTACTCATGCCCGGCGGCGCGGATCCCCCCAGCTTCCTCGGCCGGCTGCTCTCGGTGCGCCGCGAGGAGCTGCGCCCGGCCCTCTGGGCGGCGCTGTTCCACTTCTTCCTGTTCGCGGCCTACTACATCCTGCGGCCGCTGCGGGACGAGATCGGCTCGCAGCACCGCGAGGCCCTGGCGATGGCCTGGTCCCTGGTGGCGGTGGCCTGCCTGGTGCTCGTGCCCCTCTATTCCTGGGCCGGCTCGCGGTGGCCCCGGCGACGGCTCCTGACCCTGGTCTACCGCTCCTGCGGCCTGCTCGTCCTGGTCTTCTCCTTCGCCATCCGCGGGCTGCCCGAAGAGGGCAACCTCCCGATCGAGATGGCCTTCTACATCTGGATCGGCGTCTACCCGATGTTCGCCGCGACCGTCTTCTGGGGCTTCATGGCCGACCTGTTCCGGGCCGAGCAGGGCCGCCGGATGTTCGGCCTGCTGGCGCTGGGGGGATCGCTGGGCGGCGTGTGCGGCCCCCTGCTGCTCGGCTGGCTGCTGGAGCCCCTGGGCGTCGCCAACATGCTCCTGATCCCGGTCGTGCTGCTCGAGCTGGCGATCTTCTGCCAGCGCCGCACCGAAGCGGCGGCGCGGCGGCTGGGTCCGCCGGAGGCCGCGCCGGCCGCCGAGGAGCCGCTCGCCGGCAACGCCTTCAGCGGCATCGCCACGGTCTTCCGCAGCTCCTATCTGCTGCGCCTCTCGGCCTACCTGCTGGTCTTCGTCTTCGGCTCCGGCTTCCTCTACTTCTTCCAGTCGGACCTGGCCCGCGAGGCCTTCCCCGTCCGCGACGACCGCCGGCACTTCTTCGCCCGCATCGACTTCTGGGTCAACCTGTCGACGCTGGTGATCCAGTTCCTCGTCACTGGCCGCGTGTTGCGGCTCCTCGGCACCGGCTGGACCCTGACCCTGGTCCCCCTGCTCACGGTCTTGGGCTTCCTCGGCCTGGCCTGGAACCCGGTGATCGGCGTCTTCGTCGCCTTCTACCTGCTGCGGCGCACCCTCAACTACGCGCTGTCCCGGCCCGCTCGCGAGACCCTGTTCACGGTCGTTCCGCGGGAGCAGAAGTACAAGTCGAAGGCGTTCCTCGACACCTTCGTCTACCGCGGGGGCGACGTCGCGACCGGCTGGATCTACCACGGCCTGGCCGGCGCCGGACTCGCCATGGGCACCCTGTGCCTGGTCGCCGCTCCCGTGGCCGTCGGCGGCGTCTTCCTGGCCCTCTCGCTCGGCCGCAGCCTGCGCGCGACCGAGGCCCTGCGGGCCTCCCCCAGCGCCGGACCTCCCCTCGCACCGGAATCCCCCGATCCCCCTAAGATCCCGACCCCATGAAGGCTCGCCTCCCCCTTCTCCCCGCCGCCGCCGCCGGCCTGATCCTGCTCGGCGGCTGCGCTTCGCTGCTCGAAGACCCCGCCCCGGGCCCGGCCTGGGACCTCGCCGACATGGACGTCTCGGTCGACCCCGGCGAGGACTTCTACCGCTTCGCCAACGGCGGCTGGCTCGACGCCAACCCGGTCCCGGCGGCCTACAGCTCCTACGGCGCCGGCCACGAGATCCAAGAGCGCAACCAAGACATCCTGCTGGCCGTGCTCGAACAGGCCGCCGAGGCCGAGCGGCCCTGGCCCGGCTCGCACGAGCAGATGCTGGGCGACTTCTACGCCTCTGGCATGGACGAAGCTCACATCGATGAGCTCGGGGCCCGGCCGCTGCACCCGCTGCTGGGCCGCATCGCCGCCGCCGCCGACCTCGAGGGCCTGCAGGGCGCCATCGCCGCGCTGCAGCGGCACGGCATCGGCGCGCCCTTCGTCTTCGGTGCCGAGGCCGACACCCGGGACAGCACCCAGATGGTCGCCTACCTGGCCGCCGGCGGCCTGGGCCTCCCTGAGAAGGACTACTACCTGCGCGAGGACGACGAGTCGGTCGCGCTGCGCACCCAGTACGCCGGCCACGTCGCCGCCATGCTGACCCTGCTCGGCGAGGACGCCGCCGCCGCCGCCGACCAGGCCGCCGCCATCCTCGCCTTCGAGACCCGGCTGGCCGGGAAGATGCTCGGCGCCGTCGAGATGCGCAATCCGGCCGTGTACGACGACGTCCGGCCGCTGAGCGAGGTCGACGCCCTCCTGGGCGACTTCGACCTGGCAGGCCACTGCGCGGCGATCGGCCTGACCCCGCCGGAGACGGTGCACGTGATCGGCGCCGACGCCTTCGCCGAGCTCGGCGCGGCCTTCGCCGACACCCCGCTCGAGACCTGGAAGGCCTACCTGCGCTGGCACCTCCTCCACGAGACCGCCTTCGCCTTGAGCGCGGACTTCGCCGGTGAGAACTTCAGGTTCTATGGCACCGCCCTCTCCGGCCAGCAGGAGATGCGGCCGCGCTGGAAGCGGGTGCTCAGCGCCACCAACGACGCCCTCGGCGAGCTGCTGGGCCAGGCCTACGTCGAGCGGGCGTTCACGCCGCGCGCCAAGGAGCTGTGCCAGCAGATGGTCGCCGACCTGCAGTGGGCGATGGAGCGGCGCATCGAGGCCAGCGACTGGATGAGCGAGGCCACGCGCGAGCAGGCGCTGGTCAAGCTGGCGGCCTTCGGCTCCAAGATCGGCTATCCCGACGAGTGGCGCAGCTACGACGGCCTGCAGATCGACCGCGACTCCTACGTCGGCAACGTCCTGCGCGCCGCGGCCTTCAACGCCTCCTTCCAGTTGGCCAAGATCGGCAAGCCGGTCAACGAGCACGAGTGGGGCATGAACCCGCAGATGGTGAACGCCTATTACCACCCGATCCACAACGAGGTGGTGTTCCCGGCCGGCATCCTGCAGCCGCCCTTCTTCAGCGAGCACAATGACCCGGCGCTCAACTACGGCTCGATGGGCGCGATCATCGGCCACGAGCTGACCCACGGCTTCGACGACTCCGGGGCGCAGTTCGACGCCGAGGGCCTGCTGCGCAATTGGTGGCAGCCCGAGGACCTCGAGGAGTTCGGCCGCCGCGGGGCCGCGCTGGTCGCCCACTTCGACGAGTACGAGGCGGTCGAGGGGCTGCACGTCAACGGCGAGCTGACCCTGGGCGAGAACATCGCCGACCAGGGCGGGGTGCTGATCGCCTACGAGGCCCTGATGATGCGGCTCGGCGAGATGGGTCCCGGGGCGATGGAGCCGATCGACGGCTACACGCCGCAGCAGCGCTTCTTCCTGGCCTTCGCGCGCTCGTGGCGGCAGAACGCCCGCGACGAGTACCTGCGGATGCAGGTCCAGACCGACCCGCACTCGCCCAACCGCTTCCGCCTCTACGGCGTGATCTGCCAGCTGCCGCAGTTCGCCGAGGCCTGGGGCCTGGACTCGAGCTCGCCGATGGTGCTGGCACCCGAGGAGCGGGACCTGGTCTGGTGAGCGACGGCCCCGCTGCCCCGCCCGCCGGCCGCCTGGTCTGGATGGACCTCGAGATGACCGGGCTCGACCCGGAGCGGGACCGGATCCTCGAGATCGCCACCCTGATCACCGACGACCAGCTGAACCTGGTCGCCGAGGGCCCGGACCTGGTGGTGCACCAGCCCGACGCCCTGCTCGACGGCATGGACGAGTGGAACACCGAACACCACGGGGCCAGCGGCTTGACCCAGGCCTCGCGGGAGTCGGCGATCAGCGAGCGGGAGGCCGAGGAGCGCACGCTGGAGTTCCTCCGGGAGCACGTCGCCGAGGGCGCCAGCCCGCTGTGCGGCAACACGGTGCACCAGGACAAGCGCTTCCTGGTGCGCCAGATGCCGCGCATCGACGCCTACCTGCACTACCGGATCATCGACGTCAGCACGGTGAAGGAGCTGGCGAAGCGGTGGTACCCGGCCGAGTACGAGGCCGCCCCCGCCAAGGAGGGCGGCCACCGGGCGCTGGTCGACATCCAGGAGTCGATCGAGGAGCTGCGGTACTACCGGCGGGTGGTGATGAAGGGCGCCGGCGGCTGATCGGGTCACCGGCCGCGCGGGCCGGCTTATGCTGGCCCCATGCGCTATTCCGTCTGGACTGCCCTCGCCATCTGCGCGGCGGCGGTGGTCTGGCTGATCCTCGCGCTGCCGAGTTCCCGGGAGCCGGCGCCGGCGGTTCCGAGCGGAGGGGAGAGAGGCGGACAGGGGGCGGTCGAGCCTCCGGCAGCCCTGCCGCTCCCCCACCCCGGGCTCCCTGGGTCAGCGGATCCGGAAGCGAAGCCGGTCACCCAGCGGAAGCTGCTCGCCACGCCCCAGCCCTTCCGCGTCGCCTCCTTCACCAGCGAGCCGTCTCCGACCGGGACGACCAGCCTCACGATCGAGCTGGTGGGGACGCCGGGCTTCGCGCACCCTGGCGTCCAGCTCGACCTCCTGCCCTACGCGGCCGTCGGCCTCGTCCGGGAGGTCGCCGTCCCTGGGACGATCACCATCGTCGAGGGCGCCACGGCGGAGACCGGCTTCCGGCTGCCGCCAGACCTCGCGAACCCGGAGCTGCCGCCGCTTCCTCCCGGCGCGGATGACCTCGACCGCGCCCTGGCGATGCTGAACATCGGCTCCCACACCAGACCCCTCATGGTGAACGGGCTCCCCGTCACCTCCGAGGACGCGCTGCCGATCGCGGCCGGGTCGGCCCACGAGCTCGTGATCGAGTTCGGCCCGTGGAGCTGGGCGCAGCTGCAGATCCCCGATCGCGGCGTCACGCCACCGCGGTGTTTCCTGGACCTCCGTTTCCGGCGCCTCGGCTCCTCGAAGGGTGGGGCCTGGCGAGAGCTGGGCGATTCCCCATCGCAGGAGATCGCGGACATCCTCTTGGACCGAGACCGCCCCTTCGAGGAGGAAGGCCGCATCGACCTGCCGCCGCTCCCGAGCGGACGCTACGGCTTCTCGATGCCTTGCGCCTTGCCGGGCACCTCCGTCGCGTGGGAGGCCGAGCTCGAGCAGGGCTACCAGGTCCTCGAGGCGCCGGTCCCCGACACCTTCCTCGAGATCGAGGATCCCGCCGGTTTCCGCCCGACCATCGGAGAGGAGTGGATGGCGGTCTGGGCCCTACCGTGGCCGATGAGGCAGGAGGAGCTGCGCCGGGGAGCCGAACGGCACGCGACGCGGAGGATCCCCTTCCGAGGCCGGACGCTGGCCTTCCTGCCGCCGGGGCGTTTCCTCCTCCTGATGAGGCACAAGTCTCTCTACCGCTGGGCGGTCGCCGACGTCGATCTCACCGAAGGGACTCCGCAGCGCCTCTCCCCCGATTGGCAGGAGTCCGGCGCCGCGCGGATCCACATCCAGAACTGGCGGCAGCCCGGCCGGTTCGGCTGGGTGCGGCTGATCCACCTGGACAGCGGCTGGTTCTCCGTCCCGCGGACCGTGGCCTCCGACCCGACTCAGCCCGTGTTCTACGGGTTGCCGCCAGGGCGCTACCAGGCCGTCTGGGGGTGGAGCAACGAGGCGAAGGCCGTCGGCTTCAGCGACCCCTTCTCCGTCCCCGCCAAGGTCACGGTCCAGGTGCCCTTCCCGACGTCTCCTGACGGCGGCGGCGCGCTCGAAGTCGTGGACTAGAGCCGGCTGGGCGCGGGTGGCCGCGCTCCTCTCTCGAAGGCAAAGGGGGACTGCATGAAGGAGCCTGACACCAAGGCCTACTGCAGCAAGGACAGCACCGCGACTACGGGTTCGTGGTCGCTGGGGCAGCGGCCTTCCCAGCGGGGGCGCAGGATGTCGGCGGACTCGACGCGCCAGCCGGGGCTGCAGTACAGGTGGTCGATCTTGGCGCCGGTGGTCTCGCCGCGGAAGGCGCTGAAGGTGCCGACCTCGGTGGCCTCGGGGTGGGCGACGCGGAAGCTGTCGAGGTAGCCGGCCTTGCGGATCGCGGCCATCGGCGCCGAGTCCTCGCCGGCGTTGAAGTCGCCCAGGATCACGACCGGCGCCCGCCACTCGTTGTTGATCGCCGCCACCTGGCGCACGATCAGCCGCGCGCTCTCGAGCCGCGCCAGCTCGCCGCGGTGGTCGAAGTGGGTGCCGACCGCGAGGAAGCGCGAGCCGGCCGGAGCGCGGCGGTCGCTCAGCACCGCCCACACCGCCATCCGCGGCAGCGCCGCGTCCCAGCCCTGGGACCCGACCTGCTCCGGCGTCGGCGACAGCCAGAACTCGCCCCAGTCCTCGACCTCCAGCCGCGACTCGTCGACCAGCAGGCCGCAGAATTCGCTGCTGGTGCCGCCCATGCGGTGCTGCCCGAGCTGACGGAACTGCGGGAAGCGCTGGCGCAGCTCGGCCATCTGGAAGTCCAGCCCCTCCTGCACCCCGAGCAGGTCGGGGGCGAAGTCGCCGATGACCTCCATGACGAAGTCCCGGCGGTGCTCCCAGCGGTCGTCGCCGTCGTCGGCAGTGCCGTAGCGGATGTTGAAGGACATGATCCGCAGGCTGCCGTCCTCGGGCGGCGGCTGCGGGTCCATCGTCCCGGCGCCCTGGCAGGCGCTGAGGGAGAGGACCAGGGCGAGAGCAGTGAGCAGGGGGACCAGCGGGCGAGCGGGGGGTCTCATGGCTGGCCCGCATGGTAGGCCCCGCCTCGGCAGGCGTTCCCCCGCCTTCCCCTCTCCCGGCGCCGAAGCCGCGGATCCGGCTGGCACCCGGATTGCTGCCGGCCCAGAGGCCGTGACCGCCTCCTCCCCCGGACTAGGGAGGACCGTACGGCACCCCCCTGATGCGGCTGATCCCCACCCTGCTCGCCCTCCTGCTCCTGGCCTCGCTCTGCGCCATCCTGGCGCTCGGCGAGCCGGCAGCGGAAGCGGCGGGCGCGGCTCCAGGCCCGGGGAGCACCGCCCGCTCCGGCCAGGGCGCCGCCCGACCCGCCGCCACAGCTCCCTCCTCCGAGACCGCCTCCCGCAAGCCAGACGCCTCTCGCTACGGCCGCAGGATCACCACCCGCGCCGAGCTCGACCGCGACGGCGGCGAGCTATTCCTGTCCACCCGGCTCCTGGTCCCCGAGGGCTGCGCCTCCTGGCCGGTCGAGGTCCTGCTGATCCGCGAGGGCCTCGACGCCGACCAGCGCAAGGAGTACCGCTACGGCGTCCGCACCGCCCCGGCCGGCGCCGAGGTCGGCTTCCAGGTCGCCCGCTCGGGCCCCGAGCCGGCCAGCGGCTGGTCGCTCTGGGTCGGCGGCTACCCGGCGGTGGAGCTGCTCGAACTGGACCCCGACCGGCACACCCAGCTCACGCTCGACCTCCGCGAGCTGGCCTGGATCCGGGTCGAAGCCGGCTCCGCCGCCCGGCCCCAGCCGGTCGACCGCTGGCGCTTCTGGCTCGACGGCAGCCCGCTGCCGCCGCACCGCCGCGCCGCCAAGCAGGGCGACTTCCGCTCCCACTCCGAGTTCCTGCCCAGCAAGCTGCTCCTCGGCCGGCGGCCGGAGGGGGAGCTGAGCTGCCGGGTCCTGGTCCGCGACCCCGCCGGCGCCGCCGGCGTCATCGGCCATAGCTATTCCGCCGCGCAGCGGAAGGGCCTGTGGGCCCGGTCCGGGCGGCTCCGGCCCGAACGCGGGCCGCAGCTGCTCCGCCTCGACGTCCCCACCGGGGTGGTCCGCTACCGGTTCGCGCGGGCGGACGGCGAGCAGCCCAGGCACGTCCAATCGGTCATCTCGCTGGTCCCCGCCCGCTGGAAGGAGCCGCCCTACCGTCGCGACGACCGCCTGCTGCTGCGCACCTTCGTCGCCAAGGGACGGGCGGGCCAGACCCGGGTGAGGACCACGCAGGACGTCGAAGGAGAGTTCGACTCGGTCGCAGACGGCGAGTACCGCCTCGCCTGGCGCTCTCACCGAGGGGTCTCCATGAGCTCCGCCTTCTGGATCGAGGGCGGCGAGGTCGAGCTGGAGCTGGCGCTGCCGCAACCCGGCTGCGAAGTCGAGGTCCGCGCCGTCGGCTTGTTCCTCCCCGAACGCGGCGCCCCGCTCGTCGGCGTGATGAACCTCGAGACGGGGTGGTTCCCGCCCGCCCAGCGGCTCGGCAAGGGCGCCGCCGCCACCTTCGAGCACCTCCCGCCCGGCCGCTACCAGGCCTACTGGGGAGGACCGGAGCCCGGCGCCGCCATCGCCGGCTTCGGCGAGCCCTTCGTCGTCAACGGCGCGGCGGGGCTGGAGGTCCAGCTCGACGGCAGCCGCCCCGCCGCTTACGCCTGCCCCCTGGTGGCGCCCTGACCGCCCCCGGCCGGCTCAGCCGTGCAGCCCCTGCAGCTCGACCAAGCGCCAGTAGACGCCGCGGCGGGCCATCAAGGCGGCGTGGTCGCCCTCCTCGACCAGCTCGCCTTGGTGGAAGACCAGGATCCGGTCGACGTCGCGCACCGTGCTCAGCCGGTGGGCGACCGCCAGGCTGGTGCGGCCCGCCATCAGCTCGTGCACCGCTTGCTGCAGGACGTGCTCGGTGTGGCTGTCGACGTTGCTGGTGGCCTCGTCGAGCGCCAGGACCGGCGGGCTGGCGGCCAGCACCCGGGCGAAGCTCAAGAGCTGCTTCTCGCCGGCGCTGAGGTTCTTGCCGCGCTCGCGCACCGGCTCGCGGTAGCCGCGCGGGAAGCGGGCGACGAACTCGTCGAGGTGCAGCCGGTCGGCGGCCGCCTGGGCCTGCTCGTCCCCGATCTCGGGCTTGCCCAGGCGGATGTTCTCGAGGATCGTGCCCTCGAACAAGAACACGTCCTGCGGCACCAGGGCGACGCGCCGGCGCAGCTCGCGCAGCGGGTGGTCGCGCAGCTCGACGCCGTCGAGCAGGATGCGGCCGTGAGTGGGGTCGTAGAGCCGCGTCAGCAGCTTCAGCACCGTCGTCTTGCCGGCGCCGGTCGCCCCCACCAGGGCCACGCGCTCGCCAGGGGCGACGCGGAAGCTGACCCGCTTCAGCACCTGCTCCTCGCCGTAGCCGAAGCCGACCTGGTCGAAGACGATCTCGCCGCGGGCGGTCGGCAGCGGCGGCGGCGCGGCGGGCTCGGGCAGCGCCTCGTCGACGTCGAGCAGGTCGAAGATGCGGCGGCTGGCGGTGGTGGCGTTCTGCAGCACCGTCCACTTCATGCTCAGGTCGTTGAGCGGCGCGAAGAAGCGCTGCATGTACTCGATGAAGGCGAACAGGGTGCCCAGGGTCAGCGCCGACTCGGCCGCGCCGGGGCCGCCGTCGAGGGCCTCGAGGGCGTGGCCGCCGCCGAACCACAGGATCAGGGCCACGGTGAAGCTGCCGAGCATCTCGACCGAAGCCGACAGCACCGACTCCCAGCGCACCGTGCGGAGCTGGGCGGCGCGCACGCCGCTGTTGGTCTGCTCGTACTGCTCCGCGACGCGCTGCTCACGCAGGAACATCTGGTTCACGGCCATGCCGCCGACCTGCTCGTGCAGGAAGGCGTTCATCGCCGCCAGCTGCGCCCGCATCTCGTGGTAGGCCCGGCGCACGCGGCCGCGCACGAACATGGTCACGGCGCCGAGCGGCGGCACGATCAGCAGGGTCGCCAGGGTCAGCTGCCAGTCGAGCGCCAGCAGGATGCCGAGGGTGGCGCCGAGGAAGACGAAGTCGCCGAGCACCGTGACCACGCCGCTCGAGAACAGCTCATTGAGGGCTTCGACGTCGGTGGTGACCCGGCCGAGCACCTTGCCGGTCGGGGTGCGGTCGTAGTACCGCGCCGGCAGCCGCTGCAGGTGGCCGAAGAGGCGGCTGCGCAGATCGAGCAGCGCGTTCTGGCCGGCGGTGTCGACCGAGATCATCTGCAGACGGCGCGCGACCATCTCGACCACGCCGACGGCGACGAAGGCCGCCACCAGCCAGCCGACGCCGTCGAGCACCCCGGGGGTCAGGTAGTCGTCGATGCCGGTCTTGACCAGGAAGGGCAAGCACAGCCGGCAGCCCGAGCCGATGAGCAGGAACAGGAAGCCGCGCGCCAGGAAGCGCCGGTGCGGGCGCAGGAAGGGCCACAGCCGCCGCAGCAGGCCGAAGTCGATGCCGCGGCGCTCGCTCATAAGCCCTCCCCCTCCGGGTCCACGCCCAGGTCGGCGGCCAGCGCCTCGCGGGTGCGCTGCTGGTGGTAGAGGCGCGCGTAGGGGCCGTCCTCGCGGATCAGCTGTTCGTGGCAGCCGCGCTCGACGACGCGGCCCTCATCGAGCACCAGGATCTGATCGCATCGCCGGATGGTGGCGACCCGGTGGGCGACGATCACCGCGGTGCGGCCGTGCATGACCGGCCGAAGCCCGGCTAGGATCTGCTCGGTGGTCTCAGCGTCGACCGCCGAGAAGGGGTCGTCGAGCAGCAGCACCCGCGGCCGCAAGAGCATCACGCGCGCCAGCGCCGTGCGCTGCCGCTGGCCGCCGCTGACATTCAAGCCGCGCTCGCCGACCATGGTCTCCAGGCCGTCGGGGAACTGCGGCAGGTCCTTGCCGAGCTGGGCGGCCTCCATCGCCGCCATCACGGCCTCGGCGCTGGCGTCGGGCTGGCCCAGGGCGACGTTCTCGGCCAGGGTGGCGCTGAACAAGAAGGCCTCCTGCGGCACGTAGCCGGTGGCGCGCCGGGCGTCGGCCAGGCGGAGGGCGGTCAGGTCGGCGCCGTCGAGGAAGACCCGTCCCGGCTCGATCTCGAGCTGCCGCGCCAGCGCCTTGAGCAGCACGCTCTTGCCGGAGCCGGTGGCGCCCACGATGCCGAGGGTCTGGCCAGCGGGCAGCTCGAAGCCGACCTGGTCGAGCACGGTGCGCGCCTCGCCGTGCTCGTTCTCGAGCGTGACCGTGAGCTCGCGCACCTCCAACCGGCCGCCCCCGGCCGGCAGCTCGGCGGGCGCCGGCGGGTCGTCCAGTCCCGGCGGCGTGTCGAGCAGTTCCCGGATGCGGCCCAGGGCCGCGGTGCCGCGCTGCAGCGAGCTGAGCACGAAGCCGAGCACGGCGGTCGGCCCGGCCAGGAACTGCAGGTAGAGCAGCATGGCGACGAAGTCGCCCAGGCTGATGCCGCCGCCGATCACCTTCGGCCCGCCGACCAGCAGCACCACCAGCGGCCCGACGGCGCTGAGGCCGATCATCATCGCCTGCATCCGCGAGCGGGCCCGCGTCAGCAGCAGGTTGAGGTCGCGGTACTCCCGGCAGCGGCGCTCGAAACGCTCGCGGTCGAAGTCCTCGAGCACCAGGCCCTTGATGACCATGTGGCCAGAGAGGCTCTCGTCGACCCGCGTGCTGATCTCGGACAAGCCCTCCTGCGAGGCGCGCGACAGCTTCTGGATCTGCGCCGCGATGCGCCGCGCCCGCCACAGCGCCAGCGGGAAGGGCAGCATCCCGACCAGGGTCAGCGCCGGGTCGATGGCGAACATGAAGCTCAGGCAGACCACGTACAGCGCCGCGGTCTCGGCCAGGTAGAGGAAGACCGGCCCGAGTAGGCTCTGCACGAACTGGACGTCGTTGACGCAGCGCGACATGACGTCGCCGGTCTGGCGGCTGGCGTAGAAGGACGGCGATAACTTCAGCAGGTGACCGAAAACGCGCTCGCGCAGGTCGTGGATGCCGCGGCGGCTGGTGCCGAGCACGAGCAGCCGGCTGGTGGTGCGGACCGCGGCGCCGGCGGCGGCGATGAGCACGATCGACAGCGCGCCGATCCAGAGTAGCTGGCGCAGCTCGGCGGCGTCGGGCGGCGGCGCGGCTTCGGCGCCGGCCACGGCCGCCCCTCCACCGAGCGTGGGCGCCGCGGCCTCCTTGAGCACGTCGATCGAGTCGCCCAGGTAGCGCGGCACCAGCATGCGCAGCAGCACCGCGCCGATGATGCACAGGGCCCCGCCGAGGTACCGCCAGCGGTAGCGTCGGAAGATCGGTCCGAGCAGGGCGAGCTCGCGCAAGGCCCGATAGGATGACGCCGCGATGCGTGATCTGCCCCTTCTTTGCTCCGCGCTGGCCCTGCTCTCGGCGGCCTGCGGCGGCCCCGGCCACCTCGCCGATCTCGGCGCCCCGGACGGCGCCGCCGGCGGTCATCCGCGCGGATACGTGTGCTATCCGGGCTCGCCCGAGGTCGACGGCCGGCTCGACGACGCGGCCTGGGCGGCCGCCGACTGGACCGCGGAGTTCGTCGACATCCAGGGCACGCCGCCGCTGCCGGCGCCGCGCTTCCGGACCCGCGCCAAGATGCTGTGGGACGAGGAGTACCTCTACGTCGGCGCCTGGATGGACGAGCCGCACGTCTGGGGAACGCTCACCGAGCACGACGCGGTGATCTTCTACGACAACGACTTCGAGGTCTTCCTCGACCCCGACGGCGACACCCACCAGTACTACGAGTTCGAGATCAACGCCCTGAACACCGGCTGGGACCTGCGGCTGGTCAAGCCCTACATCGACGGCGGGCCGGCGCTGAACGAGTGGGAGATCCCGGGGCTGCGGACCGCCGTCTGGATCGACGGCAGCCTGAACGACCCCTCGGACAGAGACCGCGGCTGGTCGGTGGAGCTGGCCTTCCCGTGGGCGGTGCTGGCGGAGTTCGCCGACCGGCCGTCGCCGCCGCAGGACGGCGACCAGTGGCGGATCAACTTCTCGCGCGTGCAGTGGCAGCACGAGGTGGTCGACGGCGGCTACCGGAAGGTGCCGGACACCCCGGAGGACAACTGGGTCTGGTCGCCGCAAGGGCGGATCAACATGCACCTGCCGGAGCGGTGGGGCTACTTGCAGTTCTCGACCGGGGAGCCGGGTCGAGTGTCCTTCCGACCCGACCCCGCGTGGCCGGCGCGCGAGGAGCTGATCCGGATCTACGAAGCGCAGAAGGCCTTCCACGGCGAGCATGGCCGCTGGGCCGGCAGCCTGGAGGAGCTGGGGCTGGAGTCGCCGGCGATCCTGTGGCCGGAGCCGGGCGGCTGGCGGGCGACGGTGGGCAATCTCTCGATTCGCCAGGACCGGCGGATCTCCGCCCCCGGCTGGGGGACCGCCCTCCTCGACTGCGGAGAGGAGCGCTTCGCGGAGTGGGCGCAGGCGCTCGCCACGCTCCCCGAGGACCAGATGCTCGGCGCGCTCTTCCTGCTCGAGCACATGCCGCGACGCGACCTGGAGAACATCGACCTCGGTGTCGTGCTCGAGAACCTCGAGTACGCCTACCGCGCCCGCGCCGAAGTGCCGTGGGGCGCGGACATCCCCGAGGAGCTGTTCCTCAACGACGTCCTGCCCTACGCCAACGTCAGCGAGACCCGTGAGGCCTGGCGCAAGCCGATGTACGAGCGCTGCATGCCGCTGGTGCGCGACTGCAAGACGCCGGCCGAGGCGGCGCAGAAGCTGAACCAGGAGCTGTTCCCGCTGGTCGGCGTCAAGTACTCGACCCAGCGGCGCCGCGCCGACCAGAGCCCGTCGGAGTCGATCGAGATCGGCATGGCCTCCTGCACCGGGCTGTCGATCCTGCTCGCCGACGCCTGCCGCGCGGTCGGCGTGCCGGCGCGGCTGGCGGGCATCCCGCGCTGGGCCAACAAGCCCGGCAACCACACCTGGGTCGAGGTCTGGGACGACGGCTGGCACTTCGCCGGCGCCGCCGAGCCCGACGGCCGCGGCCTGAACCACGCCTGGTTCGAGGGCGACGCCCGTCTGGCGCTGCGCGACTCGAAGATGAGCGCGATCTACGCCGTCAGCTACGCCCGCACTGGGGTCGAGCTGCCGATGGTGTGGAGCGAGGTCGATTGGGGGGTGCAGGCGGTGAACGTCACCGACCGCTACGCCCCGCGCGACGGCGCGGCGGTGCGCGAGGACCGCACCCGGCTGATGATCGACGTCCGCGACGGCGCCGACGGCCCGCGGATCGCGGCGGCGCTGCGGCTGACCGACGCCGAGGACCCCGAGATCCTGTTCGAGGGCACGACCAAGGGCGAGGGCGCCGACACCAACGACCACCTGGAATTCGAGGTGCCGCGCGGTCGGCGCTGGGCGGTCCAGGTCGAGTTCGGCGGCCGGACGATGAGCCTCGAGCACCCGGCCAAGGCCGAGCCGCAGGAGATCGTCGTCCTCCACCTGCCCGCCGCCGGCGCGGAGGCCTCCTCCGCCGCGCCCGGCCCCGGCGGCCCGCGCGAGCAGCTGCTGGCGACCGCCCGGGAGTGGTTCGCGGCCGACGACCAGGCCCGGGCCGGCATCCGCTTCCCCGCCGCCGTCGACCGCTGGATCGGCGCCAACCAGGAGTACGAGGAGCAGGCCGTCCGCGCGGTCTGGCAGGCCTACCGCGAAGCGCCGATCCACGACGAAGCGCGCGCCGACTTCGACGCCCGCCGCGTCCGCGCCGGCGGCAAGGAGAGCCCCTACACCCTCAAGCAGGTCGGCGAGAAACCCGCCGGCGGCTGGCCGCTGTTCATCGCCATGCACGGCGGCGGCGGCGTGCCCAAGCACGTCAACGACGGCCAGTGGGAGCACATGCAGATCTACTACCGGGACCACCCGGAGGCGGGCGGCTACCTCTACCTGGCCCTGCGCGCCCCCACCGACGAGTGGAACGGCTTCTACACCGGCTACATGTACCCGGTGATCGACGCCCTGATCCGCCAGCAGCTCCTGTTCAGCGACGTCGACCCGGACAAGGTCTTCCTGATGGGCTACAGCCACGGCGGCTACGGCGCCTTCGCCATCGGCCAGGTCATGCCCGACCGCTTCGCCGCGGTCCACGCCTCGGCCGCCGCGCCGACGCCCGGCGAGGGATCGCCCCGCAACCTCCGCAACACCGTCTTCACCTACATGGTGGGCGAGAAGGACACCGCCTACGGCCGCGCCGAGCGCAACCAGGAGTTCGCGGTGGAGATCGAGGCGCTGAAGGAGGCACACCCCGGCGCCTACCCCGTCACCTTCGAGTGGCAGCCCGGCTACGGCCACGGCGGCCTGCCCGACCGCGACAAGATCCCCTCGATGTACCCGGCGGTGCGCCAGGCCGCGCCGCGCCAGCTGGACTGGGTGGTCACCGGCGACCGCGTCCGCGACCACTTCTGGCTGCACCTGGACGCGCCCGCCAAAGGCCAAGAGCTGTCGGCCAGCCTGGCGGACAACGCGCTGAAGCTGGAGGCCGAGGGGGTGACCACCGTCGAGCTCTGGTTCGGCGGCCGCCTGGTGGATTTTAGCCGGCCGTTGGAGATCCACGCCAACGGCGAAGCGAGCACCCGCGAGCTCGAACCGAGCGCGGCCGATCTCTGCCGCACCCTGCTCGATCGGGGCGATCCGCGGCGGGCCGCGAGCGTCGTCCTGCGCCTGTCGGTCGGGCCCTGATCCCGGAGCGGGAACAGGCCGACGAAGGCGCGGTCCTCTCGTAAGGTGGGATTCACCCCCCCAGTCCCCCGGACTCCCCCGACGACATGATCCGCGCGCTCTCCCTGCCCCTGCTCTGCACCTTCCCCCTGCTCGCCGCGGCCCCGCCGCAAGAGCCCGAGGCCGTCGCCACCCTGGTCGACTCCGCCGCCCTCGAGCTCGACGGGACCCTGATTCCGTCCGCCTCCGAGGCCGTCACCTTCTGGCCGGAGACCTGGGCCGGCGAGCTGCTCTTCCTCGAGGTCGTGCCCCACGGCGCCATGGTCGAGGCCGGCCAGGTGATCGCCGTCTTCGACCCCCGGCAGATCGACGAGCAACTCCGCGCCGCCAAGGAAGACCTCGAGTCCTCCCGCCTCAGCTTCCGGATCAGCACCCGCAAGGCCGAGCTCGAGGATCGCGCCGGGCGCCAGCGCATCGAGATGGCGGAGCGGGCCCTGAAGCGGGCCGAGCAGGGCCTGGAGAGCTTCCACGAGTTCGAGCTGCCGATGCGGGCGAAGCAGATGGAGCTGCAGCAGCTGTACAGCGAGGACGGCATCAAGGACCTGAAGGACGAGCTGGCCCAGCTCAAGGCGATGTACGAGGACGACGAGATCACCGACGCCACCGAGGACATCGTGCTCCAGCGCTCGGTGCGCCAGCTCGAGCGGACGCTCGTCAGCGCCGAGCTGTCGAAGGCCCAGCGGCAGCACCAGCGGGAGTTCGACTGGCGGATGGAGGCCCAGCGCAAGGAGGAGGACGTGCTGCGGCAGCGCAGCGCGCTGGAGAAGATGGTCGAGGAGTTCAAGCTGGATCAGCGCGCCCGCCACGACCGCCAGGCGAAGACCGAGGGCGAGCTGAAGCGCAAGGCCGAAAAGCTGGAGCGGCTGGCCCGCGACCGCCAGTCCTTCGAGCTCGAGGCGCCGCGCGCCGGGATGCTGCTGCACGGCAAGGTCGAGGACTACTACCCCGGCGCGGCGGCGCCGCGCCACGCCCGCGGCGGCCGCGGCCAGCTGCGCGCGCCGATGTTCACGATCGCCGAGCCGCGCGGCTTCCACGTCGCCGTCAAGCTCAACGAGTCGCAGGTCGGCGGCCTGCAACAGGGCGCCGCCGTCACGATCGAGCCGGTGATCCAGGCCGAGGGCACGCTGCGAGGCACGCTGACCGTCGAGGTCCTGCCGCTGCCCGAGAGCGCCCGCGGCCCCGAGAACCAGTACGCCGGCCTGGTCGAATCCGACAACCAGGCGACCGGCTGGGCGCCCGGCATGCGCGCCAAGGTCGTGGTCGAGGGATGATCACCGCCCTGCTGCTCGCGGCGGCCGCCCTCCCCCAGGAGCCGGCCCACCTCTCCCCTCCGCGCGCCGAGGCCATCCAAGGCGCGGTCGAGTGGCTGGTCGCCAACCAGAACCCCACCGGGACCTGGGGCAGCCACCACTCGCCGCGGCCGATCGAGGTGTTGTGCTCGGTGCCCGGCGGCCACCACGTGTTCCGCGTCGCCACATCGGCGCTGTGCGTGATGGCGCTCGACCGCAGCCCCTACCAGACCGAGGCCAGCCGCGCCGCCGCCGACCGCGGCGTCGACGCCATCCTGCGCGAGCACGAGGTCAAGCGCGCCAGCATGCTCGAGCACTACACGGTGTGGGCGCTCGGCTACACGCTGCAGGCCCTGAGCGAGCGACTGATCGCCCAGCCCGACGACCCGCGGGCCGAGGCCATGCGCACGGTCTGCCAGCGCATGATCGACAAGCTGGAGCTCTACCAGTGCCTGGACGGCGGCTGGGGCTACCTCAGCCTGCAGGAGTTCAAGACCTACAAGCCGTCCTTCACCTCGATGAGCTTCACCACCGCGACCTGCCTGATCGGGCTGGCGCGGGCGCGCGAGGCCGGCTTCGAGCTGCCGCCCGAGATGATCCGCAAGGCGGTCGACTCGGTCGACCGCTGCGAGACGGCGATGAAGTCCTTCACTTACGGCGAGCTGTGGCGCAAGGGCCGGCCGAACTCGCCCAGCGTCAACCACTCCAAGGGCGCCGCCTGCCGCGGCCCGGTCTGCCTCGAGTCGATCCTGCTCTTCGGTCGCGAGCGGGCCCACGGCGACCTGATCCGCGCCATGGACCGGCTGCTCATCGACCACCTCGACTTCCAGATCGCCTCGCTGCGGCGGCCGATCCCGCACGAGTCCCACTACGGCATCTCCGGCTACTTCTACCTCTACGGCTACTACTACGCCGCCGAGATGCAGCGGCGCCTCCCTGACGCAGACCGCGCCCGCTACGCGCCCCTGCTCGAGAAGGCGGTCAACGTCTGCCGCCAGCCCGACGGTTCCTACTGGGACTACCCGCTCTACAGCTACCACAAGCCCTACGGCACCGCCTACGCGCTGCTGACCTTGTCCGAGGTCGAGCACGTGGCCCAGCACCACAGCCCGTCGGCGCCGGCCCCTCCTCGAGGCTGATCCCGTCCGGTTTCCCCTTTCCGCCCCCTCGACGTCTCGTGCCAGTTTGGCACCAAACCCTGCGGCCCTCGGATCTGCGCCGCTGCGCGGCGCGGATCCACGGGCCGCAGGGTTTGGTGCCAAACTGGCACGAGACGTCGAGGGGGCGGAAAGGGGAAACCGGACGAGGGCGGCGCGGGGACCTTGAAGGAGGCCTCAGCGGGCGGCGTCGAGGTCGGCGAGAGTCTTGTTGCGCAGCTTGGGGAAGTTGCGGCTGAGGCGGCCGGGGATTTGGGGGGACTCGAGAGGGATGGCCTCGATGGACTCGCGGTAGGGTGCGGCGAGGGCGTCGAGGCGGTCGACGGCGTTCCAGGCGGCGAGGGCGAGCCAGGGGCCCTGGGCATCGGGGTGGCAGAGGGCGATCAGGGACGGAATGGCGCGGGCGCGGTCATCGGGGGTGCCGCGGCGGGCGAGGGCTTCGAGCCCCAGGATGCGGACGCTCGGGTCGGCGTGGTCGGCGAGCTGACGGAGGTTGCGCAGGCTGGCCTCGTGTTCGTGCAGCAGCGCCTGGGCGGCCCACCAGGCCCGGGTGGGATTGGCTTCGGTCGTCGCGCTGGTGGCGAGGGCGTTGCGGTGCAGGTAGCTGGTGTCGCGGCCGAGGTCCTTCAGGATCTGCTCGAGCGGGTAGCGCTCGAGGGCGGCGCCGAGGGCGGCGGGCGGGGCGCTGAGCTCGGCGGCGGCGTGCATCTGGGCCTCGGGCATCAGGCCGAGGTCGCGGGTGTGGAGCAGCCAGGAGCGGAGTTCGGCGCGGAGACGGATCAGGTGGCCGCGGTGCTGCTCGGAGGCGGCCAGGTTTCGGATCTCGTCGGGGTCGGTCTCCAGGTCGTAGAGCTCCTCGCGCGGCTTCGGCTCCCAGAAGCGGGCGAGGTGCGGCGGCAGGCCGCCGGCCCGGTAGGCGGCGCGCCAGGCGCGGGTGGTCGGGGTCTGGTTCTCGTAGTCGAGGAACTGGCCCTGCGGCAGCTGCGGCAGGTAGTTGCGGATGTAGACGTAGCGGCCGTCGGTGACCGAGCGGACGATGTCGAAGCGCTCGTCCATGCGGCCGCGGAAGCCGAACAGGTGGTCGCGAAAGCGCGCCGATGGGCGGCCGAGGTGCTCGGCGTCGGAGACGTGCGGGCCGAGGAAGGGCGTGCCGTGCATCCACTCCGGCGGCGCGATGCCGGCCAGGCTGAGCACGGTCGGCGCCAGGTCGAGGAAGTCCACGAGCTGGTGGCTGACCTGGCCGGGCTTCCAGCTCCGCGAGGCCATCCCGCGCCATTTCGGCGGGATGCGCACGATCAGCGGCACCCGCAGCCCCGAGTCGTAGGGCCAGCGCTTGCAGCGGCTGAGGCCGGGGCCGTGGTCGGCGAAGAAGAAGACGATGGTGTCTCCGGCGAGGCCGTCCTGCTCCAGCTCGGCCAGCAGCCGGCCGACGCGGGCGTCGAGCTCGGAGATCTTGTCGTGGTATTGCGCCCAGTCCCGCCGCACCTCGGGCAGGTCGGGGTGGAAGCCGGGCACGCGGACCTGCTCCGGGTCGTGCTTCAGCTCGTGCGGCCGCTTGCGGATCTGGCTCTCGTGGGTGACCGTGAAGTTGAAGACGGCGAAGAAGGGCTGGCCGTCGGCGCGGCGGCGCCAGTGGGCCTTGCCGCTGGTCTCGTCCCAGACCTGGCCGGGCTTGACCAGGTTGTAGTCTTCCTTGCGGTTGTTGGTGCAGGAGTAACCCGCCTCACGCAGCAGCTGCGGGAAGAAGCGCAGCCACTCCGGCGGCTCGACCAGGGTGCGCATGTCGTGGGCGCCGAGGCTGGGCGGCCAGACGCCGGTGATCAGCGCCGTGCGGGCCGGCGCGCACACCGGCGCGCTCGACCAGGCGCGCTGGAAGCGCATGCCCTCGGCGGCCAGGGCGTCGAGGTTGGGGGTGACCGCGTCCGGGTCGCCGTAGCAGCCGAGGTGGGGTCCGTGGTCCTCGCTGGTGATCCAGAGGATGTTGGGGCGCTCCGCCTCCTGCGGGCTGAGAGCAGCAGCAGGGGCCGAGAGCGGCGCGAGGGCGAGCAGCAGGCTGGAGATCATCGGGGCGGCTCCGGGTCGCGGCAGGCTTCGATCAGCTCGGCGACCGTGGCGGTGGCCAGGCCGACCACGGTGTCGGCGGCGCCGTAGTAAACGCGCACCAGGCTGTCGGGTTCAGCGAAGCCGTCGGCGTCCACCCGGTCGATGATCAAGCCGCTGGGGAAGACCACGTTCGGCACCTGGCCGGTCAGCTCCCACGGCTCACGCGGCTCGAGGACGTTGTTCCAGGTCCGCGCCAGCACCCGCGACGGGTCCTCCAGGTCGAGCAGCACCGCGCCGCCCTGGTAGAGGTTGGCGCTTGCGAAGTGGGTCGCGACGCCGTGGTAGAGGTGCAGCCAGCCCTCGCGGGTCTTCACCGGCGGCGGGCCCGAGCCGATGCGCTCGTCCCAGTAGCGCCAGCGGCCGCTCATCACCGGCGCCACCGGCTTCCACGACACCAGGTCCTCGGACTCCGCCAGCACGATGGCGTCGCCGGAGGTCGGGCCGCCGTCGAGCGCGAGCTGGTTCGGCCGCTCCAGCCGCAGCCAGCGGCCGCCGACCTGCTCGGGGAAGAGCACGCCGTTGCGGGAGTCGCCGGCCGGGTCGAAGCCGATCAACTCGAAGCGCTCGAAGTCGGTGGTCGCGGCGACGCCCAGCCGGCAGGCGTCGTCGGTATCGGCGGCGAAGACGACGTAGCAGGCGTCGCCGACGACCGTCAGCCGGGCGTCGTAAACGTGGTGCAGGGTCTCCCCCACCGCGTCCAGGCCTTCGATGGTGATCGCGCGCGGCTCGACCTCGAAGGCGACCCCGTCCAGGCTGTGCGCCGGCACCAGGAAGCTCTCGCGCGAGCGCCCCTGCACCCGCAGCAGCAGACGGTCGCGGCCGAGGAAGCGCGCCGCGCCGGGGTTGAAGACCGAGCTGGCGTCGAGCAGCCGCGGCGGGATGTCCGGCAGGTCGGCGCGGCTCAGGATCGGGTCAGGGTGTCGTCGCAGCGAGGCCACGGGGGCAGGTTAGCGCCGATCCAGTGACAACTCCGGCTTCCTGCGATAGAACCGGGTCTCGCCCGCACCGCCACGCCCACCCGCTCGCCCATCGATTCCATGACCCGACTCCTCTTCAAGATCAGCGCCCTCGCGGCGCCCCTGGCGGCCGCCGCCTGCGGCGCGCCCGGGCACGTCACCAGCGCCACCGCGGACGGCGACTCCACCCGCGTCGTCGGCGCCTCGATGCGCGACGAAGCGATCCCGCCCGACCGCGCGTCCTTCCTGCTCCCGCCGACCCAGCTCCGCGCCGGCGGCGCCCCGATCGACACCGGCGAGCTGATCGGCTATGCCGGTCCGACCGCCCACGACTACGACGGCGACGGCCGGATCGACCTGATCGTCGGCGCCTTCGTCGGCAAGCTGCAGCTGTTCCGCAACACCGGCAGCGCCACCATCCCCGAATTCGGCGCCGGCAGCTTCCTGCAGGCCGACGGCGAGGACATCGAGATCTCCAATTGGTGATGCATCGGCGTCCGTCCGCAGTTCGCGGACATGAATGGCGACGGCCGGCTCGACATCGTCACCGGCAGCTACGACGGCCGGCCCTACCTGACCCTGGCCACCGCCAGCGGCTGGGCCGAGCCGGAGATGGCGCGCAAGGAAGACGGCGGCGAGCTGATCCTCGGCATGTACTGGGACTACGAAGGCGATCAGTGGCGGAACCGCACCGACGGCGCGCACAACGAAGCCCACGGCACCTGCGCCGCGCCGGTGGACTGGGACGGCGACGGCGACTACGACCTGCTCATCGGCGCCGGCGACGGCGCGGTCTACTGGTGGCAGAACGTCGGCGGCCCCGCCACGCCCGCCTTCGCCGCCGACGCCGCCGAGGTCACCGCCGGCGGGGAGGCGCTCCGCGCCGGGGCCGGCTACGCCACCCCCACCGCCGCCGACTGGGACCAGGACGGCCGCTGGGACCTGGTCTACGGCAACGATGACGGCGCCGTGGCTTGGGCCCGCAACACCGGGGAAGCGGGTTCGCCGCGCTTCGCCGCCCCGACGGTGCTGCTCGAAGCCACGCAGAGTTCGACCACGCGATCGGGCGCCAGCGCCCAGGTGGCCGTGGCCGACCTCAACGGCGACGGCCTGGTCGACCTGATCGTCGGCGACAACCAGGACCTGCCCGTCGGCGACGGCATGACCGAGGAGCAGGCCGCGCGCTTCGAGGAGCTGTCGGGCCAGTTCGCCGAGTTCAAGCCGATCATGGACGCCCTCTACGGCGACGACGATTCCGCCCGCGAGGCGGTGACCCCGGAGCAGGAGCAGGCGCTCGAGGCGCTGATCGAGGAGTACAGCTCCCTGATGCCGCAGTCCGATTCCCACGGCTGGGTCTGGTTCTACCCGCGCACGACCTCTCCCCCCGCCTGATCGCCGCCGGCGCCGCCTCGCAACGCGGCGGTGACCGGGAACCTCGGGCTCCCTCCTCTCGCCGGGAGGGAGCCCTGCTACATTGCCCCGCCATGATCGGCATCGGCGACCGGGACTACGTGGCGATCCGCTTCGAGGCATTCCTCGACGAGGTCCTGGCGCCGGCGGCGGTCGTCGCCCGCGCGCCCCTCGAGCTCGAGGTCTGGCAGCCGGGCGAGGCGGCGGCGCTCCCTTCCGCCCAGGCCGCGGCCGACGCCGGCGAATACGCCCCCTGCGCCCCCGGCCACCGCTGGGGTCCTGCCTGGAGTACGGCCTGGTTCCGGATCCGCGGTCGCGTACCGGAGGAAATGGGCGGCCACCCGGTGGCCCTGCGCTTCTCGAGCGGCACCGAGGCGCTGCTGTGGCGCGACGGCGCGCCGCGGCAAGGCTTGGACGACAACCGCGACCGGGCGCTGCTGTGGCGACGGGCCGCCGGCGGCGAAGAGCTCGAGCTGTTCGTGGAGGCCGCCTGCAACCTGCCGCTCGGGGTCAGCACCTTCTGGTGGGACCACCCGGAGCTGGCGGCGCGCTGGCGCGAGGACCAGCCGGGACGCGTCGAGTGCTGCGAACTGGTCGCGGTCGATCCGGAGCTGGAGCGGCTGTGCCGCAAGGTCGACCTGGCGCGCCGCACCCTGCTGGCGCTGCCCGAGGACCACCCGCGCGGCCTGGAGCTGCTGCACGGCCTGCGCCGGCTGCTCAACGAGGTGCCGGCGGCCGAACCGCGGCGCATCCTCGAGCTCGAGCCGGGCCTGGACGCCTTGCTGCGAGGCGCCCCGGAAGCGCCGCGCTCGGTCTGCCACGCCGTCGGCCACGCCCACGTCGACACCGCCTGGCTGTGGCCGCTGCGCGAGACCCGGCGCAAGCTGCTCCGCACCTGGGCCAGCGCCCTCGAGCTGATGGAGCGCTTCCCGCGCTTCCGTTTCCTCGCGAGCTCGGCGCAGCACTACGCCTGGGTCGAGCAGGACGCGCCGGAGCTGTTCGCGCGGGTGAAGCAGCGCGTCGCCGAGGGCCGCTGGGAGGTCATCGGCGGCTCGTGGGTGGAGAACGACTGCCACGCCCCCTCGGGCGAGTCGCTGGTGCGGCAATTGGTGCACGGCCAGCGGTGGTTCGCGGACAAGTTCGGCGACGCCGCGCCGCAGCGGTTGATGTACCTGCCGGACACCTTCGGCTTCCCGGCCTCGCTGCCGCAGATCGCCAAGGGGGCGAGGCTGGACACCTTCGTCACCAACAAGCTGTCCTGGTGCCACCGCAACCCCTACCCCTTCACCACCTTCCGCTGGCGCGGCGTCGACGGCAGCGAGCTGCTGAGCCACTTCACGCCCGGCGACGACTACAACGCGCCGCTCGAGCCGAAGGATCTGCTGCACGGCGAGGGCAAGCTGCTGCGGACCGACCGCGGCGCCTTCCGCGAGCCGCGCGGCGGGGAGCCGCCGCGCTGGCTGCAGCCCTTCGGCTACGGCGACGGCGGCGGCGGGCCGACCGAGGAGATGGCGGCGCGGGCCGAGCTGGCGGCGGCGGTGAACGGGCTGCCGCCCGTGGTGCAGGGCAGCGCCGCCGACTTCGCCGCGGCGCTGCACGCCGACCGCGACGGCCGCCTGGCGCGGGGCGAAGCCGACCTGCCCGCCTGGGACGGCGAGCTCTACCTGGAGTTCCACACCGGCACCCAGACCAGCCAGGCCTGGCTGAAGGCCGCCAACGCGCGGGCCGAAGCGCAGCTGCGGAGGATCGAGGGCATGCTCGCGGCCGGCGGGGACCAGGGGTTGGCGCGGGAGCTGGCCCCGCGGATGGACGCGGCCTGGAAGACGGCGCTGCTGCACCAGTTCCACGACATCTTGCCCGGGACCTCGATCGCGGCGGTCTACGAGCAGGCGAGGGCAGACCACGGCGCGCTGGAGGCGGAGCTCGAGGCCCTCGAGGCGCGCGCCGCGGCGGCGCTGCGGGCGCGGCTGGACGACTCCGGCATGGCCGAGCCGGTGATGGTCTTCAACGACGGCTCGACGACCCGCGGCCGGATCCTGCGCGGCGCCGGCGGCTTGCGCTGGACCCGGCCGATCCCGCCCATGAGCGCCGCGCTCTTCGACCTGGCGCTGCCGGGGCCGGTGCCGTCGCCGGTGCGCCCCCACGCCGGCAAGCGGCGGCTGGAGAACGACCTCGTGGTCATGGAGCTCGACGACGCCGGCCGGATCGCCCGCCTGCAGCGCCGCGGCTGCTCCGCCCCGGTCAACGCCCGCCGCGCCGACGGCGGCCTGGAGCCGCTGCACCAGCTGGTCGCCTACGAGGACCGGCCGCGGCGCTGGGAGGCCTGGGACCTGGACTTCGACTACCCGGACAAGGCGGCGCTGATCGAGTCGCCGGCGGACTCCATCGAGCTGGTCGAGGATGAGGCCCTGCGCTCCACCTTCGAGGTGCGGCGGCGCTGGCGGTCGAGCGAGATCGTGCTGCGCTACAGCCTCGAGGCCGGCTCGGACCGGGTCGAGATCGCCCACGAGATCGACTGGCGCGAGGAGCGGACCCTGCTGCGCGCCCTCTACCCCACCGCCATCCGCGCCCGCCACGCCCGCTTCGGCATCCCCTTCGGCTTCCTCGACCGCCCCACCCACCGCAACACCGACCGCGAGCAGGCGGCCATCGAGCACCCCGGCCAGCGCTGGATGGAGCTGCGGCAGCCCGGCCTGGCGCTGCGCGTCGAGGACGACGGCAGCAAGCACGGCCGCTCCGTCGACGGCGGCACCCTCGGCCTGTCCCTGCTGCGGGCTCCCAACTTCCCCGACCCCGACGCCGACCGCGGCCGCCACGAGTTCACCCTCTGGTGTCAGGCTCCTTCGTCAAGTGCCGGCGACCCAGCGGAAGCCTCGCCGGCGGCCGCCGGCGCCGCGACGACCGGTCCGCGCCGAGCGCTGGGACGGCTACAGGTCTCCGCCGGCGTCTCCATCGCCGCCTTCAAGCTGGCCGAGGACGGCGACGGCTGGATCCTGCGCCTGGTCGAGGAGCGCGGCGGCCTGACGCCGCTAGAGCTGCGCCTGGACCCAGCGCCCGCCACGGTGGAAGTCGTCGACCTGCTCGAGCGCCCGGCGCAGCGCCGGGACCCGCGCGGGGCCTCAGCCGCGGCGGACTGCATGAAGGAGCCTGACGCCGTCTCCCTCCTCCTCCGCCCCTTCGAGATCCTGACGCTCCGGATCCGGGACGCGGAATGAGCTTCGCCGCGATCGATTGGCTGATCATGGCGGCGGTCGTGACGGTGCTGACCGTGGCCGCGGTCCGCACCCGCCGCTACGCCAACACCGTGTCGGGCTTCCTGGCCGCCAACCGCTGCGCCGGCCGCTACCTGATCTCGGTGGCCTTCAACATGGCGCAGCTCGGCGTCATCACCCTGGTCTGGTACTTCCAGCAGAACTACGACGTCGGCTGGACCTCGATCTGGTGGGGCCTGCTCGAGGGCCCGGCGCTGATCATCATGGCCCTCAGCGGCTGGGTCATCTACCGCTTCCGCCAGACCCGCGCCCTGACCCTGGCGCAGTTCTTCGAGCAGCGCTACTCGAAGCGTTTCCGCGTCTTCGCCGGCCTGGTCGCCTTCCTCTCGGGCATCATCAACTACGGCATCTTCCCCGGCGTCGCGGCGCGCTACTTCATGGCCCTGTGCGGCCTGCCCGAGCAGCTCGACCTCGGCTTCGCCACCGTCTCGACCCTGGCGACGCTGATGATCGGCCTGATGGCCATCGCCCTGTTCTTCGTCTTCCTCGGCGGCCAGATCGCGGTCATGGTCACCGACTTCCTGCAGGGCGTCTTCTCCAACGTCGTCTTCCTGGTCGTCATCTTCTTCCTGCTGCTGACGATCCCCTGGACCCACTTCGAGGACGTGCTGCTCGGCGAGGTCTGGATGGGTCGGTGGGTGGCCGACTCCGGCGTCGCCCCGCCCGAGGGCAAGTCGATGGTCCACCCCTTCGACCTCGGCGGCGAGTCCCAGTTCAACGTCTGGTACTGGATCATCAGCGTCGTCGTCATGTTCTACGGCATGCGCGCCTGGCAGGGCGACCAGGGCTACAACGCCGCCGCCAAGTCGCCGCACGAGGCGCGCATGGCCAACATCCTCAACGGCTGGCGCTTCCGCGTCCTGATGCTGATCACGATCGTGCTGCCGATCGCGATCCGGGTGCTCATGCACCACCCCGAATACGCCGGCGCCGCCGAGGTGGTCCAGGCCGGGGTGGACCTCCAAGCGACCGACGCCCTCAAGTCGGAGGTGCGGATCCCGCTCGGTACCCTGGCGCTGCTGCCGGTCGGCCTAGTCGGCCTGATGGGCGCCGCCATGCTCGGCGCCTTCATCAGCACCAACGACACCTACCTCCACTCCTGGGCCGCGATCTTCATCCAGGACGTGGTGCTTCCCTTCCGCAAGAAGCCGCTCAGCCAACGCACCCACCTTTGGCTGCTGCGCGGCGCGATCTTCGGCGTCGCCGCTTTCGCCATCCTGTTCTCGCTGAACTACGAGCCCAACCAGTACATCGCCATGTTCCTGGCGCTGACCGGGGCGATCTTTGTCGGCGGCGCCGGCTCGGCGATCATCGGCGGCCTGTACTGGAAGCGCGGCACCGCCGCCGGCGCCTGGTCGGCGATGATCGTCGGCATGAGTCTGTCCGGCTTCGGCATCATCATGAAGCAGGCCTTCATCGGCGAGGCCCTGCTCGACGGCCAGGCCAAGGGCGGCCTCGGCGTCGTCGGCGGCTGGCTGCTCTCCATGCACCAGAGCGAGGTGCTCACCGGCCAGGTGCTGACCTTCGTCGCCATCGCCGCCGCCTGCTCGACCTACGTCGTCGTCTCGCTGCTCACCTGCCGCCAGCCCTTCAACCTCGACAAGCTGCTGCACCGCGGCGCCTACGCGGTCGAGGAGGACAAGGTCGAGGAGCACGAGAAGGCCTCCTGGCTGGCGAAGCTGGGCTTCAATCGCGAATTCAGCGGCATGGACCAGTGGGTCACCTGGATCACGATCTCGTGGCCGCTCGTGTGGACCCTGATCTTCATCGCCTTCACGGTCTACAACGTCGCCGTCGACGTGCCGCCCGAGAGCTGGCTGTCCTTCTGGCACGGCTGGACCTGGTTCGTGCTGCTCACCGGCACCGTGATCATGGTCTGGTTCACGGTCGGCGGCTTCCGCGACCTGCGCACCATGTTCCGGCTGCTGCGCGAACGCCAGGCGGACGAGCACGACGACGGCCGGGTCGAGGACTGAGCCCGGCCGCGGCGACCGCGGGCGCTCAGGGCGCCTCGCCCACCAAGGCCGCGCGCAGCTCGCTCCAGGCCGAGAGCAGCTCGGCGTAGACCTCGAGCCGGTCGACGCGGAGGCGGCTGACCTCCTCGGCGGCGAGCAAGGCCCCGGCCCGGGAGAGGTCGCCGGCGGCGGCGCGGGCCTCGGCCACCTCGAGCTGCGCTTCCGCGGCCGGCAGCAGCTCCTGGTCGTAGAGGGCGAGCCAGTCGAGGGCGTTGCGGCAGCCGGCGTGAGCCAGCCGGAAGGCGGCGACGGCGTCGCGCTCGACCGCGGCGGCGCGCTGGCGGGCGGCGCTCTGCTCGAAGCGGGCGGCGCGGGCCTCGGCGGACCGCCGGCCCTGGATCGGCAGCTCGAAGGCCAGACCGGCGTCAAAGCTATCCCGGCCGTCCCCGCGGCGGCGGTAGGCCAGCCCGAGCTCCACCGAGGGCAGCGTGCGCGCCTCCGCCAGCTCCACCCGCCAGCGCGCCAGCTCGGCTTCGGCGAGGGCTTCCGAGACCACCGGCAAGGCAGCCGGCCCGGTGAGCAGGGCCTCCATCTGCCCGACGGCGAGCACCTGGGAGAGCTCGCCCTCGACCGGCCCGATGGCTCCGGCAACGGCCCCAATCAAGTCGCTCAGATTGTTCTTTGCAGCTTTCTCCCCCACCCGGGCGTCCTGCAACGCTCTCGCCGAGGCCGCGACTCCAGCCTGCAGAGCCCGCGCCGCCGAAGGCAGCAGGTCGCCATGCTCGACCCTGGCTGCCGCGATCTCGACCAGCCGCGCCCCAATCCGGGTGCGCTGGTCCAGGCCGGCGACCAGCTCCTGCGCTGCGAGCGCCTGGGCGAAGGCGCCGCGCACCCGGGTCTCGAGTTGGAGGCGCAGGACCTCTCGCCGAGCCTCCGCGAGCTCCCGCTGGCTCTCCGCCAGCCCACGCGAGGCCGCGCCGGCGCTGGACAGCGGGACCTCCTGGCTCAGCCCGGCCAAGAACTCGTCCCCGTCACGGGGTGACGAGAAGGGCACCGCTTCCACCCCCAACGACAGCTCCGGATCCGGCAGGCTGCCGGCGGCGCCGCGCCGGGCCTCGGCGGCGTGGACCAGGTCCTGGCCCGCGCCCAGCTCGGGCGCGCGGGCCGCGGCCAGGCGCAGCGCCTGCTCCAGATCCAGCGCGAGCGAAGCGGGAGCGGCCGGCGCCGCGTTGGCGGAGGCTCCGGCCGTGGTCGCGGCCGCGGCCTCGGCCATGGCGGGAGATCCGTCCGGCTCAGCCAAGCTCGGCTCTGGGGCCGGGCGCGGCGGCCCGCCACCCCAAGCCGGCGGCGGCGCTTCGTCGAAGGACTGGCAGCCGGCGAGCGGCGCGGCGGCCAGGAGCAGCAGCAGGGATCGGTTCATGCCTTGGCCTCCGCGGCCCGGCCGAAGCGCTGGTAGAGCGCCGGCACGACGTACATGTTCAAGAAAGTCGAGGTCGCCAGGCCGCACAAGATCACCCGCGCCATCGGCGTCTGGATCTCGCTGCCGGGTTCGCCGGCGGAGAAGGCCAGCGGCACCAGCGCCAGCGCCGAGGCCAGCGCCGTCATCAGGATCGGGATCAGCCGCTCCTCGGCGCCGCGGCTCACCGCCTCGGCCATCGAGCGCACGCCCTCCTCCAGCTGCAGGTGGCGCACGTGCGAGATCAGCATGATGCCGTTCCGCGTCGCGATGCCGAAGACGGTGATGAAGCCGATCAGCGAGCCGACCGACAAGGTGCCGCCGTCGAGGACCACGCCGGCGACGCCGCCGATCAGCGCCAGCGGCAGGTTGACCATCACGAACAGCGAGTCGCGGCCGTTGCCGAAGGCCAGCCGCAGCAGCATGGCGATGCCGAGCACGACCACGCCGCCGAGCAGCAGCAGCCGCTGGCGGGCCTGGATCGCGGTCTCGAACTGGCCGCCGTACTCGACCCGGTAACCCGGCCGCGCCGCGACCACCGGCGCGACCCGCTCGCGGATCGCCTCGACCACCGAGCCGAGGTCACGGTCGGAGAGGTTGCAGGACACCACCAGCTTGCGCTCGCCGTTCTCGCGCACGACCTTGTTCGGCGTGGCGCGGCGGCTGATCTCGGCGACGGCGCCGAGCGGCTGCAGCGCCCCCGCCACCAGCACCGGCACCCGCGCCAGGTCCTCCGGCGCCACCAGCTCGCGGTCCAAGCGCAGCATGACGTCGAAGGTGTTGGCGCCCTGGACGATCTCGGTGGCCAGGTGGCCCTGGAAGGCCGCCTCGAGGGTGGCCGCGGCCTCCTCGACCGGCAGGCCCCGGCGGCCGAGGCGGGTGCGGTCGAAGCGCACCTGCAGCTCGGGCACCGCGACCTGCTGCTCGACTGCCAGGTCGACCACGCCGGGCACGGGCTCCATGGCCTCGCGGACCTCCTCGGCCAGCTCGCGCAGCGGCCCGAGCCCCGGCCCGAACAGCTTCACCGCCACCGCCGCCCGCGTGCCCGAGAGCATGTGGTCGATGCGGTGCGAGATCGGCTGGCCGAGGGTGAACAGATAGCCTGGTACCATCGCCAGGTCCTCGCGCAGGCGCTCCAGGAAGGCCTCGCGCTGCTGGCCGTCCAGCCGCAGCCGGACCTCGATCTCGGAGGTCTCGACCCCCTGGCCGTGCTCGTCGAATTCACCGCGGCCGGTACGCCGGGCGACCGAGATCACCTCGGGCTGGTCGAGCAGGATCCGCTCGGTCATGCGGCCGAGCCGATCGCTCTGCTCGAGGGAGACGCCGGGCAGGGTGACGGCGGTGATGGTCAGCGCCCCCTCCTGGAACTCCGGCAGGAAGGCCGAGCCCAGCCGCGGCAGCACCGCCACCGCGCCGGCCAGGATCAGCGCCGCCGGCAGGATCGCCCGCGCCGGGCGGCTCAGCGCCGGCCGCAAGGTGACCCGGTAGATCCGCTTCATCCAGCGCGCGAAGGCCGGGTCGCCGCCGCCGCCGCGGGCCACCGAGCGCGGCAGCAGGAGCGAGCACAGCACCGGCGTCACGGTCAGCGCCACCGCCAGCGAGGCCGCGAGCGCCGCGACGTAGGCCAGGCCCAGCGGCAGCAGCAGCCGGCCCTCGACCCCGCCGAGGAAGAACAGCGGCAGGAAGACGAGGACGATGATCAGGGTCGCGAAGACGATCGAGGAGCGGATTTCGACGCTGGCGCCGTAGACCACCGGGATCAGCGCCCGCCGCTCCGCCGCCGGCAGCGCCGCGTTCTCTCGCAGGCGGCGGAACACGTTCTCGACGTCGATCACGGCGTCGTCGACCAGCGCGCCGATGGCGATCGCCAGGCCGCCCAGGGTCATGGCGTTGATGCTGTTGCCGGTGGCGGCGAGCACCGCGCCGGCGGCGATCAGGGACAGCGGGATCGCCGTCAACGTGATCAGCGTCGCTGGCACGTTGAACAGGAACAGCCCCAGGATCAGCACCACCAGCAGGCCGCCGTCGCGCAGCGCGTGCAGCACGTTCTGCACCGAGGCCTCGATGAAGTCGGCCTGGCGCAGCAGGTCCCGCCGCAGCGCCATGCCGTCGGGGAGCTCGGCCTCGAGCTCGCCCAGGACCTGGTCGAGCCGCGCCGTCAGGGCCAGGGTGTTGACGTCCGGCTGCTTCATGATGCCGATCACCACCGCGGGATCGCCGTCGACGGAGCCGGTGCCGCGGGCGCGCTTGGCGCCGACCGTGACCCGGCCGAGGTCGCGCAGCTGCACCGGCACGCCGCCGCGGGTCTCGACCGTCACCACCTCGAGCTCGGCGGCGTCGCGCAGCCGGCCGAGGCCCGAGATCATGTACTCGCTGCCCGAGGACTGGAGGAAGCCGGCGGCGACGTTGCGGTTCGCCACCCGCAGCGCCTCGGCGACCTGGGTGACGCCGACGCCGTAGGCCTCCAGCCGGGCCGGGTCGAGGCGGACCTGGAACTCCTTGGCCTCGCCGCCGGTGGTCACGACCTGGGCCACCCCCGGCACCGCCAGCAGGCGGCGGCGGATCACGGTGTCGGCGTGGCCGCGCAGCTCCATCGGCGGCACCTGCTCCGACACCAGCCCGACGAACAGGATCTCACCCATGATCGAGCTGACCGGGCCCAAGGTCGGCGCCGAGGCCGTGGTCGGCAGGGTGGCGCTGACCTGGTCGATCTTCTCGGCCACGATCTGGCGGGCGCGGTAGATGTCGCTTCCCCAGTCGAAGTCGGCGTAGACGATCGAGAAGCCGGCGCTGCTCGAGGAGCGGACGCGGCGCACGCCGGAGGCGCCGTTCAGCGCCGCCTCGATCGGGAAGCTGACCAGCTGCTCCACCTCCTCCGGGGTGGAGCCGGGCGCCTCGGTCATCACCGTGACCGTCGGCGCGGTCAGGTCGGGGAAGGCCTCGACCGGCAGGCGCGAGGTGGTGACCCCGCCGAGCACGACGAGCAGCGCCGCCAGCACCAGCACGACGACGCGGTTGCGGACCGACCAGAGGATGAGGGCGTTCATCTCAATGGCTGTGGGCAGGGATGGTGCCGGAGAGCGAGACCAGCCGGACGATGTAAGCGCCGTCCGAGACCACGCGGTCGCCGGCGTCGACGCCCTCGAGGATCTCGATCCAGTCGCCGTCGCGGGCCCCCGGACGCACCGGGCGGCGCTCGAAGGTCTCGCCAGCGGCCTGGCGGTAGACCACCATCAGGCCGTCCTCGTCGACCAGCGCGCTGACCGGCACCGCCAGCGCCGGCCGCGGCGGGCCGTCGGCGAGCCAGCCCTGGCGCACCGCGCCGGGCATCAGGTCGCCGGGGTTGGGGGCCTCGTAGACGATCTCGCCGGTGCGGGTGGCGGGGTCGATCAGCGGGTGGTCGAGCAGCAGCTCGCCGCCTTCGCCGGGCAGCTCGAAGGCGGCGCCCGGGCCGAGCTCGACCCGGACCCGCGGGTCGGTCAAGCCGACGAAGCGCTCCTCCGGCAGCCGGGCGCGGAAGTGCAGGGTCGAGGTGTCGAGCACCTCGAAGACCAGGCTGGCGGCGTCGACCCAGCCGCCGGGGCCGGTCGGCGCCTCCACCAGCCGGCCGGAGATCGGCGCCCGCAGCTCCAAGTCGAGGAAGGGGTCGGCGGCAGCCGGGGACCCGGCGCCGTCGGCGGGCGCGGCGGCTCCGGTCCGCGCCTGGAAGTCGGCGCGCGCCCCGCCCCAAGCGGCGTGCACGGCCCGGGCCGAGGCCGCGGCCGCCTCGGCGGCCGCCAGCTCGGCGACGGCCTGCTCCAGCTCGCGCGCTGATTTGGCTTCCGATGCCGCTAGCGCCGCCGTGCGCAGGTGCTGCTTGGTGGCCCGCTCCAGCGCGGCCTCGGCGCGCTGCAGCTCGCCGGCAGCCTCCGCCACCCCGCGCTCCAGCTCGGCGCGGAAGGCGGCCCGCTCGAGCGCCGCGCCCTCCACCGCGGCGCGGTCCGCCGCCACCACCGGCACGCGCAGCCGCGCCAGCAGCTCGCCGGCCACCACCGCGCTGCCCAGCTCCGGCCAGTCCTCTTCGGCGGCGCCGCCCGCGAGCAGCTGGCCGGTCATGGGCGACACCACTTGGGCCGAGTGCCCCGGACAGGTGGCCGCGGTCACGGTCGCGGGAAAGCGCGGCTGCATCGGCCGCACGGCGGCGACGGCGGTGAGCATGCGCAGCGGCCACTGCTGCTCCTTCAGCATCGTCACGCCCTCGGGCTCGGCGCCGAAGTCCTCCTCGCTGAAGGCCAGCGCGCCCTGGTCCTCGTAAGCGTGGATCTCCGGCAGCGGCGGCTGGTCACCGTCCACCTCGAGGGTCCAGGTCCAGGCGCCGGCCTCCGGCAACACGAAGTCGTCGAGGTAGACCCCTGGCCGCGCCGGGGCGTCGAGGACGCGCTCGACCGATTGCTCGCCCATCCGGAAGGCGAAGCGGAGCGGCCCCTCGGCGCGCGGGGAGCCGTCGGCGAGCTGGGTGACGTGGACCGCGAGGCTGGAGCGCCGGCCCTGGACCACGTAGTCGTGCTCGATGAAGTACTCGTAGCGGTCGGTCCACCGCGTCAGCGCCCGGCTCGGCCACTCCGGCGCGGCGGGCGGATGGTCGTGGCCGTGGTCCGCGGCGGGGCTGCAGCCGGCCGCCAGGAGCAGGAGGAGGGTACGGGAAGGTCGTCGGGTCATGCCTGAGCTCGAAAGAAGGTGGTACGGAACCCGGCGCGGCGAGCGCGCGCCGGTCAAGCCGATTCGAATCACCAACCGCGCGGGGCGCGGCCTTCAAGCCAGGGGCGGAGCCCGGGGTCCGGTGGACCAGCGGATCTGGCCGGCGCCCCCGCCCAGCTGCCGGGCCCTCCGGCGCAGGCCGAGCTCGGCCGGGGCCTCCACGGCGAAGGGCTGCTCGGGCGCCGCGAGGGCGCCGTGTTCGGCGGCCGAGCTCTTCTTCGAGGTCAGGAAGGGCAGGTCGAAGCTGTGCTCATGGACCGAGTGGTCATGGGCCGGCGGCAGCTCGTGCAGGTGCGGGGCTTCGGTGCCGCAGGGCGCGGGGACGGCGCGGCCGCCGCGGTGATGGTGACCGTGGCCGTGGCCGTGACCCTGTCCGTGTCCGTGTCCGTGTCCGTGATCATGGCTCGCCAGGCCTGGCCCTCCGTGGCCGCCGCCCTCCTCGTGGTGGTGCAGCATCCGGTGCACCGGCACGGCCGCGCCGAAGACCACCAGGATCCACGCTGCCAGCAGCAGGATCGAGACGCGCCTCGGGACGGACACGGCGAGCGGTTCGTGGGCCGGAGTCAAGGACAGGGAGACTCTATATCAGCCGCCGGCCGGCGCAAGCTCGCTCTCGGATCCGGCCTCCTCAACGGAATCGGCGGCGACGTCCTGCTCAGCGCGCCACCGCTCCAGCAGCTCGCGCTCGCGCTCGGGCTGCATGCCGTAGGTGCCCCAGCGGTAGTCCGCGCCGCGGACCTCGTGGAACCAGTCGACCATCTCGGTGATGGTCTGGGCGATCGGCCGGAACTCCATGCCCGCGGCCACGCCCTTGTCGTTGGCGAAGTAGACGGCGTAGGGGTCGGGCAGCCAGAACGGCATCTCGACGAAGGGCCGGACCTGGTGCTGGAGCAGGAAGTCGGCGCCGCACCAGGTGAAGCGGGCGTCGGCGCCGAGCACGATCTTGCAGCCGTGCAGGAACTCCTGCATCGTCACCGGCATGGCGAAGCCGGCGGCGTTGTAGACGCCGGCGCGGTCGGCGCTGCCCAGGACGAAGCAGTGCTGGGCCAGGTCGCGGACGTCGGTGAACTGGATGCGGGCGTCGCGGTCGCCGGGGCACAGCACCTCGCCGCCCTGCTGGACCCGGATCGCCCAGTAGGTGAAGCGGTCGGTCGGGTCGTCGCGGCCGACGATTACGCCGGGCCGCAGCGAGGTCACCCGGCCGGGCATCGCCTGCTCCGCGGCCTGCTCGCACAGCGCCTTGAGCGGCCCGTAGAACTCCATGCGCCGGAAGACCTCGCCGATGGTGCGGATCTTCATGCGCTCGCGGTCGGGGATGTCCTGCACCGCGGCCTCCTCGGCCAGGTCGCCAACTCCGGGAGCGGGCGCGTAGACCGAACAGGTCGAGATGAAGACGTAGTGGCCGACGCGGTCCGCCAGCAGCTCGGCGCTGGCGCGGACGTGCTCAGGCACGTAGCCGGAGGTGTCGACCACCAGGTCCCACTCCCCCTCCGCGAGCGAGGCCAGGTCGCCGGTGTCGCGGTCGCCGCGGCGCTTCTCGAGCTCCGGGAACATCTCCGGGTTCGACTTGCCGCGGTTGAAGAGCGTGATCTCCCAGCCGGCCGCCTGGGCGGCGTGGACCACCGCCGGGCCGAGGAAGCGGGTGCCGCCGAGCACCAGCAGCCGCTTGCCGTTGGGGCGAGCCGGGCGCTGACCCGGGCGCGGCGCGGCCAGGGCCGGGAGCAGCGGGGAGGCGAACGCCAGGCCGAGGCCGGCGCCGAGGAAGTTCCGTCGGTCGAGGGTAGTCATGGGGGGCGCGGGAGTCCGGAGCAGCCTACGGCCGAACCGAGCGGCGGTGGCCGATCTCCGGCGGGGGCTCAGCCTTCGACCGGCCGCCCCCGCTCCAGCAGCCGCCAGGCGCCCACCCCGACCATGCCGAACAAGGTCGCGGCGTAGCTGCCGGCGTGCAAGCCGAAGATCAGGTAGGCGGCCAGCGAGCCGTTCTTCTGCGCCGCTTCGTCCAGGCTCGGGAATTGGGCCAACATGGCCTCGACCACCAGCGCGCCGACGACCAGCGCTACGGCGACCCATAGCTTCCAGGACATGCGCAGGCGGTCGAGGGCCAGCCCCGCGCCCCACATCGTCAGCATGCCTGCCAACGCCAGCGCCGGCAGGGCGGCGCCGGTGGTCTGGATGTCGCCCGCCAACAAGAACACCCAAGCGCCCGCCACCGAGCCGAGGGCCCACAGGCCGTACTCGTCGCCCGGGTAACGGAAGCCGATCACGCAGGCCAGGCACCAGAGCAGCGGCAGGACCGTGGCGAAGTTGCGGCGGAGGCGCGGCACCCCCGAATGCTAGCCGTCCGTTACCTTGGGAGGACCCATGAAGCCCTGGCTCATCCCCTGCCTGGCGCTCGCGGCCGCCACCCCCGCTCTGCCCGCCCCGCTCGCGGCGCAGGACCCGCCGCTGCCGCCCGCCGCCACCGGCACCCTCTACCTGGCCGACAACGTCGGCAGCGTGGTCGCCGAGTTCGACCGCAGCGGCGGCTTCGTCCGCAGCCTGACGATCACCGGCCTGGCCTCGCCGCGCGGCGTCGCCGTCGACGACCACGGCAATCTGGTCGTCGTCTCCTCCGGCAACGGCCGGGTGGTGGTCGCCGACCTCGAGGGCAACCTGCTGCGCACCGTCACCCACCCCGACCTGGGCTCGGGCACTGGCATCAGCCGCTCCCCCGCCGGCGAGTGGTTCGTGGGCAATTTCTCCCCCGGCCGCGTGGTGGTCTTCGACGCCGCCTGGAACCACCTGCGCACGATCACCGCGACCGGCATGAACGGGGTCAATTGCGTCGCCTTCGACCCCGGCGGCGCCTTCGCCGTCTCGGCGGCGCTGTCGAACGAGATCTTCCGCTTCGACGCCGCCGGCGGCTACCTCGGCAAGCTCTCCCACCCGAGCATGCTGTCGCCGATGTCGATCGCTCTCGACTCGAGCGGCGACCGCTACGTCTCTGGCGGCGGCTCCGGGCGGGTGACGAAGTTCGACGCCGGCTGGAACTACCTGCTCGACTTCGGCGCCGCCGGCCTGCTGGCCCCGCAGGGCGTGGTCGTCGACGAGCAGGACACGCTCTTCGTCAGCGACTTCAGCAGCGACCAGATCCGGGTCTTCGACACCGCCGGAAACCTGCTCGGCGACTGGCTGCATCTGGGCCTGCCGCTGGTGCGCAACTTCGCCTTCCAGACCGCGCCCTACGCCCTGGCCCGCGAGGGCGCGGTGGCCCGCGGCGGCCAGCCGGTGGCGGCCCCGGTGCTGACGGTGAACGGCTCCTCCGGAGACCGGCTCGGCCGCCTCGACCTGCTCGCCGGCGACGCCCTGAGCGTCGAGTTGGCGGCCTCCCCGGCTGGCCCCGCCGCCGCCGGCTTCGTGCTCTACGCCCACCTCGGCGCGCCCGGCCCCGGCGAGGTCCGGGCGCTCTCCAACGGCGGCGGCCTGCTGGCCTTCCCGGCGCCCTTCCACGGCGGCGCGCCGCTGGTGGTCATGAACTCGCTCGGCGCGCCCGGCCTGCTCGGCGCCGGCGCGCTCCCGCCCGTGGCCGCCCCGGCCACCGTGCTCAGCCTGCCCAACGGCCTCGGCCGGGTCGGCGACTTCTGCCTGCAGGCGGTGCTACACGACGTCGGCTCGCCGGCGGGAGCGGCCTCGCCCTACGCCGCCACCAACGCGGTCACGCTGCGGGTGCGCTGAGCGGGTGCCGGTCCCTGCGGCTCAGCTGGCGGACGCGCTGGCCGCCCGCTTCCACATCAGGATCACCAGCCAGGCGCAGAAGGCCCGCAGCTCGAGCGGCAGGTCGGGGTCGAGGTCGACCTCCATCCGGCGGCTGAGCAGGCTGGCCGGGCTGAGGGCGCCGAGCTCCGGGCCGCCGCCCCTTTGCCCCTCCCAGAGCCGGAAGTCCCGCCGCAAGGCGGAGCTGGGGGCCAGCAGCATGCGGCGATCGCCGAAGCCGACCACGAAGCGCCGCAGGAGGGGGCTCGGCTTCTCGGCGAAGGCCTGCATCCGGCCGCCTTCGGCGATCAGGTAGCGGCCGCTGAACCAGCCCTCCCGCCAGAGGGCCAGCTCCCGGCCGTCCGCCAGCCGCAGCTCCCCGGCGTCCCGGACGGCGCGGGTGCGCAGCTCGGCCACCTTGCGCCCGCCATCCCGGAACTCGTAGGACCAGGTCAGGAGGCCCAGCGGACGGCCGACCAGCACGACCGGCTCAACCCCCGGTCTGCACCAGCCGGATGCTCACGCCGACGATCAGGAAGCAGACCGCGAGCAGCATCTGCAGCCAGGCGTGCACCGCCAGGGCCCGGAAGCCCCACTCGCCCCGCGCCACCTTGGGCGCCATGCGCACCCGGGCGTGGATGAAGATCGGCACCAGCAGCGCCAGCAGGAAGAGCTTGGAGAAGATGTGGGCCGAGACCGTGCTGTGAGTGGGCAGCCAGTTGGTCGGATCGGGGACCCACCAGGCGGCCAGCATCGGCCCGGTGATCACCTGCACCAGCAGGGCCGGCGCCGAGTACATGAAGAAGCGGCGCGAGAAGCCGAGCGCCGCCTTCGGGTCGCCGGCGCGGCGGGCCTGGGGCAGGATGATCAGGGTGAAGACCAGGCTTCCGCCGGCGAGGATGCAGGCGGCGAGGACGTGCAGGTTGAGGGTGAGGGCGTTCATGGATGCTCCAGCGTCAGCCCTGCTTCCTAGGACGGCGGGGCGCCCCGTTCACGAGCAAGGCGGACCAGGATCGGCGCTGCGGGCAATGGTAGTCGCTCGGCGCCGCCCAACCCCGCTGGACGAAGCCGGCGCCGGCGGTCAGGATGGGGCATGGCGGCGGTCTCCGGCAAGAAGGCCTTCGAGAAGCGCGCCGGCGGCAAGCTGCTCCGGGCGACCGGACTGCTGCGCGAATACCGGCTGCTGGCCTTCGAGCAGCCCGACCTCCTGGCCTGCCGCAACGGCGCCGTGGTCGGCATCGAGGTCTCCCGCCTGTTCCGGGACGAGGGCCAGAAGGGCAAGCCGCAGCACCGCGCCTACGCCCAGCGGCGGCGGGTCCTGCGCGAGGCCCAGATGCGGCACCGGCGGGAGAGCTCGCGCTCCCTCGACCTGATGGTCGAGTTCCAGAACGGCCTGCTCCTGTCCGAGGAGCAGGAGACCGCCCTGGCGCAGGCCCTGCTCGAGGCCGCGCGCGAGGAACCGGAGGCGGTCGGGGAGCAGCTGACCCTGCCGTCGCTGCCGCTCCGGCGCGCCGGGCTCGAGGAGGTGGTGCGCGCCGTCCGCTCCACCCGGCTCGAGGGCGAGGAGGGGCCCTTGTGGGGCATGGCCAGCGAGCCCTGGACCGAGGAGGGCGTCCGCAGCCTGCTCCAGCTTCGGCTCGGGAAGAAGGAGGGGCTCCTGGCCAATTACCGCCAAGACGGGGTGCTGGCCCACTGGCTGCTGCTGATCTGCGACGCCCTGCCGGGCCGCCGCCCCGAGCTCCCCCACCCTTGCGCCGCGCCCGGCCGCTACCCCAGCTCCTTCCAGCGGGTCTTCGTGATGGACTTCCTGGGGAAGCACTGGGGCGAGCTGGAGCTGGAGCGGGACGGCGACTCCCCGGGCACCCCCTGACCGCCGCTCACGCCGCCGCCGCCCCGTCGTCAGGGATCCGGGCGCCAGGGAGCTGATCCATGAACTCCTGCGCGCCGACGTAGACCTTGATCAGGAGCTGCTTCTTCTTCTTCAAGTCGCGGCTGCCGGCGGTGAGGGATCGGATGACCTCGGGGCACTCGCGCAGCTGGCCCAGGTCCACTTCGAGGCCCTGGCCGAGGTACAGGCTCTGGAGATCGGCGAGCAGCTCCTCGAGCTTCTCGCAGGCGTCCAAGCGGACCAGGATCGCCTGCTTGTAGGCGCCCGGGGCGGCCTCCCAATCTCCCGCTGCGGCCAGGCGACGGGCGGCGGCATGGTGCAGGTCGCCGTCCCGCTTCTGCTTGATGCTCATCCCTGCCCAGACGAGGCCGGCGATGAGGGCGATGGCGAGCCAGACGGCCTCCATCTCAGGCCCTCTCCTGCTCGCGCTGCCCGGCCTCGACCGCGCTCAAGGTGCCGTACTCCTTCAGGTCGTCGGCGCCGGCCCAGACCAGGAAGGCGGCCAGGCCGAGGTTCACCAGCGGGTTGTCCAGGAAGTCCCCGCCGCCAGGGCCACTCGCCGTGAAGAAGAGGAAGAGCACGGCGAGGGCGAAATTGTCGATCGCCTGGAACACCTTCACCTTGGGCGAAGCGGAGACGAAGGTGGCCAGGCCGGTCGCGGCCCCGAAGAGCCCGAGGGCGATCATGGCGACGCCGAAACCGGTGGCCCCGACGTCGGTCAGCCAGTAGCCGAGGAAGGTGAAGAGGCCGCCGTAGACGATGGCGGGGAAGTCCCGGCCGACGGCGGTCGGCGTCTCCGCCTTGACGGAATCGAGTTCTTTTTGGAGGGAGTCGTTCATGGGTGGATCGCTCTGGGATCGGGCTTCGGAGGTCCACGCGGCGAAAGGTCCGCCCGGGCGCAATCCAGCCTTGGCGCCTCCGCAGGACCTGCCTACTCTCCATCGAACCCGCGCCGCCGAACGACCCCGCTTGGAACGATCCATGAACCGGCTCCTCTCGACCGCCCTGCTCTGCTCCGCCTTCGTCTCCTGCGCCGCCGAGCCGCCCGGGCCGGTGGCCCTCTTCAACGGCGTCGACCTGGCCGGCTGGCACAGCGACGTGCCGGCGGCCGACGGCGGCGCGGAGGTCGCGCCCTCCTTCGAGGTCCGCGACGGGCTGCTGCACAGCAACGGCAACCCGCCCGGCCACCTGATCACCGACGCCGCCTACGCCGACTACCGCCTGGTGGTCGAGTACCGCTGGCCCGGCGAGCCCGGCAACTGCGGCGTGCTGGTCCACGCCTCGACGCCGCGCCGGCTCTACGGCATGTTCCCCGCCTCCATCGAGTGCCAGATGCACTCCGGCAACGCCGGCGACTTCTGGTGCATCGGCGAGGACATCCGCGTCGACGACGAGCAGGCCCGCCGCGGCGACCCGGAGAAGTGGGGCGGCGACGAGGGCGACGCCCGCCGGATCAAGAACCTGACCGACGACTCGGAGAATCCGCCCGGCGAGTGGAATGAGATGGTGATCGAGTGCGTCGGCGACGCCATCAAGGTGTGGGTCAACGGCGACCTGGTCAACCACGGCTACGACTGCACCGCCAGCAGCGGCCAGATCGCGCTCCAGGCCGAGGGCGCCGCCTGCGAGTTCCGCAAGGTGGAGCTGACGCCGCTGGGATGAGCCCTCTCGTGGGCGGAGCAGGGTCGTGACCCTTTCGTGAAGCTCTCGTGGTGGAATGGGGCGGCCGGCGCCGCCGGCGGATGACCATGAGCCAACGGATCCTCCTCGTCGAAGACGACCTCGACCTCGCCGAGCTAGCGCGCCTGCACCTAACGGAGCACGGCTTCGAGGTCGAGGTCGAGGGCGACGGTAGCGCCGCCCTCGACCGGTTGGAGGCCCACGACTTCGACCTGCTCATCCTCGACCTGATGCTGCCGGGGACCGACGGCTGGGAGATCTGCCGCTCCCTGCGCGGCCGCGGCGACTTCACGCCCCTGCTGATCCTCACGGCTCGAACGACCGAGGTCGACCGCGTGCTCGGCCTCGAGCTCGGCGCCGACGACTACCTGACCAAGCCCTTCAGCTTCCGCGAGCTGGTGGCCCGCTCTAAGGCCATCTTGCGGCGGGTGGGGCCTTACCGGGAGCAGGAGCCGGAGGCGGCGGCCCGCCGCCGGCTGAGCCGCGGCGCCATGGAGCTGGACCTCGATCAGCGCACGGTTCGAGTCGGCGATCGCGCGGTGCGGCTCACCGCGAAGGAGTTCGACCTGCTGGCCTGCTTCGCCGCGCGGCCCGGCAAGGTCTTCACCCGCGCCGACCTGCTCGACAGCATCTGGGGTCACGGCTTCGAGGGCTACGAGCACACGGTGAACACCCACATCAACCGCCTCCGCGCCAAAAGATCGAGGCCGACCCGGGGCAGCCCCGCTGGATCCTCACCGTCTGGGGCGTTGGCTACAAGTTCTGCGAGGACGGAGGAGAGGGGGCTTGATCCGCAGCCTCGGCCTCAAGCTCGGGCTCGCCCTGCTGGCCCTCCTGCTCGTCCTCGGCGCCGCCCACCTGGCGCTGACGGCGCGGACCGCCCGCCTCTACGCCCTCGAGGTCCAGCAGCGCCTGAACCGCGACACCGCCCGCCACATCGCCGAGGCCACGGAGCTGTTCCAAGGGGGCGAGGTCAACAGAGACGGCCTGAAGGACCTGTTCATGAAGGCCATGGCCGTGAACCCGACGCTCGAGATCTACCTGCTCGACGAGGGCGGCGCGATCCTCGGCTTCGACGCCCCGCCGGAGAAGATCGTCCGCGAGAGGGTCTCCCTGGAGCCGCTCCTGGAGCTGACTCGCGCGACCAGCGACTCCCTGGTGCTCGGCGACGACCCGCGCGACGCCAGCCGGCAGAAGGTCTTCTCCGCCTGGCCGGTGGAGACCGGCGGCCGGCGCGGCTGGGTCTACGCGATCCTCGCCAGCGAGGAATACGAGTCGATCGCCCGCATGACCCGGCGCAGCCAGATCCTCCGACGCAGCGTCTGGATCGGGCTGCTGGCCGTGACCGTGGCGGGCTGCTGCGGCTTGCTCATCTTCGCGCTCCTGACCCGGCCGTTGCGCCAGCTCCGCCAGAGCGTCGAGCGCTTCCACGGTGTCGACCCCGACACCAGGGCCGCGGTCACGAGCGACGACGAGATCGGCGCCCTGGCGGCGGAGTTCAACCGGATGGCGGACCGGATCGGCCTGCAGATGCGCCGAATCCGTCGCAACGATCGCAACCGGCGCGAGATGGTTGCGAGCATCTCTCACGACCTCCGCACGCCCCTCGCCTCCCTCCAGGGTTACCTCGAGACCTGCCTGATGAAGGCGGATGACTCGGCCCCGGAGCAGCTCCGCGGCTACCTGGAGTCGGCGATGCGGAACGGCGAGCGCTTGAAGCGTCTCGTCGAGGATCTCTTCCAGCTCTCGCGGCTCGAGGCTGGCGAGATCCAGGTCGCCTTCGAGCCCTTCTCCCTCGGCGAATTGGCGCAGGACGCGCTGCAGAAGTTCGCGCTGGCGGCCGAACGGAGGGGCGTCGCCCTGCGGGCCGAGATCCCGGCCGACCTGCCCCCCGTGGGCGGGGACATCGGCCTGATCGAGCGCGCCCTCGACAACCTCGTGGAGAACGCCCTCCGCTACACCCCGCCCGGCGGGACCGTGAAGGTGGCGCTGCTCCGCCACCAGGCCGGGGTGGAGCTGCGGGTCGTGGACACCGGCGCCGGCATCCCCGCGGAGGAACTCCCGCGCGTCTTCGACCGCTTCTACCGGGTCGAGAAGAGCCGCGGCGACGACGGCGGCGGCGCCGGACTGGGGCTGGCGATTACCCGGCGGATCGTGGAGCTGCACCGCTCCACGATCGAAGCGCGAAGCCAGGTCGGCCGAGGCACCCTGTTCCGCTTCCGCCTGGCCGCCGCCGGAGCCGGAACGGCCGACCCGCCCGCGGCGGCCCCTGCGGCGTGACCAAAACGTGATGATCTCGTAACGAGGTGGTGATCGGGGCGCCGGAGACTCGGCGGCGAGTGGTCGGAACCACCGGCCAGTACCCAAGCCCACATCACCATGATCCACAACCGCTTCCTGCTTCCCACGCTCTCCCTCTCCGGCATCGGCGCCCTCGGCCTCGCCCTCGCCGTCGGCACCCCGACAGCGCAGGCCACCAACACCCCGATGCGCATGTACGAGGTCACCATCACCAACCTCACCCGCAGCCAGGTGATCTCCCCGCCGCTCATCGCGGTGCACGACGAAAGCGCCGCGGTCTTCGAGCCGGGGTTCGCCGCCAGCGCCGAGCTGGCTGCCCTCGCCGAGGATGGCGACAACTCCATGCTCGCGGCCTTGCTCGGCGCCCACGCCGGCGTCCTGGAGGTCCAGACCGCCGCCGCTGGCGTCGCCCCCGGCGCCTCGGTGAGCTTCACCGTGATGGCCGATCCGCAGCACCCTTACCTCAGCGGCGCCGGCATGCTGGTCAGCACCAATGACGCCTTCGCCGGCATCGACGCGGTGACCATGGATCCGAGCCTGGACCACATGAGTTTCTACATCCCCGCCTTCGACGCCGGGACCGAGTTCAACTCGGAAGACTGCGCCTTCATCCCCGGCCCCCCCTGCGGCAACGGCGGTGTCCACGACCCGACTCCCGCCGAAGGCTACGTCCACGTCAGCAACGGGATCACTGGCATCGGCTCATTGGCCCCGGAGATCTACGACTGGCACAACCCTGTGGCCAAGGTGTCCGTGACGCGGCTCTAGGCCCTCTGAGTCCTCTGTGCCCTTCACCTCGAAGCCGGGCGGCCGCGGCCGCCCGGCTTCAAGCCGTTGCTTGGACGAACTCCCGTAGGTCGGAGCGCAGCACGGCGTCGACCTCGGCGAAGTCGTCGTCGGGGGTCTCGGCGACCAGGAAGCCGAACAGCGGATAGGCGCGCGGGTCGATGCGCTCGAGGGCCAGCGGCTGGCGGAAGCGGGCTAGCAGCCGCTGGTAGTCGAAGCCGGTCCGTTCCGCCGCCGGGACGCCGGTGGTGTCGTCGAGCACCACGAGGTGGAAGGCGCGGCCGCCGCGCGCGGCGAGCAGGCGGGGCCAGTCCGGCCGCTCGTCCCGCAGGTAGGCCTGGTAGGGGTCGAATCCCCAGGCACGCGCGGTCAGCTCGGCGGTGGTGCAGAAGCCGCCGAAGCGCAGCGGGTTGACCTCGATCGGGGTGACCCGGCTGGCCTCGTCGACGCGCAGCTCGGCGTGCAGGGAAAAGCCGCGCAGCTCGGCCAGGGCGCCGAAGCGGCGCAGCCAGTCCGCGAAGGGCCCCCGCCAGCGCTCGACCAGGGCCGGGGTGGTCCGGTAGACCCGGTCGCTGACGTCGTCCTCGCCGGCGAAGACGTGCTCCATCAGGTTCAGGATCACCGGCTCGCCCTGGTCGTCGAGGTAGGCGTCCAGCGCGAACTCGGCGCCGTCGATGAGCTGCTCGACGATCAGCCGGCCGGAGTCGAGGACCGCGCCCGGGTAACGGCCCGCGAAGGCCTGCAGCTCGTCGCGCAGGCGCCGCCGGACCGCCGGCCACTGCTCGGGCGCGCTCACCCGGTGCACGCCCAGGCTGAAGAAGCCGGCGGCGGGCTTGATCACGAAGGGCACCGGCAGCGCCGCCAAGTCGAGGCGGTCGAGCTCCTCCAGCCCCACCCCGAGGAAGCGCAGCTCCGGGTGCAGGGGCCGAGTGAGCTCGCGGAAGGCCAGCTTGTCCTTGCACAAGCCGGCGCCGCGGGCGAGGGCGCTGTCCGGGGCCCGCTCCGCCAGCCAGGCCAGGGCGTCCTCCGAGTTAGTGTGCAGCCGCGGCGGTGACGGGCCGGCGAGCTGACGGGCTGCCTCCTCTTGCGGGATCCAATCCACCTCGGTGCCTGCGAGTCGCTCGCGCGCGGCGGCGGTTGCCACCACCGGGATGCCCCCGGCGGCGAGGCTGCGGCGCAGGGCGGCTGAGACGTGCGGGCGATCGACCAGGAACATCGGCATGGAAGGGCAGGTGGGGCGGCGACTCAGCGGCGCCGAGCCGACGACGGTAGCAGTCCGCTAGAGTGAGGTCCGCGCCATGGCCTCCCTCACCACCGACCGCCTCCGCATCCGGCCGCTGGAACCGGAGGACGCCGCCGAGGTCCAGCGCATCCGCTCGCTGCCCGAGGTCGCGCGCTTCCAATTCTGGCAGCCCGGCGAAGCGCAAGAGGTGGAGCGCCTCGCGGCCTCCCAGGCCGGCCGGGTACCGGGCGAGAGCGGGACTTGGTTCCAGTGGGTGATCACGCGCCGGGAGGACACCGAGCTGATCGGCGACATCGGCCTGCACGCGCCGGGCCAGCCCCACGCCGAGGCGGAGGTCGAGCTCGGCATCAGCCTCGACCCCGCGCACCAAGGCGCGGGTTACGCCGCCGAGGCCATGCGGGCGCTGCTCGGCTACGCCTTCGACGAGCTCCGCGCGCACCGCGCGCGCTGCTCCACCGACCCGCGCAACCTCGCCTGCGTCCGGCTGCTCGAGGGCCTGGGCATGCGCCGCGAGGCCCACTTCCGCGAGAGCCTCTGGTTCAAGGGCGCCTGGGCCGACGACCTGATCTACGCCATGCTCGAGCGCGAGTGGCGCGCCGGTCAGCCGCCGGAGCCGGAGCCGCCGGGCTCGCCCGCGGCGCCGTAGCCGTCGATCTCCAGCACCAGCCGGAAGCTGGTCTCCATGGAGGTGGCGCCCGGCGGCATGCCCAGGCCGGAGGTCGGCTTGGCCGCCACCGCCCCGCCCTGGGCCCAGCTGCCGCCGCCGGCGAAGCGCAGGCTCTGGTCGGGGTCCCACCAGGCGTCGAGCCACTCCAAGGCGCTGCCGGAGCCGTCGTAGACCCGGAAGGCCGACTCGTCGATCGGATAGCGGCGCACCGGTTCCGGCGCCGGCTTGGGCCGTGAGAAGCAGCAGTTGGACCAGTTCGGCCGGAACCAGGGGCCGTAGGGGTAGGCCCAGAGGCCGGATCCCCGCGCCGCCACCCGGAACTCCCCCAAGGTCGGCAGGCGGAAGGTGTACGGCAGCCCGCGGGCCCGGGCGCGCGCGGTCCGCCACTCGGCGTAAGCCACCGCGTCGTTCCAGGAGACGCCGAAGGCCGGCCAGGCGCCGGGCCAGTGGTCGGGCAGGTGGAAGCGGCCCTCGGTGTCGCGCTTCCACGAACCGCCGGCGGCAGCGTCCTCGAAGCTGCGGGGGTAGAGCGGCGGCTCGGCCCCGCCCGCCATCCGCGCCTGGGTCTCGGGAGCGTTCAGGAACTCCAGGTACTCGGCGCTGGTCAGCTCGCGCTCCATGATCCAGTAGCTCGGGATCGCCCACACCGGCTGCGGCAGGACCCGGACGAAGCCCGGCGGGCTGGTCCCGGCCGGCGCCAGGCGGATCGGCAGCACCCGGTCGTCGCCAGGCTTCAGCGGCATCTGCACCAGGCAGTCCTCGTACCCCTCGCGGCGCACCAGAAGCAGCACCGAGCCGGGTTCGAAGGTGATCACCTGGTCGCGGCCGCGGACCTCGACCTCGTTCTCCGGCAGGCAGAGCAGCGGGCTGCCGGTCGTGCGCAGGCCGAGCGCCGGCGTCAGTTCGAGCTCGAGCAGACGGCCCCCTCGGTAGACGCGGGCCGGGCCGCCGCATCGGGTGGCCAGCGCCTCGGCGGTGAGCAGCTCGACGCCCAGCGCCGCGGCGCTCTCGGCCTGGAGCTGGAACTCGACCCCCTGGCGCAGGAAGCGCCAGGTGCGGGCTGGCCCCGCCGGCAGGCAAAGCTGCTCGACCTCGTACTCGCCGAGCACCGGTGCCCCGTCCACCGACAGGAGCCGGTCGTAGCGCCGGAGCTCGCCGGCGTCGTCCGCGACCAGGACGGCGCCGCGGATCGGGGAGCCGGCGAACTCGAACACCAGGTCCGTCGACCGCAGGCCGCCCCCCGGCTCGACCACGCGCAGGCACCAGCTCCCCGGATCGAGCGGCGGGCTCCCCTGCATGGGCACCGGCACCATGCGGGCCTCGCCGCCGTCCACGAGCTCGGCGTGCTCCTGGTAGCGGAAGGCCTGCAGCCGCACCGCCCCGGGCGGCTCCACCTCCAAGCGGAGTTGGCTGGAGGACTGGATCCGCTCCCAGACGGCGCCGTCGTCGTAGCGCGCCGCCTGGCCGCGGTAGAAGCGGCTCGCGAGCAGGTCGCCATCGGCCACCGCCTCCTGGAAGCGGGTCAGGTAGAGCTCGGCGCGCACCGGGCCCAGGCCGGGCACCTCGGGGTCGATGCGCTCGGCCTGGTCGAGCAGGTCGAGGGCGCGGTTGAAGGTCCGTTCCCGCCGCATCGAGGCCTGCCGCGCCTGGTCGCGGCTGCGGTCCAACTCGGCGATCCGGGCGGTCGGCACGAAGTTGGTCTCGAACTCGCCCTCGATGACCTTCACCACCTGAGCTTGCCGGTTCACCCCCTCCCGCTCGGCGACGAAGTCGTGGAACAACCCGCGGGCTTCGGCGACCAGCCCGACCGCCCGCTCCTTCGCGTCCGCGGCGGCCTGCCGCGCCTGCAGCAGCACCAGCACGCCGCCCGCGACCAGCGCCAGGAAGCCGGTGAGCAGCGCCGCGCTGCTGGCCCGGTGGTGCCGGCTCCAGGCTCGCAGCCGGCGCGCCGAGGAGGGCGGCCGGGCGCGGATCGGCCGGAACTCCAGCACCGCCTCGAGGTCGTCCGCGAGCGCCGCCGCGGTCTGGTAGCGGGCCTCCGGGTCCTTCGCCATCGCGTGCAGGATCACCACCTCGAGGTCGCGCGGGATCGCCGGCCGCAGCCGCTTGGGCGGCACCGGGTCGGCCTCCAGCACCTGCCGGAACAGCGCCTCGATGCTCTTGCCCTGGAAGGGCGCGCGTCCCGTGACGGCGCGGTACAGGGTCACGCCCAGCGAGTAGACGTCGCTGCGCGGGTCCAGCTCGGCGAGGCCGCGCACCTGCTCGGGCGAGGCGTAGGCCGGCGAGCCGACGAAGGAGCGGGTCAGGGTCGGCCCCTCAGCGCCCTGCTCCCGCGACAGGCCGAAGTCCACCAGCACCGCCCGGCCGTCGGGGGCGATGCGGATGTTCGAGGCCTTGACGTCGCGGTGCACGATGCCCTGCCCGTGCACCGCCTGCAGCGCCCGGGCGACGTCGGCCGCCCAGCGCACCGCGTCGGAAGGCGGCACCGCGGCGCCTTCCTCGCGCGCGCGCTCGATGGTCTCGGTCAAGTCCAGGCCGGGCACCAGCTCCATCGCCAGGTAGTGCACGCCGCGCTCGACGCCGTAGCCGAAGACCGTGACCACCCCGGGGTCGCGCAGCGTCGCCAGCGCCCGGGCCTCGCGCTGGAAGCGCTCCGAAGCGCTCTTCGAGCCGACCAGCTCGGGCCGGATCAGCTTCAGCGCCACCTTGCGGCCGAGCGACTCCTGCTCCGCCAGGTAGACCGTGCCCATGCCGCCGCCGCCGAGGTGGCTCAGCAGCCGGTAGCCGGCGATGCGCTCGAAGGGCAGCTCCTCCCCCGCCGGGTCGCCGGCGCCGGCGTCAGGATCGGCGGCCGGCACCACCTGCGCCGCGGCCTGCAGCCCCCGCAGCTTCGCGAGCAGCGCCGCGTCCTCCACGCCGGCGGCGCGCAGGAATTCCTCCGGCTCGGGGGCGACGCCGGAGAGCAGCTCGTCCAGGTAGGCGTCGTAGAGCCGGTCGCGCTCGCGACCTCCGCTCATCGAGTTTCCATCCTACTCGGGAAGCGGCGCCGCCCCGCCGCGCACCATGGCGTAGACGCGGCGGAAGCGCTCCTGCGCCCGCCGGCTTGCCTGGGCGACGGCGGCATAGCCGACGCCGAGGCGCTCCGCCTGATCGGCCAGCGGCAGCCCGGCGGCGGTCCACTCGACCAGGTCGCGGTCGCGGTCCATCAGCAGGTCGAGCGCCTTGGCCGCCAGGATCAGCTGCTCGCGACGGACGGCGAATTGCGACGGGCTGGTCTGGCTGGCGGCGGGATCCCAGGCGCCGGCGCCGGAGCGGCTGATCTCGAAGCGCAGCACCGGACCGGAGCGCCGCTTCAGCGCCGTCCAGTAGCGCACCCGGTCGGCGAGGTGGTTACGGGCGACGCGGTACAGCCATGCCCGGGCCTCGGCCTCGGTGCGCAGCTCGAAGTCACCGGCCGACTCCAGGATCCGCGTCGCCACGCCCTGGAGCAGGTCCTCGGCGCTCTCGCAGCGCAGCAGCGCGCCGCCGGCCTCGCGCCCCAAGAAGCCGAGCAGCTCGCTCCGGTAGCGCAGCAGCAGGCCTTCGAGCGTCGCGTCGAGCATCCGGGTCATGGTAGGCGATCACGTCGGCCAACCCAGCCCGTGCGGGCGGGGGTGGACGGGGAACACAAGAACGCCAACGGGAGGGCCGGCCGATCTCGACACGATAATCTGGAAGGTCCCATGCGCTGGCTCCCGCTCCTGCTGCTCCTCCCGGCCTGCACCATGCCTCCCACCGACCCCGCCGCCGGCCCGCGGGCCGAGCTCCCCGCCGCCGGCGCGGCCATGACCGACGAGCAGGTCGCCGCCTTCGCCCGGCTGGCCCTCGACGGCATCGTCCGCGAGTACCCGAACAAGCCCTCGAACGTCATGGCCACGGCCGCCGACGTGCGCTCGCCGCAGGACATGCACCCGGCCTTCTACGGCAGCTTCGACTGGCACAGCTCGGTGCACGGCCACTGGATGCTGGTGCGGCTGCTCAAGCTCTACCCCGGCAGCCCGGTCGACGCCGAGGCCCGGGCCAAGCTGGCCGCGAACCTCACCGAGGAGAAGCTCGCCGCCGAGACCGCCTACTTCGAGCCCAAGCACAACCGCAGCTTCGAGCGCACCTACGGCTGGGCCTGGCTGCTGCGGCTGGCCTTGGAGCTGCGCGGCTGGGACGACCCGCAAGGCCGCGAGTGGGCTGCCAACCTGCGGCCGCTGGAGGACCGCATCGTCGAGCTGGCCAAGGACTACCTGCCCAAGCTGAGCTGGCCGATCCGCGTCGGCGAGCACCCCAACACCGCCTGGGCCCTGGCCGAGTTCCTCGACTACTCCCTCGCCACCGGCGACCGCGAGCTGACCCGGATCGCCGCCTCGCGCGCCCGCGACTACTACGCCGACGACCGCGACTACCCGGTCATGTACGAGCCCAGCGGCCACGACTTCTTCAGCCCCGGCCTGCTCGAGGCCGACCTGATGCGCCGCGTGCTGCCGCCCGACGACTTCGCCGTGTGGCTGGACGCCTTCCTGCCCGGGCTGGCCGACGGCGGCCTCGGCAACCTCGCGAACCCGGTCGAGGTCAGCGACCCGACCGACGGCAAGCTGGTGCACCTGGCCGGCTTGAACCTGGTGCGGGCGTGGACCCAGCGCGGGGTCGCCTCGGCCCTGCCGGCGGAGGACCCCCGCCGCGCTGCGCTGCTGGCTGCTGCCGAGGCCCACGCCGCCGCTGGCTTGGATTACGTCTTCAGCGGACACTATGAGGGTGAGCACTGGCTGGCGTCCTTCGCCATCTACCTGATCACCGACGCCGGCCTCGGCCGTTGACCCCATGCGACTCCTCCCCCTCCTGCTCCTCGCCGCCGCACCGACGCTCGCCCCCGCGGCGGCCGCCGCCCTCCCGCAAGCCCCCGAGGACCCCGGCCCCCACCTCGTCGGCTGGCGCGACGTCGTCTTCCAGGACGCCATCTTCGGCCAAGGCACGATCCGGGGCCGCGTCTACTACCCCGCCCTCAGCGCCGGGCAGGACGCCCCGCCCGACCCCGGCTCCGGCCCGCACCTGCTCACCGGCTTCCAGCACGGCTGGCTCGGCCGGCCATCGGACTACGACCTGCTCTCGGCTCACATCGCCAGCTGGGGCTTCGTCGTCTCCTCGATCGGCACCGAGACGGGGCTCTTCCCCGACACCGCCCAGTACGCCCGCGACTCGCGCTCGATGCTGCACTGGGTCGAAGCCGAGTCGGCCAACCCCGCCTCCTGGCTCTCCGGCATGGTCCTCGCCGGCGCCGAGTGGTCGGTCACCGGCCACTCCATGGGCGGCGGCACGCTGTCGCTGATCGTCGGCATCGAGCCGCGGATTCAGACCATCATCGGATTGCAAGCGGCGAGCACCAACGCCACCGGCAACGCCAACATGAGCGCCTTCGGCGGCCGCGCCTACTGGATCGCCGGCTCCGAGGACTGGATCGTGCGCAGCGGCACCGTCTACGCCTGGTTCGACCGCGCCACCTCCTCCGAGCGCAACCTGTTCTGGGAGATCCAGGGCATGGGGCACGTCGGTCCCACCGACACGCCCGCGACCAACGAGCCGCTGTCCGGCCCCGAGCAGCACCGCCTGCATCGGCGGCTGGTCGCCGGCATCCTGCGCGCCGAGCACTCCGGCGACGAGGACCTCTACCACGCGCTCTGCGGCCAAGGCTGGGCCACCGAACCGTCGCGCCAGCGCAGCCGCAGCGCCCAACCGCCGCTCTGGGTCCACCTCCCGGCCGGCGGCACCGAGCTCGAGATCGGCCTCGCCGGCGTCCAGGACCAACCCGGCGTCCTCGCCTGGTCCCTCGTCCCCGGCTCGACCTCCACCGCCTACGGCACCCTCGGCCTCTCCCGCCCGGACCTCGAGATCCACTTCCAAGGCAGCCTCGGCGGCGACGGCCTCCAGCTCTCCACCCTGCCCGTCTCCCCCGCCTGGTCCGGCCTGCCCCTCCACCTCCAAGGACTCGCCCTGCACCCCGGCGGCACCGGCGCCTTCACGCGCACCGCCACGATCCAGATCCCCTGACCTCCCCGCGGACCCGAATCGGGGAACTCGACATCAGGAACCAATTTGGCTCCCTGGCGC
>CAYZXS010000008.1:0-44048 GCA_964482495.1 uncultured Planctomycetales bacterium
AGGGCGCCAATCTGGTTCCTGATGTCGAGCGCGCCGCGCCGGCCAACCGCGGAGAGGGGCCTCAGCGGGGGAGCTCGAGGAGCTCGCGGATGGCGCGGCCGGTGCGGTCGGGGCCGTACGTCGCCGCCTGGGCCAGGCCGGCTTCCCGGTGTGCCTGGGCGCACGCGGGGTCGGTCAGGAGCTGCTCGAGGGCGCGGGCGAGCGCCGTGGCGTCGAGGGGGTCGACCAGGGTGGCGGCGTCGCCGAGGACTTCGGGCAGGCTGGTGCGGTCGCTGCTGACGACGGGGGCGCCGCAGGCCATGGCCTCGAGGGGGGGCAGGCCGAAGCCCTCCATGAGCGACGGGAAAGCGAAGGCGGCGGCGCCGCGGTAGAGGCCGGGCAGTTGGTCCTCGGGCACCTCGTCGAGGACCCGCACCTGATCACGCAGGGCGAGGGCGTCGAGCAGGCTCAGCAGGCGGCGGGCGGCGCGGCGGGCGCGGCCGGCGAGCAGCAGGGGGTGGGCGGCGCGCAGGCGGGCCGGCAGGAGGGCATAGGCGCGCAGCAGGCCCTCCCAGTTCTTGTGCCGGCGCAGGGCGCCGAGGAACAGCACGTAGCCGGGCTCGGCGAGGTCGCTGGGCGGGCCGTCGGGCTGGAAGTGGGCCTCGGGGTAGAGCGGGATGACGCCGGTCCGGCCGGCGGCGGCGGGGAAGGCGGCCTGCAATCGCTGGGCGGCGTCTTCGCTGTCGGTGGCGAGCCTCCAGGCCCCGGTCACGGCCGCGCCGGCCTGGCGGCGGAAGCGGCGGGCGCGGCGCCAGCGCAGCAGCGCCGGGCGGCCGTCGGGCAGCAGCGGGTTGACGTCGTAGAGCGTGGCCACCTGGCGCGGCCCGCCGTCGGGCAGGGCGAGCTCCGCTTGCCGCAGGCACCAGAGCACCTCGGCATCGCAGGCGTCGCCCCGCCAAAGCTGGTAGGGCAGGTCCACCGCGCGCGCCGCCTCTTCGAACAGCTCCAGCACCCGCGCGAAGGAGGAGCGCGGGCGGACGCGGGCGTCGAAGGCGAGACCCATGCCGGGATGATAGGCGGCGCGGGTATAACCCGGCGATCATGTCGTCCCGCCAGGTCACCGGTCGCACCGCCTTCCACGGCGCGCTGCTGACCTCGGCGTGGACCCTGGCCTCGCGGGTGCTGGGCTTCGCGCGCGACGCGCTGATGGTCGCCGCCTTCGGCATGACCGCCGAGCTAGGCGCCTTCAACGTCGCCTGGATCGTGCCCAACATGTTCCGCAAGCTCTTCGGCGAGGGTGCGGTCGGGGCGGCGATCCAGCCGGCGCTGGCGCGGGCCCGGGAGGCCGGCGGCGTGGAGCGCGCCGGCCGCCTCTTCATGCGCTTCCACGGCCTGCTGGCGATGACCCTGGTGGCCCTGGTCGTGCTCGGCGAGGCCGCGATCTGGTTCTGGCGCAGCCGGCTCGGGGACAGCAACCCGGAGACGGCGCTGGCCCTGCGCTACGCCGCCATCCTGACCCCCTACGCCATCCCGATCTGCCTGACGGCGCTGGCGGCGGCGCCGCAGAACCTGACGGGCCGCTTCGTCTTCCCAGCGCTGGCGCCGCTGCTGCTGAATTCGGTCTGGATCGGCACCCTGCTGCTGCTGGTCGACTTCCCCGGCCCGGGCGAAGCGACCCTCCACGCCGACGCCGACGACGGCGCGCTGCTGTGCGTCGGGGTGCTCGTCGGAGGGGTCCTGCAGTGGTTGCTGCAGACCCCCGGTGTGCGCGGCGCCGGCTTCCCGCTGCTGCCCCGCTTCGCCCCTGGCGACGGCGAGGTCCGCCGCACCCTGCGCAGCTTCCTGCCGGCGCTGGCCGGGCTGGCGGCGATCCAGATCAACATGGCCCTCGACCAGGGGCTGGTGTGGATGATCGTCGGTCCGGAGGCCAACACCTACGCCTACCTGGCCAACCGGCTGCTGCAGCTGCCGCTGGCGCTGATCGGCATCTCGGCGGCCACGGGGGCCCTGCCGCTCTTCGCCCGCTTGGCCGCGGAGCGGGACTTCGAGGGGCTCGGCCGGGCCCTGAACAAGGCGGCGGAGTCCTCGCTGCTGCTGATCGTGGCCGCCGCCGCCGGCCTGTTCGCGGTGGCGGTGCCGACGATCACGGTGCTGTTCGAGCACGGCCGCTTCGAGGCCGGCAACAGCGAGCTGCTCGGCGCCACCCTGCGTGCCTATCTCCTGTGCCTGCCGGCCGCGACCTTCGCCGGCCTGCTGACCCGAGTGCGCCAGGCCCGCGGCGACTACGCCGGCCCCGCCAAGATCGCCCTCGCCTCGGTGCCGGTGAACCTCGGCCTGGACCTGCTGCTGCTGCCCCGGATGGGGGTGCCCGGGGCCGGGATCGCCACCGCGGCGGCCCTGAGCGTGCAGGCGCTGCTCTTGACCCGCGGCCTGGGCAGCCTGGACATCCTCCAGCCGCTGCGCGCGGGCCGCCTGCCGCGGCTGCTGGCGCCGGGCCTCGCCGCTGGAGGCGCCGCGGCGCTGCTGGTGTGGGCGCAGGGCGAGACGGCCGCCACCCTGCCGGGCCTCGCGCTGTCGATCGGGGGTGGCGTGGCGACCTCGGCCGGAGCCACCGCCCTGCTGCTGCCGGTGGAATTCCGCGAGCTCTTGGCCGGCCTGCGCCGCCGCCGCCGCGGGAGCCGATGAAACGCAGCGGCCGCCGCTGGCGCAGGGACCAGCGGCGGCCGCGCGGTACCGGATCAGGGCATGATCTGGAGCGTAAAGCTGTCGGTGGACAGCAGCGTCGCCGGCAGCCGGCCGGTCAGCGTCTCGTAGGTCGCGGTCAGCAGCGGCGCCGCCGCGGGAACGACGTGGACCAAGTCGACGGACTCCTGGCCGGCGGGCAGCACGGTGACCGCGGCGGGAGCGAGCAGCCAGCCGGTGGCCGGGAAGTAGTTGCCCGTCGCCAGCTTGAGGCGCGAGACCACCACCAGGTTGTCGCTCATGTTCTGGTGGTTCCGGACCCGGGCGCGGACCTTCAGGCTCTGGTTGCGTCGCGGCGTCGGGTCGTCCGGCTGCACCACCAGGGTCACCTGCACGCCCGAGGTGTCCTCGGCCGAGGCGGTGGCGGCGGTGTAGATGAAGTCGCCGCTGGTGGAGGAGTTGCGGTTCGCCGCGTTGCCGGCGGCGTAGAAGGAGACCGAGCCGACGCCGGCCGCAGGCGCGGTCCAGGCGACGTCCCAGCTCACGGGGCCGTTCGAGGTGCCGGAGAAGGTGCCGGCGGAGGTGTGCTTGGCGAAGACCCGGCCCAGGCCGTCGACCGAGGTTTGGACGCTGCCGCCGGTGGAGGCGAGGGCGCCGGCGTTCGCGTCGTTCTGATCTAGAGCGACCAGTTCGAAGCCCCAGCGCGACTGGCCCGGGTCCTCCAGGGTGACGGTGAGGGTGTAGGTCTGGCCGGGGACGTAGAAGGCCGGGGCGCCGGTGATGGCCATCGAGCCGTCGCCGCTGTTCACGTCGTTGCTCGAGTGGCACTGGGTGCAGTTGGCGTAATTGCCCGGCTGGGCGGCGAGGCCGTTGTTGGGGCCGCCGCTGTGGGCGAGGGCCCCGGCGGCGACGAGCAGGGTGGCGCCGGCGGCGGCGCCGAGGACGAGAAAATGACGGTGAAGCATGGGTGTGGTGCTGGGATCAGTTGTCGGGAGCGTCGTAACGCAGCCAGGAGAGGATCTTGCGGAGGTCAGGGCTGCCGTCGAAGCCGCTCAGGCCGCCCACGGGTGGGTGGTTGCCGTCGAGGTCTTCCGCCGGCACCTTCAACAAGCGTGAAGCCGCCGGGTTCTGCCACTCGACTCTATCCGATTTCCTAAGTTCCCGCCCGATGATGGCCGATTCAACCCCCGAAAGGGGCATGAATTCGGCCGCCCCGCCGGCCTCGTGGCAGCCGGAGCAGCGGCCGTCGAGCACGGGCCGGAGGTTGTCGGCGAGCGAGATCGGCGTGGCCTCGAAGAGGCCGCCGCGGCGCGGCGTGCGCAGCTCCAGCGGCCCGCCGGAGCTGAAGGGGGCGTTCGGGTCGTCGCGGTCGACGACGTGGCAGTCGCGGCAGGCGGCCGCCCCGGGGCCGTTCAGGGCCAGCTGCAAGGTGTCAGCGCCTCCGTGGCGCTGGCCGAAGGCGTAGGCGGCGGTCCGGGTGTCGGTGAGGTACTCCCAGGACAGCACGCCGGGCAGGAACAGCTCGACCTCGGTCACCGGGTGCAGGCCGCGGTCGTCGAAGTCGGGCACGGTGCCGGCGCCGAGCAGCTGGCGCACGGTGGCGTCGCTGCCGATGCTGCCGAAGGGGCTGCCGGGGTCCTCGATCCAGAAGCTGAGCGGCAGCGAAACGAAGTGGTCGCGGCCGCGGGTGCCGTCGCCGTGCACGGCGAAGCTGGCGATGAACTGGCCGTCGACGGTGAAGCGGACGTCGCTGGCCGGCGCGCCGGTGTCGAGGGCGCGGCTGAAGTAGAGGTGCCAGCGGCCCTCGGCGGCGTCATAGCCGCTGCGGGTGGTGACGGTGGCGCCGCCGTCGGGGCTGAGCATGGCCAGCAGGTCCTCGCGGCCACCGCTGCGCTCGGAGAGGATCCAATAGGGGATGACGTCACCTTCGGCCGGCTGGTAGCCGGCGAGCGCGGCGTCGGCCCAGGGCAGGGTCTTGGGGGTCGGCGCGGCGGTGACGCCGCTGGGGGCGGCGGGGTCTTCGAAGAAGGCGTCGACGCCGGCGTCCATCGCCGCCAGGGTCGTGGCCCAGCCGCCGCCGGCGGTGGTGGCGGGGTCGAAGGTGAAGGAGGGCGCGCCGGCGTCGAGCGGGTTCTCGGTCACGCCGCCGCCGCCGGGGTCGGACCGGCGGGCGTCGCCGGCGGGGGGCTGGGTGGCGTCCAGCAGCTCGTCGGTCCAGTAGCCGTGGGCGCCGGAGCTCTGCGCCCGCCAGTGCCAGAGGTCATAGCCGACGTTGGCGTAGTAGGGCGTGTCCGGCAGCCGCATGGTCTGGGCTGCGTCGGCGCCGTCCTCGGTCCAGCCGGGCATCTGGCTGCCGTCGTCGTGGCAGGCGATCATGCAGCCGTACATGCGGATGTTGCCGAGGGCGCCCGGCCCGGTGGTGGGGGACCAGGCGATGGCGGCGCGGCTCTCGGAACGGACCACGGCGCCGGCGGCGGCGGCGGCGCGGGCGTCGACGCCGCGCAGCACCCAGGCGCCGTCCTCGTAGCGCCAGAAGCGGTCGACCAGGCGCCGCTCGCCTTGCCAGGACAAGCGGCCGTAGATCACCGCGTCGTCGGCGTTGTAGGCCATCTGGACCTCGAGCCGCTTCAGCACCGCGCGGTCGGGCAGGGCGCTGTAAACCGGCGGATGGCTGCGGTTGGCGGGGCCGACGGGGCGGGCGCCCTCGCTGCGGCAGGCGACCATGAGGGCGGCGGCCGCCGCGGCCAACAGCAGCAGGATCGGGGCGCGGGTCATTGGTGGCACCTCCGGCAGTAGTCGCCGTCGCCGGTGTAGGGGTGCTTCGGCCGCCGGACGGTGGCGTGGCAGGTCAGGCAGGAGCTGGCGCTGGCGTGGGCCGGCACGGTCGGCGGCGGCGTCGGCGCCAGCTCGTGCGACACCGGGCCGTCGAGGTGGCAGACGCCGCAGGCCTGCTCCTGCCGGGTACCGAAGTGGCAGCCGAGGCAGTGGCGGTCGGCCGGCGCGCCGAAGCCGGCGCCGTGGCTGGCGGGCCGCTGCTCCAGGTGGCAGGCGAGGCAGGCGTCCTCCTGGTGGCAGGCGTTGCAGCGCTGGGCGTCGGCCAGGGCCAGCATGCCGTGGCCGCGGTTGCGGAAGAAGCTGGTGTGGTCGGCCGGCGGCCGCTCGCTGTGGCAGCTCTCGCAGGAGGGGGCCTCGCCGGCGCCGTCGTGGCACAGCCGGCAGTCTGCGGCCGGCTGCTCGGCCCGGCGCAGATCGCCGCCGGCGCGCCAGATCCGGCCGTGGCCGCGCTCCCAGCCCTCGCCGTGGCTGGGCGGCACCCAAGCGGTGTCGACCCCTTCGTGACAGCCGGCGCAGCCGCCGGTGTCGACCTCGCGCTTCTCGTGGCAAGCGACGCAGGTGGCCATGTCCACCCGGACGCCGGCGGTCACGGCCTCGCTGGCGCCGACGTCGCCGTGGCACTTGTCGCAGCTGATCCGGGCGTCGGCGTGCAGGGCGTGGGAGAAGCTGGTCTCGAGCTCGATGGCGGCGGCTGAGGTCCAGACCGGCTCCTGGCCGCCGACTTGGTAGCGGCTGAGCTCGTCGGCCATGGCGCCGGTGGCCTCGTCGGCCGGGTGGCAGCCGGCGCACTGCTCGAATCCTGGCATGCCGGCCTCGACCTCGGTCTCGACGGTGGTGTGGCAGTCGCTGCAGAACAGCGCCAGCTCCTCGTCGGCGTGGGCGGCGTGGGAGAAGGCGGCGGCGCGGCCGGGGACCACCACCACCTCGTCGGCGGCGGCCAGGGCGCAGGCCGGGATCAGGGCCGCCATCAGGGCCAGGCAGCACAGCAGGAACAGCAGGTGGCGTCTCAAAAGCTCACCTCCAGGGCGAGGAAGCCGGTGCGGTAGCTCTCGGTCTCGTCGTGCTCCAGGCTCAGGCCGAGGCTCAACCGCCAGCGGTCGCCGAGCTCGTGGCGCAGGCGCAGGGCGTGCTCGCGGACCCGGGTGCGCTCGCGCGCCGAGTAGAAGTCGAAGCGGTAGAGGGCGAAGCCGCTGGAGAGCGACAGCTCCCAGCCGGGATGCTCGGCCATCAGCTCGGCGTTGCCGGCGACGAAGCGGTCGCGGCCCGAGTCCCAGAGGTCGGCGCCGAAGCGCAGCGCCGTGTTCTGCCACGGCTGTCCTGGCAGCTCGACGGCGGTCCAGTAGCGCTCGAATTCGCGGTTGAACTCGCTGCTCTGGCCGCCGCGCAGGCGCCGGCCCTGGCCGCCGAAGTCGAAGCGCAGCGGCCCGTCGCCGCCGCCGGGCGCCCAGCTGCCCATCACCGTGGCCTCCTGGTAGGGGAGGATCTGGCGCATCACGGTGGCGAAGGAGGCCAGCTCCAGGCTCTCGTCGCCGCGCCGCGACAGCTGCGCCCGCGCCAGCAGGGTGAAGCGCAGCGAGTCGTCGGCGCTGGCCCACCAGCTCTCGGCGGTGGCCAGGTCGGCGTCGCCGTCGAGCAGCGAGGCCGACAGCGAGCCGCCGGTCCGCCCGTCGAAGCTGCTGTGGCTGGCGCGGGCGGCGTAGAGGGTGTTGCGGCGGTCGCCGAAGTGGTTGCGGTCGCGCAGGTGCAGGGCGTCGAGCCGCAGCGAGCCGCCCTCCCAGGCGCCGAGCCGGGCCACGGCGCCGGCCAGGGCGTCGCCGCGGCGGGCGCCCTCCCAGCGGTGCTCGGGCACGCCGCCGTAGAGCTCGAGCTCCCCGGGCGCCCCCTCCAGCGAGTACGGCGCGCGCAGGGCGCCGCCGTCGAAGTGGAGCAGCACCGGGGTGTCCCAGCGGCTCTGCCGGCCGAGCCGCAGCTCGCCCTCGCCGAGCAGCTCGTGGAAGCCGAGCCAGGCCTCGTCCAGGCGCGGGCTGAAGCGGTCGGCGCGGCTGTCCTGGAGGCTGCCGAAGGCGCCGCCCGGTCCGCTGGCCGGCGGTCCGTCGGCGTCCCAGGCTCCCCGCAGGCTCAGGCCCATGGTCAGGCTGTCGCGCGTAGCGGAGCCGCCCCGGAGCCGGAGGTGGCCGTAGAGGTCGCGGTCCTGCGCGCGGCCGCGGCCCTCCCGATGCAGGTAGCGGCCGCTGAAGCGGCCGCTCAGCCAGGCCGGGGCGGCCTCCTCCTCGTCCCAGTCCTCGTCCCACTGGGCCGGGAGCGGGGTCGCCAGAGCGGCGATCGCCAGCGAGAGCGCGGCCAGGCCGCGGCGCGAGGGGAAGAGAGGGCGCATGGGGGGGTGGCTCCCCAGGTCAGCGAGAAGGGGGGCTCGCTTCCCTCAGCTATAGGCGGAAAACGCCTCGGTTTCTTCAGCTGACCGGCAGGTCCGCCCCGGCCTCGACCTCCGCCGGGGCGAAGTAGGCCTGCAGCGAGCAGGCGCCCATGCCGCCGGCCTTGAGGGCCTCGATGGCCTCGACCGCGGCGTTGGCGGCGCTCATCGTCGTCAGGCAGGGGATGTTGGCCTGGTAGGCCTCGGTCCGGATCATGCCGTCGTCGTGGCGGGTGATCCGGCCCAGCGGCGTGTTGACGATCAGGTCGACCTCGCGGTTCTTGATCAGGTCGACGACGTGCGGCCGGCCCTCGTGCACCTTGTTGATGCGCTCCACGGGCAGCGAGTGCCGCTTCAGCACCCGGTAGGTGCCGTCGGTGGCGACCAGCTCGAAGCCCAGCCGCACCAGCGTGCGGGCCAGCATCGGCAGGTGGCGCTTGTCGGCGTCCTTGACCGTGATGAAGACCTTGCCCGAGGTCGGCAGGCAGCGGCCGGCGGCCTCGCTGGCCTTGGCGAAGGCGAGCGCGAAGTCGCGGTCGATGCCCATGACCTCGCCGGTCGAGCGCATCTCCGGCCCGAGGTCGGCGCGCGCGCCCGGGAACTTGGCGAAGGGGAAGGCCGGGGCCTTCACCGCCATGTGCTCGGTCAGCAGCGGCTCGTCGACGCCGAGCTCGTCCAGCGACTTGCCGGCCATGACCATGGTGGCGATGCGGGCGAAGGGCACGCCGGTGGCCTTGGCGACGTAGGGCACGGTGCGCGAGGCGCGCGGGTTGACCTCGAGCACGTAGACGGTCTCGCCGCGCACGGCGAACTGCACGTTCATCAGCCCGACCACGCCCAGCTCCAGCGCCAGGGCGCGGGTGGCCTCGCGGATCTCCTGCTCGATGTTCTCGCCCAGGGTGATGGGGGGGATGACGCAGGTCGAGTCGCCGGAGTGGATGCCGGCCTCCTCGATGTGCTCCATGACGGCGCCGATCACGACGCGCGTGCCGTCGCAGACGCAGTCGACGTCGACCTCGACCGCGTCCTCGAGGAAGCGGTCGATCAGCACCGGGTGCTCGGGCGAGGCCTGCACCGCCTCGCGCATGTAGCGCTTGAGGTCGCGGTCGTCGTAGACGATCTCCATCGCCCGGCCGCCGAGCACGTAGCTGGGCCGCACCAGCACCGGGTAGCCGATGCGGGTGGCCGCCTCGAGCGCGCCCTCCTCGGAGGTGGCGATGCCGTTCTCGGGCGCCCGCAGCCCCAGCTTGTCGAGCATGCCGGAGAAGCGGCCGCGGTCCTCGGCGCGGTCGATGGCCTCGACCGGCGTGCCCAGGATCGGCACCCCGGCCTGCTCCAGGCCGTGGGCCAGGTTCAGCGGCGTCTGGCCGCCGAACTGCACGATCACGCCGTCCGGATTCTCGCGCTCGCAGATCGCCAGCACATCCTCGTGGGTGAGGGGCTCGAAGTAGAGGCGGTCGCTGATGTCGAAGTCGGTCGAGACCGTCTCCGGGTTCGAGTTGACCATGATCGACTCGACCCCCATGTCGCGCAGCGCCATCGAGGCGTGGACGCAGCAGTAGTCGAACTCGATGCCCTGCCCGATCCGGTTGGGGCCGCCGCCGAGGATCATCACCTTGCGAGCGTCGCCGGCCGGGAACTCCTCTGAGCTGCAGTCGTAGGTCGAGTACAGGTAGGGGGTGCGGGCGGCGAATTCGGCGCCGCAGGTGTCGACCAGGCGGTAGCCCGGGCTCACCCCGAGGCCGCTGCGGTGGGCCCGGACCTCGGTCTCGGCGGCGCCGACCGCCTGGGCGATGCGGGCGTCGCTGAAGCCGGCCCGCTTGAGGGCCTCCATCCGCGGCCCGTCGATGTCGGCCAGCTCGGCCTCCTCCAGCTCCTGGTCCTGCAGCACCAGCCGCTGCAGGAAGTTGAGGAACCAGGGGTCGATGCCGCTGAGGCGGAAGACCTCGTCGACCTCGTAGCCGGCCGCGAAGGCGTCGTAGACCGCGAACAGCCGCCCCGGCGCCGGCCGCGACACCTTCTGCCGCAGCTCCTCCGGCGAGAATTCCCGCTTCTTGCCGCTGAAGCCGTTGCGGCCGACCTCGAGCCCGCGCAGGGCCTTCTGGAAGGCCTCCTCGAAGCTCCGGCCGATGGCCATGGTCTCGCCGACCGACTTCATCTGGGTGCCCAGCGTCGAGTCCGACTGCGGGAACTTCTCGAAGGCGAAGCGCGGCATCTTCACGACCACGTAGTCGATGGTCGGCTCGAAGCAGGCCGGCGTCACCTCGGTGATGTCGTTCTGGATCTCGTCCAGGGTGTAGCCGACCGCCAGCTTGGCGGCGAACTTGGCGATCGGGAAGCCGGTCGCCTTCGAGGCCAGCGCCGAGGAGCGCGACACCCGCGGGTTCATCTCGATCACGATCATCTCGCCGTCGGCCGGGTTGACCGCGAACTGGACGTTCGAGCCGCCGCACTCGACGCCGATCTCGCGCATGATGGCGAAGGCGGCGTCGCGCATGCGCTGGTACTCGCGGTCAGTCAGCGTCTGCGAGGGCGCCACCGTGATCGAGTCGCCGGTGTGCACGCCCATCGGGTCGAGGTTCTCGATCGAGCACACGACCACGCAGTTGTCCTTGCGGTCGCGCATGACCTCGAGCTCGTACTCCTTCCAGCCGAGCAGGCAGACCTCGATCAGCACCTCGCTGACCGGCGACAGGCGCAGGCCGCGGGTCAGGATCTCGTCGAACTCCTCGCGGTTGTAGGCGATGCCGCCGCCCGAGCCGCCGAGGGTGAAGGCCGGCCGGATGACGCAGGGCAGGCCGATCTTCTGCAGCGCGATCTCCGCCTCGCCGCGGTTGTGGGCGATCTCCGACGGCGCGTTGCGCAGCCCGATCTTCTCCATCGCCACGCGGAATTCGTCGCGGTCCTCGGCCTTCTTGATGACCTCGTAGCCGGCGCCGAGCATCTCGACCCCGTACTTCTCGAGCACCCCGTTCTCATACAGCGACATCGCCGTATTCAGCGCCGTCTGGCCGCCCAGGGTCGGCAGGATCGCGTCCGGCCGCTCGCGCTCGATGATCCGCTCGACCATCTCGGGCGTGATCGGCTCGATGAAGGTCCGGTCCGCCAGCTCCGGGTCGGTCATGATCGACGCCGGGTTGCTGTTGACCAGCAGGATCCGATATCCCTCCTCCTTCAAGGCCTTGATGGCCTGGGTGCCGGAATAATCGAATTCACAGGCCTGACCGATCACAATCGGTCCCGACCCGATGATCAGGATGCTCTCGAGGTCGTTGCGCCTACCCATTGCCCACTCTAACGGCGCATTATCGTTCCCCCGAGGCACCCCGTCCACCCACGATCCCCCCAACTCCACACGCACCAACACCAGCCCGACCCCCCCCTCCGGTGCCCCCCAGGTCGGGCGGTGTCCGCCTGGTCCTCGACGTTTGGTGCCAGATTGGCGCCCCGCCTCCGCCGTGGGCGGCGCAGCCGCCCACCAGGAGGCCCGGCGCCAATCTGGCACCAAACGTCGTGGACCAGGCGGACACCGCCCGACCTGGGATCACCCCAGCTCAGCCTCGATGACGTCCGCGACCGCCGCCGGGGCGATCCCGCGGACCAGCAGGCAGGAGCCGGGTTCGGCCGGCAGGACCAGGTCGAGGTGGCCGCCGTGGGCCTTCTTGTCCCGCTGCAGCAGGGTGGCCAGGTCGTCCCGGCCGGGCAGCTCGCCGGGGTACTCGCCGGGCAGGCCGAGCTTGTGGAGCAGCTCGAGCACGTGCTGGTAGAGGCCGTTCTCGGCCACGTCCATCTCCTCGGCCATGCGGGCGGCGCAGCGCAGGCCCAGGGCGACCGCCTCGCCGTGGGAGAGGCCGCCTTCGATCCCCGGGTCGCGTCCGGCGGCGGTCTCGAGGGCGTGGCCGAAGGTGTGGCCGAGGTTGAGCAGCTTGCGCTCGCCCTGCTCGGTCGGGTCGGCCTCGGCGATGCGCATCTTGACCCGGCCGGCGCCGGAGGCCAGCTCCAGGGCGGTGTCGCCGGGGAACTGCAGGTCGTCAGGTGCGGCGCGCTCGAGGGCCGGCATCAGCTCGGTGCCGTCGATCAAGGCCGCCTTGAGCACCTCGCCCAGGCCGCAGCGCCACTCGCGCGGAGGCAGGGTCTCGAGGGTGGCGATGTCGGCCAGCACGAAGCACGGCTGGTGGAAGGCGCCGACCAGATTCTTGCCCTCGGGCAGATTGACGGCGGTCTTGCCGCCGAGGGCGGCGTCGGCCATGCCGAGCAGGGTGGTCGGGACCGCGCCCCAGCGCACCCCGCGCAGCAGCACCGCGGCCAGGAAGCCGGCCATGTCAGTGGTGACGCCGCCGCCGACGCCGACCAGCAGGGTGGCGCGGTCGGCGCCTCGCTGCACGATCCCTCGGGCCAGCTGCTCCGCTTCGGCCAGGCACTTGGCGCGCTCCGAGGGCTGCCACCGGACCCGGTGCATCGGGCAGGGGAGCGCGGCTTCGGCGGCGTCGAGGGCGGCCCGGCTGACCTCGTCGGCCGCCTCGTCCAGCAGCACGTGGACCGAGGTCGGCGGCTGCGGCGCCTCGGCCAGCTCGCGCGGCAGCAGGACCGGCAGGATGCCGCGGCCGTAGCTGGGCCAGATCATGAGCCTGCGGGCGGCGCCGGAGCGCGCTGCTGGCGCCGGTCGCGCAGGGCCTTGGCGGCGGCGCTGGACTGGGCCCGGTCGCGGCGCGCCAGCCAGGCCACGAAGCCGGCCAGCAGGAAGGCGAAGCCGAGGAACCACCACACGAACTCGCTGAAGATCGACGGCCCGCCGCGCGGCGCCTGGCGGTCGGAGACGACGACGAAGACCGGCGCCCGACGCCACTGGTCCTCGTTGTCGAGGTAGCCCTTCAGCTGCAGGAAGAAGCCGGAGTAGAGCCGGCCGCCGGTCTCCTGGAACTGGAAGTGGTCGCCGGAGACCAGGTGGATCGGGTGCTGGCCGAAGACCAGCGGGTTGCCGAGCCAGCCGAAGTAGCCCCGGCGGGTCCGCACCGGGTTCTCGCCGGCGGGGGCGGAGCCGGTGAAGCGCGGCTCCTGCGGCACCCGACCGGGGATGATGAAGGGCTTGCCGCGGTAGATCTCCGGCGACTTGGCGACCGCAGTCAGCCCGGCCAGGTCCAGGGTCTGCGCCTCGGCGAAGACCTGCTCGCGCCGCGCCGGGTCGGCCGCCAGCAGCTCAGCGTGGTTCATCAGGTGCCAGTAGCCGTCCTGGTCCAGGCTGCCCTCGGTGCCGAGGGGGTTGTCCTCGACCTCGGCCAGGAGCACGAAGTCCAGCTCCTCGACCGGTCCGGCCTCGCGCACCGAGGCCCGCAGCTCGCGGCCGAGCAGCAGCGGCGCCGTCACCCGTTGGCCGTCGAAGGACTGGGAGTAGCGCTTGAAGTAGAAGCCGTCGGCGAGCACGAAGTCGCCGGCTTCGACCGGCTCGGCCGGCGGGTTCAGGGTGGCGAGGAAGAAGTCCTCGCCGGCGTCGGTGCGGATCCAGCTCCAGGTCTCCTCGATCATCGCGGGCGGCAGGGCCTGGGTGCGCAGCGACTTCAGCACCCCGCGCAGCCGGTAGGGCTCGCCGCGCAGCTCGGCGCTGCGGCCCTCCACCTCGGCGAAGGGCAGGGCCGGCTCGTCGAGGGCCTCGAGGTGCGCCGGCAGCAGCGCTTGCGACATCTTCAGCAGGTCGCGGTACGGCCCGCTCTCCAGGATCAGCCGCTGCTCCTCGCTGCCGTCCTCGACCGCGGTGAGCACCTCGCGGTCCACCGGCGGCATCGAGATCTGGCTCCGGATTTCCTCCTGGCTCTGGACCGCCGGCGGCGTGTCCTTGCTCTTGCCGGCCATGAAGAAGATGACCAGGGTGGCGCCGAGCAGGGCCACCAGGAACACCAGCTTGACCTGGTCCCGCTTCTGGTTGCGCTGCAGCTGGCGCAGCAGCCGTTGCTTCTCTTCGCGTTTGCTCGAGCTCATCGGGGGCCCCTACGGTAGGATCCCGCGGCCGCGGCGAAACCGGAAAATAGGGCTTTCGTGGCCGCTGAATCCGGCCGCCGCTCCGGGTGCCACTGGACCCCGAGGGCGAAGTCCTGGCCGTCGATCTCGACCGCCTCGACGATGCCGTCGGGGGAGGTCCCGGTCACCCGCAGGCCGTCGCCCGGGCCGGCGAGGGCCTGGTGGTGGAAGGAGGCCACCTCGACCGGCGCTGGCCCGAGAAGGCGCGCCAGCAGGCTGCCCGGCGCGGGCGCGACCGGGTGGAGCGCGCCCTTCAAGTGGCCGTCGGCGCCGTCGAGGTGCTGGCAGTAGGGGGCGCCGTGAACCAGGCCCATCATCTGCATGCCCAGGCACACCCCCAGCAGCGGCATCCGGCGCCGGCAAGCGGCGCGGACCAGGGCCAGGTTCATCTGCTGCTGTTCGGCCGGCACCGGCTTGCAGCGGTGGTCGGGCGCCGGGCCGCCGAAGGGGCGCAGGTCGGGGTCGTCGCCGCCGGTCATCAGCAGGCCGTCGAGGCCCTCCAGCCAGGCCTCGGCCTCCTCCGGCGGGCCGTCGGTCGGCAGCAGCACCGGCACCGCGCCGGCAGCGCGGAGGCAGGGGAGGTAGTCGGTGAACAGCTGGAAGCGGCGCCGGCCCTCGTAGTAGGGGGCGTCCAGCAATTCGACGGTGACGCCGATCAGCGGCGCGGCAGGGCGGGTGGAGTCGGGCATGCCTGGGCGGCGCTATCCTAGGCCGGCAAGTGGCCGTCCTGAACCTGGTCATCGGCCTGCTGGGGCTCGTCGCCGGCGCCGAACTCGCCGTGCGCGGCGCCCTCGGGCTCGCGCGCCATTGGGGCTGGCCGTCCTGGCTGACCGGCCTGCTGCTGCTGGCGCTGGGCACCTCGCTGCCGGAGCTGTTCGTCAGCGGCCTGGCGGCGCCGGAGCACCCCGAGCTGTCCTACGGCAACATCTTCGGCTCGAACGCCTTCAACGTCGGCTTGGTGTTCGGCTTCGGCTTGTTCCTGGTGGGGGCGAAGGGGCTGCCGGCCGCCGGCTGGCGTGGCCCCGGCGCGATCGGCCTGCTGGTGGCCTCGGTGGTGGTCGCCTTCGCGCTCGGCGAGGGCGGCATGCCGCCGCGCTGGCTCGGCGTCGCGCTGCTGGTCGGCTACGCCGCGGTGGTCCGGAACGCCCTGGTCGGCGGCCGTCTCGAGACCGCCGACCTCGAGAAGGAGGTGGAGCCCAACCCCGGCCTCAAGGGGTTCCTGATGATCGGCGGCTTCGCGCTGCTCGCCTGGGCCTCCAACCGCTTCCTCGCCGGCGCGCTCGTGATCGCCGACGACTTGGGCTGGAGCGACGGCTTCGCCGGCTACCTGATCGCCGCGATCGGGACCTCCGCGCCGGAGCTGTTCACCTGCTTCCAGGCGGTCCGCCACGGCCACCCCGAGGCGGTCTACGGCAACGTGCTCGGTTCCAACGTCTTCAACCTGCTGATCGTCGGCGGCGCGGTCACGCTCCTCGCCGGCGCGCCGGTAGACGCCGCGACGGTGCAGCCGCAGCTGGTCGTCAACCTGGTCGCCACCGTGCTGCTGCTGGGCTTGGCGCCCGTGGCCCGCGCCGGCAAGGGCGCACGGGCTGCCGGCCTGGGGTTGATCGGGGCCTACTTGATCGGCTCCTGGGTGGTGCAGGGCTAGAGAGTGACCCGCTAAGGTGGCCCCAATGGAGACCGGTTCCCTCACCGCATCGGACATCGCCGCGCGCCTCGACGGGCGGCTCGAGGGCGACGGCGCCCGGCCGATCCGCCGGGTGATGGACGCCGCCGCCGCCGAGGCGGACGCCGCCGCCTTCGTCCACCCGGGCCGCGAGGTGCCCGCGGGTTGCGGCGCCGGCCTGCTGTTGCTGGCCCCGGATGCCCCCGCCGCCGGCCACCCCTGCGTGCTGCGGGTGGCCAAGCCCGATCTTGCGGCCGCGCGGCTGGCCCAGCTGCTCCATCCCCGCCAGGTCCCGGAGCCGGCGATCCACCCCGCGGCCTCGGTCGACCCGAGCGCCGCCCTCGGGGAGGGGGTGGTGGTCGAGGCGGGCGCCGTGGTCGGCGCCGGCTGCCAGATCGGCGCCGGTAGCTGGCTCCACCCCGGGGTCGTGCTCTATCCGGGGGTGCGCGTCGGCGCCGGGACCACCATCCACGCCAACACGGTCATCGGCTGCGACGGCTTCGGCTACGTCTGGGACGGCAGCGAGCACGTCAAGGTGCCCCAGCTCGGCACGGTGCGGATCGGCGACGGGGTCGAGATCGGTTCTTGCTGCTCGATCGACCGCGGCACCTTCGGCGCCACCGAGATCGGCGACGGCTGCATCCTCGACAACCAGGTCCAGGTCGGCCACAACTGCCGCATCGGCCGCTTCGTGGTCCTCTGCGGCCAGGTCGGGCTGGCCGGCAGCACCGTGATCGAGGACGGCGTGGTCATGGCCGGCAAGGCCGGCGCCGGCGGCCACCTGACGATCGGCGCGGGCGCCCAGGTCGGCGGCGGCGCCGGGGTGACCAGCGACGTCGCGCCGGGCGCCAAGGTCGCCGGACACCCCGCCTGGGACTTCCAGCTCGAGCAGCGGGTCAAGGTGCTGATGCGCCGGATGGCGCGCAAGCGCGGCGGCTAGCGGGCGGCTAGGCGGCGTGCTCGAGCAGCCGCCAGTGGACCTGGAGCAGGTTCTGGCGGTGGACCGAGACCGGCATCGCCTGGAGCGCCTCGTCGAAGCGCTGCCACATGTAGCCGGCGAACAGGCCGCGGTCGCGGACCGGGCAAAGCGGGTCCCGGACCTGGAAGCCGAAGGGCCAGCCGATCAGCCGCAGGTCGCCGATGTCGCGCACCGGGGCCGGGCCCAGGCTCACCAGGTCGAAGGGGCGCGCAATGCCGGTCTCCTCGTGGACGCCGCGCAGGGCGGCCTCGTCCAGGTCCTCGTCCAGGCCCACCGGGTGCACCACCGGGCGCCAGACGGCGTCGTGGCGCGGCGGGGGCTGGAGCAGCAGGTACTCCAGGCCGGATTCGGCCACGCGGAACACGAAGACGTTGACCTCGTGGCGGAAGCCGAGGTCGCCGAAATCGGCCGGATGGAAGACTTTTTCCATGGTGGAGCGGGGATCCCTACGTTTCTCCATCGGCTGGGAGCGGGGGTGGACTCAAGGCGTAGAATCCCCGCCAATGGAGTCCTTGGACGCCCTCTGGCGCCAGCTGATGGCGCGGACCGACTACGAGAGCTGCGCGCGGCCGCGGGCGGCGCGCTTCGAGCTCGGGGCGGTGCGCCGGCTGCTCGAGCGGCTGGGCGAGCCGCAGGGCGGGGCCCGGGCGATCCACCTGGCCGGCTCCAAGGGCAAGGGCTCGGTCGCCCACTTCCTGGAGCGGGGCCTGCGGGCGGCCGGGCTGCGCACCGGGCTCTACACCTCGCCCCACCTAAGCGAGTGGCCGGAGCGCATCCGGCTCGGCGGCCGCCCCGCCGGCGAGGCCGAGCTGCGGCCGGCGCTGGCGCGGGTGCTGAGCGCGTCGACCGGCCAGGAGACCTTCTTCGACCTGATCACCGCCGCCGCCTTCGAGGTCTTCCGCGAGGCCGGCTGTGACTGGTGGGTGGTCGAGACCGGGCTCGGCGGCCGCTACGACAGCACCAACGTCCTGCAGCCGGACGCCGCGGTGATCACCTCGATCGAGCGCGAGCACACCGACGTGCTCGGCGACGACCTGGCGGCGATCGCCGCAGAGAAGGCCGGCATCCTCAAGCCCGGCGCCCGCTGCTGGAGCGGGCTGGTGGCGGGGCACCCGGCCGCCGCCGTGCTCGACGACGCCGCGGCCCGGGTCGGCGAGGAGCTGCTGCGGCTGCCTGAGCCCGCCCGCTGCCGGCCCGACCTGCCCTTCCCGCAGCCGCACATGCGCCGCAACTTCGCCTTGGCGCGGGCGCTGCTGGCGGACCTGGCCACCCGCGACCCGCGCCTGGGCCGGGCGGCGGCGATGCTGGACCGGCTGCCGGTGGGGGAGCTCAGCCTGCCCGGCCGCTGGGAGCGCCGGGCGCTCGCCGACGGCCGCACCGCGGTGCTCGACGTCGCCCACACCCTCGACTCGCTGCGCTCGGTGCTGGATTGCTACCGCAGCGAGTTCGCCGGCTGGCGCCGCGGCGTGGTCTTCGCCCTGCGCGACGACAAGGACGCCGCGGCCCTGGCCGCCGGGCTGGAAGAAGCCCTGGGCCCGCGGCCCGCCGACGAAGCCTGGTTCACCGCGCCCGCCGGCGACCACCCGCGCTCCGCCGATCCGGCGCTGCTGGCCGAGGCCTTCGGCGCCACGGCGCTGCCGTCGCCGGTCTTCCCCGCCGGTCCCGAGGTCCTGCTCGTGACCGGCTCCACCTACCTGGTCGGGGCGCTGCGCCCGCGCACCCAGCCGATCCGCCGATGACCGAGCTCTACGACGATCCCGACGCCCGCTACACCTACCGCAGCGCCCTGGTCGACCGCCTGCGCGAGGCCGGCGAGCTCCAGGCCGGCCGCCTGCGGCTGCTGATGCCGCCCAGCTTCGGCTTCTGCTGGGGAGTGGACCGCGCCCTGGCGATGGTCCGCGACGCCCGCGCCGAGTACGGCCAGCGGCCGATGTGGCTGATCAACTCGATCATCCACAACCCGCGGGTCAACGACGATATGCGGCGCATGGGCATCCGCTTCCTGAAGGGGCCGCAGGCAGAGGACGGCGCCATCGAGCGGCTCGGGCCGGAGGACGTGGTCGTGGTGCCGGCCTTCTCGGCCGAGGTCGAGGAGATGGAGCTGCTGCAGGCGCGCGGGGTCGAGATCGTCGACACCACTTGTCCGTGGGTGATCAAGCCCCACAAGCGGTCGCTGAAGTACCTGCGCGAGGGCTTCACCACGGTGGTGCACGGCACGGTAGGGCACGACGAGACCCGGGCCACCTGCTCGCTGGTGCGGCACCACGGCGGCCAGTACGTGGTGGTGCACAACATGGAGGAGGCCGAGGTCCTGTCCGGCTACTTGGAGGGCCGCCTCGACGCCGCGGCGCTACGTGACGGCCTGCACCCGCAGGCGGTGGAGCCCAGCTTCGATCCGGCGCGCGACCTGAAGCAGATCGGCGTCATCAACCAGACGACGATGCTGGCGAGCGAGTCGCGCGCCATCGCCGACCGGCTGCGGCGGGCGCTGTTGGCCCGCGACGGCGAGGCGGGGCTGGCCGACAGCTTCCGCGACTTCGACACCATCTGCGCCGCGACCCAGGAGAACCAGGACGCCGCCACCGCGGTCGCCGGGAAGGAACCCGACCTCTTCATCGTCGTCGGCGGCTATGACAGCTCCAATACTCGCAATCTTGCGCGGGTGGGCGACGACCACCAAGTGCCGGCGTACCACATCGAGAGCCCTGCCGCGCTCGAGGCCGACCTCCTCCGCCACCGCGACCGGAACAGCGGCCAGATCCTCGAGCAGCGCGGCTGGCTGCCGGCCGAGGGGCCGGTGGCCGTCGCGTTCACGGCCGGCGCGAGTACCCCGGACGCGATCCTCGGCAAGGTGGTCGAGCGCGTGGTGGAATTGGCCGGCGAAGCGCTGCCGGCGCCCGAGCCGACGACCTAACGCCGCGGGTCCTTCGGCTTACTGCCCCGCGCCGCCCTGCCGCCGTCGGCCGCCTCCTCTTGCGGTGCGGTGCCGCCGTAGACCAGTTCCAGCTCGTCGAGCATCTCGAGGTAGGAGCGGTAGCGGCTGGCCGGGATCTGCTCGCCTTCGATCGCGGCAGCGACGGCGCAGTCCGGCTCGCCGCGGTGCAGGCAACCGGGGAAGTGACATCCGACGCCGGCCGCCTCCAGCTCGGGGAAGTGCAGCCGCAGCTCGTGGGGCGGGATGCCGAAAGGCCGGAACACCCGCACGCCGGGGGTGTCGATCACCGAGCCGCCCATCGCCAGCGGATAGAGGCGGGCGAAGGTGGTGGTGTGGCGGCCGGACTTGAGCGACTTGGAGACCTCGCGCGTGCGCAGGCCCAATCCGGGCTCGATGCAGTTGAGCAGCGAGGACTTCCCGACCCCCGACAAGCCGTAGAGGATGCTGGTGCGGTCGCGCAGCAGCGCGCTCAGCTCGTCGATGCCGGTTTCCTCCTCGGCCGAGGTCGGCAGCACCGCCAGCCCGGCGCCGTGGTAGGTGGCGACGATCTTCTCCATCTTGCGCCGCTTGGCTTGGTCGGTCTTGTTCAGCACCAGCGCCGCTGGGATCCCGGTGAAGCTGGCCGCGGCCAGGATGCGGTCGGTCAGGATGCTCGAGAAGGGCGGCGTGCCGAAGCAGGAGACGATCACGACCTGGTCGACGTTGGCGGCCAGGAGCTGGCGCCGGACGTCCTCGCCGGCGGCGCGCCGGGCGAAGCAGTTGCGGCGGGGCTGGATGGAGTCGATCGCCAGCTCGCCGGTGTGCTCGTCGGTGCTCAGCAGCACCCGGTCGCCGACCGCCACCGGCAGCTTGTCCTCGCCGCGCTCCTCGAACAGCCGGCCGCGCAGCACCGCTGGCTTCGGCTCGCTGGCGGGGCCGTCCAGACACACCTCGCACTGGCGGGCGTCGACGCGCACGACCAAGGCTTCGCGGGGGGTGTCCTCGGGCATCCGGGCACAGTGTAGGGGGGATCGGGGGCGGCCTAGAATGCGGCGGTGCAGGATTCCGGCCCCATCCGCTCCGCCGCCAACGCCCGGCTGAAGACCGCGCGGGCGGTGCGCGCCGGCAAGGACCGCGAGCACGTCCTGCTGGAGGGCCCGCACCTGCTCGAGGACGCCCTCGACGCCGGCGCCGAGCTGCTCTGGGCACTGCACGACGAGCGGGCGCCGGCGGCGCTGCTGGAGCGGGCGGCCGCCGCAGGGGCGGAGGTGCTGGCTTGCGAGCCGGCGCTGCTCGACGAGGGCTCGGATCTGGACAGCCCGCGCGGCTTGCTGGCCCTGGCGCGGCGGCCGGACGTCGACTGGCGGCCGCTGCTCGGCGGCGGCGGCTTGGTGCTGGTGTCGGCCGGGGTGCAGGAGCCGGGCAACGTCGGCGCCCTGGTGCGGGTGGCGGCGGGGCTGGGCGCGGCGGGGTTGGTGGCGCTCAAGGGCTCGGCTTCGCCCTGGAGCCCGCGGGCGCTGCGCGGCGCCAGCGGCACCACCTTCCGGTTGCCGGTGGCCGAGCGGGTCGAGGCCGAGGAGCTGGTCGCCGCCGCCGCCGAGGCCGGCGCCGAGCTCTGGGGCGCCGACGGCGGAGGCGAGGCGCTCGCCGCCGACGGGCCGCCAACGCGGACCGTCGTCCTCCTGCTCGGCGAGGAAGGGCGCGGCTTGTCCGCGGAGCTAATCGCCGCCTGCCAGCGGCGGGTGGCGATCCCGCTGAGCCGGGGCGTCGAGTCGCTCAACGTCGCCACCGCCGCGGCGGTGCTGTGCTGGGAGCTCGCCGGCCGATGAGCGACGGCCTCTTCGACGACCAGGCCGGTCCCAAGCGCGATCGCCGCGAGGCCGCCGCCGACGCGCCGCTGCCGGAGCGGCTGCGGCCGCGCACCCTCGACGAGGTCATCGGCCAGCAGCACCTGCTCGGCCCGGGCCAGCCGCTGCGGCGCGCCTTCGAGCGCGACGAGTGGGGCTCGATGATCTTCTGGGGGCCGCCCGGCACCGGCAAGACCACCCTGGCGCTGTTGATCGCGGACGCCGCCGATCTGGAATTCCGGACCTTCTCGGCCGTGCTCAGCGGCATCAAGGACGTGCGCGCCGCCATGGAAGAGGCCGGCCGCCTGCGCCGCGCCACCGGCCGCCGCACGCTGCTCTTCATCGACGAGATCCACCGCTTCAACAAGGCCCAGCAGGACGCCTTCCTGCCCTTCGTCGAGCGCGGCGACGTGGTGCTGGTCGGCGCCACCACCGAGAACCCGAGCTTCGAGGTCATCGGGCCGCTCTTGTCGCGCCTGACGGTGCACATCCTCCAGCCGCTCGACGAAGCCGAGCTCGAGGCGCTGCTGCGCCGGGCCATGGAGGAGCCGGCGCGCGGCCTCGGCGCCCGCCGCCAGAGCGCCAGCGACGACCAGCTGCGCGCCATCGCCCGCTTCGCCAGCGGCGACGCCCGCCGCGCCCTGGTGGCGCTGGAGCACGCCTCGCGCCAGGCCGACGTCGGCGAGCCGCTGCCCGACGAGGCGCTCGAGGCGGTCTTCCAGGGCCGCGCCCTGCTCTACGACAAGAGCGGCGAGGGCCACTTCGACCTGATCAGCGCCCTGCACAAGTCGGTGCGCAGCTCGGACCCCGACGCGGCGCTCTACTGGCTGGTGCGGATGCTCAAGAGCGGCGAGGACCGGCTCTACCTGGCGCGGCGGCTGGTGCGCATGGCCAGCGAGGACATCGGCCTGGCCGACCCCAACGCGCTGCGGGTGGCGGTCGCGGCGCGCGACTCCTTCCAGTTCCTCGGCAGCCCCGAGGGCGAGCTGGCCCTGGCCGAGTGCGCCGTCTACCTGGCGCTGGCGCCCAAGTCGAACGCGGTCTACAAGGCCTACAAGCAGGTCTCGAAGCTGATCGACGACGGCTACGCCTACCCGGTGCCGATGCAGCTGCGCAACGCCCCGACCAAGATGATGAAGGAGAAGGGCTGGGCCGCCGGCCAGAAGTACGCCCACGACGAGGAAGGGGCGCTGACCGACATGCCCTGCCTGCCCGAGCAGCTCCAGGGCCAGCGCTTCTACCAGCCGACCGAATACGGCTGGGAGGCGCGGATCCGCGAACGGCTCGCGGAGATCCGGAAGCGCCGCTGAAGGAGCCTGACCCCTAGAAGCTGTCCATCCGCTGGCGCAGCTTCTCCTGGTCGACGCGCAGGGTGTAGGTCTGGCTCACGGAGGCGTCCTGGATGGTCACGGAGTTCGGAGAGCTCGCCTCGTGCAGCATCGTGGTCGTGGTTGAGTTCCCCTCGACCCGCATCAGGCCGATCATGACGATGAACTCGCCGGAGCCGGGGGCGTGGAGGCGGGCCTCGCCGAACTCGTTGAAGCGGCCGGTGCTCTCGCCGCTCCACCAGCCGCGGCCGCCGGTGCGCCGCAGCGCCACGGTCAGCTCCACGCCCTCCTTCATCGCCGGCGGCTCCGCGAGCACGAACAGCAGCTCGGCGGAGGGGCGCAGCACGACCTCGGTGTCCTGCCGCAGGCCGCGCAGCTCCACCGACTGGTAGCCGGCGCTGCTCACGAGCAGGTCGAGCGAGTCCTCGGCGGTCAGGATGGTCTTCTCGCCGTTCCAGCTGTGGATCCAGAGGTGGCTGTCCTCGGCCAGGCTGTTGATCATCACTTGCTGCACCGGGTCGCCGTCTTCATCCACGAACTCCAGCTTGATCGACTTCAGCAGCCCGCGCAGGTCGATCGGGTCCAGCCGCGGGTCGGCGTTCTCCCCGGGCGCGATGACGATGCCGTCGGCGACGAAGACCGGCTCCTCCTCGTTGTTGGGCACGACCTCGACCCGGCCGGGACCGGGTTCGAGCGAGCTCCAGCGGAAGCTGCCGTCCTCGTCGACCCCGGCGCCATGGCTGTTCGTGCCGCCGCCCTCGGCCTCCCGCACGAAGGAGACCTGGAGCTCGTCGAGGTCCAGGCCTTCGTCGGCCAGGACCCGGCCGGCCAGGGATCCGCCGGCGCCGAGCTGGATCAGGAGGCCGGTCTCGCCCGGATAGAAGGGGGCGCCGGCCTCGCGGTAACCGTCCGCGCTGGCCTGGACCTGCAGCTCCTCGGCGTCCTCATCGGAGGGCCTGCCGCGCAGCTCGAAGCGGCCCTCGGCGTCGCAAGTCGTGCGCACGCGCCAATCGTGGTTCCAGTACCAGTCGTCGTCGCCGTAGTAGTGCTTCCACTGCAGCATGATGTCGGCCTCGGCCACCGGCTCCCCCGAGGGGCCGATCACCTGGCCGGCCGCGAGCAGCGGCAGCTCCGTCAGCATCAGGTCGCCGAGCTCGGTCACCCCGGGCGGGTAGGCGGTGGCCAGGTCCAGCTCGAGCCGGGCCAGGGCCTCGCCCCAATTCTCGCCGGGCAGGTTCAGCTGGAGGCTTCGGCTGCCCTCCTGGCGCATCACCGGCTCCTCCAGCGGGTAGCGGAAGCGGCCCTGCTCATCGGTCTCGAGGCTGCTCCAGTTGGTGCTGTTGGAGCCGCCGCTCTCGACCTCGTAGATCAGGTTCAGCTCGGTGGAGCGGATCGGCTCTCCGCGCTCGTCGACGACCCGGCCCGCGAGCACGGAGGCGGCGGTGTCGGGCTGCAGCCGGAGCCGCACGACTCGTCCCTCGGCCGCCGGGCCGGGCGCCACGGCAGTGATCGGCTTGGGGTAGTCCGGCAGCTGGACCGAGGCCTGGAGCATCATCCCTAGCCCGACCCAGGGGAAGCGGGCCTCGCCCTTCACCAGCTCGGCGACGCCCTGGCTCGCTCCCGCAGAGGGACCGGAGCGGAAGCCGCCGAAGCCGCGTTCCGGCTCCTCCACGGCCTCCGCCAGGGTCACGGAGGTCTCGAGCTGGATCCGCTCGCCGTCGACGTCGTAGACCTCCACGATCACCTCGCCGGTGGGGGGGAGCTCGAGCAGGTAGGGCTCCTCGGGCAGGTCGTCGAGGTGGATCCGCTCCGCGACCGGTTCGGCCAGCGGCAGCGCCAGCGCCACTTCGGCGGCGGCGGCGGCCAGCGGCCCGATCTGGATCAGCGGCGCGAAGTCGCGGATGGTGGCGATGCCGTCCTTGCCCTTCGTCTCCACCGTCAGCATCGTCCGGGCCATGCTGCCGGCGCGCACCATCAGCGCCACCGGCACTCCGGCGACCGGCCGCCCCGAGGTGCCGAAGACCTGGGCCTCGAGCTTGCTGCGCGGCTGGAGCTCGATCACGACCTCTTCGCCGGCTTCGAGGTCCGGGAAGATCTGGAAGTGGAAGGCGTCGTCGGTGCGGGCGCCCAGGACCAGGTGCGCGCTCGCCAGCGGCACCCGGACCTCGCCGCCGGCGTCGGCGCGGTAGCGCTGCCCGACTCGCTCGAGGACGGCCGTGATGTCGCCCAGCTCCTGCAGGGCCTGCATCGCCTCGCGCTCGTCGACCTCGCGCTCGTCGACGTGGAAGACCACGGCGCCGGCGGCGGGGGTCTCGCCGTCCGGGAGCAGGACCCGGACCAGCACCGCCTGGTCGCCTTCGAAGCTGGCCTCGAAGGGGCTGGGCCCGGCGAGGCCGGCTTCGGCGGTCTCGATGCGGACGCGAGTGCCCTCGGCAGCGTCCGCGGGCAGCCCGGCCTCGGCGGCAGCGGCGGGCGGCGGCGTCGCGGCCGCGGCGGCTTCGGGATCAGAGACCTCGACGGCCGGCGGCTCGTCCGGCTCCTCCGGCGCGGCCGGCTGCTTCGGGTCGGAGAACATCAGCCAGGCGCCGGCGGCGACCGCCAGGAGCAAGAGCAGCAGCGGGAGGAGACGCTTCATGTCGGTGGCAAAGGAGCCAGTCTAGCCGCCGGCGGCCCGGGCGGCTTCGAGGGCCGCTGGATCGACCGAGACCGGGAAGCGCTGCGGCTGGGCGGCCTCCTCGACCTCGATCCCGGCCGCGGCCGCCGCCTCCGTGAGCGGGACGCGCGCGCCGCGCATCCGGCCCTGGCGCAGCCAGAGGGTCGGCCGCACCAGGTAGCGGCCGGGCGCCGGCAGGTAGAGCCGGACCACCCCCTGGTCGTCGAAGGTGCCCTGGGCGGCGGCCCGGAAGCCGGCGTCGCCCGGGCGCCAGAGGCTGACCTGGAGCTGCTCGCCCCGCCGCAGCGCCGGCATCGGATCGACCTGGAGCAGGACCTCGAGGCCGCGCCGCAGCTCGACGCGCCGGAAGGAGGAAACCTGTCGCAGCTGCTCGGGCCGGAAGCCGTCGGCCTCCACCGCCAGGTCGAGCGGCCAGCGCCGGGTCAGGATCCGGGCCTGGCCGCGCAGCGCCGACCAGAAGATCTTGCCCTCGGGGGCGCCCAGGTCGCGGAGGGTGGCGCTCGGCACCGGCGCGCCGTCCTCGTCCACCAACTCGAGCGCGAAGGAGCGCAGCAGCGGGCGCAGGTCGATGCCCTGCAGGCGCGGGTCGCGGCACGCGGCGCCTTCGACCACCTGCAAGCCGTCGAGCTCGAACAAGGGCGGGCCGGGCGCCCCGCCGGCGGCGATCCGGACCCGGTAGACGCCGGCCTCCAAGCCTTCCCAGGCGAAGCTGCCGTCGTCCAGGACCTTGGCCGCGATCGGCGGCGCGTCCCCGAGGTCGCTGCGCACGGCGTGGACGCCGAGCATGGCCTTGGGCACCGAGTCGTCGGCGCGCAGGCTGCCGTGCATGGTGGCGTGACGGCGGGCCTGCAGAACCAGCCCGGTCTGGCCGGCCTCGAAGGCTTGCTTCAGGGGCAAGTGGCCGTCGCCGCGGTAGGACAGCCGCAGCTGCTCGCCCGCCGCGACCCCGCGCGCCGTGAAGGAGCCGTCGGCGCCGGTCCGCGCCAGGAGATCGAAGTTGGTGTGCCAGACCACCACCGCACCTCCCGGCCGCGCCACCTCCTGGCTCTCCTCGACGAGCAGGATCGCGCCGGCGATGCCGCCGCCTTCGGGATTGATCAGGCGCCCGGAGACCAGCAGCGGCAGCTCGTCGAGCAGGATCTCGCCGAGCTCGTGTTCGCCGGCCACCATCCCGGGCGGCAGCGGCAGCTTGGTCAGCGCGAAGGGCGCCGGCTCGCCCGGGTGGCTGCGGCGGATGGTGAGCCGGTCCGGCGACCAGCCCTGCTCCGGGGCGGGCCAGGCGGCGCGGAAGCGTCCGTCCTCGTCGCACGGCAGGCTCTGGCTGCGATCGCGGGCGACCCCGAGGGCCGGATACTCCAGGGTCGCCTCGACGCCGGCGCCGGAGATCGGCCGGCCGTCGCCGTCCACCAGCCGGCCGCTCAGGACCAGGCTCCGGGGGCCCAGCTCGAGCAGGGTCTGGACTCGCTGCCCGGCGCGGGTGGGGCCGGAGAAGGGGGAGCCGGCGGCGCTGCTCCCGTCCGGGAAGACGGCGCGAGCCGCCAGGTCCTGGCCGAGGCCGACCCAGCGGAAGACGGCCCGGCCGTCCTCGCGTAGGGGCGCCTCGGTTTGCAAGACCGTGGGACGCTCCGGCTCCGCCAGGGAGGGCGGGCCGACGTGGCGCGCGCCCGGTTCGAGGACCACATGGCGGAGGTCCGCGGCGCGGCCGCCGTCGCTGCCGCCGAGGACGCGGACCTCGACCGTGCCGGTGGCCGGGAGCCGCAGCTCGACCGGGCGGGAGGGGAGGGCGTCCGGGGCGACCGCCGCCTCCGCCGCGGCTCCGAGCAGCAGCCGCGGCGCGACCACCAAGCCCTGGTCAGGGAGCTCGGGGAGCAGGAGCCGCAGCGCCGGGAACACCGCCAGGCCGTCGGCGTCGCTGCGCGCTTCGCGGATCCAGACGGCGGTGCCTCGGGGCCGGATCCCGACCGGCACGCCGGCGGCGGCCTCACCGTCGTGGTCCAGCACCCGCACCTGCAGCGGCGGGGAGGGGCGCAAGGCGAGCACCACCGGGCCGGGACCGCCTGGACTCAGCGAGGCGATGGCGCAGCGCCCGCCATGCCGGGCGAGCAAGGAGGTCGCGCCGGCGGGGCGGGCGATCCGGATGCTGCCGTCGCCGCCGGTGAGCAGGAGGCGCGCGGTCCCGGACAACGCGAGGGAGGACGCGGGATCGCCGGCGAGGAAGGCGGTGAAGACTCGCTCGGACCGGTCAGCGCCCGGTCCCAGGACGAGGAGTTCGGCCTCCGGGACGGCGGCGCCGCTCTCCTCGTCGATCACCTCGACGCGCACCAAGTCCGCGCCGCCCGTCGCCAGCGCGGGGGTGTCGACCTCCTCCCGTCGGCCGCTGCCGTCTTCCGCGGCGCCGGCGGCGGAGATCAACCCGGGGGGCGCCGGGCTCAGCGCCGGGTCCTCGGAGCGATCGGCCGCGGCGGCGTCCGGGGCCGTCCGCCCGCCCTTCCCGTCGCGGCCCTCCTGGTCGCTCCAGAGCAGGATCGCCGCGGCGGCGATCAGGACCAGGAAGGGGTAGAGGAGGCGTCGTTGCATGGTTTCGCGGCCCGGCCGCGGCGCCGGGCATCCTATCGCCCGGCCCGGCCGCCGAGGGGAGTGGCATGCCACCCCGGCCGCCGTCCTTGGGCGGGCGCGGCCTCTGCTTCCCGATCTAGGGTGGAAGCATGAAACGGTTCCTCCCCATCTTCCTGGTCCTCGCGGGCTGCTTCGGAGGCGGCGACGGGGAAGGCTCGAATTTCGGTGGCACGGTCGGGGCCGATTGGGCGGCCTCCTTGGACGGCTACGCCCTCGACAACAACGCCCTGATCGTCACCAACGTCAGCTTCCCGTCCACGATCAGCCTGCGTCCGGTGGGCCGCGAGCTCTACGCCGCCTTCTTCGAGGGCAGCGTCGAGTTCCAGCTCTTCGACCCGAGCTTCAACCTGCCGCTCGGCAGCTACGTCTATCCGCTGCGCGGCTTCGACAACCGCCGCGGCGTCTACTACCGCTACTCCAGCGCCCAGCCCTTCGGGGTCTTCGTCTTCGACGACTGGCTCAGCTTCTACGAGCCCGCCCTCGGCGCGACCACGATCAGCTTCTCCTTCAACATGGCGCCGCAGGAGGGCTTCCTGCTCGACGCCCAGACCGCCGTCCTCAATTGGGAGGCGGACCTCCACGGGCTGGGCAGTAACCTGCCCTTCGTCGTGCCCTCCGAAGCCAAGCTCCAGGGCACCAGCACCGTGGCGGTCCGCGTCTTGGATTGAACGGCTAGCCGTCCGCTTCCATCTCGGAGAGCTTGTCCTCCAGGTTGTCGGCGTTGATCTCCTCGGCGGCCGCGGCGTCCGCGTCCTCCGGAGTCGGCACCGACTCGAGGGCCTCCTGCTCCTCGGGGCTCACCGGCTCCCCGCCGGCTTCCGCCTCGCCGCCGCAGGCGGCCAGCCCGCCCGCGAGGGCGGCGATCAGCATCCATCGGGTCGCGGTCATCACTCGTCGCCTCCTTCGGTCTTCTCCTTCTTCCCCTTGCCCTTGGCCTTCTCTTTGGCCTTCTGGACCTTGTCCTTGTCGTTCTGCCTCATCTCCTCGCCCTTGGCCTTGCCCTTCTGGCGCAGCTTCTCGGCCTTCACGCCGCCCTTGCCCTTCAGCATGCTCTTGCGGCCCTTCTCGATCCGCTCCAGCGAGGCGTCGACGTGGTCAGCCCCGTACTTGTCGCGGAGCTCGTCCAGGCGCTTGCTGTGGTGCTTCTCGTTCTTCTGCTCCAGAGCAGCGATGCGCTCGAGCGACTTCTCGTCGCCCTTCTCGGTGGCGACCTCGCGGGCCCGCTTGACCTGCGCGGCGCGCTTGCGGTAGCGGCCCTCTTCGGCCGCGACCTGGCGCAGCAGGGCGATGTCGGTGCCCGGCGTCTTCTTCACCTCGGCGGCGCCTTCCTTGGCTCCGCCCCAGCCGCCCTCGGCCTTGTCGTCCTGGTCGTGGCCGGCTTCGGCTTCTGCGCCTTCTTGGTGCTCGGCGCCTCCTTCTTCGCCGTGCTCCTCTTGCTTGCCCGCCTCTTGGCCGGCTCGCTGCTTGGTCTCCTTCTTCTTCACCTCTTCGACCTTCTGCGGAGCGGCGAAGACCGGGGCGGCCGTCCAAGCGCCGAACAGGGCGGCGAGGAGCGCCAGGGAAATCCACTTGCTCATCTTGAATCCTCCGAATCGGGGTGGCGGTGCGGCCCCGGGGCGGGGACGCTCAGCGCGAGGCTGAGCCGGCAGCCTAGACCTCTTTCCCCCTAGGGACAAACCGCGCCGCGCCGGCGGCCTCAGCCGCCCAGACGGTGGCCGTGATCGAGGGATCCGGCCAGGAAGCCCACGCCGTCGCGGATGCCGGTCCCGCGCAGCGAGAAGCCTCGCTGAGAGAGGTCCTGGAAGACCTCCTGCAGGTCGCCTTCCGGGACTCCGAAGAGCACCAGCTGGCCCTCCGGGCGCAGGCGCCGGACCAGCGGCAGGCAGTCGGCGGTGGCCGGGCGGCGGCGGCCGCAGCCGAGCAGCGAGAGGTGGCCGGGGTGGTCGGTCGGCAGCTCCTCGGGCCGCTGGGTCACCGTGCGCGCGGAGGAGCCGCCCATGGCGTCGGCGGCGGCCTGGAAGGGCTCGAAGTCATCCGGGTGGAGGGCGACCGTGATCCGGGCGAAGCCGACCGCGCAGGCCGTCAAGGCAGCCAGCGCTGCGCCCGGGCCGGCGGCGACCAGGCTGAAGGCGCGGCGCTCCTCGAGCGGCAGCCCCGCGACCGGGTTGATGGCCTGCACCGCCAGCTCGCCGCCGTCCTCGAGCCACTGCGGCACGCGCTCGCGCGCGGGGCCGAGCTCGACCCCCTGTTCGCGGGGGCCGGGCGCGGGGGCGTCCTCGCCCCAGCGGAGCAGCAGGCAGCCGATGCGGCGGGCGCCGTCTTGCATGCCGCAGAGGATAGCAGTGGCCGCCGGGGCGGCCGGGCTCAGACTTCCTCGGCCCGGGCGGCGCGGAAGGCGGAGAAGTCCTGCTCCAGCTCGCGGCGGCGGATCTCGGCCCCGAGCCGCATGTGGCGGAAAGCCTTGTGGAAGCAGTCGTCGCTGCCGGCGACCAGCAGTTGCGGCTCCTCGAAGTCCTCCTGTCCGCCGGGCAGCTCCTCGAGGAAGGCACCGTGGCGCTTGTCGAGCACGCGGCGGTCGAGCAGCATCACGACGCCGCGGTCCTCCTCGTGGCGCAGCAGCCGGCCGCAGCCCTGGCGGAACATCGCCAGCGCCTTGGGCAGATAGACGCGGTTGCGCTGCGGCCCGTAGCCCATGCGCGCGCGCTGGGCGAAGTGGTAGTCGTCGAGCACGCCGAAGGGCAGCTTGGTCATGACCACGTACTCGCAGGTCTCGCCGGGGAAGTCGACGCCGTACCAAAAGGTGTCGACGCCGAGCAGGACGCTGTCGACCCGAGCGCGGAAGCGCTCCATGATCTCCTCCTTGGCCAGCCCGGGCATGCCCTGCCAGAACAGCGGGATGCCGCGGGCGGCGAAGGCCGGCGCCAGCCGCTCCCCGACCCGCTGCAGCACCATGCGGTTGGTGAACAGGCCGAGCACGCGGCCGCGGGTGCGCTCGCCGAGGTAGAGCAGGCAGTCGGAGACGTAGTCCAGCCAGTCGCCGTGGCGGGGGCCGCCGGCGGCGTACGCGGGGGCGTCCTCGGGCACGCACACCAGCGCCTGCTGCGGGTCGAAGGTCGGCGGCCCGCTGAACTCGCGCACCGTCCGTCCGCCGCGGTCGACGGTCTCTTCCTGGACCAGGTCCAGCCCCAGGTAGCCCTTCATGGCCTTGAAGCCGCCCTTGACCCGCGCCGTGGCGCTGACCATGGCGGCGCCGCGAAGCGACGGCAGGAAGGTCTCGCCCAGCCACTTCTGCGGCAGCAGCCACTTCAACACCAGCAGCGGCCGGCGCCGCTGCTCGAAGCTGGCGTCGTAGTGGAAGTCCTCGGAGAAGTCGCCCTCGTCGCCTTCGCCCAGCGAGGCGTTCTTGCCGCCCAGCCACAGGAACAGCCCCTCGCGCCAGTGGGCCAGCAGGTCGAGCGGCCGCCGCAGGCTCCAGCGCAGGCGGCGGGCCTGGCGTTGCGGCACCATGCCCAGCTCCTCGATCACCGTGCGCAGGGCGCCGTCCAGCAGGTCGACCGCGTCCTTGAGCCGGTTCAGGGCGGTGGCGAGGGCGTCCCCCTGGCCGGTCTCGAGGTAGTCGTGGAGCAGGAAGGCCTTCTCCTCGGGCGACAGGCCCTCGCCGACCTCGCGCCGGTAGTCGCGGTAGTGGCGCAGTTCGCGGCTGGTCTCGTGCTCGGCGGCGTCGAGGGCCAGCACGCCCTGCGACGCCTTCTCCGCGGCGTCGCGCAGCTCGTCGTTGAGGTCGCCGGCGGGAAGCCGGGACAGCAGCCGGGCAAGCCGCTCGAGCGGCGCCCGGTCGCGGCCCCGCCCTTGCAGCAGCTGGCGCGACAGCTCGGCCACCTCCTCGAGGTCGATGTCGAAGGAGCGGGCCGAGACCGTGACCTCGTGCAGGTGGTCGCACTCGTCGAAGACCAGGTGCGAGTACGCGTCCGGCCGCGCCAGCACGTAGGCGTGGTTGGTGACCACGAGGTGCGAGCGCTCGGCGCGCAGGGTGCGGACGCCGGCGGCGCAGCGGCGCGCCCTGCGGCCCTCGCAGCAGCGGGGCAGGGCGCGCACCTCGTCGAGCTTGGCGCGGGCGGTGCGCATGACCCGGGCGAGGTTGCCGAGCGGCACCCCCGGCGCCAGGCCGAAGCCGTCGAGGTCGGCAGAGGGGTCCTCGCAGTAGTGCAGCGCCAGCCGCAGCCAGGTGGCGCGCGCGGCCGCCGAGCCGGCGCCCGGGTCGGGCGCGGCGTCGCCGATGGCCCGGCCGCAGATGTAATTGGCGCGGCCCTTGAGCATGCTCACCCGGGGCACGCGCTCCTCGTCCATGCCGGCGCGCCGCAGCAGCTCGAGGGCGCGCGGGATCTCGCGGAAGAAGGCCTGCTCCTGCAGCGCCCGGGTGTAGGTGCTGACCGCCACCCGGACCCCGCGCGAACTGGCCCAGATCAGCAGCGGCGCCAGGTAGCCGAGGGTCTTGCCAGTGCCGGTGGGCGCGTCGGCGATCAGGAACTCGTGCTGCTCGAGGGCGCCGCGCACCGCGTGCCCCAGGGCCCGCTGCCCGGGCCGCTCGGCCTGGGCCTGGCCGCCGTCGAAGAGCCGCGGCAGCTGGTCGAAGTAGGCCTCCAGCAGCTGGTGGTCCTGGTCGTCGAGCTCCGCCTGCTCCTCCTCCTCGCGCCCCGGAAGGGCGTCGGCTTCCTGGAAGAAGGCGGCGTACTCGGCGGCGAAGCTGGGCTCGATCTCCTGCAGCAGCCGCTCGGCCTCGAGCGGGGCGTCGTCGAGGTCCTCGCTGAAGCGGCCGTCGCTCGGCGGGCTGCGGAACAGGTCGGCCTCCTCGGCGGCGCCGAAGCGGCTGGGCCGGTCGAGCAGGCGGCGCGCCAGCTCGAGCCACTCGGCGCCGTCGGCCTGGCGGTCGTCGCAGCTGGCCTGGAGCTCGTCCATGCCGCGAGCGAGGAGCTGCCGCAGCCGGTCCTCGCGGGCGAAGTGGGCCTCGACCAAAGCTGCGCACAGCCGGCGCAGCTCCCGCGGGCGCGCCTCCCGCGGCGGCTGCTCGTCCACCAGCCGGCGCCACAAGGCCGGGAAGCCGCGCTCGCCGCGGCGGGGGAGCAGGAAGGCCGCCAGGCCCTCGAGGTCGAGCACGGCCGGCGGCACGGCGTCGGGGAGGCAGCGGCGGAAGCGGGCGAGGAAGCCGTCGCGGTCACCAGCCAGGACCAGCGGCCGGGCGGCGAGGAGCTGGAACAGTTCCGGCAGCTTCTCTCTTTGCGACGGCAGCCCGGCTTCGGCTTCCTTGTTCAAACCGAGGTCTCGCATGCGCCGGGAGAGGGGCCGGCCTTCGGCCGCGTCGTCGTAGGGCCGCAGCCAAGTGGGCGGGATGAGCTGGATCTCGCCCTCCCCGTCGGGGAAGGCGCTCGCGGCGAGGTGGAAGACGCCGTCCCGGACGGGGTCGGGACCGGCCGCCCAGCAGGCGACGAAGACGGGGTCGAGGGAGGCGTGCACGGCCTTGTCAAGCGCGAAGAAACCCCGTCCAGGCTGCTGTTTGTGGGATTCTGGTCGCGCCGCGATAATACCTAGGCAACCGACTGGTTGATGACTTAATTAGAGATCCCATGCTTCAGATCACGGACATCCCTGTCGAAGGTTACGAGAACGTTCGGCGCGCCATCGACACCCAGAGCGGCCTCCACGCCATCATCTCGGTGCACAACACGGTGCTCGGGCCCGCCCTCGGCGGCATGCGCATGTGGCCCTACGAGTCCGAGAGCGAGGCCCTGACTGACGTGCTCCGGCTGTCCCGCGGCATGACCTACAAGGCGGCCTGCGCCGGCCTCGAGCTCGGCGGCGGCAAGTCGGTGATCATCGGCGACCCCTCCATCAAGACCGAGGCCCTGTTCGAGTCGATGGGCGAGTTCGTGGAGTCCTTCGGCGGCCGCTACATCACCGCCGAGGACGTCAACACCAAGGTCGAGGACATGGGGTACATCAGCCGCAAGACCAAGAGCGTGGTCGGCCTGGCGGGCAAGTCGGGCAACCCCTCGCCGTACACCGCCTGGGGGTGTTTCCTGGGCCTGAAGGCCGCCCTGGAGCAGGTTTATGGCTCGGCCGACATGAAGGGCAAGGTGGTCGCGATCGAGGGCGCCGGCTCGGTCGGCTCCCACTACGCCAAGCTGATCGCCGACCAGGGCGGGGTGATCATCGCCGCCGACATCAAGGAGGAGTCGGCCCGCCGGGTCGCCGAGGAGACCGGCGGCAGCGTGGTGCGGCCCGAGCAGATCCGAGGCATCGACTGCGACGTCTACGCCCCCTGCGCGTTGGGCGGCTCGCTGAACGACGAGTCGATCGCCGAGCTCAAGGCCCGGATCGTCTGCGGCGCGGCCAACAACCAGCTGCTCGAGACCCGCCACGGCGTCGCCCTGAAGGAGAAGGGCGTGCTCTACGGCCCGGACTACGTGGTCAACGCCGGCGGCCTCATCAACGTCTACAACGAGCTGCTGCCCGAGGGCTACAGCGAGGACAAGGCGATGAAGATGATGGACGGGATCTACACCAACATGAAGGAGATCTTCGCCATCGCCCGCGAGGAGGGCATCTGCACCTCCGCGGCCGCCGACCGCTTCGCCGAGCGCCGCATCGACGCGGTGCGCGAGAAGGCTGAGGCCTGAGCACCGGGCGGGCACTGCAGGGCGGAGGAAGCTCGCTTCCTCCGCCCTGCCTTCATTTCCGGTCGTCGAGTTCGAGGAGGTGGGCGCGGAAGTCCTTCTCGAGCTCCCGCAGCTGCTCCGGGCCGCCGAAGACCTCGGCGACCAGGGCGGCGCTGTCCTCGCCGTCGCAGAGGCCGTCGAAGAAGCGCCTGAACTTGGCCTGCTCGGCCTTGCCGCCCTGGCGCAGGTAGTGGACGAAGGCCCAGCCCATGGCGTAGTGCACCGTCATGTCGGTGTAGAAGCCGGAGGGGGTCATCTCGACCAGCTGGCGCAGGCTCGGGATCTTGCGGCGGCGGTCGAGCAGCACCGAGAGGTGGCGCCGGTTGACCTGGCCCTCGATCCAGCGGCCGCCCTCGTAGCCGGCGAGCTCGAAGTACTCCGCCATTCCCTCGTTGAACCAGACCGGCGGATCCGGCATGAGGCTGTCCAGATACTGGTGGAAGCCCTCGTGGATGACCGTCTTCATCATGCTCTCCCGGTCGGGCAGGTTCCAAATCAGGAGCTGCTTCAGGATCAGGGAGTAGATGCCGGCGGTGCCGCCGGGGTTGCCGTGGCCGATGTCCTCGACGTAGCGCTCGTAGCCGGCGAAGCCCGAGAACAGGTAGACCGGGAACTTGTGGTCCTCGCCGCGCGGCGCCTTGCGCAGCCGGGAGCTGTAGGCGTTGTAGTAGCGCTCGAGCAGGCGTCCGGACTCGGCGCAGGTTCCCTTGTCGATGTCCGAGACCACGCGGTAGTGCTTGGTCTCGAAGGAGTAGCTGCGGCCGAAGCTGGGGCCGCCGTCGATCTTGGCGAAGAGCTGGTGCAGGGAGTCCAGCCCCGGCCGCCCGGTGCCGGCGTCGAGGAAGGCGCGGGCCTCCTCGAGGCGGGACTCGCCCATCAAGTAGAAGACCCAGTCGCGGGCCGCCGCGTCGTCCTCCGGGAAGTCGTGGACCAAGCGCTCCAGCTCGCGGACCGCCTCCTCTCGCTTCTGGACCTCGAAGAGCAGCTCCACCAGCCGGGCGCGGGCCGGGAGGTAGGCGGGCGCGGCCGAGCAGACCTTGGCGTAGGCGGGGACGGCCTCGCGGGGCTTGGAGCGCAGGTCGGCGAGCTTGGCCTCCGCCCAGTGGCGCTCGAGCTCGGTCAGGGAAGAGGAGGGCAGCTTGTCGAGGAGCTCGGCGAGCTTGGCGGTGTCCTCGGCGTCGATCAGGCCCTGGATCCGGGGCCAGTGGCGGCCCGGTTCGTCGAAGGGCTGCGGCGGATAGGCCTCCGCGGCCGGTGCGCCGGCCTCCGCCGCGGTGGAGGCCTCCGCCGCCTCCGCACCCCCCTCGAGGAGCCAGGCCGGCAGGTGCTCGCCGAGGTCCAGCTCGGCCTCGAAGGCGTCGCGCTTCTCGTGGTTGGCCTGGTCGATCAAGCCGGCGATCCAGCTCGGCTCGACCCTGCCGCTGATGGTGATCTGCTCGACCTTCGAGGGCTTCAGCCCCTCGTAGGAGAATCGTCCGTAGCTCTCGACCTTGCGCTTGGCGCTGAGGATGCGCTGCTTGTTGGCCCAGGCGGTGATCATGTTCTTGGCCACGCGCACCTTCAGCGTGAACTTGCCCTTGTGCTCCAGCGGCGTGGTCCACTGGTCGTCGAGCTCGACGTCCTCGTCCTCGGTGACCTGGTAGAGCGAGGCGGGATAGATCGTGCTGCCCGCGGAGGGCTGGCCGAACCAGACCATGTACTCCTCCTCGGCGCCGAGGCCGAAGCGGAAGCGCGGGAAGGTCCCGAAGGGGTAGTTCCGGCCCTCCAGCTCGACCGTGAACGGGCCGGTGAAGACCGGCTCATAGGCCACGCCGGACCGGTAGACCTGGAAGTCGCCCAGCTGGTCCTTGTCGTAGACCACCTCGATGTCCCCGGAGGATGCCTTGTACTTACGCAGCTTGCCGTCGACCACCTGCTTGGGGTGGACCTCGCCGTGCTCCATCCAGAACAGGCAGCGCCGGGCGATCTCCTCGATCCGCGCCCGCTCCCGCAGCGCGTGGGCCTGGCGGGCGTGGTCCTCCAGCAACTCCTCGAGGTCGGCGTAGGCGTCCTTCCATCGTCGCCGCTGCATCGCCTCCTCGATCTCGGTGAGGCCGGCGTCGAAGTCGGCGGCGGCGGCAGGTTCTTGGAGAGTGGGGCAGAGGAGGAGGAGGAGGAAGAAGGACCACATCGGAGAAGGTCGCAGCCTAGCAGCCGCGTCCCATCTCCGGGGGCTACTCCGCCAGGCCCTCGGCCGTGGTGACCTCGACGCCGTCCTCCAGGACCATGATGGTGTGCTCGGCCTGGGACACCATCACCGCCGGGTTGGGGTCCACCAGCGGCGGGAAGGCCATCAAGCAGCCGGTCCGCAGCAGCCGCGCCAGGGTGCTCTCGATGGCGTCGGCGGACACGGCGCCGCCGAAGCTGCGGCGGGCGAAGGGCAGGCCGTTCATGTCCTCGATGACCTGCCAGGCCCCCGGGTCGATGCCCTTCATCTTGCGCGGCTGGCGCGTCACCATGAAGACCTCGGCCCGGCCGCGCTCGGAGACCTGGCCGCCGCCGTCGGTGGCGAACGGCTCGATCGCGACCACCATCCCGGGCAGGAGGCGGTCGCGGTCGCGGTTGTCCGGGCTCGCCGGCACCTGGGGCGCGGTGTGCACGGTCCAGCGGCCGACGCCGTGGCCCGTCAGGTTGTAGACCGGGCGGAAGCCCTCGCCCTCGATCGCGTCCTCGATCGCTTGGCTGAGCTCCTGGATCTTCATCCCGGGGGCCGCCAGCGCCAGGGCCGCGTCCAAGCCGGCCCGGGAGGCGCGCACCAGCCGCTGCCGGTCGGGGTCCTCGCCGAGGTAGGCGGTGGTGGCGGTGTCCGCGACGTAGCCGTCGACCTCGACCCCGACGTCCAGCTTGGCGACATCTCCAGCTTCGTAGCGGGTCTCGTCCAGGGGCGCCGGGCAGTAGTGGGCGGCGATGGCGTTGCGCGAGGTCTGGGCCGGAAAAGCCGGTCCGGCGCCGTGATCCCGGATGAAGGACTCGACCGCTTCGACGACTTCCCGGAGGGCCACTCCCGGTTGGATCATGGAAAAGCCTAAATCCCGAGCCGAGCAGGCAATGCGGCCTGCTTCTCGGAACTTCTCACGGGCCTCGGGCTCGCTCGCGGGGTATCGGCGCTCGGTCATGCTCAGGAACCCCTAGGGGATCTCCGCAACATCTTAAAGGAGACCCCTCAGGAGGCCGAAAGATGAACCGGAAGGAGGGAAGCGAAAATGCTCAACATCGAAACCGGCCAGACGGTCGGAGGATTCCAGATTACCGGCTTTCTCGGACGCGGCGCATTCGCCCAGGTCTACGCCGCGGAAGACCAGCAAGGTTGCCGCGTCGCGCTGAAGGTCGGCGACGAGAGCGGCGGCGGCAGGTTCCTGCCGCGCTTCGCCGAGGTCACCGCCGAGCGGGATCCCGAGCGAATCAGCCCGGACGAGACTCCGGCCGAGGCGCTCTTCCTCGACCCCGCCGTCGGCGCCAGGGCGGAGGTCCTCGACCCCCACGAGGTCGACGAGATGCTGCTCGGCGAGGCCATGATGCTCGAGCGAGCCGTCGGCCAGACCGTGGTCGGCTACCAGGGCCTGATCGAGGTGGGGGGCCGGCCGGTCCTCGTCCTGGACCTCCTCAGCGGGTCGACCCTGCGTGAGCGCATGCGTTCCTTGGAAGGCGTGAAGCTCCGCTGGATCCTCGAGGTCCTCCAAACCGTGGAGCGCCAGATCGGAGAGGGGATCTGGACCTGCCACGGCGATATCAAGCCTGAGAACTTGATCATCACCGATGATGACCAGGTCCGCCTGCTCGACCCCGCTCCCTCTTCTGAGCGGGTGGACCTGATCGTCGCCACCCCGCACTACAACCCCTTCCTCCGCCGGGACGCCAAGGGCGACGCCCAGGCGATCGCCGTCCTGCTCTACGAGTTGCTCTGCAACGCCCTGCCCTTCAGCCAGGTGCCGTGGGAGTACGCCGGAGCCGACGCGAGCAAGCTGCCGGTGGAGGACGCGGAACTCAGCCGCTCCTACTTCTTGAGCTACCCCAGGCCGCGGGACGTCAACCCCCGCGTGCCCCGGGAGATCGAGCGGGCCATCTACAGCGCCCTGTGCGACGAGAGTTACGGACTGTCCGAACTCCGCAAGGACTTGGAGGACTTCCTCCTGGTCTAAAGAACATGGGGAAGTCCGATTCGGACTGATCCAGGGAAGTTTTAGGGAAGGAACCGGCGGGTCGCTTCGGCGGCCCGCCGATTTCAATTCGTTTTGTGTTGAATTCCCGGCCTTGCGGCCCCTTAATTGTGCACTACTTAGGGTTCGCAGACCCTGCCATCACACCCTGCGCCCGTCCTCTCGGCCGGGGCCGATCCGGTTGTATTGGCTGGGGCTTCCCTTCCCCCCCTCCTCGCCATCTCTGGAGTCGAGCCAGGCATGACCACCGAGAACGCTGGTGCACCCAAGCTCCCCTTGGAGCGTTTCTCTTACGACGACGCGATCGTCCGCAAGTTCACCTTCGCCACCCTCATCTGGGGCTTCGTGGGCATGCTGGTCGGCGTCATCATCGCCCTCCAGCTCGCCTGGCCGAAGGCCAACGACTTCGGACTGGACGCCAGCTGGACGCAGATCCTGAGCTTCGGCCGCCTGCGCCCGCTGCACACCAACGCGGTGATCTTCGCCTTCGCCGGCAACGCCATCTTCGCGGCGGTCTATTACTCCTCCCAGCGCCTCTTGAAGGCGCGCATGTTCAGCGACGCGCTGAGCAAGATCCACTTCTGGGGCTGGCAGCTGATCATCGTCAGCGCCGCCGTCACGCTGCCGCTCGGCATCACCTCCGGCAAGGAGTACGCCGAGCTCGAGTGGCCGATCGACATCGCGATCGCGCTGGTCTGGATCGTCTTCGGCATCAACTTCTTCGGCACGCTGATCAAGCGCCGCGAGAAGCACATCTACGTCGCGATCTGGTTCTACATCGCCACATGGGTGGCGATCACGGTGCTGCACGTCTTCAACTCGCTGGAGGTCCCGGCGACGATGACGAAGAGCTACAGCCTCTACGCCGGCGCCCAGGACGCCTTCATGCAGTGGTGGTACGGCCACAACGCGGTGGCCTTCTTCCTGACCACGCCCTTCCTGGGCCTGATGTACTACTTCCTGCCGAAGGCCGCCAACCGGCCGGTCTTCAGCTACCGGCTGTCGATCATCCACTTCTGGTCGCTGGTCTTCATCTACATCTGGGCCGGCCCGCACCACCTGCACTACCTGGCGGTGCCGCAGTGGCTGTCGACCCTGGGCATGCTGTTCTCGATCATGCTCTGGATGCCCTCCTGGGGCGGCATGCTGAACGGCCTGCTCACCCTGCGCGGCGCCTGGGACAAGGTCGCCAAGGACCCGGTCCTCAAGTTCTTCGTCGTCGGCGTGACCTTCTACGGCATGTCGACCTTCGAGGGGCCGCTGCTGTCGGTGAAGGCGGTCAACGCCCTCAGCCACTACACCGACTGGACCATCGCCCACGTGCACGCCGGGGCGCTCGGCTGGGTCGGCTTCATGAGCTTCGGCCTGGCCTACTGGCTGATGCCGCGGCTGTTCCAGACCAAGGAGATGGCCAAGCCGAAGTGGATGGACCTCCACTTCTACACCGCCACGATCGGAATCCTGGTCTACATCGTCGCCATCTACGCCGCCGGCCTCGCCCAGGGCCTGATGTGGCGCGCCTTCGACGCCAACGGTCTGCTGAAGTACGCCGACTTCATGGACACGGTGCGGATCCTCGAGTGGTTCTACGTCATCCGCGTCCTCGGCGGCGTGCTCTACCTGTTCGGCGCCGGCCTGGCCATCGCCAACGCCGTGATGACCTGGAAGCGGCGCCCGGCCAGCTACGAGGTGCCGGTCCTCGAGGCCCCGGGCCTCAAGGCGCTCGAGGGCGCCGCGCCCGCCCCCGAGGCCAAGCCCGAGCGCGTCCTCAGCCCCTTCTTCTGGGGCGGCATCGCCTTGGCCGGCGCTTGCGGCGCCGTGGCCCTGATCCCGGGCACCACCGACGCCAGCCAGGTCTCCGCGGCCTTGGCCCTGATCGGCGGCCTCGGCCTGTCGGTCTCGACCATCGACCTGTTCCGCCGCGTCGGCTGGCACCGCACCCTCGAGGCCAAGCCGATGCGCATGACCTTGTGGGTGGCGATCTCGGTGATCACGGCCTCGCTGTTCGAGATCATCCCGGCCTTCGTCATCGAGTCGAACGTGCCGACCATCAGCACGGTCAAGCCCTACACGCCGCTGGAGTTGGCGGGGCGCGACATCTACATCGCCGAGGGCTGCTACAACTGCCACTCGCAGATGATCCGGCCGATCCGCTCCGAGACCGAGCGCTACGGCCCCTACAGCAAGCCGGGCGAGTTCGTCTACGACCACCCCTTCCAATGGGGTTCGCGGCGCATCGGTCCCGATCTGGCGCGTGAGGGCACCAAGACCCTGACGCCGGGCTGGCAGCTGCGCCACCTGCGCGACCCGCTCGAGACCAGCCCGGACTCGCTGATGCCGCGCTACAAGCACCTGCTCGCCGCCGAGCTGGACTTCGCGCGCATCCCGAAGAGCATGCGGGCGATGCAGATCCTCGGCGTGCCCTACAGCGACGAGGAGGTCGCCGGCGGCGCCGACGCGGCGGCTGCGCAGGCGGCCGAGCTCGCCGCGGTCATGGAGCAGGAGACCCAGATCGGGGACCTTCAGGACAAGAAGGTCACCGCCTTGATCGCCTACCTGCTGCGGCTCGGCACCGACACCATGCCGAAGGAGGCGGGGAAATGATCGGCACCCTCTTCTTCGTCGCCTTCTTCCTGCTGGTCCTGGCCTGGGTCATCCTGGGCAGCAAGGACCAGTTCGACGCCGCCTCGCGGCTGCCCTTGAACGAGGCCCAACCGGCCGCTCCCCGAGCCACCAGCCTGCCGGAGCCCTCCGATGACTGAGCACCTCCCCGAAGACTACCTGACTGATCACAGCTACGACGGCATCCAGGAGTACGACAACCCGCTTCCGGGCTGGTGGAAGCTGCTGTTCTGGGGCTCCTTCGTCTTCAGCGTCCTGTACTGGGTGTGGTTCCACGTCTACCCCGGCAAGAGCATCACCGACACCTGGCAGGCCCAGGTGGAGGCGGCCAAGGAGAGCGGCTACGCCCGCTTCGGTGAGCTGACCGACACGCCGGAGACCCTGCTGGGCCTGATGGCCGACGAGGACGCGCTGGCGATCGGCGCTTCGCTGTTCGCCGCCAAGGGCTGTGTCGCCTGCCACGCGCCCGACGGTGGCGGGGTGGTCGGCCTCGGCGCCAACTTCTGCGACGACTACGCGATCAACTACGAGGACCTGCCCGGCATGCTGTCTGTGGTCCGCGAGGGCGTCCCCGGCACCGCGATGGTGCCCCAGACCTCGATCCTCTCGGAGCATGAGATCTACTTCGTCGCTGCCTACGTCGCGGGCCTGCGGGGATCGACGCCCGCCAACCCGCGCCCGCTCGACCCGAAGGCCAAGGAGATCGCTCCCTGGCCGTCGAACTAGCGGCTGAGCACGCGCAGAGAAGGGGCTACCATGCCCCTTCTCTGGATCCCATGAGGGGGGCATGAGCCAGGAAGTCGAATTCCTCGAAGCGCCGGATCAGGTCCTCTCGACCCTGAATCCGGACGGCACCCGCCGGTGGCTCCACCCGCGGCTGTCGAAGGGGCGCTGGTGGAAGCGGCGGCGGGCGGTGGCCTACTTCCTGATCGCGCTGTTCAACGCCCTGCCGTGGATCCCCATCGGCGGCAAGCCGGCGATCCTGCTCGACGTGGTCCGCCGCGACTTCGCCTTCTTCGGCGTCAGCTTCCGGCCGACCGAGACGCCGCTGCTGGCCCTGCTGCTGCTGATCATCTTCCTGGGGATCTTCTACATGACCTCCTTGATCGGCCGCGCCTGGTGCGGCTGGGGGTGCCCGCAGACGGTCTACCTGGAATTCCTCTACCGGCCGCTCGAGCGGCTGGTCGAAGGCAAGAGCTACGCCAAGGGCGGCAAGGTCGCCGCCCAGTGGCGGAAGGCGCTCAAGTTCGCGGCCTTCACCCTGGTCTCGGCGCACCTCGCCCACACCTTCCTGGCCTACTTCGTCGGCGGCGCCACCGTGCTGGAGTGGTCGCTCGGCTCGCCCGCCGAGCACCCGGTCGGCTTCGGCCTGGTCTGGTCCACCACGGCCCTGATGCTGATCGACTTCGGCTGGTTCCGGGAGCAGCTCTGCACCCTGGCCTGCCCCTACGGCCGGCTCCAGGCGGTGCTGCTGGACCGCAACTCGCTGATCATCGGCTACGACCAGAGCCGCGGCGAGGCGCGCGCCAAGATGCCCGCGCGCAAGAAGGGCGCCGAGGGTCAGGACTACGGCGATTGCGTCGACTGCGGCCTGTGCGTGGCCACCTGTCCCACCGGCATCGACATCCGCGACGGCCTGCAGATGGAGTGCGTCGCCTGCGCCGAGTGCATCGACGCCTGCGACGGCGTCATGGAGAAGGTCGGCAAGCCCGCGGGCCTGATCCGCTACGCCAGCCAGGAGAGCCTGGCGGGCAAGCTGACGCGCTGGTTCCGGCCCCGGACCATCGCCTATCCGGTGATCCTGGCCGGACTGCTGACTCTGTTCACCGTCCAGCTCGCCGGCCGCGAGTCCGGCATGGTGCAGGTCCAGCGGGCCCGTGGCGCGCCCTTCGAGATGATGGCCGACGGCCGCGTCCGCAACCTGGTCAGCTTCCGGCTCGACAACCGGGCCCGGGAGCCCCGCAGCTACCAGATCAGCCTGCCGGAGGGCGTCGACGGCCTGATCCCGGTCAACCCGGTGCCGGTGGCGGCGGGCGACTCGGGCATGGGCATGGTGCACCTCTACCTGCCGCGCGAGCTCTTCTCGGGCGGCAAGACGGTCGTGCCGATCACGATCTCCGACGGCGTCGACTTCGAGCACGTCCTGGAGTTCCAGGCCCTGGGCCCCTTCTGAGCCGCGATGCAGGGCAAGCACATCTGGATGTTCGTGCCGGTCGGGCTGCTGCTGCTGTCCGCGACCATCGGCGCCATCACGGTCTTCGTGGCCTTGAACGACCCGGGCTTCGGGGTGGAGGAGGACTACTACCAGAAGGGCCTCGACCACGACGCGGCCCTGGAGCAGGCGCGCCGTAACCAGGAGCTCGGCTGGGTGCTGAAGCTCGAGGCCGCGGTGGTCGAGGGGGCGCCGCTGTCGCCGGGGACGCTGCGGCTCCGCGACCGGGACGGCGCCCCGATCGCCGGCGCCCGGGTGAGCCTCGAGGCCTTCCCGGTGGCCCGCTCGGCGGAGCGCATCGAGGCGGAGCTGGCCGAGGCGGAGGCCGGCGTCTACCGGGCCGAGCTGCCGCTGCGGCGGACC
>CAYZXS010000008.1:44148-91851 GCA_964482495.1 uncultured Planctomycetales bacterium
GCTGGCCGAGGCGGAGGCCGGCGTCTACCGGGCCGAGCTGCCGCTGCGGCGGACCGGCAAGTGGGAGTTCCGCTTCCGGGTCGAGGCGGCGGGGGAGGTCTACACCGCCGTCCAGCAGCCCTTCCTGTTCCTCCAGGCGCCGGCCGCCGGCTAGGCCATGCTCGCCCTCGCCGGCACGGTCTTCGTCGCGAGCCTGGCGGGGAGCCTGCACTGCGCCGGCATGTGCGGCGGCCTGGTGGCCTTCGCCGCCGCAGGCGGCCGCGGCGCGCCGGTGCACCTCGCCTACCACGGCGGCCGGCTGGTCAGCTACGCCGCCCTCGGCCTGGTCAGCGGCGCCCTCGGCGCGGCGATCGACCTGGGCGGCTCGGCGGTGGGGGTCAAGCAAGGCGCGGCGGCGGTCGCCGGAGGCTTGATGGTGGCCTTCGGGGTGGTGGTGCTGCTGCGCTGGAAAGGAGTGCGCGTGCCGCACCCGCCGGCGCCGGCCTTCGTTCGCGAGGGCTTCGGCCGCCTCATGAAGCGGACCGCCGCCCAACCGCCGGTGCTACGCGCGGCCACCATCGGCCTGTTGTCCGCGTTCCTGCCTTGCGGTTGGCTCTACGCCTTCGTCGTGACGGCCGCCGGCACCGGTAGCCCCTGGTACGGCGCCCTGGCCATGGCCGCCTTCTGGGCCGGGACGGTGCCGGTGCTGGCGGCGCTCGGGGTGGGCGTGCAGAAGCTGACAGGACCGCTGCGCCGGCACCTGCCGGTGGCGCCCGCGGTCGTGCTGGTCGCGGTCGGGCTCGCCACCGTCTTCGGGCGGCTCGAGATCCCCGACTACACCGGCAAGGTCGGCGCTGGCGGCGGCCTCGAGCTGGAGCAGGCCCCGTGCTGCGCCGATGAGGACGCGCCAGCGCCGGACGGCCACGAGCACGACCCTGTGCCGGCGCCCGCCTCGGCGCCCGAGCCGGCGGACGAGGGCTAGTCATCCTGGCCAGGGAAACGAAGACCGGCCGTCCCCCGGAGCTCGAGTGCGCCCACTGCGCGCTGCCGGTGCCGGCTGGCCTGGTGGAGGACGGCGCCGAGCGGCAGTTCTGCTGCAACGGTTGCCGCACCGTCTACGAGGCCATCCATGGCTGCGGACTGCAGGACTACTACCAGCTGAAGCAGCAGCTCGACGCCGACGGCAAGCGGGCCGCCACCACTGGTCGCGGCTTCGAGGAGTTCGACCACGAGCGCTTCCGCGAGCTCTACGTCGAGCCGGTGGGGGAGCAGCTGAGTCGGGTCGAGCTCTACCTCGAGGGCGTGCACTGCGCCGCCTGCGTGTGGTTGGTCGAGAAGCTGCCGCAAGTGCTGCCGGGGGTGGTCGAGGCGCGGCTGCACCTCGGGCGCTCGATCGTGACGGTCACCTGGGCCGGACAATCCCAGCCGCTGTCGGCGATCGCCCAGGCGCTGGACCGGCTCGGCTATCCGCCGCACCCGGTGCGCGGCGGCGAGGAGCTGAAGCGGCGCCGCGCCGAGGACCGGCGGGCCTTCACCCGGCTGGGCGTGGCCGGGGCGCTGGCGGGCAACGTCATGCTAATGGCCTTCGCGCTCTACGGCGGCTGGTTGCACGGCATGGAGGATCAGTACCGCGACCTGCTGCGCTGGACCTCGCTGCTGCTGACGATGGTGCAGCTGGCGTGGCCGGGGCGGGTCTTCTTCACCGGCGCCTGGGCGGCGCTGCGTACCCGCACCAGCCACATGGACCTGCCGATCGCCATCGGGCTGGGCGCGGGCCTGGTCGGCGGCGCGGTGAACACGGTCACCGGCGGCGGCGAGGTCTACTTCGAGTCGGTCACGGTGCTGGTCTTCTTCCTGCTGGTCGGCCGCTTCGTGCAGCAACGCCAGCAGCGGGCGGCCTATGACTCCCTGGAGCTGCTCTACGCCCTCACCCCGGGGCGCGCGCGGCGGATCCGCGAGGACGGCGCCGTCGAGGAGGTGCCGCTCGACGCCCTCTCGGCCGGCGCCCGGGTCGAGGTCCGCGCCGGCGACTCGGTGCCCGCCGACGGCCGCGTGGTTGAGGGCCGCTCGCTGTTCGACCTGTCCTTGCTGAGCGGCGAGTCGCGGCCGGTCGAGGTCGAGCCCGGCGCCCGCGCCCACGCCGGCACCGTCAACCTGCGGGCCCGGGTGGTGGTCGAGGTGGAAGCCACCGGCGAGGACACCCGCGTCGGCCGGCTGATGAAGCTGGTCGAGCGCTACGCCCGCGAGCGGGCGCCGATCGTGCGCCTGGCCGATCGCCTGTCCGGCTGGTTCGTGATGGCGGTGTTGGCGCTGGCGGCCGTCAACTTCCTGCTGTGGCTGCAGCTCGATCCGGCCAACGCAGTCGAGCACACCATCGCCTTGCTCATCGTCGCCTGCCCCTGCGCGCTGGGATTGGCGACGCCGCTGGCGATCGCGGCCGCGGTCGGCCGGGCCGCGCACGGCGGCATCCTGGTGAAGGGCGGCGAGGTGCTCGAGCGGCTGGCGCGGCCGGGGCGGGTGCTGCTCGACAAGACCGGCACGCTGACCCGTGGCCAGGTCGGGGTGGCCGCCTGGCACGGCCCGGACGAGGCCAAGCGCCTGGTGCTGGCGCTGGAGGCGCACAGCTCGCACCTCTACGCCGACGCCTTCCGCGCCGCCTTCGCCGCCGACACCGCCGGCGTGCCGGAGGCGTCCGAGGTGGAGGAGCGGCAGGGGCTGGGCCTGCGCGGCCGAGCGGAGGGGCGGGAGGTCCTGGTCGGCTCGCCGCGCCTCCTGGCCGAGGCCGGCGTCGAGCTGACCGCCGCCGAGCGCGAGCGGGTCGAGCGCCAGGCTCACGACGCGTTGACGCCGGTGCTGGTCGCGGTCGACGGCCGCCACCTCGCCACCGCCGGTCTGGGCGACGCCATCCACCCCGGCGCCGCCGGCGCGCTGGCAGAGCTGCGCGCCCGCGGCTGGCGGGTCGGCATCCTGTCCGGCGACCACGAGGAGGTCGTGGCGGCGGTCGGCCGCCAGCTCGGAATCCCGCTCGAGCACTGCCACGGGGGCGTCAGCCCCGAGGGCAAGGTGGCGGTGGTGGAGGAGGAGCGCGCCCGCGGCCCGGTGCTCATGGTCGGCGACGGGGTCAACGACGCCGCCGCCCTGGCCGCCGCGACCACCGGCGTCGCGGTGCACGGCGGCGCCGAGGCCAGCCTGGCCGCCGCCGACGTCTACATGACCGAGGAGGGCGTGCAGGGCGTGGTGCACCTGCTCGACGGCGCCCGCCGCACCGTGCGCGTGATCCGCCGCAACCTGGTCGTCTCCCTGGCCTACAACGGCCTCGGCGTCGCCCTCGCCATGGCCGGCTTGCTCAATCCGCTGGTCGCCGCGATCCTGATGCCCGCAAGCTCGCTGACGGTCATCAGCCTCTCCTACCGCTCCCGCACCTTCTGAGGTCGCCCCGCCGCCGCCCCGCCCCGTGGACCTGCTCTACATCGCCTTCCCCGCCGCGCTGCTGCTCGGCGCCCTGTTCCTGGCCCTGTTCCTCTGGGCCAGCAAGCGGGGTCAGTACGACGACCTGGACACGCCGAGCATCCGGATGCTGCACGACGACGAGCCGATTTCGGCGATTTCGGGGTCAGACGTCGATAGAAAAGAGAGGTCCGACGTCGGATTTCCTGCTGAGGTGGACGAGGACACCGACGAGGACACCGACGAGGACGGCGACGCGTGAGCTTCCGCTAGAGCGCGTCCTCCTCCGCGTCAGCGCCATCCTTGAGCGCGATCACCAGCCGCAGCAGCGCGGCCGCCGCGAGCAAACCGGCCGACGGCGCGTACCCGAGGTAGGGGCCGGACCAGTGCCGCCAGGCGACGATTCCGGCGCCGCCAGCGATCAACGCGGCGATGCCGATTTCGCGAGGCGTGTGCCGAGCGCGGAAGCCTGGGATCAGGGCGGCGGCTCCGGCCAGCAGGCCGATCACGGCCGAGAGCTGCACGAAGCCATCGACCTCGGCGTGGTCACCGGCGGCCCACCCCGTCGAGACCAGCGCCAGGTCGGCGAAGAAGGCGAGCGACAAGCGGTTCTTCGAATTGAGCAGCGACATCGGGATCAAGCCTCCCCGACCACGGTCACGCTCACCCGACGGCGGTGCGGCGCCGCGCGATGCTCGTAGAGGTAGATGCCCTGCCAGGTACCCAGTCCCAGCCGGCCGTCGATCACCGGCACCGAGAGCGAAGTCGCCGTCAGCACCGAGCGCACGTGCGCCGGCATGTCGTCGGGCCCCTCCGCCGTGTGGCGGAACAGCGGGTCGCCGTCGGGAACGGCGCGGCTCATCCAGGCTTCGAGGTCGCGCAGCACCTGCGGGTCGGCGTTCTCGCAGATCATCAGCGAGGCGCTGGTGTGGTGGACGAAGACGGTGGCCACGCCGGCGGCGCAGCCGGCCGCGCGCGCCGCCCGCCCGACCTCGGCGCTGAGGTCCGTGAAGCCGCGGCCCGCCGTGGAGACGGTGTGGGTTTCCTGGTGGATCATCTCGGTCGCGATCCTAGCGCCCACGGCGCCTGGTTCGGTGGTGCAGGCCATCGTCCTCCATTCGCCGCCGACCGATCCTCCCCCTCATCTTCTTGCCCATGGCCTCGCCTTTCCTGTGTCTTGTTTCTCCCGGCGCGAGACCTAGCTTGGCCCATGACTCCCCGCCGTCGCACCGCTCGCGTCGCTCTGCTCACTGCGTTCGGCCTGCTCGGGGTCCTGGTCCCCGCCTGCGGGTATGGCGCTGGGGCGGTCGGGAAGGACGGTTGGTTGACCGGGGACCCTCGCGCCCAGCTCGACACCGTCGCCCGGCACCTGCGCGGCACCGACATGGCGATGATCGAGATCGACCACCGATACCACGAGCTGTGGTGGGCCGGCGTCGACGAGAACTGGGACTACGCCGAGTACCAGCTCGAGAAGATCGCCTACTCGCTGGAGAACGCCCTCGAGCGGCGGCCGAAGCGGGCCGAGTCCGCCAAGGTCTTCCAGAACACGATGCCGGTCTTCCTCAAGCCGATCCTGGACCGCGACCCGGCCGCTTTCCGCGAGGCCTACACCCAGATGACCACCCTCTGCAACAGCTGCCACGAGCTCGAGGAGCTCGGCCACATGTGGGTCGAGCCGCCGACGGCGCGGGTGTCGAGCATCCGAGCCAAGCCGGACCTCACTCCTGCCGAGGGTTCTTGAGCGCGGAGCTGGAGCGCCAACACGCGACGAGGCATGCTGGGGCGATGTCCGCCTCGCCCTCGTCTTGGCGCCCCCTCCTTGCGGCCGCTTGCGTCGTATCGCCAGCTCTTGTCGCGGCCTGCGCAGGCTCGGCCGGACCGGCCGAGGCCCCGCCCCAGCTCGAGCTGCGCATCCCGGCGGACGAAGCGGCCTCGACCGGCACCTACGCGGTGGTCGTGCGCTGGGCGGACCGCCCCGCCGACCGCATCGAGGGGGAGCGCGACGGCAGCGTCGAGAAGCTCTGGTTCCACGACCTCGACGGCGACCGTCGCGACGAGGTGCTGGTGGTGACGCGCTCCGCCGGCAGCGGCGGCTACGGCGCGCTGCAGGCATGGAGCCGCGACGCGCAATCTCATTGGCAGCCGCTCGAGGTGCCCGATCTGCACCCGCACCAGGCGGCGGGGTACATGGGCCACGACGTCTTCACCCTCGTCGAGGGCGTCTTGTGGCGCGAATTCCCGGTCTACCGCGAGGAGGACCCCAACGCCCGGCCCACCGGCGGCCAGGCGCGGCTCCGCTTCGACCCGTCCGAGTGGAAGTGGGTGCGGCTGGACTGAGCTCCAGCCCGCCGGCTCACCACCAGCGCTCGAAGACCAGGTGCGGCTTGCGCGCGGTGTCCGCGCAGGCGGCGTCGAAGGCGTCGATCATCTTCGGGTTGCCGCACAGGTAGATGGCGGTGTCGCCCTCGGGCAAGATGGCGCCGAGAGCGGCGGCGTCGAAACCCGCCGGGAAGCGCACCCCGCGCTCGTCGCCGCCAGGGCTGGGCAGGCCGAGCACCTGGGCGGCGGCTTCGTCGGCGCGCCCGGCGGTGGTGAGGGCGGCGTCGAAGTCGGCGTCCTCGTCGGCGCGGCTGACGCAGGGCAGGTAGAAGAAGCGGAAGGGCTGGTCCTTGGCCAGCGCCTCCAGTTCTTCGCGGAAGGCCAGCTCGGCGCCGCGGCGGGCACCGTGGAAGAGCGCTACCGCCACCGGCACCGGCTGGCCGGCTTCGGCCTGCGCCTTCAGGTGTCGCAGCATCGACAGGTAGGGGGCGAGGCCGGTGCCGGTGCCGAGCAGGACCAGGTGTCGGCAGTCGGTCCGCTCCAGGGTCAGCTTGCCGACGCAGTTGCCGAACCACACCGGCGCGCCGGGCTCGAGCGCGAACAGGCCCTGGCCGCTGCCCTTGGCGTCCACGACCAGAAAATCCAACGCGTCGCGCTGCTCGGGGGCCGAGGCCACCGAGTACCAGCGGGTCAGGACCTCGCCGTCCTGCTCGAAGGCGACGCTGGTGGCTTGGCCAGCGGAGAATTCCGGCACCTCGCCGCCGTCGGCCGGCTCCACCCGGAAGGCGCCCAGCCCGGGCAGGTCATTGATCAGCCGGCTCTCGGCCAGCACGCCGGCGGTCATCTTGTCGCGGGGATCCTTCGGGGCGTCGCTCATGGCGCGGGATTGTAGAATCCGCGCTTCCGAACGGCCGAATCGGCCCGGAACCGTCCGAAATCATGAGCGAGACCGCCACGAAGACCCTGCTCCTGGGCCACAGCCCGGACCCCGACGACGCCTTCATGCACTACGCGCTGGCGGCCGACAAGCTCGACACCGGCGAGCTGCGCTTCGAGCACAAGCTCGAGGACATCGAGACCCTGAACCGGCGGGCGCTGAAGGGCGAGTACGAGATCACCGCGGTCTCGATCCACGCCTACGCCTACGTCTCGGACAAGTACACCCTGCTCAACCACGGCGCCTCGATGGGCGAGGGTTACGGCCCGCGCATCGTCGCCCGCGCCGAGATGCCGCTGTCGGCGTTGGAGAAGGGCAAGGGCCTGCGCATGGCGGTGCCGGGCGAGTGGACCTCGGCGCACCTGGCGGCGCAGATGTGCCTCGGGCCCTACGACTACGAGCTGGTCGAGTTCGACCAGATCCCGGCGGCGGTCGCGCGCGGTGAGTACGACGCCGGCCTGCTCATCCACGAGGGCCAGCTCACCTACCAGGAGCTCGGCCTGAAGCTGCTGCTCGACCTCGGCGAGTGGTGGGGGAAGGAGACCGGCGGCCTGCCGTTGCCGCTCGGCGGCAACACCATCCGCCGCGACCTGGGCGAGGACATCCCGCGCGTGTCGCAGCTCCTCCAGGATTCGATCCGCTACGGCCTCGAGCACCGCGACGAGGCGGTGAAGTACGCGCTGCAGTTCGGCCGTGACCTCGACCTGGCCAAGGCCGACGAATTCATTGCCATGTACGTCAACGAGCGCACCCTCGACTACGGCGACGACGGCCGCGAGTCGGTCAAGCTGTTCCTGCAGCGCGCCCACGACGCCGGCCTGATCCCGGCGCCGCCGCAGGTCGACTTCGTGCGCTGAGCCGGCCGACCTGCTCTACCATGGACGGCGGCCCCGCTCGGGCCGCCGTCCATGGCGTTTCGCGTCCTATCCCGATTCCTGCCCCTGCTCGCTGTCGCCTGCGTCAGCCGGGAACCGGAACCGTTGCCGCCGCGCGAATACCAGGTGGAGGTGATCGTCCTCGACACCGATCCGAACGGCGTGCCGCCGGGTGAGTCGCCTTGGACGCCCGAGACCGCTTTCTTGACCAGGATCGCCCGGCTGGACGAGCCCGTCCTCCTCACCCGGCTGCGGCGGCGCGACTACCGAACCGGGACCTGCGAAGCGGGTGGGCATGAGGCCACACCGATCGAGGCGACGAGCTGCGCCGGCGTCCTGGTCGAGGTGACGCCGCGTCGGCGCACCGATGGGCAATGGACCGGCTCCGTGCGCTGGGAGTGGGCCGAGGAGCAGATGGAGTGGGAGATGGTCAGCGGCATCGACGGTGACTTGCCGCTCGGTCCCTTGCCACTGCTGCAGGCCAGCGGCGCGCTCGAGCTCCCCCCGCGCGCGGACGGCCGCTGGTCGCTGCTGTTGAATCCGCCGGCCGATGCTCGTCGCAAGCTGGTGGTCGCTGAGGTCCGCATCTCCCGCCGCTTGTTCCCCCTCGACTTCACCGGCGGCGCGCCCCGGACCGAGCGCTCCGGCCTCGAGCGCCTGCTCGACCTCGAGCTGCCGAGACCGGTCGCCCTCGGCGACGGCGCCCTCGGGGTGACGACCCGGCCCTGTCCCACCTGCGCGGCGCTCAGGGAGTGATCTCGAGCTGCACCGGCATCGACGCGTAGCGGTAGAGCATCCCGCCGGGCTGGCAGGCCACGGCCAGGAAGAAGGTCGTGCCGACCACGCCGGAGCTGAGCGCGCCCGGGGGCACCGAGATCGAGAAGGCGCCGTCGCCGTTGGGGTCGAGGACTCCGGTGGGGTTGAGGATGGCGCTGGGGTAGATGCCGAGGAAGGTGCTCGCCAGCCAGCTGTCCAGGGTCAGCGGCACCAGCACGCCGTTCGGGAGCATCGTCGGGCCGGCCCCTGAAGCCGAGGCCAGCATCTGGTAGGTGTCCCCTCCGGCGTCGGCCGGGAAGTCGATGACGTAATCCACCACGCCGCCTGCCGCCGCCGACAGCGCGGTAGCGCTCGTCGTTAGCCAGGCCTCGACGCCGAGGACGCGGAGCATGCCGGTCTGGGAGGAGCCGGCGGGGGCGTAGTACGGCGAGCCGGTGAGCACGTCGCTGAGACCGTCGCCGTCGATGTCCTTGCCGCCGGCCACGGTGTAGCCGTAGATCAAGCTGACCCCGTCGCCGTAGTCCTCGTAGAGCGCGCTGCCGTCGGCGCCCGAATAGACCACGGCCAGGCCGAGAGACTGGGCGCTGCCGTTGGTCGGCCCGCTCGAGCTCGCCACCAGGTCGTGGAAGCCGTCGCCGTTGGTGTCGCCGGCGCTGGCGATGGCCCTGGGCATGCTGTAGGTGTGGTGGTTGAAGCTCCGGATCAGGGCACCCGTCGCGCCGGAGTAGTAGCGGATCGCCCCCCGCGGCGCCTCGGAGATGCTGGAGGCGAAGTCGGCCAGGCCGTCTCCGTCGATGTCGCCGAGGCCGCACATGGTGTAGCCGAGCTGCTCGTAGTAGGAGTAACCCGGGACCTGGTAGAGCAGCGCGCCGGTGGCGCCGGAGTAGGCCTCGATCAGGCCGGAGTTGGGGGCGGCCCAGGTGTCGTAGTCCCAATCGGGGCTGCCGATCACGATGTCGCCGTAGCCGTCGCCGTCGAGGTCTCCCGGACCGATGAAGGAGGTGCCGAAGCCGATGGCGGGGCTGCCGTGGAGGACCAGCATCAAGCTGCCGCTGGCGCCGGAGTAGAGCGAGACCGTTCCGGCGCCCGCGTTGGCGTACGGGGCGCCGACCAGGAGCTCCGGGACGTCGTCGCCGTCGAGGTCATCGAGGGAGGCCAGCTCGATGCCGAAGGCGTCCCAAGTGCCGCCACCGTAGGCGCTCCAGAGCTCGGAGGCGTCAGCGCCCGACCGCACCGTGATGCCGCCGGTATTGGCGACCCCGCCGGGAGCGGTGCCGTGTGAGTTGCCGAGCACGAAGTCGGCCAGTCCGTCGCCGTTGACGTCTCCGGCGTCCGCGATCGTCTGGGTGGCGTAGGTGGAGGAATTGTCGAGCAGCTCCCAGATCAGGCTGCCGTCAGCGCCGGAGTAGATCCGGGTCCAGCCGCTACCGGTGGCGCTGCCCAAGGCGCGGTAGTCGTCCACCGCCCCCAGGTCGGGAACGCCGTCGCCGTCGACGTCGCCGAGCATGGAGATCTCCCAGCCGATCAGGGCGAGGTCGTGGGGGCCGTAGATGTCCAGCTTGGTGCTCCAGGGGCCGCCTTGGGCGGGGGCTGGGACGCAGAGCAGCAGGACGAGCGGCAGCGAGGGGAGGAAGAGCCTCATTCCACCGCCATCGGGGGCCAGGACCCGTCTTGACCGGAAATCAGGCGAGAAAACGGCGCCGCTAGCCCAGCAAGACGGCGGGGCTGAGCCCGCAGCTGCCCAGATCGAGGGCCTGCAGGTAGACCCGGCTGCAGGCGCCAGCGGGCACCGTCTGCACCAGCACGGCGTCGCCGGCGGCGTCGGCGGTCACGGTGGCGCCGAGGGCGGTCGTCCCGTCCAGGCCGAGCATGGTGCCGGCGCAGGGGTAGCCGTTCGGGATCGTGAAGCCGCCCATTCCGAAGGCGTAGAGCAGCGCGGCGGTGCCGTTGGCGGTCACTCCGCTGAGCTGGAACTGGTGGGTGGGGCAGGTCCCGGCGACGACCAGGCTCATTTGGAAGTCCGGGACGATGCTGCCGCTGATCACGTGGCCCTTCCGCACGACGCCGTTCTCGATCTCGAAGGCGCTGCGCGCCAGGTCGACCGCGGAGGTTTGGTTCGGGTCGAGGTCGTTCAGCAGGAAGAGCTGGACGTCCGCCCCCAGGCCGTGCCAGTTGCCGCTCATCGAGATCTCGATCGAACCCAGGTCGATGGTCGTGATCAGGGGCGGCGGGTTGGTCGGCAGCCACGGCACGTCCAGGTGGGTGAAGACCCCGGCGCCGTTCTCGAAGTCGCCGACGGTGTAGGTCCAGGTGAAGCGGCCGGTGAGTTGCCGCGGGCCTTCCCAAGGGTGGGTGATGTCCGGGTCCAGCCAGACGTTCACCAGGTCGTAATCGACGGCGGCGGTCTGCGCCGCGGCGGCGGGAGCGAGGCCGACCGCGCCAGCGAGCACGGCAGCGGCCAGGAGGGGGAGGGAGGTGACGGTGCGGGACATGAAGGAACCGAGGGACGGGCTAGAATGCAGATGAAGTTGTTCCTTGTCAAAAACCGGCCCCTCGTGCGGAGAAACCCGGTCTCAGCGCCTGTCTAGCATGGTCTCCGATGCTCGCCGCATTCGCCCTGCTCCTCCTCCCGCCCCTTCCTCAAGCCCTCCCGGCCGCCGACCGGGCTGCTCTGCTCGACGGCGTGACCGCGCTCGAGCAGGTCGGCATCCCGGGGCCGGTGGTCGCTTTCGGCCCCGGCGCCTTCGCGGTGCTGACGACTCCGAGCGGCGAAGCCGTGGTGGCGGCCGCCCGCTACGGCGCCGGCCGCGTGGTTGCCTTCGGCCACGGCGGCTACCTCGGCGCCGGCCCTGACGGCAGCGGCCGCGCCCGGCTGCTCGCCAACGCCCACGCTTGGGTCTTGCCTGATCTGGACCCGGTCAGCGAGGTCGCGCCGATCATCGCCGGAGTGCGCGAGGCCGACTTCGACACCGCCGCGGTCGTCACCTGGTCCGGCGGCGACCTGCCGCCCGCCCGCCGCGAAGCCCTGCGCGCCTTCGTCCACGCCGGCGGCGGCCTGGTGGTCGGCGAGTGTCCCTGGGGCTGGCAGCAGCTGCACCCGAAGCAGCGACTGCGCGAGGACGGCCCCTCGAACCAGGTCCTGGCGCCGATGGGGCTGGTCTTCGGCCCGACCTACCTCGGCGGCGGACCCTACGCCGTCGCCGACTCCCGCCCGGACGCCGCCCACGCCTTCGAGGCGCTCGGCCAGCTCTCCCGCGAGGGCCGCGCCGACGGCTTCGTGAGCCTCGAGCGGGCGCTGCAGTCGGTGCCCGCCGAGGACCCGCTGATCCTGCCCGCCATCGGCGCCTTCCTGGCCGACCAGTCCCAGTTCGCGCCGCCTTCGGAGTCCGAGCCGCTGCGCGGCGACGACCCGATCTCCCGCCTCCAGGTCGCCTACTGGAGCCGCGTCTGGGAGGACGCCCCGGCCGAGGAGATCACCGCGGCGCCCGGCGTCGAGCACTTCCCCGGCGCCGTCCCCGAACAGACCCCGCGGCGGGCGCAGCAGCTGGTCCTGAACCACACCGACCGGGGCTGGATCAGCACCGGTGCTTACGCTCCGCCTGGGGAGCTCATCCGGGCGCGGGCGCTGCGCGGCGAGGCCGCCGGCTGGTCCCTGCGCATCGGCGCCCACACCGACTCCATCGCCGGCCACGCGAGCTGGAAGCGCTGGCCCCGGGTGGCGAGGCGCTTCCCGCTCGACGGGCCGGAGACGGTGGTCGCCAGCCCCTTCGGCGGCCTGGTCTACCTGGAAGCGGGGCAGGGCGCCGCCGCTCCGCTGCACCTCGAGCTGAGCGGGGTGGTCGAGGCGCCGTTCTTCGACCTCGGCCAGCCTGGCGCCGCCGAAGCCTGGGCCGAGCAGCGGCTGGCGCCGGCGCCTTGGGCGGAGATCGCCGGCGAACACTTGATCCTGACCGTACCGAGCGCCGCGATCCGCGCGCTCGACGAGCCCGCGCGCCTGGCGCGCTTCTGGGACTCGGTGATGGCGGCTCACTACCAGCTCGGCGCGCGGCCCTTGCCGCGCCGCCCCGAGCGCTTCGTCGCCGACGTCCAGATCAGCGCCGGCTACATGCACGCCGGCTATCCGATCATGACCTGGCTCGACGTCACCCGGCCGAGCGGTGGCCGTCCGCTCGGATTGACGCTCGACGCCGAGCGCCTGGAGAAGGACGGCTCCTGGGGCCACTACCACGAGCTCGGCCACAACTGTCAGCGCGGCGACTGGACCTTCGCCGGCACCGGTGAGGTCACCTGCAACCTGTTCTCGCTGCACGCCGGCCACCTGCTGAACGGCATCGAGCCCTGGGACAACCCGTGGCTGGAAGGGCAGAAGAAGAGCGCCGTCGCCTACTTCGAGGCCGGCGCGCCCTTCGACCAGTGGAAGGCCAAGCCCGGCCTGGCGCTGCTGATGTACGCCCAGCTCCAGAAGGAGTTCGGCTGGCAGCCCTACTACGACGTCTTCGCCGAGTACGAGGCGCTGCCGCCGCGCGCGAGGCCCAAGGGCAAGGGGGAGGCGCTCCAGCAGCAGCGGCGGGATCAGTGGATGGTTCGGATGTCGCGCGCCACCGGCCGAGACCTCGGGCCCTTCTTCGCCAAGTGGGGCGTCCCCGTCAGCGACGCCGCCCGCGCCGAGGTCGAGGAGCTCGAGGATTGGATGCCGGACTGGCGCGAGTTGGGGCTGAAGCGCCGCGGCTGAGCTCGGCTCCCTCCAGCCTCGACCGTCGCCGATGACCTACTCGGCGGTCTCGGCCCGCCAAGCCTTGTGACGGGCGTAGAGGCACTCGCCGACCACCGCGGTCATGCCGTCGCACCGGGCCGCTTCGGCCGCGGACTCGTTCTCGGCGCCGGGCTGCATCCACACCACCTTGGCGCCGAGCCGCGCCGCCTCCGCCACGATCTCGGGCAGGTGCTGCGGCGCCCGGAAGACGTCGACGACGTCGACCGGCCCGGGCAGCGCCGCGAGGTCGGGCCACACCGGCCGCTCCTCGGTCGACTCGGCCACCGGGTTGACGCGGAAGACCTGGTAGCCGGCATCCTGCTCGAGGTACTCGGCGATCCAGTGGCTGGGGCGGTCGGCCTTCACCGACCAGCCGACCACGGCGATGGTGCGCGATTCCGCGAGGATCGAGGGAATGTCGGGCTGGCTCATGCGTATCCTGGAAGAGTCTCCAACGGAGGTTATGCCCGTGACTGCTCCTTCTCGCAAGTACCGCCGCGTCGGCGAAGGCGACGGCCGCTTCCGGCCGCCGAAGGGGTGGGGGACCGCCGGGGTCGGGCGCTGGCGCCTCGCGACTCGCCACAGCGGCGGCAGCCACGTCACCGACAGCGCCATGCGCCTGGTCTTCGGCCAGATCGCCGGCACCGCGCTCGCCTTCTGGATCGGCAAGGAGGCTCCCGAGACGATCCGGATCACCTGGGGCGACATCCAGCACCCGCTCTACCACGGCGCCATCGCCGGCTTCCTGCTGGCGATCCCGGTCACCGTGATCGCCCTCGGTGCGCTCAGCCGCAGCCGTCGCGAGGCTCCGTGGATGGCCACCCTCGGGCTCGGCATCGGCGCCGCGCTCGGCTTCTTGGTCCTCTGGATCGGAGGCGAGCTGTGACCCGGCTGCCGAAGCTGAAGCGCGAGGAGTTCGAGGGCGGCGGCCGCTTCCGCAAGCCCAGCTGGGGGACGAGCGGCGCCGGGCGGCTGAAGTGCCACAACCCGGGCGGCGGCGGCAGCGCCCTCGCCGACAACCTGATGCGCCTCGGCATGGGCATCATCGCGGGTTCCTCGCTGACCGTCTGGCTGCTGGTCGGGACCCCGGAGGTCGCCGAGATCCACCACGGCGACCTCGGCCATCCGGCCTGGAGCGGCGCGATCCAGGGTTTCGGACTGGCCGTGGTGGTGTGCGTGATCGCCTCCTTCCGCTTGCGCAAGGCGGCGCGCGAAGTGCCGTGGCTCGCCACCTTCGGCGCCATCGGCGCCGCCGCCTTCTGGGTCCTCGGGAGCATGGCCTTCCGTTGAGATGATGCCCGTCTCTCCCTTCCCGAAGGACCGGCGGCCGAAGGCACCGCCGCTGGACGGACCCGTGATCGAGCGACCGGACGGCGACCCGCCGGGCGAGAGCGTGGACGCCCCGCTGCCGCCCCGGGAGCAGCGGGCCCTGGGCCGGATGGACGACCGCTACGAGGTCGAGAAGCTGAGCTGGGGACGGTCGCAGCTCAAGGTCACGGCGGTCTGGGGCAGCTACACCTACGACGCGCTGTTCCGGCTCGGCCTGGGCCTGATGCTGGGTTCCTTGGCCGTGCGGGTGGCCGACTCCGGGGATGACTTCCTCTTCCCGGGCACCGCCGCTGACGGCTTGCGGTTGACTCTGCTCTGGCTGCCGCCGATCCTCCTCCTGATCGTGCTCGGCTTCCGTTGGCGCCGTCGCGCGGTCGTGCGGCCGCACCTGGTGAAGCTCGGTCTCTTGCTGGGCGCGGCCAACGCGCTCTTGGCGACCTTCGTCACCCTCCCTTGAGCCGGGCTCCCGCCGGCTAGCCGCCGCCGTCGTCGCTGACGTAGCCGAGGTCCTGGAGGTCGTAGTCCTCTTCGACGTAGCCGAGGCCTCGGAGCTCCTGGATCATCCGTTCGTCGAGCTCGACCGGCTGCGGGCCGGGCGCCGGCTCGCGCGACGGCGCGGTCCACGACACCCAGCCGACCAGGGAGATGCTCAGGACCAGCGAGAGCAGCAGCGGCGGCCAAGGCGCAGGCTCCGGTCCGGGGAGGGGCTGCAGCATGTTCAGGCAGCAGGCGCGCCAGCCGCGCCCCTCTTCACTTCCGAGCTCGCGCCGCAGCATGTCCAGGCCGCGCTTGACCTGGGAGCGGACGCTGGCCTCCTGCAGGCCTCGGCGGCGGCCGATCTCGCCGGCGCTCAGGTCGTGGAGGAAGCGCAGGATCAGGGTCTCCCGGTACGGCTCGGGCAGGCCGAGCATGGCGTCGACGGCGCGGCGGTGGGCTTCGGTGCGCTCGACGAGCTGGTCCGGGGTCGGCCAAGCCGCCTCGCCGAGGCCCTGGCGCTGCTCCCGCGCCCGGCGTCGGCCGCCGCTGCGCATCAGGTCGATGGCCAGGTTGCGGGTGACCACGGCCAGCCACGGCCGCAGCGGCATGCCGTCCCGCGGCGGCGCCTGGACCGCCTTGGCGAGCGCCTCCTGGACCACGTCGTCGGCGTCGCTCTCGTCCCGGAGCAGGCGCATCGCCAGCCGGCGCATGCCATCGGCGTGGCTCAGCAGGTCGCGGGGGTCGAGGGCTCGGGCTTCCATCTCAGGAGACCGACGGCGACGGCCGGTGGGGCGTTGCGAAAAAGGAAGCGCCCGGCCCCGAAAGAGGGGGGCCAGCCGCTGCGGCGGCACCTCCATCCTGTCAGGCTTCCCCCCGATGGCAAAGACCGTCTCCGGCCCTCCTCCGGCCTCGCGCGCGTGGCGCTCCGTGCCCGCTTTTGCGAAGCTCTCGGCCTTGACGCGCGCCCCCTCCCGCCATCCGGTGGCCGCCACCCTCGTCCTGCTGGTCCTGATCGGCCTGGCGGTGGCGCTCTCGGTCCGGGCCCAGGGGTGGCCGTCGGACAACCGGATCGACATCTGGCTGCGGGGCCAGGAGAACCTGGATCACGCCTACGGCGCCCTGCGCGAGAGCTTCGGCGGGGACGAGGTCGTGCTGCTCCGCGCCAGCGGTTTCGAGCTGGAGCAGTCGGAGTGCCTGGCTTGGCTCGACCTGCTGGGCGAGCGGCTGGAGCTGCTGCCGGCGGTGCGCGGCATCGCCGACCCCTTCCATCTGCTCGGCAGCCCCGCGAACGACCCGATCGACGCGGTCGAGGACGCGGCGGTCCGCCCGGCCGCGCGGGCCCTGGAGCTGGTGGACCTGGACCCGGTGCGGGTCGACTTCCTGCTCCTGATCGACCCGGCGGCGCCCCAGCAGCTGCGCGGCCAGCTGAGCGCGGCGGTCGCCGAGCTCCAGGAGGAGGCGTCCGTCGCCGGCGTCCGGCTGCGGGCGGCCGGGCACGCCCTGGTCGCCGCGGCCATGGACGTCGAGTCGCGGCGCGTCGAGGAGGTCTTCGCGCCCCTGCTCGGGGTAGCGGCGCTGGTCGGGGTGGCGGTGGCCCTGCGCTCGCTGCCGCTGGCCCTGCTGGCGATGATCCCGGCGCTGCTCGCCGCCGCCGGCGCCCGCGCGGCGATGCGCCAGGTCGGCTGGGACGCGAACCTGGTCCTGGTCTCGATCGGGCCGCTCTGCCTGGTGATCCTGCTGGCCTCGACCTTGCACTTGCTGGGGGCCTTCCGGCAGCGGCTGGCGCAGGGCATGGAGCCGCTGGAGGCGGCGCGGGCGGCCCGGCGCGACAAGCTGGCCGCGGGGCTCCTGGCCGCCACCACCACCGCGGCCGGCTTCGCCGTCTTCGGCTTGAGCACGCTGGAACCGGTGCGCCGCCTGGGCATCGGGGTGGCGGTCACCGTCGCGGTGGTGGCGCCGGCCATGCTGTTCGGGCTGCCTTGGCTGCTCGGGCGGCTGCCGTGGCGCCGGCCGCCGGCGGCGGTTGATCTTGGCGGCTCCCGGCCGTGGAGCCGGCTGGCCGAGGGCGCGCTCCGGCGGCGGCTGACCATCCAGGCCGCGGCCCTGGGCCTGGCGGCGCTCGGCTGCTGGGGCGCGATCCGTCTCCCCGTCGGCACCGAGGTCCTCGACTACTTCCCGGAGGGCCACCCGGTGCGCGAGGAATTCCTCGAGATCGAGGGCGAGGGCGCGGCGCTCTCGACCTTCGAGGTCCTGGCGAGGCGGATCGACGGCCAGCGCTGGCAGGTGCTCGAGCTCGGGAACAGCGGGCTCGGCAAGGCGTTGGCGGCGCCGGCGGCGGTGCGCGGCGTCTTCGGCCCGGAGGCGGTGCTGAACGACGCCTCCCGGGCGCTCGGGCCGGCCGCCGGCCTGCTCGGGCCCGTGGCGCTGCAACGCGCCGGCCGGCTGGCGGACGACGGAGACTGGGCGCGTTGGACGGTGCGTTACAACACCGGCACCGCCGAGGAGTCCCTCGGGGTCCAGGCCGAGCTGGAGCGGGCGGTGCAGGATTGGCGCGACGTCCGGCCCTGGGAGATCCAGCTCACCGGCACCGTGCCCCTGCTGCTGAGGCTGCAGGAGAGCCTGACGGGGACCCTGGCGTTGTCTCTGGTGCTGACGGTGCTGGTGATCTCGCTGCTCTTCCTAGTGGTGGTGCGGTCGCTGCGCGAGTTCCTGGCGGCGATGGTCGTCAACCTGCTGCCCGTGGCCTCGACGATGGGCTTCGCCTGGCTGGCCGGATTCCGGCTGGACGCGGCGACGGTCATGGTGGCGGCGGTCCTGCTCGGCCTCGCGGTCGACAACAGCTACCACCTGCTGCACGCCTACCGGCGCTGCGGCGGCGGCCGGGAGGGTGTGCTCCAGGCCTTCCAGAAGGTCGGCGAAGCGGCGACGGTCTCCTCCCTGGCTCTGGCGGCCGGCTTCGGCATCCTGATGTTCTCCGGCTTCGCCCCGACCGCCCGCTTCGGCGCCCTGACGGCCGTCGGCGCCCTGACCGCGCTCGCCGCCCACCTCTTCCTGCTCCCGGTGATGCTGGTGTCAGGCTCCTTCATGCAGTCCGGCGAAGCCAGACGGCAGGAAGGAGCCTGACAGCAGGGCCTAGTCCAGGTTCAGCCAGACCGACTTGGGCTCGGTGTAGCTGTCCAGGGCGGCCTTGCCGAGGTCCCGGCCGAAGCCGGAGTCGCCGAAGCCGCCGAAGGCGAGGGCGGGGTCGTACAGGTTGTAGGCGTTGACCCAAACCGTTCCGGCGCGCAGCTCTCGGGCGAAGCTGAGGCCGCGGCCGATGTCGCGGGTCCAGACCGCCGCCGCGAGGCCGTAGCGGGTGTGGTGGGCGATCTCCATGGCCTGCTCCGGGGTGTCGAAGGGGATCACCGACAGCACCGGGCCGAAGATCTCCTCCTGGGCGATCTCGGCCGCCGGATCGACGTCGGCGAAGACGGTCGGCTCGACGTAGTACCCCTTGCCGCCGCCCACCTCGTCGCGCAGGTCCCGGCCGCCGGCGACCAGCCGGGCGCCGCCGTCCTTGCCGCTCTGGATGTAGCGCCGCACCGAGTCGAACTGCTTGGCGTTGCAGACTGGCCCCATGCGCGTTCCGTCGGCCAGCGGCGGCCCGACCGTGGTCTTCTCCGCCATCGCCTTCAGGCCGGCGAGGAAGTCGTCGTAGACCTCGCGCTGCACCAGGACCCGGGAGCCGGCGGCGCACACCTCCCCCTTGTTGTAGAAGATGCCGCCGATCGCCCCGCGCATCGCCGCCTTGAGGTCGGCGTCGGCGAAGACGATGTTCGGGGACTTCCCGCCCAGCTCCAGCGTGACCCGCTTCAGGGTCTCGGCCGACTCGCGCTGCACCGACTTGCCGACCGCCGTCGAGCCGGTGAAGCTGATCTTGTCGACGCCAGGGTGGCGCACCATCGGCGCGCCGACGCCGTCGCCGTCGCCGGTGACGACGTTCAGGACCCCGGGCGGCAGCCCCGCCTCGGCGCCGAGCTTGGCCAGCCACAGGGTCGTCATCGAGGTCAGCTCGCTGGGCTTGATGACCACCGTGTTGCCGCAGGCCAGCGCCGGCGCGATCTTCCAGGCCGCCAGCAGCAGCGGGAAGTTCCAGGGGGTGATCAGGCCGCAGACCCCGACCGGCTCGCGCAGGCTCAGGCCCATGGCGTTCCCGGGCAGCGGCACGACGCCGCCCTCCAGCTTGGTCACCCAACCGGCGTAGTAGCGGAAGATCTCCGCCACCAGCGGGATCTCGATCTTGCCGGCGTCGAAGGCGGTCTTGCCGGTGTCGAGGGTCTCCAGCAGGGCCAGGTTGGCGCGGTGCTGGTCGATGAGCTCCGCGAGCCGCCACAACACCCGGGCGCGCTTGGCCGGAGCCATGCGGCGCCACTTCGGGTTCGCGAACGCGGCCTGGGCGGCCTGGACCGCCCGGTCCAGGTCCTCCGCGTCCCCGGCGGCGACGTCGGCGTGGGCCTCCTCGGTCGCCGGGTCGATCGACGGCAAGGTGGCGCCAGAAGCGGGCGCGGACCACTCACCGGCGATGAAATGAGCCGCCGGCGGGGCCTCCGGGCCCTGCTCGGGGGAGATTCTTCCTTGATTGGAGGCTTGAAGGGACATGGGTCGGCCGATTTTAGGAACGTCCTAGTTCCCGGAGGCCGCGCCTTGGCGGAAGAACTGGAAGATCTGCTCCGCCCCGTCTACCTGCTGATCAGCGAAGACTTTTTCCTCGAGAAAGTCGCCGCGGCGGCGCGCGCCCTCGAACGGAAGCCTGTGGTGCCGGACTGGGACCAGGACGTCCTCGAACAGATCGCCGCCGATCCTGACGCGGAGGTGGTCATCGACCTCGAGCTCGACCGCCTCGAGGTGCCGGGTTTCCTTCCCCTGCTGCGGACCGATCCGCGGACGAAGGAGATCCCGGTCCTTGGCTACTGCTCCCACAACTTGACGGACTTGATCGACCAGGCCCAAGGTCTTGGGGTCGAGGCCGTGGTCCGCAGCACCTTCGCGGCCAACTTGGTGCGCCTCCTCCAGGAACTCTTCCGCACCGAGCCAGAAGCTGATTAAGAACCCGCAGACTGACCTAAAGCAAGTGTAGCCCGATCTTTAGCTGACACTTGAAGGGGCCGGTGCGCCCGAGTAGGGGTTGGAATGAATCGCTTTTCCGGTTAGACTGCGTGGCCTGAGCGATGCCTCGTCCCTGTTGGGATGTGCTCGCTTGAAGCACGCGGGCCCCACCGGCCCTAGAAACTGGCATAGAGAGAACGAAATGAGCGCCGTCAAGCTCTACATCAAGTCCTCCTGCAAAGCCTGCCAGAAGGCTGTCGGCTATCTCGAGAAGAAAGGCGTCAACTTCGAGGCCGTGGACATCCTGAAGAGTCCTCCCGCGAAGAAGCTGCTGGAGAAGGCTGTGGACGCCCAGGAGCCCAAGGATGCCTTCAACATCCGCGCCAAGGGCTACAAGGAGCACGACATCGCCAACGCGAGCTTCAAGACCAAGAAGGAGGTCGTCGATCTCCTCCGGGCCAACCCCGACATGATCCGCCGGCCGCTGCTGGCCCGCGGCGAGAAGGCGATCCTCGGTTTCGACGAAGCCGATTACGCGACCTTCCTCCGCTAGTCCGGACCCCTCCTGGCGGCAGGTCCCGCGCCGGCGTCTCGTCGGCCCGGGCCCCCCGGAGGACAGCGTCGACGCCATCGCCGCCGAGGAGCCGCTGGAATTGCGTCTCCGCGGCGAGCCCTGGGCCGTGCTCATGCGCACGCCGGGCCGAGAGCGCGATCTGATCGCCGGTTTTCTGGCCTCGGAGGGGGTCCTGGAGGGTCCTGAGGACCTGATCGCGGTCGAGCCCTGCCGGGGCCCGGACGGGGCGCCGGAGCCGAACATCTGGAACACGGCCCTGGCCGAAGGGGCGGCTCCGGACTTGGAGCAGCGCCGGAACGGCGTCGTCGGCTCCGCCTGCGGCCTCTGCGGCGCCCGTTCGCTCGAGGCCCTGGAGCGGACCTTGCCGACGGTGGTGCCCTTCCCGGAGTTCTCCGCCGATCGGCTCCAGGCCGCCTTCGACGCCCTGCGTGAGCTCCAGACGCTCTACCAGCGAACCGCCGGCAGCCACGGCGCCGCCTTGCTCCGGCCCGACGGCAGCCTCGACGGCATCGCTGAGGACGTCGGTCGCCACAACGCCGTCGACAAGGTCCTCGGGGCCCGGCTCCTGGCGGGGGACTACCCGCTCGAGTCGCCCGCAGCCTTGCTCGTGACCGGGCGCCTTTCCTTCGAGATCGTCCAGAAGGCGGCCTTGGCCGGCGTCGGGGCGGTCGCCGGAGTCGGCGCGCCGACCAGCCTGGCGGTCGACGCCGCGCAGCGGTTCCAGATTCGGCTCGCCGGCTGGGTCCGCGCCGGCGGCGTCAGCGCCTACTCCTGAGGCGGCTTAGAACTCCACCTGCTTCAACTCGTAGATGTTGAAGTCGGCGGCGAATTCGTTCTCGACGTTGATCAGCCTCCCGGTGCCGAGCCGCTCGACGAAGGTGATCGCGCCGTCGAGGCGGCGGCCATCCTTGAAGACCAAGCGGACGTTCGGCTCAGTGCGCGCCTGGCGCAGCCGGAGGATCATCTCCTGAAGGTCGACTTCCGTGATGTCAGCGCGACGGACCATGGAGTTGGTGTAGGTTCGGGGAGGTCAGGTGACGGGAGTGCCGGCGGCGCGCAGGGCGCCGGCGGACAGGAGCAGGGAGGACCAGGTCTCGAAGCCGTTCTCCGGGCCGCCGGCTCGGGCTTCCAGCTGGTCGAGGGATTCGAAATCGCCGGTCATGGCCGCGGTCTCCCGGATCGAGACCTCCAGAGCAGAGGCGTCCAGGCGGTAGACCGCGCCCAGGTGGACGGCGCCGACATCCGTCTCGTCGTCGTTGAGGATGCCGACTGGAGTGAGAGAGAGGGGCGTCTGGGGCAGGACCAACTCCTCGTGGAGCTCGCGGTGGCAGGCCTGCTCGAAGAGGCAGCGGTCCGGGCTGGCGTCGCAGGGGTTGACGTGGCCGCCCACCCCGATGCTCTGCAGGCCGTGGAGCCGCTTCTCGCCCTGGGTCTTGAGCCGGGTCAGGCAGAGGATCTGGCCCTCGCGGCAGACCGCGACATACGGGATGATCTGCTTGAACTCCCGGTGGAGCTCGGCGTATCGGCGTTCCATGAAGAAGCCTGCCTCGCGCGCGGGGGCGAGGAAGCGCTCTTCGAGTGCGGCGGGCTCCAAGGGGAGCAGCCCATGTATCGGCTCCCGGAGAAGCTCGGCGCGCGGAACGACCCAGACGAATTCCATCCCAGCGGATTTTGTAGCGATTGGAGCGGAGTCACGCAAGCTGGACGGCGCAGAATTGCCCAACTTGTGGGGGAATTGTGGATAAGTCGCGCAAAACCTTGGGCTAACAAAGCCCGTCCGAGTTTCTCGCCGCGCGGCCCGCGTCCGGCTTCGACCGGGAGGGAGTGGAGCGCTGCCCTGTAAGCCGGATCTTGTTCCCCCGGAGGGGTGACGACCATTTCTCTCGGGCCGCTGTCGCCAACGGCCTCCAACGCCCTACCCGGAGGTTCAAGCGGCGCGGACCACGCCTCCCCTCCCTATGCGGGCTTTCTCCCAGTGGGGTTTACCTTGCCACGCTTGTCACCAAGCGCGCGGTGAGCTCTTACCTCGCCGTTTCACCCTTGCCGGCGGCCGGAGCCGCTTAGGCGGTCTGTTCTCTGTGGCACTTTCCCTAGGGTTGCCCCCGGTGGCCGTTAGCCACCACCGTGCCCTGCGGAGTCCGGACTTTCCTCGGTCGGCCTCATGGACCGAACGCGGCCGTCCAGGCAACGCTCCGCCGGCCATTCTAGGGCCGCCGGCGCGGGGCGGGCGGCGGCCTAGGCCTCGTCCGCCGAGGAGAGGAAGTCCCGCAGCAGGACCACCGCGGCGGTGGAGTCGATGTGGCTCTTCAGCTGCTTGCGCTTCTTGCCGGTGGGCCGGAGCAGCGCCTCGGCCTCGTGGGTGGTGAAGCGCTCGTCTCGCTCGACGATCTCCACGCCGGCCGGCAGCTTCTCCTTGAGCGCCGACAGGAACAGCCGCACCTTGGCGCACTGCGAGCCCTCCAGACCAGAGCGCAGGAAGGGCATGCCGAGCACGATGGTGGTCACCTTCTTCTCGGTGACGACGGCGACCACCCCGGCCACGGTGTCCGCGAGGCTGGTGCTGACCACCGCCTCCAAGGGCGTGGCGACGATGCGCATCTCGTCCGAGAGCGCCAGCCCGGTGCGCTTGGCGCCGTAGTCGACCGCCAGCGCCCTGCCCTTCACAGCAGCTCCGTGCGGCCCTCCGCCTTGAGCCGCTCGATCAGGGCCTTGACCTCCTCGGTGCGGTCGCGGGCGGCCACCAGCAGGGCGTCCCCGGTGCGCACGATGACGACGTCGTCGACGCCGATCACCGCCACGGTCTGCGGCTCGGAGGAGTAGGCGAGCACGCCGCGGGAGTCCTGGGCGAGCAGCGCGCCGCCGGCGGGCAGCACGGCGGCGTTGCCGTCGGCGTCGTGGTCGAGCTCGTCGTAGACCGCCTTCCAGCTGCCGATGTCGCTCCAGTGGAAGGGCGTCTCGAGCACCACCGCGCCGTCCGCCTTCTCCATGATGCCGACGTCCACCGGCACCGACGGGAAGCCGGGGTAGAGGCGCTCGAGCGCGGCCTCGAAGCCGTCGCCGCCGACCTCCGCGGCCAGCTCGTCCAGCCCGGCGGAGAGCTCGGGCATGTGCTGCGCGACGGCGTCGAGCAGGGTGTCGGCGCGCCAAGCGAACATGCCGGAGTTCCACAAGTAGGTGCCCTGCTCCAGGAACTCGCGGGCGCGCGCCTCGTCGGGCTTCTCGACGAAGGCGTCGACGGCGCTGCAGCTCAGGCCCTCGTGCCGGCCGAGTTCGGCGCCGCGGCGGATGTAGCCGTAGCCGGTGGCCGGGTAGCGGGGAGGGATGCCGAAGGTGACCAGGGCCCCGGGCTGCCGGGCGGCCTCTGCGGCGGCCCGCAGCGCCCGCTGGAACTGGTCCAGCGGCGAGATCAGGTGGTCGGCCGCCAGGACCACCAAGACCGCTTCGGGGTCGCGGGCGCGGATCGCGACCGCGGCCAGGCCGACGCAGGGGGCGGTGTTGCGGGCGCAGGGCTCGACCAGCACGTTCTCCGGCGGCAGCTCCGGGCAGGCGGTCCGGACGCCGTCGACCTGCAGGCGGTTGGTGACCACCCAGGTCCGCTCCGGCGGCACCAGCGGGTCCAGGCGCAGGGCGGTCTCGGCCACCATGGCCCGGCCGCCCAGGATCGGCAGCAGCTGCTTGGGCCGCGCCTCGCGGCTCTCGGGCCAGAAGCGGGTGCCGGAGCCTCCGGCCATGATCACCGCGTGAATCATCAGTCTTGGTCCTGTCCTCGGGGTTCGGAGACCGCGGGGAAGGCGGGCGAGCGCCGCCAGTCCGTCAGCTCCAGGGCCGGCACCCAGAGCGGGAAGGCGAGCCGCTCGGGGAGCGGATCGGCCACCTTGCCCAGGGCCCGCTGGCGGATCCGCGGACGGTCCATCGGGCCGAAGACGTCCTGCTCGATCAGCAGGTCGACGACGTCCCGCACCAGCGGCAGCCGGGTGAGGAAAGATAGAGTCCGCACCGTCGCTTTCAAGTTCAGATAGGAGTCCAATCCGATCCAGCCCTTGCCGCGCACCTCGAGCAGGTCGTGGTGCAGCTCGAACTTGTCCACCCGGAGGCGGCCGCGGCTGTTGGCGGCGTTGGCCCGGAACTCGATCCGGCCGCGGTCGAAGATCGGCGGCTCTACCCCGGCCACGCGCCACATGCGGGAGAGCACCGGGACCGTGCCGAGCACGCCCTGCTCGACCTCGAGCCAGCCGCGGCCGGTGTAGTCGATCGGGCTCGGGGAGCTGCTCTCGAATTGCAGGCGGCCGCGGACCCGGCCGGCCAGGTCGCCGCCGAAGGCGAGCTCCTCGCGGACCCGGGCGAGGCTGATGTCCTCGAGGAACAGCAGGAAGGAGATCGGGGCCTCCCGGGTCAGGCCGAAGACCAGCTCGCCTTGCTCCGGCTGGTCCTGCTCGTCGGTCCCGAAGGTCCGCACGGTGCCGCCGAGCAGGTCGGCCTCGAAGGCCTGGAAGGCGACCCGGTCCTGGTTCAAGGTGATCCAGCCCTGGGCGTCGCGGAGCGCGAAGCCGGCGACGTCGGCCCGGCCCTCCTGCAGCCGCAGGCGGCCGAAGTAGTCCTCCGGGCCGGCCCAGTGGAAGCCGTCGATCTGGAGGCGGCCCGAGCCACCTCGCATCCGCGGCGGCCCCTCGACCCGCATCTGCTCCAGCTTCAGGCCGCCGGAGAGGGTGAAGTCGGCCTCGCCGCCGTCGAGCATCAGCCGCAGCTGCAGGTCCTCCGCCTGGGCCCGGCCGGTCAGGCCGACGCGGTCGAAGGCGGCCCAGGCGCCGGGGCTGAGCAGCTCGGCGAAGTCCTCGCCGAGCTCGATGCCGTCCGAGTCCAGGCGCGCGCCGACCAAGGTGCCGGCCTCGCCGCGGTCGACGGTGATCTCGCGCATCTGGAAGTCCCCCGAGCTGCTGCGGACGTCGAGCGTCCCGCCGACGAAGCGGGTGTCGGCGACCTGCAGCAGGCCCTCGAGCTCCAGCTCGCGCTCGCCGCCGTCCGCGGTCCGCTCCGCGGCCCGCAACGGCCGCAGCCGCAGCCAGCCCCGGTTGCGCTCCGGCGCCAGGGGGTCGACCTCCAGCGCCAGGTCGAAGGCGCCGCTCCAGTCCTTGCGGGCGTCGGCTCCCAGTCCGGAGAGCTCGCGGGCGAAGGCCTCGGTCTCGGCTTCGACGCCGACGCCGAGGCCGTGCACCAGCGCCGACGAGGGCGGCGCGCCGTCGACGCCGTAGGTCAGGAAGCCGGAGAGCTCCAGCGCGCCGCCGCAGCAGCCGCTCTGCATCAGCGGCACGGAGACCAGGGTTGCGTCGCCGCTCCGGGCGATCGCGGCGTCGCCGCGGAGGGCGCTCCAGCCGGTGCCCGTCGGCAGCCAGCGCAGCCCGGCTCCCTCGCCGCTCCAGCCGAGCAGGGCCTGGAGCTCGCCGGCCCCGTTGCGGCGGAAGCTGCCGTCGACGGCGGCGCGGCCCTTCAGTTCGAACTCCGCGAAGCCCTCCGGCAGCTGCAGGAAGCTCTCCAGGACGCGGCGCTCGGAGGTGCTCGGAGCCAGGCCCTCGAGGCTCTCGGCCCGGACCTCCACCGCGGGCTGCGCGTCGCCGGCGAGCTCGCGGATCTCCCCGCGGATCGACACCCGGCCGCCCATGGTCTTGGCGCTGCCCTCGAAGCTGGCCGACCCCGGCGTCCACCGGACGGCGACCTGCTCGGCCTCCGCCTCCACCGGCAGGAAGGCCGGCCGGACCACGGTGCCGCTGGCCTGGGCGTCGAGCTGGATGCCGACGTCCAAATGGCCGGCTTCGCGGCGCAGGAAGAGCTCGAAGTCTGCGCTGCCGCCCCGCGGTCCGCCGAGCTCGCGCCAAACCTGGGAGATCACGGGGGTGCCCGAGGCGGCCCGCGTCACGCGCGAATCCACGGGCAGGGCGGTGCCGGCAAGGTCGACCATGACCTCTGCCGGTCCCCGATGGACGAACACCGTGCCCCAGCCGCCGATGCTGCCGTCGCCGGCGCGGCCGTTGGCGTGCATCAGGAAGCGCTGGCCGGCGGCGACGAAGTCCCCGCGCATGCCCTCGGCGGGGTAGGGGAAGGAGGGGCGGTCGCCGTCGTCCTCGAGGAAGCCGCGATAGGTGGCGCGGAAGTCCTCGAAGGGCGCGTGGGCGATCGCTTCGGGCCAGGCGCCGGAGCGCCAGTCGACGGCCAGGCGGGCGGGCACCTCGCCGCGCAGCTCGAGGGCCTGGAAGGCGTCGGCGGTGGTGGCGTCGAGGGTGTCGATCCAGGCGATCAGCTCCTCGTCGACCTGCCACGGGCTGATGCTGCCGCCCTCCAGCCGCAGGCTCAGCTCCTCGGGTCCGCTCCGCTTCAGCCAGCCGGCGAGCTGGAGCGCCACCGGGCCGGACGACGCCTCCAGCGTCAGGCGCATGCCCGTCGACAGCCGTCCCTCGAGCTGCACCGAGGGCAGGAGGACCTCGACCGGCGGGTTGGGGATCTGGATCCGCAGGCCCTCCACCGCCACCCGGGCGCTGGCGTCGTCGGAGCTGAGCCGCGCCCGGAGGACGCAGGAGGCGGCCGACACCGGCACCGGCAAGTGGCCCCGGTCGCGCAGGTCGCGGTCGTCGCATTCCAGGTCGAGGGTCCAGCCCGCGTAGCCGGCGCCGGCAGCGAAGCGGAAGCCCGCGCTGAGGCCGTAGGGGGTGACCGCGGTGCCCCGGATCCGGGTGCGCTGGTGAGACAGCAGGCCCTCGGCCTCCGGCAGCTCGGCGCTCAGCACCCTCCCGTCCGGGAAGGGCATCTCGGCGCGGATGCCGCGCAGCCGCAGCGCCACCGGCTGGATCTCGAAGGCGGCGCCGTCCCGGCGCTGGCGCAGCTGTTGCAGGTCGTCCGGGTTCAGGCCGAGGGTGATGCCCTCGAGGTCGGCGGCGCGCGGCTGCAGGAAGCTCGAGGACCAGGGCCGCAGGTCGAGCCGCAGGTCTGCCCGGTCGGCGTAGATCAGCTGCCGGCTGGCGGTCGTGGCCTCGAGGCCGCGGATCATCAGGCTGCCGGTGCCCCAGCGGAAGCGCAGCTCGTCGACCTCCGCGTCGATCCGCTCGCCGGCGAGCTCCAGGCCGAGGTCGGCCATGAGGCGCTCCTGGACCGAGACCGGCACCGGGAACGGGAACCAGCCGGTCAGGCCCAAGACCAGGGAGAGGAGGGCCGAGAGTCGCGCTCGGCGGGAGAGGGACATGCCTAGGGCGCGGCGGCCGCGAGCGGCTCGCCGGCGTGCAGCGCCACTCTACGGACCCGGGAACCGATGGAGCAGCTGATCTCATAGGGGATCGTGCCCGCCGCCTCAGCGACTTCCTGGACCGTGACCGTCTCTCCATGGTCGGCGCCGATCAAGGTCGCGGTGTCGCCGACGTCGACGCCGTCGGCGCGGCTGACGTCGACGGTGCAGTAGTCCATCGAGATGGCGCCGACGATCGGGCAGCGCCGCCCGCGCAGCAGGGCGACGCCGCGGCCTTCGGCGCCGAGGCGGTAGGGCAGGCCGTCGTTGTAGCCCAGCGGCAGCACGGCCAGGCGCGTCGGCTGGCTGGCGGTCCAGCGGCGGCCGTAGCCGACCGTGGCGCCGGCGGGCACGTCCTTCAGGTAGACCACCTGGGCGCGGAGGGAGAGCACCGGTCGCAGCCGCTCGGCGCCCGGCAGGCCGGTCGGCAGCACCCCGTACAGGGCGATGCCCGGCCGCACCGCGTCCCCGAGCGGCGCGAGCCCGGTGAACAGGGCCGCGGAATTGGCCCCGTGCACCGCCGGCATCGGGAAGCCGGAGCGCTGCAGGTCGGTCCGCACCGCCTCGAAGGTCCGGGCCTGCTCGAGCGTGAAGGGGTCGAGGCAGCCGTCGGGCGCCGCGTAGTGGGTCATCAGCCCGCGCAGCTCCAGCCCGTCCTCGTCTTGGATGGCCCCGGCGACCCGCAGCGCCGCCTCCGGCCGCACCCCGAGCCGCGCCATGCCGGTGTCGACCTTGAGGTGCACCCCCAGCCGCTGGCCGCGCCGCCGCGCCTGGGCGGCGAGCTTGCGCACCCGGCTCTCCGAGTGCACGCCGACCTCGATGCCGTGGTCGAGCAGGTGCGGCACCTCGGAGTCGATCACGGTGCCGAGCACCAGCAGCGGCGTGCGGACACCGCTCTCGCGCAGCTGCAGGGCCTCGCCGCTGTCGCCGACGCCGATCCGGCCGACGCCGGCCGCCTCGCAGGCGCGCGCCACCGGAACGGCGCCGTGGCCGTAGGCGTTGGCCTTGAGGACCGGCCAGACCTGGGCGTGGCCGGCCACCTCGCGCGCCTGCCGCAGGTTATGGCGGAAGGCGGCGAGGTCGATCTCGGCCCAAGCGCGGTGCCGCGTCCCCATGAGAGGAGGATATCCCCCGGCGGCGGGGCGCTTCCAGTGGCGATTGTCAGCGGCGGCCGAGGCCGAGCAGGCCCTCCTCGCGGCAGACGTCGACCGCCGCCTGGCGCAGCCACGGGCCGAGGCCGGCGCGCTCCTCGGGCGCGGCCTTCTGGTCCGCGGGCAGCGCCGAGAGGGCGGCGAAGAAGCTCGGCCGGTCGCCGCTCTGGGCGAGCAGCGCCGCGGCGCGGGCCGGGTCGTGGCCGAGCTCCACCCAGGCCTGGTCGACGCGCTCGGACAGGCCGCGGTAGGCCAGCGGCAGCTCGGTCCCCTCGCGGCACAAGCGCAGGGCCAGCGCTCGGCGCAGCTGGTGATGTTCGCGCCACGCTTCGAAGGACGCCGAGATCCGCTGGTAGATCCGGTCGTGCAGTCGCCCCGGGATGGGGGACTGCAGCCGGTTCTCCTTCGCGATCAGCCGCAGGTAGGCGATGGCCTCGACGTCGGAGACCTCGATCTCCTGGCCGCTGCCCCAGACGTCGCCGAGGCGCATGCCGGCGTAGACCCGGCCGTCGCGGTCGCGGTAGTGGTGACCGAAGTAGTCGGCGACCGGGTCGAGCTCCGGCTGGTCGTCGAAGCGGGCCTCGGCGAGCGCGGCGAGGCGCCCGGGCTCCGGCCAATTCCCGGCCAGCAGGGCCAGCAGCCGCTGCTCCGCGGAGAGGGCTGTTTCCGGCCGAATGAGGGCGTTCCGGCCGTGATCCCACTGCCAGGAGCCGGCGCGGTCCGGCAGCGGGAAGCGGGGGAAGAAGCGCTTGTGGGCCCGCTTCCAGCGCGAGGTGGTCGGCGGGATGACCGAGGTCTTCAGCTTCAGCGCGGGCGCGTACACCTCCGCCGCGTAGCTCCGGGCGGGGTCGGCGTCCAGCACCGGGAGCGCGTCGGCGCCGGATTCGAGCGCGGCGGCGGCGCGGGCGAGCGGGTGGTCCAGCGCGAGCGCGGCCTGGTAGGCGCGGGCGACCACCCGGTCTTGCTCCTCGGGCGGGAGCGACCGGAAGCGCGGCAGCAGCCGCTGGACCACCGAGTCTTGCGGCGCCGGATCCTGGACCGGGGCGCCGCCGTCGGCGGTCGCCGAGACCGGTGTGGAGGCTGCGGTGAAGAGCGCGAGGAGGATCGGAAGGTGTTGCAAGGCGCGGTCCGGCGGGATCGTAGATGGCCGAGAATTCCGGGATTGGAGCCAGAATTTAGCCGTTTTGCGTTTGACTCCGAACCCCTTTTCTAGGCAGAATCCCGCGAAGACGGCGTTTCAAAGCGCCGCAAACACCTCAATAACCCTCTGGAACAACGTTCCCGAAAAGAGAGACGACGAGACATGGCTGCGAAGAAGAAGGCGAAGGCCGCCAAGAAGACCACCCGCAAGGCCACCACCAAGAAGAAGGCGGCGCCGAAGAAGAAGGCCGCCAAGAAGGGTGGCAAGACCAAGAAGAGCAAGGTCCTCGAGATGATCATCTCGAAGAGCCGCACCAAGAACGCGGTCCAGAACTGCAACGTGTCGAGCGACTTCTACGCCGCTCTCGACGGCTACGTCCGCGAAGCGATCACGGAAGCCGAAGGTCGCGCCACCGCGAACGGCCGCAAGACCCTCCGTCCGCAGGACCTGTAGTCCTCGCTGACCCGAACACTCGGCACGCTCTCCGGAGCGTGCCGTTTCTTTTTGCCCCCGCGCTTAGGCGCGATGGGGAGCTGAGCCTCCAATCGCCGATTCACGCCCGAATTCGGCCATCTAGCGTTCGGCAGTTCAGCGCGCCGCGCGCAGGTAGAGCGGTTCGGCGGCGGTCCAGGCGTCGGCGCCGCGCCGCCGCGCCAGCTCGAGCAGCGCCTCCGCGCGCGGCTCGACGGCCTCGGCGAGGAAGCGGAATCGGGGCGCGGCGTCTCCGAGCAGGGCGGGATCGCCGAGCACCAGCGCGCCCTCCGGAAGCGCCGCCGCGGTCTCCTCCCGCGGCAGCACGCGCGGCGCGGTCAACGCCACCACGTCCTCGGCTTCTCGCCGGTAGCAGGCGTGGTAGACCTCCCGCCGGTAGGCGTCGAGCACCAGGTGCAGCTCGCTCCCGGCCGGCGCGTCGAGGGCCGCGGCCTCGAAGCTGCACAAGCCGCCGGTCGGGACGCCGAGGGCGTAGCCGAGGCTGCGGGCGCCGGCGCAGGCGATGCGCAAGCCGGTGTAGGAGCCGGGGCCGGTGCCGACCACGACGGCTGCGATCTCGTCCGGCCGCAAGCCGCAGTCCTCCAGCAGCGCGTCGATCTGGGCGAGCAGGGCGCGACCGCGCTCGCCGCCGAAGTCACGGCCGCGGACCGCGCCGTCGGGCAGGCTGAGCGCCAGGCTGGAGGCCGCGCTCGAGAGCTCGAGCGCCAGCAGGGGACGGTCGAGCGCCATGGTCTCAGAGCAGGATGCCGTCGGCGTCCGCGGCCGCGCGCAGGCGGTCGATGCCGTCGTCGACCATCTGCTGGGTCTCGGCCTCGACCATCAGCCGCAGCTTGAGCTCGGTGCCGGAGAAGCGGACCACGGTGCGGCCGTGGCTGCCCATCTCCTGCTCCAGCTGCTCGGTCTCGGCGGCGAGGCGCGGCAGCTGCTCGAGCGGCTTGCGGGCGGCGACGGGCAGGTTCAGCAGCACCTGGGGCATGTCGGCGTAGCCGTCGGCGAAGTCGGCGGAGCCCTTGCCCTCCAGGAACAGGGCCTGGGCGACCTTCAGGAAGGTGTACATGCCGTCGCCGCGGAAGCCGTGCTCGGGGCCGTAGAGCATGTGGCCGGACTTCTCGCCGCCCAGGACCCAGCCGTTCTCGCGCATCGCCGCGGCCACGTACCGGTCGCCCACCGGCGCCCGGTGGAGCTTGGCGCCGCAGCAGGCCAGCCACTGCTCCAGGGCCAGGTTGCTCATCACGGTGGCGGCGACGGTGCCGCCGGCCAGCTCGCCGCGCTCCATCATGTGGGTGCCGAGTCCGGCGAGCAGGGCGTCGCCGTCGAGGATCCGGCCGTTGGCGTCGACCAGCATGCCGCGGTCGCCGTCGCCGTCCAGGCACAAGCCGACGGAGGCGTTGTGGTCGTGGACTGCCGCGGCGACGACCTCGGGGTGGAGGGCGCCGCAGCCGAGGTTGATGTTGCGGCCGTCCGGGTGGTCGTGGATCGCCACCACCTCGGCGCCGAAGGCTTGCAGCACCCGCGGACCGAGCCGCGAGTAGGCGCCGTTGGCGCAGTCCAGCGCCACCTTCCAGCCCTTCAGGTCGAGCTCGGCGAAGGCCTCGTTCCGCAGCCAGGCGAGGTAGTCGCCGACCTTGCTCTGGACCCGGCGTTGCTTGCCGGGCACGCCGGCGTCGGCGGGGGATTCGCCCGCGACCAGGGCGGCTTCGATGCCGGCCTCGACCTCGTCCTGCAGCTTGGAGCCCTCGCCGCAGAGCAGCTTGACGCCGTTGTCCTCGGCCGGGTTGTGGGAGGCCGAGACGACGATGCCGGCGTCGTAGTCGCCGATCCCGGTCAGGAACATCACCGCCGGAGTGGGCGCCAGGCCGAGCGCGTCGACGTCGCAGCCGACCGCGCTCAGGCCCTTGGCGAGGGCCGCGGCCAGGGTCTCGCCGCTCTCGCGGCCGTCGTGGCCGATCAGGGCCGAGCGCCCCAGGCCGCCCAGGCGCTGGCCCAGCAGGCGGCCGAGCCGCTCCAGGGTCTCGGGCGTGAGCGGCTCCTCGCCCGCCTTGCCGCGCATGCCGTCGGTTCCGAACAGGCGGTCGCTCATTATTCCTCTTGGATGCGCTTCATCTTCACGGTGGCGTTGGCCGAGCCGACCGGCTCGAGCCGCAGGGCGTCGTTCATCTGGTCGGGCCGGTCCTCGCCGATGTAGGCCCAGCGCAGCGGCAGGTCCTGTTCGGTCAGGTCGTCGATCCCGGCCAAGGGCTCGAGGTCCACGAAGAACATCAGGTTCTCCCGGATCCAGACCTCGTCGACGTCGTCCGGCGGGCGGAAGTCCGGCAGCGGGTCGAAGGAGAGCCGCCACAGGCCGAGCGGGTCGCCGGACCACTCCCAATCCTCGGTCCCGGCGACGCGGCGGGTCAGCACCGGCTCGCCCATGTCGAACTCGACCGGGTCGGGCAGCTTCTGCAGCACCGGCAGGGTCGCGAGCACCGAGGGCGGGTCCATATGGATGTGGCTCGCCCAGCTCGAGGACAGGCTCACCGAGGCCGTGACGCTGCTGGTTTCGCCCTCGACGTCGACCGACTCGAGGAAGAACAGCAGCGGCTCCTTCACCTCGAGGGCCTGCCACTCTTCGAGCCGTCGCTCCAGCATCTGTACCCGGCTGAATGACCCGGTGAAGGTGGCTTGGCTCGGCTTGAGAGAGACCTGGGAGGCGCGCAGCTCGAAGTTCGGGTTGACCTCACCCTTCAGGTGGAGCATGGCCGGGTCCAGGTCGACGACCAGGCTGTCCTCGAGCTCGAAGGTGAGGTCGATCTTGTCGGTCCGGTCCTCGAAGACCGCGGCGGCGGCGTCGGGCACGTTCCACTTCAGGTCTTCGAGCGCCACCTGCACCGTCTGGTTGGTGGTCTCCGGGCTGGGGGCCACCAGCCGCAGCAGGTCATCTTCCGGGTCGTAGAAGGCGCCCAGGCCGGAGGCCAGGATGGAATCCAGGCGGCCGCGCTCACCCTCGAAGGCGATCTCGATGTCCGAGCCCAGCGCCGGCTCGGTCAGGACCCAGCCGTCGGGCAGCAGCACCGTCAGGGACCGGCCCGAAGCGGGAGAGGGGGTGTCGGTCACGGCCAAGCCGAAGCTCTCGGTGCGCGTGACCGTGATCTGGTCGTTCACGAACCACCAGGTGGTGACGGCCAGGGCCAGCGCCAGCAGCTTCCGGCCCATGTCGTGGAGGAACAGGCGGCGCATGCGGATCATGATTCGCGGCCCTCCTTGGCGGCGCCGGTCTCCGCGGCGGCTTCGGAGGCGGCCGGCTCCTCGCCGGCCTCGGCGCCGCCTTCCTCGGGCTCGAGCAGGGCCGACAGCCGCTCCTCGAGCTGGTCGAAGGGGATCTGCCGCTGCAGCTCGCCGGCGGCGCAGAGGGCGATCTGGCCGGTCTCCTCGCTGACCACCAAGGTGATGGCGTCCGTCTCCTCGGACAGGCCGAGGGCGGCCCGGTGGCGCGTGCCCAGGCGGCCCAGCGCGTCCGAGGCCTCCGCCAGCGGCAGCAGGCAGGCGGCGGCGTGCACCCGCTCGCCGCGGATGACCACGGCGCCGTCGTGCAGCGGTCCGCCGGGGAAGAAGATGGTCTCGAGCAGGATGCCGCTGGCCGGGGCGTCGACCGGCACGGCGTTGTCGTAGTAGGGCGCCAGCGACACGCCGCGCTCGAAGGCGATCAGGGCGCCGATGCGCTCCTTGGCCATGCGCTGGGCGGCGCGGGCGACCTTGGTCGCGACCTCGCTCGAGCGCTCCTCCTGGTTGAGGAAGCGCAGCAGGCCGCCGCGGCCGAAGCGGGCGATGCCCTGGCGCAGCTCGGGCTGGAACAGGATCACCAGGATGATGACGATCGCCCCCGCGACCAGCCGGAAGATCTCGAGCAGGACCGGCGTCTCGGGGTAGATGTTGAGCAGGCCGTAGAGGCCGAAGGTCACCACCAAGAAGGCGCCCAGGCCGCGCAGCAGGCCGCCCCCGCGGGTGCTGCGGAGGAAGCGCAGCACGGCGTAGAAGACCACCGCCAGCGTGCCCACCTCGATGGCGAACTGGAGGCGCTGGATGACGACGGGATCTTCGAGCCAATTCATCGGGCGATGGCCTCCTGGATGCCGGAGGGCGCGGCGGCGGCCGCGGCGCGGGCGGCGGCGGAGGCCGCCAGCACAGCATCCCAGACTTCGCCTCCCCGGTGAAGCCGCAAGATGGCGGCGCCCTGTGCGGCGGCGAGGGCCGCGGCGCCGGCGGTGCCGCCGTCGCGCTCGAGGGGCTCCCGCGGGCCGAGGGCGGCGTCCAGGCAGGACTTGCGCGAGGGCCCGACCAGCACCCGCAGGCCGAAGGCGCGCAGCGATCCCGTCCAGCCGAGCAGCTCGAGGCTCTGGGCGGCGTCCTTGGCGAAGCCGAGGCCCGGGTCGACCAGCAGCCGCTCGGGGGCCACGCCGGCGTCCAGGGCGGAACGGAGCCGAGGCGCCAGCTCGTCCATGACCGCCCCCAGCAGGTAGCGGTAATCCGTCTGCTGCCGCATGGTCGCGGGGGTGCCGCGGCTGTGCATGACGCAGAGCTCGGCCCCGGCGTCGGCGACGACCGCGGCCATCGCCGGGTCGGAGAGGCCGCTGACGTCGTTGATCATGCTCGCTCCGGCGGCCAGGCAGGCTTCGGCGACCAGGGCGGAGCGGGTGTCGACCGAGAGCGCTGCGCCCAGCGGCAGGAGCGCTTCCACGGCCGGCAGCAGCCGCTCGAGTTGACGCTCGGCCGGTACCGGCGCAGCGCCTGGGCGGGTGCTCTCGGCGCCCAGGTCCAGCCAGCTGGCGCCCTCGGCGAGGCGCTGCTCGGCCCGCTCGAGGATCGCGCCGTCGTCGCCGAGCTCGCCGCCGTCGCTGAACGAGTCCTCGGTCAGGTTGAGGACGGCCTGGAAGGCCGGCGACGGCGGCGGCTCGCCCTCGGCGGCGATCGCTCCTTGGAGGCGGGCGACGATCCAGTGGGCCCGGCACCAGGGATCGTCGACCGGGCCGGCGGCGAGCCGGGCGAGGTGGCCGCGGTCGTCGAGCAGGCGGTAGCAGGCAGAGCCGTCGGGCAGGCCCGGTCCGGGCACGACCCCGAGGCCGTCCAGGGCCTCCTCGCACTCGGCGCTGCCCGGCGCCGGCCCGCGCCACCAACCCTCTCCGACGGAGCAGGCGTGGTGGGGGAGCTCAAAATGCGGAATGTCCCAAGGCCTCGCCACGCGCGGAGTTTAGCGTCCCCAGCCCGGTTTCCGATGGCGGCGGCCCGGGGATCTACGCCGGCGACAGGCCCTCTTCGCCGCCCGGCGGGATCACCGGATCCGTGCGGGGCAGCGGCGGCGGCTCGACCACCGCCTCGGCGGTCGGGTCGGCGGGCGGGGGGGGCGGCGGCGGCCGCAGCTCCTTGGGGTCTCCGCCATCGACGAGGCCGCGGACCTCGTCGCCCTGGATGGTCTCGTAGATGAGCAGCGCCTCGGCCACCCGCTCGACCGCGCCGCGGTTCTCCTCGATGGTGGTGCGGGCGCACTCGCGGGCGGTGTCCAGCAGGGCGGAGATCTCCTGGTCGATCTCGCGCACGGTGGCCTCGGAGTGATCCCGGCCGACGGTCAGCTCGGTGCCCAAGAACTCGCTGCCGGTGCGGTCGGCGAGGTGGACCGGGCCGAGCTTCTCGCTCATGCCCCAGCGGGTGACCATCAGCTTGGCGATGTGGGTCGCCCGCTGGATGTCGCTGGAGGCGCCGGCGGTGATGTCGTCGCAGAACGCCTCCTCGGCGACGCGGCCGCCGTAGAGCACCGCCAGTTCTGCGTGCAGGCGCTTGCGCGTCATGTGCATGCGGTCCTTCTCGGGCAGCATCATGGTGGCGCCGAGCGCCATGCCGCGCGGGATGATCGTGACCTTGTGCACCGGCTCGGTGTTCTCGAGCAGGCAGTTGACGACGGCGTGGCCGGCCTCGTGGTAGGCCGTGATCTTCTTGTCCTCGAGGTCCATCACGCGCGACTTCTTCTCGCGGCCGAAGGCGACCTTGTCGCGGGCCTCGTCGAAGTCCTGCTGCATCACGAACTCGTGGCCGCGCATGGCGGCGATGATCGCCGACTCGTTGACCAGGGCCGCCAGCTCGGCGCCGGAGAAGCCCGGCGTGCCGCGCGCCACCGCGGCCAGGTCGACCCCGGGGGCCGTGCGCACCTCCTTGGAGTGGACCTCGAGGATCGCCTCGCGGCCGTTGACGTCCGGCAGGTCGATGACGATCTCGCGGTCGAAGCGGCCGGGGCGCAAGAGCGCCGGGTCGAGCACGTCGGGCCGGTTGGTGGCGGCCATCAGGATGATGCCGTCGTCGGTGCCGAAGCCGTCCATCTCGACCAGGATCGCGTTCAGGGTCTGCTCGCGCTCGTCGTGGCCGCCGCCCATGCCGGTGCCGCGCTTGCGGCCGACGGCGTCGATCTCGTCCAGGAAGACGATGCAGGGCGCCGACTCGCGCGCCTGCTTGAAGAGGTCGCGGACCCGGCTGGCGCCTACTCCGACGAACATCTCGACGAAGTCCGAGCCGCTGATCGACAGGAAGGGCACGTCGGCCTCGCCGGCGATGGCCTTGGCCATCAGGGTCTTGCCGGTGCCGGGTTGGCCGACCAGCAACACGCCGCGCGGGATGCGGCCTCCCAGACGCTTGAACTTGTCCGGGTTCTTCAGGAACTCGATGATCTCCTTGACGTCGTCCTTGGCCTCGTCGATGCCGGCGACGTCGGCGAAGGTGACGTTGGTCTGGCTCTCCTTGTTGTACATGACCGCGCGCGAGCGGCCGAAGGACATCAGGCCCTGGCCCTGGCCGCGCATCTGGCGCATGAACAGGAACCAGAACAGCAGCACCAGCAGCAGGATCGGGCCGAAGGTGAGGAAGAAGCTCAGCAGCACCGAGTTCTGCTCGTCGGTGGTGATCGGGCTGGCGTCGTCGAAGTTGAGGCCGGGGACGATCTCGGCCTCGGCCTGGCGAAGCGCCGGCAGCACCGCGGTCAGGTCGATGTTCATCGCCTCCTGACCGACGACCTCGGCGTAGTGGATCCCGGTGGCGTCGGCGTAGTCGACGAACAGCCGGTTGGCGACGCGCAGCTCGGTCCGCTCCTGCGGGTCGACGAACTCCTGGAAGCGCAGCGGGTAGGCCCGCAACGGCGCCAGCTCGCCGCTCTCCACGCCGGCGAGGAATTGGCCGAGCGGCAGCTCCGGCCCCGGCTCCTTGGCGCTGACCTCCTGGATCAGGTCGCGCTTCGACAGGGCGTCGGCCAGCTGGACCACGAAGTCGGCGTTGCGGGCGCCGTCCTCGGGCAGGTTGGCGAGGCTGCCGGAGACCCGGTCCCGCGCCACCACGGGGGCCTCGACCTCGCCGGTGTAGAGCCGGTACCAGAATTCGTCGACGCTGATCTGCGAGCTGCGCTGGCCGCTGCCGAAGACCACGAGCAGCATCAGCAGCACCGCGGCGACGAGGATGAAGGGGCCCGCGGGACGCTTGCCGAAGGGCTTCTCGTCCGGGCGGTTCGGTTGCGGGTTCTGGTCGCTCATTCCTCTGCGTTCTCGGCCCGCTCTTCCAGACGGACGCCTACTTCTATTACGACACTTTCGGCCATGGAATCGAGGATTTCGAGCATGGCCCGGCGGGCGTCCTCCCCGGCGGCGGGCAGGAATTCGAGGGTGCGGCGGATCCGCCCCTTGGCGAGGATGCCGCCAGCGCGGTCCTCGAGGGTCCAGGCGACCTGGATCTGGCTGCTCCCGAGCACCGCCTCGCCGGCCTCGCCGCGTACCGCGGCGCCGCGGCGCGGGTCCTCCAGGGTGGTGCGCAGGACCCATTCGGCCGGCTCATGGTCCAGACGCAGCTCCAGGAGCTGTTGCAGGTCCCCCCGCACGGCGTGGGTGAAGTCAGCCTCCAAGCCGCGCCAGCGGCTGGCGTTGGCGGCGGTGGGCACGGCGATCGTCCGCCCGCCCCCGACCGCCGGGTCGAGGACGCGGTAGCCGCAGCCGGCCAGGGCCAGCGCCGCGGCGGCGATCACCAGGCTCCTCATGCGTCCTCGTCTTCCTGGTACTGCTCCATCGGCGGGTCCTCCGGCAGGGCCGCGATCCGCGACTCGGCCTCGGCGGCGATGTCCTCGAAGGAGCTGGTCCGGGCCTTCATGTAGTGGTAGCGGGCGCCGCGGACGTTGCCGATGGTCTCGTAGTAGTCGCCGAGCTCGAACTCGCGCTCGTCGCGGAAGCGGTTGAGCTGCTGCAGCGCCTCCTCGGCCTCGGCCCGGTAGAGGCCCGAGGGGTGGTTCTGGAGGTAGAAGCCAAGCTGGGCGGCGGAGTGGTCGATCATCCGGGCGTCCACCCAGGGGCCGTCGATCTGGAGGAAGCCGCACATGCCCAGCCGGTAGTTCGCCAGATCGGTGAACTCCGAGTCGGGGTGGTTCTCGAGCAGCAGCCGGTAGTCCAGCGAGGCCTCGCCGAACTCCTTCTCGTCGTAGGAGTAGTTGGCGGTCGTGGCCAGCGCCTGGGGGGCGTAGGGGCCGCGCGGGGCCCAGGCGGCCAGGTTGTGCAGGGTGACGATGCCGCGGCTGCGGTCGGTGAAGATGCCGAAGGCCTTGCGCCGGCCTTCGAGCAGGTCGAGCCCCATCTCGTAGAGCCGCCGCTCGACGCGCTCGGACTCGCGGGCGACGCCGGCGAAGAGCAGGTACTCCTCGTAGTGGTGGATCGCCCGGTCCCAGTCCTCGCGCTGGTGGGCGACGTCGCCGGCGAGGAGGCTGTACTCACCCTGGGAGGAGCGGTCGAAGTACTCGCGCTCCAAATCCTCGAGGGCGTTGTAAGCGTCCCCGAGCTCGCCTTCGGCGGCCAGGGCGCGGGCCGCCTCGAGGTCGGCGGAGGAGTAGGGCTCCGGCGGCTGGCTGTTGCAGGCCGTCAGGAGGAGCGGGAGCAGGAGCGGAAGGGCGGTACGGTTCACCGGTTCGCGGTCGGGTGGAGCCGGCGTCGCAGGAAGTCCCAGGCGCGCGGCGGTCTCTCCAGGTGGAAGTGGAGGAAATCGCCCAGGATTGTAAGGCAGGCCTCCCGATCCACCGAATCGGCTTGCTCGGCGGCCAGCGGCTGGTCAGCGCGCAGGGCCCGCAGCAAGGCGAGTTGGGCTGGCAGGATGCGGCGGCTGGCCTGCTCCGGTCGGGGGGAGCCGGCCGGGATGACGCCCCCGTCGGCGGCGGAGAACCAGCGGGGCGCCTCAGGCGCTCCTGCCGCTGCCGCGGCGGAGCTGGCCTCCGGGTCTGCCGGGTCGCCCTCCGCGCCCGGGTCCAGGACCGGAGCCAGGCCGAGCAGGTCGAGGCCGCGCACCAGGCTGCGGAGGAGTTGTGCGGCCGGTTCGGCGCCCTCCGCGAGCTCGTGCAGGGCCTGGAGGAGGTAGTGGAAGGCCGCGGCGGCCTCCGGGCCGGGCGGAGCGGCCAGCTCGGCCAGCTCGGCGGCCAGCCCGGCCACGGCCAGGCGGTCGGGGTCGGCCGACAGCCCGCTCATGCGGTCGAGCAGCCGCGCGCGGTAGAGGTTCAGCAGCTCGGCGCCGTCCGGCCCGCCGAACTCGAGCTCGACCAGGGCCCAGGTGTCGAGCACGCCCATCCAGCCGCTGGTGGGCTTGTAGGCGCCCTTGGCCAGCAGCGCCATGACGCCGCTGCCGGGGGTCAGGACGCGCAGCGCCAGCGAGGTCTCCGAGTAGGGCCAGCGCCGGAGCACGACGGCCGGCGAGGTCTGCCGCCTCACGCCGGGCCGCTCTCCGCGCCCGGCTCGGCGCGAGTGACCCGGACCCTTTGGATGCGCCGGTCGTCGGCCTCGACCACCTCGAGCACGACGCCGTCGACCTGCACCGACTCCCCGTCGGTGGGGATGTGGCCGAAGCGGTCGAAGAGCAGGCCGGCGAGGGTGTCGTAGTCCTTGTCCTCGGGCAGGCGGGCGTCGAAGACCTCGTTCAGGTCGGCGACGCCGTAGCGGCCGTCGACCTCCAGCTCGTCCGGGGAGCGGCGGTCGAAGTGGAGCGACTCGTCCTCGGGGTCGTGCTCGTCCTCGATCTCGCCGACGATCTCCTCGAGCAGGTCCTCGACCGTGACCACGCCAGCGGTGCCGCCGTACTCGTCCACGACCACGGCGAGGTGGACCCGGCGGCGGCGCAACTCCTCGAGCAAGGCCGGCACGCGCATGGTCTCGGGCACGAAGTACGGCTGGCGCATGTGCTCGCGGACCGGGGCGGCGGCGGCCGCGGCGTCGGTGGCCACCCGGTGCAGGGCGTCCTTGACGTAGAAGACGCCGATGACGTGGTCGAGGTCCTCTTCGATGACCAGGATGCGGGAGTGGCCGTCCTCGTGGGAGCTCTGCAGGGCTTCGGCCAAGGTGGCGGAGACCGGCACCGCGGTCAGGTCGGTGCGCGGGGTCATGACCTCGGCGGCGTCGACCTCGGGCAGATCGATCACGTGGGCGATCATGCGGCGCTCGGTCTCGTCCAGCTCGGATTCGCGGTCCTGCTCCTGGGCCACCTCGATCAGGTCGGCGGCGAGGCTCTCGGCGGCCTGGTGGCCGGGGTCGGCCCCGAGGGCGCGCAGGCTGGCGTCGATGGCGGCGGTGAGCGGGCGCAGCGGCAGGCTGAGCAGGCGCACCAGCGGCAGCACGGCGAGCAGGGCGCGCGTGAAGCGTCCGCGCACGGCGAGGGCTGGCAGGGCCTCGAGCACCAGGCCGGCGAAGAGGAGAGCGCCGGCGAAGAGCGGCAGGCGCCCGGCGGGGGCGAGCAGCTCGGACTGGCGCAGGATGAGGACCGCCGCGCCGACCACGCAGGCCAGGCGCAGGATGCCGGCCCCGACCGTGAGGTGGTGGCCGCGCCGCTCGAGCTCGATGCGCAGGCGGCGCTTCCGTTCCTCCGGGCAGTCGTCGAGGAAGGCGCCGCGCAAGGGCGAGCTCAGCAGAGCGCGCAGGCCGCCGAACAGGGCGCCGGCGAGGATCAGGAGGACCGGCAGGAGCAAGCTGTCGCTGGTCCAAGCCTCGTTGGCTGCACCTGGATCCACCAGCGCGGCGAGCGCCGTGGCGGAGAGGGGTTCAAACGGTGGCTCGTGCAAGGACGGTCAATCGGACGGGGATTGCCCCGGAAGACGATCATACCCGCTCAGGGTTGCTTCTTTTTCGGCAGGATGGTGCGCGAGGCCGCAGGGAATCGGCGAGGGCTTAGGATTCCGAGGTGGAAGCCTCCCGCTGCGACCTGTTGCTGCACGGCGCTTCGGCGGTCGTGACCCTGGATCCCGGCGGTCCCGAGCCGGTGCCGCCGGCCGAGCTCGGGGGGCTCCCGGTTCACGCGGCGGGGGCGGTGGCCGTCCTCGACGGGAAAGTGGCCGCCGTGGGGCCTGAGGAGGAGCTCCGGCGCTCCTGGAGGCCGGAGCGCTGCCTCGACGCCGCCGGAGGCCTGGTCGTGCCCGCCTTCGTCGACGGCCACACCCACCCGGCCTTTGCCGCCGGGAGGGCCGAGGAGTTCGACTGGCGGGCAGAAGGGATTTCCTACGTCGAGATCGCCCAACGCGGCGGGGGCATCCTCTCGAGCGTTCGCGCGGTGCGCGAGGCCAGCGAGGAGCAGCTCACCGCCTGCGTCGCCGGGCACTTTCGGCGCATGATCCGGCACGGGACGGGCAGCTGCGAGGCCAAGTCTGGCTACGGGCTGAGCACCGAGGAGGAGCTGAAGTCGCTCCGGGCGATCCGGGCGGCCGCCGCAGCCACCGGCATGACCGTCTTCCCGACCTTCTTGGGGGCGCACATGGTGCCGATGGAGCACCGGGAGGCCCCGGATCGCTACGTGGACATCCTGTGCCAGGAGTCGCTGCCGGCGGTGCGGGAGTCCGGCCTGGCCCGGGCGGCGGACGTCTTCATCGAGGGCCACGCCTTCGATCTGGATCGATCCCGCCGGTATTTGGAGCGTGCGAAGGAACTTGGTTTCTCCTTGCGGGTGCACGCGGAGCAATTCGAGGTCCTCGGCGGGGCGGCCCTGGCGGCCGAGCTGGGGGCGGAGTGCGCCGACCACCTGGAGGTCCTGGACGATGCCGGCCTGGAGGCCCTGGCCCTGAGCCGGCGGACCTACGCCGGCCTGCTGCCGGCGGTGCCCCACTTCTTGCGCCAGGCCGCCGATGCCCCGGCGCGGCGCCTGATCCAGGCCGGGGTGCCGTATTTCGTGGCCACGGACTTCAATCCTGGATCCAGCTACACCCCCAGCCTGCCCGAGGCCGCCCACTTCGCCCGGGTGCGCCTCAACCTCAGCGCCCTCGAGGCCCTGGCCGGGGTCACCCTCTACGCCGCCGCCAGCCTGGGCGCCGCCGACCGCAAGGGCCGCATCGCCCCCGGCGCCGACGCCGACCTCCTCGTCCTCGACCTCCCCGACGCCTTCCACTTCGGCTACGCCTTCGGCGAGAACCCCGTGAGAAAGGTCCTCCTTTCGGGGTCAGACATCGATTGTTAATCGATGTCCGACCTCGATTAACAATCGACGTCTGACCCCTAAGCGCTTTTCTTCACTTGAGTTGTGGTAGGGTTGAACTAGTTCCTGGTTCTGGAGGTTCCCTGAATGACCACTGTGCGTGATCTCATCGGCCGGCAGGAGCGGGTCGTTTTCGTCGATGCCGACGTCACCGTCCGTGAAGCGGCCAAGGCCATGGGCCAAGTCAACGTCGGCTGCACGGCCATCCTCGAGGACGGCAAGCTCGTCGGCCTCTTCACCGAGCGCGACGTGCTCAAGCGGGCCCTGCTCCAGGACATGAACGTCGACGAGGTCAAGGTCAGCGAGGTCATGACCCGCGAGGTCGTCAGCTGCGGCCCGGACACCGACGTCCGCATGGCCCGCCTCCTGCTCAAGGACCACCACATCCGCCACCTGCCGGTGGTGGAGGACGACGGCCGCCTGCTCGGCGTGCTCTCGATCCGGGACCTGGTCCTGGAAGAGCTCGAGGAGATGCGCAAGTACCTCCGCCTGGAAGAGGACTGATCCGGCCCGAACGGCCCGGCGCAGCGCCTGTAGACTGACGGGATTCGCGGCTCGCCCGCAACCGTCATGACCGCCGTCGTCGTCGCAAGCGCCGTCCGTACGCCCATCGGGAGATATCTCGGCGGGCTCTCGACCCTCTCCGCCCCCGACCTGGGCGAGACCGCCGTCCGCGGCGCCCTCGCCGCCGCCGGGGTGGCCGCCGAGGAGGTCGACTCCCTGTTCTTCGGCCACGGCCGCCAGGCCGGCTCCGGCCCCAACCCGGCGCGTCAGGTCGCCCACCGCGCCGGCGTCCCGCAGGAATCGCCCTCGGCCACGATCAACCAGGCCTGCGCCTCGGGCATGAAGTGCCTGCAGCTCGCCGCCGACGAGATCGTGCTCGGCCGCAGCCAGGTCGTCGTCGCCGGCGGCATGGAGAGCATGTCCACCCTGCCCTTCGTCCTCGACCGCATGCGCACCGGCTACCGCCTCGGCCACGCGCCGGTGGTCGACCTGATGTACAAGGACGGCTTCAACTGCCCGATCTCGGACATGATCATGGGCGAGACCGCCGAGCTGCTGGCGCAGGAGCGGAACATCAGCCGCCAGGCCCAGGACGAGTTCGCGCTCGCCAGCCAGCACAAGGCCGGCGCCGCGGTCGAGGCCGGCCGCTTCGCCGACGAGATCGTCCCGGTCACCGTCAAGGGCCGCAAGGGCGACACCGTCGTCGACGCCGACGAGCACCTGCGCCCCGACACTACCGTCGAGAAGCTCGGCCGCCTGCCCGCGGTCTTCGACCGCGACAAGGGCACCGTCAGCGCCGGCAACAGCTCCGGCATCACCGACGGCGCCGCGGCCATGGTCGTGATGAGCGCCGCCGAGGCCGAGCGCCGCGGCATCGAGCCGCTGGCGACCCTCACCGACGCCCACGTCACCGGCACCGACCCCAAGCGCATGGGCCTCGGCCCGGTGCCCGCCACCCGCGCGCTGCTCGCGCGCACCGGGCTGTCCCTCGACGACTTCGAGCTCGTCGAGCTCAACGAGGCCTTCGCCGCCCAGGTGCTGGCCTGCCTCCAGGAGCTGCCGATCGAGCTGGAGCGGCTCAACGTCAACGGCGGCTCGATCGCCCTCGGCCACCCGATCGGCTGCACCGGCGCCCGCTTCATCGTCACGCTGCTGCACGAGATGAAGCGCCGCGGCAGCCGGCGCGGCCTCGCGACCCTGTGCGTCTCCGGAGGCCTCGGCATGTCCGCCGCCTTCGAGCGCAACTGATCCAGATTCCCATGATGCGAACCCTACCGCTCGCCCTCCTGCTCCTCGCCGCCTGCAATGGCCGCGAGGAGAACGTCACCACCGCCGACGCCTCGGCCGCCGCCCCGTCGGAGGCCTCCGCCGCCGATGCCTCGGCTCCCGCCGGCGCCCAAGACCCTGGCCGCCGCGGCGCCACCCCGCCGCCGGTGCTCGGCCAGGACGCGTCCGCCGGCCAGGCGCCCGCCGCCCCGGAGCCGCCCAAGCCCTACGCGCCCAAGCGCGAGCCGGAGTTCCACTTCGAGCCCGGCGGCCCGGTCAGCGACGCCCAGCTCGCCGGCTACCACGTGACGATGGACTGCAGCATCGGCGGCGAGCCCATCGGCTCGATCACCATCGAGCTGTGGGCCGAAGCCGCCCCGATCACGGTCCGCAACTTCCTGCGCTACTGCGACGAGGGCTTCTATGAAGGCACCTACTTCCACCGCATCCTGCGGGAGTTCATGATCCAGGGCGGCGACCCGACCGGCACCGGCGCCGGCGAGGGCCCGCACGGAACCATCAAGGGCGAGTTCTCCGACGCGCCCGAGCGCCAGCACCACTACGGCGTGATGTCGATGGCGCGCGACACTCCGCCCGACACCGCCGGCTGCCAGTTCTTCCTGATCTGCGCCGAGAGCCCGAGCGTCTGGAACCTCGACGGCAAGTACGCCAGCTTCGGCAAGATGGTCGCCGGGGTGCAGACCCTCGAGGCGATCGCCAACACCGAGACCGACCCGCGCAGCCGCGAGGGCGCGCGCCCGCTGAAGCCGGTCGTGATCGACCGCGTCCAGGTCGTGGCTGGCCCGGCTCCGGCGGCCACGGAGGAGATCAAGCGGCCCGCTCCCGACCTCGGCGACGAGGCCGCCCTCGTCGAGGTCCAGCACGTCCTGGTCAGCTTCAAGGAGACCCGGGTCCAGGCGCCGCGGACCAAGGAGGAGGCCTTCGAGCTCGCCAACCAGGTCCTGGCCAAGGCCAAGGCCGGCGAGGACTTCACCGCCCTGGTGAAGGCCCACTCCGACGACCCGATCCGCCCCGGCGACCCGCTGCCCGGCGTCTACCGGATGCTCAACAACGGCGTCCGGGACGCCGATTCCGACATGCTCTGGTTCCAGGCCGAGAAGAAGTTCCGGGCCCGGGACGCCGAGCTCACCACGCTCGTCGGCAAGGGCCAGATGACCTACAAGGCCAAGCAGGAGGAGATGGACAAGCTCAAGAACGAGCTCATCGCCGGCCTGCCGCCCCAGGCGATGCAGCGCCGTCAGATGGCCAAGGGCTTCGGCGACGTCAGCTTCTCGCTGCAGGTCGGCGAGATCGGCATGGCCGAGTTCAGCACCACCGACTCGCCCTTCGGCTGGCACATCATCAAAAGGATCAAGTAGACATGACCGACTACACCCAGGTTGAACAACTCAGCGACGACCAGCTCAAGGACGTCGTCGTCGACATCGAGGTCGCCGTCGGCGGCAGCCCCGCCGGCAAGATGACGGTCGAGTTCTGGCCCGAGACCGCCCCCAAGACGGTGCGGAACTTCATCCGCTACGCCGCCGAGGGCTTCTACGACGGCCGCGCCTTCCACCGCGTCATCCCGGACTTCATGATCCAGGGCGGCTGCCCGCTCGGCACCGGCACCGGCTCCGGCCCGCACGGCAACATCCCGGGCGAGTTCACCGCCGACCCGGACCGCAGCCACAAGCGGGGCGTGATCTCGATGGCCCGCGCCGCCGACCCGAACTCGGCCAGCTGCCAGTTCTTCGTCTGCCACGGCGACGCCGCCTTCCTCGACGGCCAGTACGCCGCCTTCGGCGCCTTGGCGGAAGACGACGGCGCCCTGGACAAGGTCGCCGGCGTCGCCACCGGCGGCGGCGGCGAGAACTCCACGCCGCTCGAGAAGTGCGAGATCACCAAGATGAACGTGCGCGCGCGGAGCTGAGCATGAGCGATTCCCCCGAGCAAGCGGTCGCCGACGGCGAAGAGGCGGTCGAGATCTTCGAGAACCTCGAGATCGAGCTGGACGACGACGGCGTCGCCCTGGTGAAGATCAACCGGCCAAAGGCCCTCAACGCCCTCAACGCCGAGGTGCTCGAGGAGCTCCGCGAGGCCGTGGTCGAGCTGGCCTTCGATGGCGACGTCAAGGTCATCGTCATCACCGGGGCGGGGGAGAAGGCCTTCGTCGCCGGCGCCGACATCGCCGAGATGGCCGACCTGAGCCCGCTCGAGGCCCGCGGCTTCAGCCACCACGGCCAGAGCGCCTTCGCCACCATCGAGGAGTGCCCCAAGCCGGTGATCGCCATGATCAACGGCTTCGCCCTCGGCGGCGGCCTGGAGCTGGCCCTGGCCTGTCACCTGCGCGTCGCCTCGACCAAGGCCAAGCTCGGCCTGCCCGAGACCAGCCTCGGCCTGATCCCCGGCTTCGGCGGCACCCAGCGCCTGGCCCGCCTGGCCGGCGTCGGCGTCGCCCGCGAGTGGATCCTGACCGCCGACATGTACGGCGCCGACGAGGCCCTGCGCGTCGGCGTGGTCAACCGCGTCGCCGAACCCGATCAGCTCTGGGAAGCCACCCACCAGCTCGCCAAGACCATCGCGAGCCGCGGCCCGCAGGCCCAGCGCATGGCCCTCGAGGTCATCCGCACCGGTCTGGAGGTCGGCCAAGCCAGCGGCGAGACGGCGGAGTCCGACGCCTTCGGTCTGGTCTTCTCGACCGAGGACATGAAGATTGGTACTTCGGCTTTCTTGGAGAAGAAGAAGGCCGTGTTCGAGGGGCGGTAAGGGGGGCCGGGGGGGGAAGCCCCCCGGCCCCAATGGACCCCCCAAACGCACAAACCACCCCCCCCGCCCCCGAAACCC
>CAYZXS010000008.1:91861-98747 GCA_964482495.1 uncultured Planctomycetales bacterium
CCGGCTTTCTGGCCCAATACCACGGCCGTGTGCGTGGGGCGTTATGGGGGGCCGGCGGCGTAGCCGGCCCGGACGCTCTGACCGAGCGAAGCGCTCTCACGACGCGCCCGGCCGGCTTCGCCGGCCGAACGCGCATTTTCCTCCACCCCGTTTGCTGTGCGGGGAAGGTCGGGCGCAGCGGCGCCGTCGGAAGGGAATGCGGGGGAGCCAAATCCGATGGTGGAGGTGTTGGGGGATCGCATGCTGTTTGGCTTGGGGTGCCGCTTGTATTGAGGCAGAGGGACCGGGTTGGGATTGCGCGGGGCCGCTTCCGGCCGAGGCTTATCAGGTCGCCCTCGGGAGTTTCTTGGCGAGCAACGCCTGTGGCGCTGACCCGAGGGAGAACGAGTGGCTCCTCCATCTCCCTCCTTCTCTGAACGAGGCGGACGGGGAGGCCGTGGTTGGCTCCGGGTTCGGACACCGTCTCCTTCTTCCCTCTGAGGGCGCTGCCTTCCCGCCAACGCCCGGCACCGCCGCGGGAGACGGGCGGGTACGAATCTGGATCGCCAACGCCGCCGAGCACCAGCCGGGAATCTGGTCGATCATCATCCAGTACACCTTCCACGGACTGGACGCCGCCCAATACACCTTCCTGGTCCATCGACCAGGGCGCAGCTGGCAGCTCCTCGGGAGTTCCCTGGACTGGATCTCCTGACCGCCCTCATGCTGGCCGCCAGGAACGCCTGCGCGCGCCTCCAGTTCCCCAGCCAGGAACTCCAAAGCCACTCACCACCCCACAGCCGTGCCACCCTTCCCTGAAGCTGACACGAACCAGGATCACCGATTCCAGCCCACCAGGACGGCGACTCGAGGCAGAGGGCTGCGGGGCCGGGTGAGGGGCGGAGCCGCGCCGCCGCGCCGTGAGAGCGCTTCGCTCGGTCAGAGCGGCTCCGCCGCTCCGCCCCTCACCCGGCCCCGCAGCCCGGTACCCAGCCCCACCAACCGCGACGCTAGAATTCGACGATCATCATGAGCCAAGACATTGTCATCGTCGGCGGTGCTCGAACCGCTATGGCCGAATTCGTCGGGACTCCGGGATTCGGGTTGTTCAAGGATCTGACCGCCAACGAGCTGGGCGGGATCGCCATCGGCGCGGCGCTGGAGCGCTCGGGGGTGGCGCCGGACAAGGTCGATCACGTGGTGATGGGCAACGCCCTGCAGACGAGCGCGGATGCTCTTTACGGCGCGCGGCACTCGGCGCTGAAGGCTGGGATCCCGAACGAGGTGCCGGCCTTGACCGTCAACCGGCTGTGCGGCTCGGGCATGCAGTCGGTGGTGTCGGCGGCGCAGATGATCCTGACCGGAGAGGCCGGGGTGTGCGTCGCGGGCGGCATGGAGAACATGTCGCAAGCGCCGCACGTCATCCGCGGCGCGCGGGACGGCATGAAGTTCGGCAACCCGCCGAAGCTGGAGGACTCGCTGTTCGCGTCGCTGATGGACACCCACTGCGGCCTGTTCATGGCGCAGACGGCCGAGAACCTGGCGGCGAAGTACGGCGTCAGCCGCGAGGAGCAGGACGAGTTCGCCTTGCGCTCGCACCAGCTCGGCGCCGCCGCGGTGCAGGGCGGGCTGTTCGCCGAGGAGATCGTGCCGGTGACGGTGGGCAAGGGCCGCCGCGAGCGGGTTGTCGACACCGACGACCACATCAAGCCCGACACCTCGATCGAGGGGCTGCAGCGGCTGCGCGCGGCCTTCGGCAAGGACGGCACCGTGACCGCCGGCAACGCCTCGGGCATCGTCGACGGCGGCGCGGCGCTGATCGTGACCACCGCCGAGCGGGCGGCGGCCGAGGGCTGGACCGTGCGGGCGCGGGTCCGCTCCTGGGGCATCGCCGGGGTCGAGCCGGAGCTGATGGGCTTCGGACCGGTGCCGTCGATCCGGCAGGCGCTGGAGCGCGCGGGCGTCGGCCAGGACGACGTCGACTACTACGAGATCAACGAGGCCTTCTCGGCCCAGTACCTGGCCTGCGAGAAGGAGCTGGGGCTGGACCGCGACAAGGTCAACGTCAACGGCGGCGCGGTCGCCATCGGCCACCCGCTGGGCGCCACCGGCACCCGGCTGGTGCTGACCCTGGTGCACCAGCTCGAGCGCAGCGGCAAGGCGCTGGGCATGGCCTCGGCCTGCATCGGCGGCGGGCAGGGCATCGCGGTGCTGATCGAGCGCGCCTGAGCGATCCGCTCCTGACCAACGGACCGGCCGTTCGATCGGCCGGTCCGTTTGCCTTGCTGGCCGTGGGGCCACGAGCTAGCCTCGATCGGGAGGCTGCCCGATGGTCGATTCACGACTCCTCCTCTTGGTTTCCCTCGCGGCCGCCTGCGGGCGGGAGGAGGCCACCCCGCCGCCGCTCGAGCCGGTCACCCTGGAGCGGCTCGTCGAGCAGGCCTGGGACGTCGATCTGAAGGTCTCTGCGGGCAAGCCGCGCGGACCCGGGTTGGACGGGCTGTCGCCCGGGGACCGCGTCTTGGTCAGCTACTCCCGCAGCCACTGCTACGGGGGCGAGCGGGTCCACCTCGTCTTCGCTGGCGAGGAACCGACGTCGCCGTGGGTGCGCGGGACCGAAACGGATCCTTGGGAGGAGGTGGAGCAATACGTGGATCCGATCCTGTCGGTGCCTTGGCGGCGCGCCGACCTCAGCGATGGCGGCCTCACGCGTCTCCAGTCCACGCTCGCCTTTTGCCGCCAGCCTCCGGACGGCGCTTGGGAGGTGCCGTGGATCGGGGGCGCCTCCTTGCGGGTCTATTGGCGCAAGAGAGGGGAGCGCGCTTGGGTCGAGGAGTTCGCCGTGCCCTACCTCCTGCCCGACGAGGCCCGGTTCCTGAGCTTCCTCGCGGTGGCAGAGGCGGCGGGGGCGATGCGTCACCTCGGCAGCTGAGGGGCTCGGCGGGGGCGCGGTTCGCCTCCCGATCCGAGGTGACTCGCCGGGGATCCTCGCCTAGGCGGAGGGTGGGACATCGATGGGCGCTCCTCTTGCTGCTCGCCGCCGCGTGCGCCGGCGGTGAGGGCGATCGGCCGCCCTTCGACGCGGCGGCGGCAGAGTCCCTGGTCCACGAGGCCTGGCGCTGCGGCATCCGGATCCCCGCCGACCTGAACGGGCCGCGGCTGGACCAGCTGGAGCGGGGCGAATTCGCGATGCTCAGCTTCTATCGCGGGGGCTGCTATTCGGCCGGCCAGGTCCAGGTCGTCGTCGCCGGCGGCCCGGACGGCCCGGCCTGGATCCGCGGCTACTGGAATTGGCGCGGCCACGACCCCGAGGACGGGTCTTCGCAGATCGCGACGGTTCCTTGGGGGCGGCTGGACCTCGGCCCGAGTCCGCTCTCCGATCTCCAGGACATCCTCGACGCCTACCGCGTGCCGGAATCGGCCTGGGCCCCGACCTCCGCCTCGGTGCAGGTCTACTGGAAGCTGCGCGACCGCACTCCTTGGATGGAGCACTTCACCCGCTACGCGTTGCAGGGGATGGGCCTCAGCCTGCGGGCGGCGGCGGAGGCGGCGGGGGCGTTCCGGGCGCCGGGGAGCTGAGCAGCGCCCGGGCCAGCTCCACCGCTTCGTCCAGGAAGGCGGTCATGCCTTCGGCCGGCAGCTGGCGCCAAGGGTGGAACACGGCCAGCCAGCCGTCGCCGCTGCGGGCGCCGAGGCGCAGCGGCAGCGGCTTCAGCGCCCGGGCGCGCGGGCCGGAGAACCAAGCGCGGACGGCCTCGCGCGAGCCGCCGCGCAGGTGGATCCGTGCGTCCAGCCAGGGGGCGTCCGGCAGGTCGACGTCGCCGCCGACCAGCGCCTTGCCGATGCGGCTGCCGAGGTTCTCGGGGCCCATCTCGAAGTCCGGCGGGGCCGGCTTCCCGGTCAGGAACAGCGCGGTGGTCCGGTGGCGCTCGGCTTCGGTGCCGCGGGACTCGCTCATGGCGTGGTCGAAGACCACCAGCTCGGTGCCGCGCCAGACGCCGCGCATGGCGTTCCAGGCCTGGTGGCGCGCGGCGAGCTGACCGAAGCGGGCGGCGCCGGGGAGCATCCGGTCGAGCTCGTGGTGGCGGTAGGAGTACGCGAAGCCGAGCTCTCGTGCGAGCGCCCGCAGCGCGCGGCTGCGGCGGTGCTGGGCGTAGAGCACGAGCGCGACGGCCGGGACCGCGACCGCGAGCAGGAGGGAGAAGAGGGTCGGCACCGGATGGCAGGATAGAGCCCCAATCGGGACGAAAATGGAGGGTTTTGGCGGATTGCGCGCACCGACGCGATCTGCCATGCTCTCCCTGTCCGAGAGCTGCGGAGAGGCGTCGATTTCGGATCCGGGTCGGGCGGCCCCATCACACCGCCAGCGGCCTCCCCCCTGGAAAGGATGGGAATGAGGATCACCTGCAACGTCTGCCGCCAGCCCGTGCTGCGCGTGCGCAAGGCCTACCGGCGCCCGCTGGCCGCGGTCCTGCTCGGCTACGCCTGCTTCCTGTTCGCCGTCGCCGGGTTCGCGACCGCCGCCCTCGGCTGGACCGGCGACGGCTTGCTGGCGGCGGAGGCGGCTTCGGCGGCTCCGGCGCCCCGGGGCCTCCCGCTCGTGGTCGGCGTCCTCTCCGTCCTCTTGGCGGCGGCCGGCGCTTGGCTCTGCGCCCGGAAGCGCATCACGGAGTGCCCGCGCTGCGACGCCGTGATCAAGGTCGACTAGCGCCACCTCGTTCGGAGACGGGTATCTTCCAGCATGCGCCGCCACCACGCCGCCACCGCCACCCTGCTGCTGCTCGCCGCCGCGATCGGCTGCGCCGTCGGGCCCGCCGACGCCGATCCCCGCGCCGCCGACCCGGACTGGCTGCGGCTCGGCAGCGCCACCCACCGCTACGCCTGGGACCCGGCGTGGGGCCGGCTCCCGGACGGCCAGCCGCTCGGCAACACCCACGGCGGCGTGGCGGTCGACCGGCTGGGCCGAATCTACGTCAACACCGACACCGAGCGGGCGGTGATGGTCTTCGCCGCCGACGGCCGCCTGCTGGACAGCTGGGGCGCCGAGCTGGCCGGCGGCCTGCACGGCATGTGCCTGGTCGAGCGCGACGGCGAGGAGCGGCTGTGGCTGACCCACACCGGCCGTCACGAGGTCCTCGAGACCACCCTCGACGGCGAGGTGCTGCGGACGCTGGCGTGGCCCGAGGCCTCCGGCGAGTACGCCCGCGCTGGCGAGTACCGGCCGACCGGCGTGGCCGTGGCCGGCGACGGCCGGGTCTACGTCGCCGACGGCTACGGCAAGGGCTTGATCCACGAGTACGCCGCCGACGGCAGCTGGACCCGCTGCTGGGGCGGTCCCGGCACCGAGCCGGGCCGCTTCCGCACGCCGCACGGCATCCTGCTCGACACGCGCGGCGCCGAGGAGCGGTTGGTGGTGGCCGACCGCGAGAACGCCCGGCTGCAGCTCTTCAACCTCGAAGGCCAGCTGCTCGAGGTGGTCGAGGGCATGCTGCGCCGGCCGTGCATGGCGGCGCAACGCGGCGACGAGCTGGTGGTCGCCGACCTCGCCGGCCGCGTCACGGTGCTCGGCCCCGACAACCAGCTCGTGGCGCAGCTCGGCGACCAGCCCGACCCGGCCAAGCGCGCCAACAACGGCGTGCCGAAGGAGCAGTGGGCGCAGGGCGAGTTCCTGGCGCCGCACGCCGCCGCTTGGGACGGTGACGGCAACCTCTACGTCATGGACTGGCTGGCGCTCGGCCGGGTGACGCGCCTGGAACGGCTTTAGCCAGCCGCCGCGGCCACCATGGCCTCCATCGCCGGCCGGTTGGCCTCGATCGACCGCACCAGCGCGAACTGCGCCCGCGCCCGATCGAGGTTGTGGTTCGGGCGGTGGATGCGGAAGTAGCTGTCGCCGAGCAGGTGGTCGGTGAGGAAGCGCGCCGCCAGCTCCATCGTGATCAGCTTGCCGGAGAAGGCCAGGAGCTCGAGCTCCCGGTTCACCAGCAGCTCGCCCGCGCCGTCGAGGTAGCCGCGCAGCAGCCGCTCGAAGTAGGGCAGCTCGACGACCACCCGGTCGAGGTCGGTCTCGTCCTCGGCGGCGCGGGTGGTCATGGTCCGGATCATGTCGCCGAAGTCGTAGAGGGCGCTGCCGGGCATCATGGTGTCGAGGTCGACCACGCACAGGGCTTGGTCGGCGCCCTCGTCGAGCAGCACGTTGCTCATCTTGCAGTCGTTGTGGACCGGACGCTCCGGGATGCTGCCGTCGGCGAGGCCGTCGACCACCACCGCCGCCTCTTGGTGCAGCGAGCGGGCGAAGTCGATCAGGTCTTGGCAGCCGATGGCGCGGCCGAGCGGGTCCGCCGCCACCGCCCGCTCGAGGGCGGCGAAGCGCGCCGGCGTGTCGTGGAAGCCCTGGATGATCTCGTGCAGCGGCCCGCCCGGCAGGTCGGCGATCAGCCGCTGGAACTCGCCGAAGGCGCGGCCGGCGGTCTCGGCCTGTTCGGGGCTGTGGACCTCGAGGTAGCAGCGGGTGCCCTCGATGTAGGGGTAGAGCCGCCAGACGTCGCTGCGGCCGTCCTGCAGCCAGCCGTGGCCGTCGCGGGTCGGCACCAGGGTCAGGAAGCGGCGTTCCAGGTCGTCGGTGCCGTCGGCGCGGTACTTGGCGATCACGTGCGCCGTCACCCGCTCGATGTTGCGCATGATCTGGTGCGGCCGCGGGAAGACGTCGCCGTTGATGCGCTGGAGCAGGTAGCGCTGGACCCCCTGGCCGGCGACCACCTCCAGCAAGAAGGAGTCGTTGATGTGCCCGCCGGGGAAGGGCGCGATGCCGGTGACGCGCCCGGTCAGGGCGAAGCGGTCGGCGAGTTCGCGGATCTGCGGGGGGACGTCCATGGGGTTGGGGGGAGGTGGAGGAGGTGGGTGTGGCGGG
>CAYZXS010000009.1:0-52729 GCA_964482495.1 uncultured Planctomycetales bacterium
ACGGCGCGGGCGGCCACGGGGCCGCGGGCGCCAGCGGCGCCGGCGCCTCGACCGCCATGGCGGCCGGCGGCGACACCGTGACCATCCGCCTCGACCGCCACTACCCGGCCGCTGGCGCGGCGGTGAAGGGCGGCGTCAACCAGGGCGGCATCCGCTTCGTCCAGGACAGCTTCGCGGCCCTCAGCGGCAGCGGCGGCTTGTTCCGGGTGAACGTGCGCATGAACCACCCCGAGGACGTCTCGTGGGCCGCGTGGGAGATGTTGTGGGCGCAGCAGGCCGGCCTCGAGGTGCTGCTGACCGTCTACGGCAGCCCCGAGGGCATCCCGCTGCTGGGCGGCGGAGGCGGCGGCCAAGCGAGCGGCGGCGGCGCCAGCCTGGACCGCATCACCGCGGTGCCGGCCGACCTGGCCGGCTGGGCGATGTCGGTCATCGCCATGCTCGGCGAGATCCGGCGGGAGACCGGCGCCCTGCCGGACTACGTCGAGATCTGGAACGAGCCCGACCGGCCGGAGTTCTTCAACGGGAGCATCGAGGACTACCTGGCGATCTACGAGGCCCTGGCGCCGCGGCTGCGCGCGCAGTACCCGCAGATCCAGGTCGGCGGCATGGGCCTGGCCGGCTCCGAGTCCGACCTCGGCACCGGCGACAGCGCCCTGATCGCGCTGATCGACCACGCCGACGACGAGGGCCTGCCGCTCGACTTCCTCTCCTGGCACAACTACGGCATCGGCGCCTCGATGCGCTACACCCGGATCACCGAGCGGCTCGACGCCGAGATGGCGGCGCGCGGCATGGACGCCAAGATGTTCGTCACCGAGTGGAACGTCCGCGCCAACGCCCAGCGCAAGGGCATGGACTTCGACAGCAGCGCCGCCGCGGCCAACTTCGTCGCCCTGATCAGCAGCGCCGTCGGCCAGGGCCTGGACGGGAACACCTACTTCATGCTCTTCGACACCGACGACCAGGAGGGCATCGCCGACCTCACCGGCAAGGGCCTGGGCGCGCTGACCGTGCGCGGCATCAAGAAGCCGGTCTGGCGGCTCATGGAGCTGACCTACCCGATGGCGGAGGAGACGCGCTTCGGCGTCGGCCTGCCGGAGGACGAGTACGCCCTCGGCGTCCTCGCCACCTGGGACGGGGCCCGGGCCCGGATCGTGCTCGGGAACGACACGGTGGAGCCGGAGTGGGTCTGGACCCGCGGCTGCCGCGAGTTCGGCCTGGAGCCGGGCACCACCGCCGAGCTGGTCCGCGACGCCGGCGGCAACCTGACCGCGCCGCCCAGCCGCCAGGCGCTGATCGCCGAGGAGCTGACGGGCGAGCAGGCCGACCAGGTGCTGCTGGTGCTCGACCGCGTCGCCGACGCGGGCGAGCTGCTCGAACACGGCCGCACCGTCGAGCTGGAGCTGGACGGCTGCAGCGCTCCGTCGGTCCTGCGCGTCTGGCGCTTCGACTCCAGCCACAACGCCCCGGCGTCGCGGCTGGCGGACCTCCGGCCGCACCTGGAGCAGGTCGAGCGGGACGCCGAGGCGGCCGCCGAGGCCGAGGCCCTGGTCAAGATCGCCGAGCTCGGCGGCAGCGCGCCCGCGGGCCTGGAGTGGACCGGCTCGATCCTCGACCTGGCCAACGCCTTGGGGCTCACGGTCGCGGAAACGGAGCAGGTCCTGGCCGTCTACTTCCGGACCCTCAAGCTGGCCCGTCTGTCCCAGAGCAGCTTCCTCAACTCGCTGCCGGGCGCAGCGCTGGTCGAGGAGAGCGCCGCCGAGGCCGGGGTCCAGATCGACGGCAACCGGCTCACGGTGAGCCTGGAGCCCGACTCCGTGATCGTGCTGGACGTCAGTCCTTGACGTAGCGGTAGTTGCCCCGCTGGCCCGAGGTCTCCTCGATACCGACGAGCAGGCCTCGGGCGTCCACGTCCGGGAAGCGCTGGCGCAGCCGTTCGAGCAGCTCGCGGCCGAACCAGGCCGCCAGGTTCTCGGCGCTGGTGTTGTTGACCGGCAGCACGATCACGTCCTGCTCGGGGGCGGCGTAGTAGCGGTCTCGGTAGCGGACCTCGACCACGCCGTCCCCGCGGCGCTCGATGCCGAGCTCGGGGTGCTCGCCGGGAAGCAGCCAGTGCTCGTCCAGGGCGTCCACCAGCTCGCGGATGACCGGCTTGACCATCTTGAAGTCCAGCACCAGCCCGAAGGCCGAGAGCTCCGCCTCGAGCTGGACGAAGACCCTGTAATTGTGCCCGTGCAGCCGCTCCGCGTCCCCGCTGGGGAAGATCAGGAAGTGGGCGGCGGAGAACTTGAGGTACTCCTTCTCGACCTGGATGGACCACGATTCCATGGGGCTCAGAGGATACACTCGGCTGGAGCCAGCCGCCCTCCCCCAGGCCCTGCGCTAGCCAGCCGCCCGTGAATTCCGAAGTCCCGCCTTCCGCAGAGCGGTCGCCCGCCGCCCACGCCGACCCCGCTTCGATCCTGAAGCTGATCTCCTGCCGCGTCGCGGCCGAGCACCACGCCGCCTTCGGCCACGGCCAGCGCGCCTGGCAGGGCCTGGCGGGATGCGACGGCTTCCGCGGCCAGACCGGCGGCTGGTCCCTGGCCGACCACGACGAGGCGGTCATCCTGGGCTTCTGGCGCGACGAGGCCGCGGTGGATGCCTTCATGAGCGAGCGCCACGACCCGCTCTTCGAGGCCAGCCGCCAGCAGCCGCTGATCCAGGAGATCCAGGTCAGCCGCTGGCGCCGGGTCGGCCTGGCGAGCTCCCAGCCGCCGCTGGCCGGGATCGCCGGCCGCGATGGCGGCTACCTGCGGATCGCCGAGATCCGGCTGCTGCCGAACCGCGCCGACCACCTGATGCAGACCCAGGGCGACATCTGGGACCCGGCGATGCGCGCGGCCGGGGTGCTCGCCTGCGGCCTGTGGCGCGCCGAGGCCGAGGAGGCCCGCTTCCTGTCGCTGTCGCTGTGGCGCTCGCGGGAATCCGAGCGCGAGTGGCGCGCCGGCCCCTTCTTCGACTGCTGGCGGCGGGCCGGGGTCGAGGACGACTGCGAGGACGTCACTGGTCGCCTGGTCTCGGTGGAGCCGGACTGGCGCGTAGACTGGTCCCGTCCCTGATGCCGCTGAAGACCCCGCTCCGCCCTCTCGCCGCGGTCCCGGCCCTGCTCCTGGCTGCCGGCTGCGGCCCCTCCGGTGAGCCCGCCGGGCCGCCGGCTCCCGCCCCGGATCCCGCCGGTTCAGGCCTCCGCTCTGGCGAAGCCGCCGCCGGGAGCCGCAACCTGGTCCTGGTGGTGGCCGACACCCTGCGCGCCGACCGCCTCGGCTGCTACGGCCACGACCGCGACACCTCCCCCAGCCTGGACGCCCTGGCCGCGGAGTCGGTGCTGTTCGAGAACGCCTTCGCGCCCTCGCCCTACACCGCCACCAGCCACGCCAGCCTGTTCACTTCGCTCTACCCCAACACCCACCTGGTGTGGAACAAGACCGAGCTGGAGGGCGGCGCCACGGTGTTCCCGAAGCTGTCCGAGAACGCCGTCACGCTGGCGGAGGCCCTGCGCGACGCCGGCTGGCAGACCGCCGGCATCGCCGACGGCGGCTTCGTCAAGGAGGAGCGCGGCCTGCACCAGGGCTTCGAGCTGTTCGAGTCCAAGACCACCGGCGTCGGCGGCCGGGTCGACCGGGCGCTGGAGTGGCTGCGCGAGGAGCGCGACCCGGAGCGGCCCTTCTTCCTGTTCCTCCACACCTACGAGGTCCACAGCCCCTACATGCCGGAGCTGGAGTACGTCGACCGCTTCGACCCCGACTACCGGGGACCGCTGCGGGAGGCGGTGCGTCAGGCGCGGCAGTGGGTGGCGGAGAACCCGCTCGCCAACCCGATCAACAAGCCGCAGGAGCGCTTCTTCAAGCCGCTGTTCGAGGCCCAGGGCTTCAGCCCCGAGGACCAGGCCTTCGTCCGCACGCTCTACGACGCCGAGATCGCCATGGTCGACGACGAATTCGCGCGGCTGCGGGCGTACCTCCGGGAGAGCGGCCTCGACCAGGACACCGCCATCGTCGTCACCTCCGACCACGGCGAGGAATTCTGGGAGCACGACTACTGGGGCCACCACAAGCTCTGGGAGGAGACCCTCCGGGTGCCGTTGATCGCCCGCCTGCCCGGCGGCCCCCGCGGCGAGCGCCGCGGCGACCTGATCGACCTGGTGGACCTGATGCCGACCCTGCTGACCGAGCTCGGCGCGCCGGTGCCGGAGATGGCCGCCGGCCGGGTGGTCGACCTGCGTCGGCCCACCCCCACGCCCGCCGACGCCGTGTACGTCGCCCAGGCCAACGCCCCCTTCGTGCTGTCGGCCTTCCGCTACGCCGACGGCAAGGCGATCTTCTTCGTCTCGCCCGAGCAGCAGGCCGAGGTCTACGACCCCATCGGCGACCGCGGCGAGCGCCAGGACCTGGCGGCCACGCCCCACGGCCAGGAGCTGCTGAGCCGCGCGCGGCGCGACCGGATCGCCTTCCAGGAGCGCACCGAGGCCCTGCGCAAGCGCTTCCAGCTCTACCCCGAGGTGCGCTCGAAGGACCGCATGTCGCCCGAGATGCTCGAGGAGCTGACCGCCCTCGGCTACCTGGCCGGGGACGAGGAGGAGCCGGAAGAGGATCCCGAGCAGGACTCGGAAGAGGGCTGAATCGGCGCGGGCTAGAGGGCGACGTCGGCCAGCGCGAAGACCGGGCCGTCGAGGCAGGTCTTGGCGTAGGGCCAGTCGCCGAAGGCGCCGCCCGGGGCGGTCTCGGTCGGGCAGCCGTTGCAGACGCCGATGCCGCAGCCCATGTAGGTCTCGAGGCTGAGCTGGGCCTCCAGCCCGCGGTCGCGGGCGAAGGCGGCGAAGGCCCGCAGCAGCGGCTCCGGGCCGCAGGCGCAGAGCAGGGCCTCGGCGCCGATGCGGCCGGCGTCCAGCTCGGCGGCGAGGCAGGCGACGACGTTGCCGTGGAAACCGAGGCTGCCGTCGTCGGTGGCCTCCAGGCTCCGCAGGCCGTCGATGGCGAAGCTCTGCCGGTCGTAGAGGCGGTCGGCGCTCCGGGCGCCGTAGAGGAAGTGGCTGGCGGCGGCTGTCGGGGCGAGGGCGGCGGCCTCGACGCGCTGGCGGGCGTAGAGCAGGAAGGGCGCGCTGCCCACCCCGCCGGCCACCAAGGCGACCTCGCGGTCGGGCGGGGCCAGCGTGAAGCCGTTGCCCAGCGGCAGGGTGCAGACCACCTCGGCGCCGATGGGGAGCTCGCCCAGGACCCGGGTGCCGGCGCCGAGCACCTGGATCAGGAAGCTGATCCGGCGCGGGCCGAGCTGGTCGTAGACGCTGAAGGGCCGCGGCACGGTCAAGGCCCCCGGCTGCTCCGGTGTCAGCATGGCGAAGCGGCCCGGGGCCAGCGGCGCGAAGTCCTGCTCGAAGTCCAGCTCGAGCACGAAGGCGTCGGGGCCGCAGCCGCGGCGCCCGGCGATCACCGCCCGGCAGCAGCGAGCGTCCTGGGGGAGGTGGCCCATCGGGCGCGGATTCTACCCGCGCCCGACGTCGGCCCGCGCGATCAGGGGAAGCTGTAGCTGACGACGTTGCTGACCCGGCAGGTGCTGGCTTCGAGCGCCTGGAACAGGAGGGTCTGACCGGAGAAGCTCGCCGGCACGCTCACCGTGATCGTCGCCCGGCCCTGCGCGCCGCCGCCCTCGCCGCTGCCGAGCAGCTGGGCGTTGTCGATCCCCAGGGACAGGCCGGGGCAGTTCGGCACCGTGGTGTGTCCGGCGGCGCTGCCGTAGAGCAGCTGGACCGTCTTGCCCTGGCCAGCGGCCAGCACCACGAAGTCGTTGTCCTGTCCCGCCAGCCCCGGATCCGGCGGCTGCAGGCCGAGACGGAAGGGCTTGTTGCCCGGCTGCGGAGCGTCCCAGACCACCGTCAGCACCAGGGCGCCGCCCTGGATCCGCGGGCGGACGCCGTGCAGCGGCGGGAAGCCGGCGGTCTCGATGGTCCGGAAGCGGCCGACGAGGCTGCCGGCGGTGGCGACGGTGTACTGGTCGCCGATCTGGGGCGTGTGGCCCGGCAGGGCGACCACCGCCAGGGTGCCGTCGGCGGCGAAGGTGCCGCTGACGCTCAGCTGGTCGTGGTCCGTACCGGGGGCGAAGCCGCCCAGCTCCACCTCCAGGATGGCGTCCGGCCCGCAGCCGAGGTCGCCGGTGAGGGACAGGCTGCCGACGCCGTCGAGGCCGGGAGCCACGGCGCCATTGTTGGCCAGGCCGCCGACGGCGGTGACGTCCAGGTCGCCTTCGCCCTCCAGCCGGCCGGCCGCGAGGTTGGTGAGGCCGGTCCCCGAGAAGGCCAGGCTGGCGCCGTCCCGGACGCGGATGGTGCCCGCGTTCTGCAGGTCGGCGGTGACGTTGCGGACGCCGCCGGCGCCGACCGCGGCCTCGAGCAGGCCCTGGTTGGCGAAGGGACCGCCGTTCACCACCAGCTTGGCCTGGTAGCCGCTGTCCCGCGAATCCAGGCGCAGGACGCCGGAGCTGATGAGGCCGGCGGAGGCCGTCAGGGTGGCCTGCCCGCCGCGGGCGGCGCCGCGCACCACCACCGCCTGGCCAGCCTGCAAGCCGCCGCCGAGGGTGGAGTTGCCCTCCATCTCGACCTCGCAGGCGCCGGCGAAGGCGGGATCGATCTCCAGCGCGGAGTGGGTCGCCGCCAGCGCGCCGGCGGTGGTGCCGCCGGCCAGGCGTAGGGTGCCGGAGCTGAGCAGGAAGCTGCCGTCGCACTGGAGCGTTCCGGCCTCCTGGGTGAACTGGAGGCCGCTGGAGACCGTCAGCGCCTGCCCGGCCGCGACCCGGAAGTCGGCCTGGTTGGCGAACGGGCCGGTGTTCATCGTCAACCCCGTGTCGACCGCGAACAGGCCTTGGTTGATCAGTTCGCCGCCGAAGCTGCGCGCGCCGCCGCCCGGGCCGGCGGCGAAGCGCACGGTGCCGGTGTTGCTGAGCGGTCCGCCGGCGACGACCAGGGCGCTGCTGTAGCTGCTGTCGCGGGAATCGAAGAGCAGGTCGCCGGCGTTGTCGAGGCCGGCGGCGGCGGTCAGGGTGGAGTTGCCGCCGCGCGAGGAGCCCTGGCCGTGCACGGTCTGGCCGGCGGAGACCGCGCCGGAGAGGCTGGAGCTGCCCTCGACCAGGACCTCGGCCGGAGCGGTGAAGCCGGGGCCGAGGCCGAGGGCGGCGTGGGTCAGCTCCGGCACGCCGGTCATGGTCCCGCCGTCGAGCTGGAAGCTGCCCGAGCTCTGCTGCAGGGCGCCGTCGAGCTGGAGGCTGCCGCCGTCCTGCACGAAGCTGGTGCCGCTGGCGAGGGTCAGGACCGCGCCCGAGGCCACGCTCAGGTCGGCGTGGTTGGTGAAGGGGCCGGTCCACCAGGTGGCCGAGGTGTCGGCGTGGACCTGGCCGCTGTTCACCAGCTCACCGGTGAAGCCGCGCGCGCCGCCGCCGGGGCCCGCGGCGAAGCGCAGGGTGCCGGCGTTCTGCAGCGGGCCCGTGCCCATGGTCAGGTTGCTGGCGTAGGTGGAGTCCCTGGCGTCGAGCAGCAGGGTGCCGGCGCTGGTGAGGCCTCCGGGGCAGCTCAGGTTGGAGTTGCCGCCGCGCGAGGAGCCCTGGCCTTGCACGGTGTGCCCGGCCAGCAGCGGCCCGTTGAGGACCGAGCTGCCCTCGATCAGGACCTCGACCGGAGCGCCGTAGCCGCTGAGGACGTTCAGGGTCGAGTGCGTCAGCTCCGGCACCCCGGTGACGGCGCCGCCGTCCAGGTCGAGCGTGCCGCTGGACATCTGGAAGGCGCCCTGGATGTCCAGCACGCCGCCGTCGACGCGGAAGCCGACGTTGCTGCCGAAGTTCAAGACCGCGGCGGGGCCGATGTTGAAGACCCCGGTGCTGGTGAAGGGGCCGGTGGAGAAGGTCGCCGGCCACTGCATGTCGACCAGGCCCTGGTTGTCGAAGGCCCCGACCAGGTTGCGGCCGCCGCCGCTGCCCTGGTAGATCTGCAGGGCGCCGCCCGACAGGTTGGTGAAGGCGTCGCCGGGAGTCAGGTTCAGGGAGGCGGCGTAGGTGCTGTCGGCGGCTTCCAGCCGGAGCACGCCGGCGCTCTGGAAGCTGGAGGCCGGGCTCAGGGCGGCGTTGCCGCCGCGGGAGTTGCCCTGCACCCGGACCTGCTGGAGGCTGCGCAGGTCGCCGCTGACCGCCGAGCTGCCCTCGACCTGGAACAGGCCGGAGTCGGTGTTGCCGGCGCCCAGCTCGAGGGTCGAGTGGGTCAACGCCACGGTGCCGGCGACCGGCCCGCCGATCCAGGAGAAGGTGCCGCTGCCGAGCTGGAAGCTGCCGTCCACCGTCAGCGGGCCGGAGTTCTCGAAGCGGACGCCGGAGCCGAAGGTCTGGGCAGCGCCCGACTGGACCTCCCAGGCGCCCTGGTTGACCACCGGGCCGCCGCTGAAGACGGTCGAGGCCTCGAGCCGGGTGCTGCCGATGCCGCTGTTCAGGAAGGGGCCGTTGACGCTGCGGCCGCCGCCGGCGCCGGCCAGGGACTCGAAGGTGGCGTTGTTGACGAACTGCGGACCGCTGATGTGCAGCGCCGAGGCGTAGCTCGAATCCTCGGAATTGAGCCGCACGGTGTCGCTGTTGCTCACGGCGCCAGTGATCGTCAGGTTCGAATTGCCGCCGTTGTTGCTGCCGAGCAGGTCGAGCAGGCCGTCATTGCTCATGTTGCCGAGGGTGGAGCTGCCGCGGGCTCGAAAGTGGGTCGACTGGTTCTGGATCGTGCCCGGCCCCACCCAAGCCGAGTGGGTCCAGTCGATCCAGCTACCGCTCAGCACCGAGGCGCCGTTGACGGTGAGGGTGCGGCCGGAGGCCGCGAAGGTGGCGTTCCCGGCCCCGAAGCTGAACTGGTCCAGCACCGCGTCCATGTCCAGGGTCACGGTGTAGGGGGTGCCGCTCGAGACGCCGATGGCGGCCCAGTGCCCGGGGGCGTTCGGGACGCCGTTCGGCGTCCATTGGAGGGGCTGGCTCCAATTCCCGGGGCTGTCGTGGTTCCAGGAGTGGGTCTGGGCGGCGGCCGGCGCGGCGGCGGCGAGCAGGAGCAGGGCGACGGCGGCGACGGTGCGCACCGCCGCCGCGGCGAGGGGATCGGAGGTGGCGGACATAGCGAGGAGAACGAGAGCTCCCGCCGGAGTTGAACATGGTTTTTCTCGATCCGGAAGGACACGGGAGCGGTGCTAAATTCCGGTCGATGCCTGGCGCTCCTCCTCCCGCGCGGCGGCCCGCGGCCGGCACCCCGGAAGACCCGATCCTGGCCGCCGGGGTGGTGCTCTGGCGTCCTGGGCCCGCGGGCCCGGAGTTCCTGCTGCTGCGCAACGCCCTCCACGGCACCTGGGGCTTTGCCAAGGGCCACCTGGACACCGCCGACGCCGACCCGGCCGCCGGCGCCTTGCGCGAGCTGCTCGAGGAGACCGGGGTCGCCCTGGAGCCGGGCGACCTCGACCCCTGCTTCGCCGACGCATCCTCCTACCGGCCGCGCGAGCGCTGGAAGCGGGTCGTGCTCTATCTGGCGGAGCTTCCGGACGGCCAGGAGGTCCGCAGCTCGGAGGAGCACGACGACTGGGGCTGGTTCGGCGAGCGGGACGCCCTCGACCGGCTCGACCACCAGGAGCTGCGGCGCAGCCTGATCCGGGCGGCCGCGCGGGTGGGCTAGAATGCCGGGCTCGATGAGCCCGCAAGACGCCCGTTTGCTCCTGGACGCGCACGCCCCCGAGGGCGAGCCCTGGCCCTGGCACTGCCGCCAGGTGGCCCGGGTGGCGGTGCGGCTGGGCGAGGCGCTGCAGCAGGCCGGCGCGCCGGTCGACCTGGCCGAGCTCGAGGTGCAGGCGCTGCTCCACGACATCGGCCGCAGCCTGACCCACGGCCCCTTCCACGGCTGGTCCGGCTTCGTGCTGCTGCGCTCCCTGGGGCGGTCCGAGGCCGGCCGCGGCTGCCTGACCCACTGGCTCAAGGGCCGCGCTCCCGAAGAGCTGCGCCAGAGCACCCACTTCCGCGACTCCTTCATCGAGCGGGTCTACGCCGCCATCGACCCGCCCGGCTGGACCCTGGCCGACAGCGTGCTCTCGGTGGCCGACTCCAGCGTCCGGCACAGCACCGTAGTCGGCTTCGAAGAGCGCTATCGCGACCTCTACCAGCGCTACGGCCAGTCCGCCTGGCTGGAGCGCGCCTGCGAGCTGACCAGCGAGCACGCCGGCGAGATCGCCGGGCTGCTCGGCCGCCCGGTGGAAGACGTGCTCGAGCCCCTCTACGGCGACACCCTGGAATGAACGCACCCCCCGCCCCCGCCCTCCAAGGGCTCGACCTCTACGCCGCCCGCATCCGCGAAGCCCTGGCCGCGGCGCTGGACGCGCCCGCCGACTCCCTGCAGCTCGAGCGGCCGCGCCAGGACAAGCTCGGCGACTTCGCCTTGCCTTGCTTCCGCTTCGCCAAGGACCACGGCGGCAACCCGGCGGCCCTGGCGGCCAAGCTCGCCACCGAAATGGAGGTGGCCGAGGTCTCGGCCGCGGCGGCGGGCCCGTTCCTGAACTTCACGGTCGACCGGGCGGCGCTGGCGGCCACGATCCTGGCCGACTGCGGCCGGGACGACTTCGCCGGCGGCCGTAGCGACGAGACCACCCTGGTCGAGTACAGCTCGCCCAACATCGCCAAGCCGATGCACGTCGGCCACCTGCGCAGCACCGTGATCGGCGCGGCGCTGGCGCGGCTCTACGCCCACCTCGGGCACCGGGTGGTGCGCCTCAACCACATCGGCGACTGGGGCAGCCAGTTCGGCAAGCTGGTGGCCGCCTGGCGCCGCTGGGGCGCGGAGGACGCGCTGCAGGCCGACCCGATCGGCCACCTGCTCGAGCTCTACGTCCGCTACCACCAGGAGGAGGAGGCCGACGAGACGCTCAAGGAGCAGGCAAAGGCCGCCTTCCAAGAGCTGGAGTCCGGGGAGCAGAACGACACCCGCGCGGTCTGGCAGCACTTCACTGAGCTGTCGATGCGGGAATTCGACAAGGTCTACGCCCGCCTGGGCTCGGAGTTCGACTTCGTGCGCGGCGAGTCCTGGTACGAGGACAAGCTGGCGCCGCTGCTGGAGTGGCTGGACGCCGCAGGGGTGCTCGAAGAGAGCGAAGGCGCGACCATCGTCGACCTGGAGAGCGAGGACATCAGCACCCCCTGCCTGGTCAAGACCGCCCACGGCACCACGCTCTACGCCACCCGTGACCTGGCGGCGGCCAAGTCGCGCTGGGAGGAGTTCGAATTCGACCGCGCCCTCTACGTGGTCGGCCAGGAGCAGAAGCTGCACTTCCGCCAGTTCAAGGCGGCGCTGCACAAGGCCGGGCAGGCGTGGTCGGAGCGGATCGAGCACATCCCCTTCGGCCTGATCCGCATGGCCGAGGGCAAGCTCTCGACCCGCGAGGGCCGGGTGCTGGCGCTCAAGGAGCTGCTCGACCGCGCCGTCGAGCTGGCCGGCGAGGTCATCGAGGAGAAGAACCCCGACATGCCCGACAAGGCCGCCGCGGCCGAGATGGTCGGCGTCGGCGCGGTGATCTTCCACGACCTCAAGCACCAGCGCGGCAAGGACGTGGTCTTCGATTGGAAGGAGGTGCTGTCCTTCGAGGGCGACACCGGCCCTTACCTGCAGTACACCCACGCCCGCTGCTGCGCCATCCTGCGCAAGGCCGGGCGGCCGGTGCCGGCGCTCGAGGAGCTCGACCCGGCGCTGCTGGCCGACTCGCCCGAGCTGCTGGTCGCGCTCGGCCGCCTGCCGCAAGCGGTGCGCGAAGCCGCCGACAAGCACGAGCCGATGCTGCTGGCCCAGCACCTGCTCAAGATCGCCGCCGCCGCCAACTCCTTCTACCGCGACCGCCGGGTGCTCGGCTCCGAGCCGGCCCTGGAGTCGGTCCGCCTGGCCGCCGTCGACCGCACCCGCCGGGTCCTGGCCCTCGGCCTCGGCCTGCTCGGCGTGCCCACCCCCGAGGAAATGTGATGCCGTTCGAATCCCACCTGCGCGACGTCCCGGACTTCCCCAAGCCGGGCATCGTCTTCAAGGACATCACCCCGCTGCTCAAGGACCCGGCGGCCTTCCGCGCCGCCAACGACGCCCTCGAGGCCCTGGTCCGGCCCATGGCCCCCACCGCCATCGCCGCCATCGAGTCCCGCGGCTTCCTGTTCGGGGCCCCCCTGGCCGAGCGCCTGGGGATCGCCCTGGTGCCGCTGCGCAAGCCCGGCAAGCTGCCCTGGAAGACCCACCAGGAGTCCTACGAGCTGGAATACGGCACCAGCACCCTCGAGGTCCACCACGACGCCGCCGGCCCCGGCGACCGGGTGGTCCTGGTGGACGACCTGCTGGCCACCGGCGGCACCGCCGCGGCCTCCCTCAACCTGGTCCGGCGGCTGGGCGCGGAGGTGGTCGGAGCCGCCTTCGTGGTCGAGCTCAGCTTCCTCGGCGGCCGGGCGCCGCTGCACGGGATCGAGATCGCCAGCCTGGTTCAGGTCGACGGGGAGTAGCGTCGGCCCCTGCGCCGCGCCTAGAATCGACTGCCCATGGACCCCGAACGCGAGCCGACGCCCGACGAGCTGGAAGAACCGAGGCTCACCGCCGAGGAGCTGTGGCTGCAATTCAACGAGACCAGCGACGACGCCCTCAAGAACGAGCTGATCGAGCGCCACCAGCCCCTGGTGCGCTTCATCGCCGAGCGGATCTGCCGCAACCTGCCCAACAGCGTCGACGCCGACGACCTGGCCCAGGAGGGCACCTTCGGCCTGATGGACGCGATCGGCAAGTTCGACCCCGAGCGCGGCGTCAAGTTCAAGACCTACTGCAGCACCCGCATCCGCGGCGCCATCCTCGACGCCCTGCGCAGCCAGGACTGGGTGCCGCGGCTGGTGCGGCAGCGGGCCAGCAAGCTGAACGCGCTGCGCCAGACCTTCCAGGCCAGCTACGGCTGCGAGCCGACCGACCAGGAGATCGCCAAGGCCCTCGACGTCGAGGAGGACGACCTCCAGATGATGCTGAAGAAGGCCCACCCGCGGGCCATGCACAACCTGTCCGACCGGCGGGTGTCCCCCAGCGGCGACACGGAGTCGGACATCGACACCCTGGGCGAGTCCGCGGAAGCGGACCCGCTGGACCTCGTGAACCGCAAGGACATGATGGCCGTCCTGACGCGGGCCCTGACGCCCAAGGAGCGGATGATCCTCGAGTACTACTACTTGAAGGGCCTGACCCTGCGGGAGATCGGCATGCTGATGGAGCTGACCGAGTCCCGCGTCTGCCAGATCCACTCCAACGTGATCAAGCGGCTGCGCGAGCGGCTGGACCCGCGAATCGGCCAATGAGGCCGCTGCGGGCCGCGCGGATCGCCGCCGCGCTGCCGGCGGACCGCAGGCTCGCGCGGCGGGTGGAGGTGCTGGCCGAGTGCCCGAGCACCTCGGACGCGCTGCGCCAGCGGCTGGCCGAGCAGGGCGCCGAGGCCTGCGACGGCGTGCTGCTCCTGGCCGAGCACCAGCCGGGAGGCCGCGGCCGCAAGGCCCGGGACTGGTGGGCGGGGCCGGCCGGGGCCAACCTGGCCCTGAGCCTGTGCGCGCTGCCGCCGCCCGAGCCCTACCCGGCCGCCGGCCTGCTGGTCGGCTGCGCCCTGGCCGCCGCGGCCGAGGCCTGCTGCGGCCGCCCGGCGGCCCTGAAGTGGCCCAATGACCTGCTGATCGACGGCGCCAAGGTCGCCGGGCTGCTGGCGGAGGTGCCCTCGACCTCGCCGCCGGCGCTGGTGCTGGGCCTCGGGATCAACGTCCACGCCGCGCCCCCGCCCGCGGCCGCCCCCTACCCCACCGCCTGCCTGGCGGAGCTGGCGCCGGCCCCCGTCGACCGGGAGGGGCTGCTGGTCGAGCTGCTGACCGGCCTCGAGGCGCGCTGGGTGGAGTACGCCGAGGCCGGGCCGGCCGCCCTCGAGGCGGAGTTCCTCGAGCGGCTGCGGCGGTGGGCGCCGCACGGGGTGCGCGCCGCGGGTCCAGAGCCCATCGCCGCCGGCCCGCTGCTAGAATTCTCTGTTCGACGAGGCCTGACCTGGGGACGAGAGGGCCAAGAGGTGACGCGGGCCGCGGGCCTGCTGCCCGAGCTCCAGCCGCTCGCCGCCCCAGGAGCCTAGAGGGAATCCGCGATGAAACGATTCGACGATCGGGACGCCGACGAGCTTCGGCCGGTCCGCTTCCACCGCAACTACGCCGAGAACGCCGACGGTTCGGTGCTGGTCGAGGTCGGCCGCACCAAGGTGCTGTGCACGGTCTGCGCCGCGACCAAGGTGCCGATGTTCCAGAAGTCCAAGGGCCAGGGCTGGATGACCGCGGAGTACTCGATGCTGCCGGGTTCGGTGCAGGGACGGAAGACCCGCGAGCTCGGCAAGCGCGACGGCCGCAGCGTCGAGATCCAGCGGCTGATCGGTCGGGCGCTGCGGGCGGTGATCGACCTGAGCGCCTTCCCCGACCACACCCTGCACGTCGACTGCGACGTGGTCCAGGCTGACGGCGGCACCCGCTGCGCCTCGATCACCGGCGCCGCGGTGGCGCTGCACGACGCCCTGCAGACGCTGTCCTCGCGCGGGCAGCTGCGCCACTGGCCGATGCGCGACTGGCCGACGGCGGTCTCGGTCGGGCTGGTGGCCGGCCAGGAGTTCCTGGACCTGGATTACGGCGAGGACTTCGAGGCCGGGGTCGACATGAACGTCATCGGCACCGGCTCGGGCAAGATCATCGAGGTCCAGGGCACCGCCGAGGACCTGCCCTTCGAGCGCGAGGTCTTCAACCGCCTGGTCGACCTGGGCATGAACGGCGTCGCCGAGCTGGCGGCGATGCAGAAGGCCGCGGTCGAGGCCGGGCTGCCGGTATGACCATGAAGAAGCGCCTGCTGATCTGGGGCGGGGTCCTGCTGGCGGCGGTGCTGGCCTACGGGCTCCAGCGCGGCTTCCGCTACCCGCCGCTGCAATTCGACCCGTCGCCGGTGTCGACCGTGCTCAAGAGCCCGGACGGCTGGCGGCTGCACGGCCTCGGCGCCTACCGCCGCGAGTCGGTGCCGCCGGTGGTGTTCCGGGCCTGGGCGCCGTCGCCCAAGCTGCTGTTCGAGGTGACCCTGGCCGGCTCCACCGAGCTCACGATCGAGAACGTGCACCCCGAGGCCGAGCTGATCGGCGAGGGCGTCGAGGAGTTGAGCCGCGACGGCCTGTCGCGCCGGCTGAAGGTCGACTGGGGCATGGGCGAGAACCGCGAGATCGAGCTGCGCTTCCCCGCGCGGGAGCGTTACCGCTTCGCCGTCATCGGCGACGCCGGCGGCCGCGGCGAGCTGCGCTGGAACTACCAGCGGGCGGCCGAGCTGGGCGCCGACTTCGTCATCCACGTCGGCGACATCGCCTACTACGACGACGACTTCGAGTCCGCGGCCCAGGTCATCCGCGAGGCGGCGATGCCGAGCTACGTCGCCATCGGCAACCACGACTTCCACGGCGGCACGCGCGACCGCTTCCGCTACTTCCAGGAGTACTTCGGCCCGATGAACGGCGCCTTCGAGCTCGAGGGGGTCTACTTCCTCAACCTCGACACCGCCGCCGACCTGGTGCCCGCCGGCCGCGGCAAGCGCGGCGAGCTGCTCGAGGAGCTGGCCGCCAGCCCGCCGCCCGGGCCGCTGGTGGTGTTCACCCACCGCCCCTTCGCCGACCCGCGGGTGCTGCGCGGCACGCGCGACGACCCGCACGCCCTCAACCGCACCGCCGAGGCCGACTGGCTGCGCGAGCAGCTGCTGGCTATGGGCGCGGACGTGATGCTGGCGGGGCACATCCACCGCACCGAGGACTTCGACGACCAGGGCCTGCGCACCATCATCGGCGGCGACGGCCTGGGGGTGCGCGGCACGAAGCGGGCCATGATGGTGATCGGCGAGTTCGAGCCGGGCCTGCCGGTGGAGTTCCGTCAGGAGCTCCTGAACATGCCCACCAGCGCCCACTCCCCCGAGTACGCCAAGGACCGGGGCGAGCCTGCTGAGCACGACAAGGTCCATTGATGCAGCGCATCCTGATCGCCTCCGGCAACGCCAAGAAGCTGGCCGAGCTCGAGTCCATGTGCGCCGGGCTGCCGGTGGAGCTGCTCAGCCCCGCCGACCTGCCCCAGGGCCTGCCCGAGGTGGAAGAGGACGCCGACAACTTCCTCGACAACGCCGCCAAGAAGGCCTTCGCCTTCGCCGCCGCGGCCGAGGAGCAGCTCGGACCGGGCATCTGGGCCCTGGCCGACGACTCCGGCCTGTGCGTGGACGCCCTGGAGGGCGCCCCGGGGGTCTACTCGGCCCGCTTCGCCGGGGTGGACGGAGACCAGCGCGACGCCGCCAACAACGAGCTGCTGCTGCACAAGCTGGCCGACACCCCGGCCGCTGAGCGCGGCGCTTCCTTCTGGTGCGTGATCGCGGTCGCCAGCCCCAGCGAGCTGCTGTTCGCAGTCGACGGCACGGTCGCCGGTCGGATCCTGGACGCCCCGGAGGGCGAAGGCGGCTTCGGCTACGACCCGCTCTTCTATCATGAGGAGTCCGGCTGCAGCTTCGCCCGCCTGGATCACGCCCAGAAGGCCGCCGTCAGCCACCGCGGCGAGGCCGTCGCCAAGCTGCGCGAAGTCCTGGAATCCGTCCTCCCCGCCACCCGCTGATGTCCCGCCCGTTCCCGCCCGAGCGCATCCGCAACTTCTCGATCATCGCCCACATCGATCACGGGAAGTCGACGCTCGCCGACCGCTTCCTGGAGATCACCGGGGCGGTCGAGAAGCGTAAGTCCACCGAGCAGATGCTCGACTCGATGGACCTGGAGCGGGAGCGCGGCATCACCATCAAGGCCGCGGCGGTGGCGCTGAAGGCCAAGATCGACGGCCAGGAGTACCAGCTCAACCTGATCGACACGCCCGGCCACGTCGACTTCGCCTACGAGGTCGAGAAGTCGCTGCAGGCCTGCGAGGGGGCGTTGCTGCTGATCGACGCCGCCCAGGGCATCCAGGCCCAGACGGTCGCCAACGCCATGCTGGCGCTGGACCAGGACATGACCGTGATCCCGGTCTTCAACAAGTGCGACCTGGCCCACGCGCGGCCCGAGGAGATCGCCGAGGAGCTGGAGCACGTGCTGCTGCTCGAGCGCGAGGCGGCGATCCGCTGCTCGGCCAAGACCGGCGAGGGGCTGGACGACGTGCTCAAGGCCGTGGTCGAGCGCATCCCGGCCCCCGAGGGCGCCCCGGAGAAGCCGCTGCGGGCGCTGATCTTCGACGCCAAGTACGACGAGTACCGCGGCGTCATCGTCTACCTGCGGATCGTCGACGGCGAGATCCACAAGGGCGAGATGGTGCGCATGATCGGCGCCGGGGCCGACTACGAGGTGCTCGAGCTGGGCAAGTTCTCGCCCAAGCCGGTGCCGCACAGCTCGCTGGGCGTCGGCGAGACCGGCTACCTGATCTCGAACATCAAGCGGCTCGAGGACGTGCGCGTGGGCGACACCGTGACCGTCGCCAAGGGCGCCCAAGCGGATCCGCTGGAGGGTTACCGCGAGCCCCAGCCGATGGTCTGGTGCGGCCTCTACCCCACCAACCCCGGGGAGTTCGAGGACCTGCGCACGGCGCTGAACACCCTCAAGCTGAACGACAGCTCGATCCTGTTCGAGCCCGAGAGCTCGGACGCGCTCGGCTTCGGCTTCCGCTGCGGCTTCCTCGGCCTGCTGCACATGGAGATCGTGCAGGAGCGGCTCGAGCGGGAGACCGGGCTGGACGTGGTGCAGACGGCCCCGACGGTGCCCTTCGAGCTGCAGCTCAACGACGGCAGCGCCCACGTCATCCACTCGCCCGGCGAGCTGCCGGACCCGACCCAGTGGCAGGAGATCCGAGAGCCGAAGGTGGTCACCCACCTGATCGTGCCCGTGGAGGCGATCGGCAACGTCATGAAGATGTGCGCCGAGCGCCGCGGCACCTTCATGCGCCAGGAGCACCTGTCGACGACGCGGGTGATGCTGACCTGGGACCTGCCGCTGTCGGAGATCATCTTCGACTTCTACGACAAGCTGAAGAGCTCGACCCGCGGCTACGGCACGATGAACTACGAGGCGCCGCGCTTCGAGGCCGCCAACCTGGTCAAGGTCCGGATCCTGGTCTCCGGCACCGAGGCCGACGCGCTGTCGACCATCTGCCACCGCGACGTCGCCGAGAAGCGCGGCCGGGCGATCCTGCGCAAGCTGCAGAAGGAGATCCCCCGCCACCAGTTCGAGGTAGCGCTGCAGGCCACCATCGGCGGCAAGATCATCGCTCGCGAGAGCATCCGCGCCCTGGCCAAGAACGTCACCGCCAAGTGCTACGGCGGCGACATCACCCGCAAGCGCAAGCTGCTGGCCAAGCAGAAGGAGGGCAAGAAGCGGATGAAGAACATCGGCAACGTCGAGGTCCCCCAAAAGGCCTTCCTCGCCGTCCTCCAGAGCGATTAATCGGGGTCAGACATCGATTGTTATTCGATGTCGCACCTCGATTTCCGGCGAGGAGCCGGGCCGCGCGTCGCCCCCGTCTCCGCTCCCTCACGAAATTCGAGGAGCGGCCCCGAAGAACCGGCGATCTCCGGCCTCGCCACCGCCGGCGCCGGACGTAGAGTCGGGCAACCCTCAGCCCGATTCCGTCATGAAGCTCCTGCTCCCTCTCTCCTGCCTGCTCCTCTTCAGCTCCTGCTGGGTTCGGTCCATCGAGCCCTTCTACCAGGTCAAGGACCGCGACTCGATCGCCCTCGAAGGCCTGACCGGCCTCTGGATCCACGTCGAGGAGGCGCCCGACGACGGACCTCCGGAGCTCACCTGCTTCGAATTTGGAGCCAGGCAGGAGGGCCCCGGCTATGACATGACCGTCTACCAGAGCGGCGCCTCAGCGGTCATCCTCGAGGCCCACGTCTTCCAGGTCGGCGACCAGCTCTTCCTCGACACCTCCTTCGACGATTTCCTCGGCGACGACCTCGAGGACGTGCCCATGATGTTCCTGTCCCATATCCAGCCGGTCCACCTCGCCTGGGCGATCCGCCGATCCGACGCCGGCATCGAGCTCGGCCTCCTCGACCCGGACGACGCCCGCGCCGGCCTGGCCGGCGCCTCCCTCACCGACGTGCCGCGCGTCGCCAAGGACCCGTACTCCCACGCCCCTGGCCTGCTCCTCACCGGCCCCAGCGCAAGCGTCCAGCGGGTCCTGGAGCAGTACCCGAAGGAACCGGCCTGGCTCCGCCTGCGCCGCATCCAGGCCCTGCCCGACTCCTTCCGCACCTCCCCCGCCGGCGGCTGAGCGGCGCCCCCGTAGAATCGCCGCCATGGCCCGCGCCAAGAAGCCCAAGAAGGAGAAGTCGAAGCACCCGCTGCGCGACCTGGTCGAGATGTGCGTCTTCGCCATCGTCATGGCGCTCGGCCTCAAGGTCTTCGCCCTCGAGGCCTACCAGATCCCGACCGGCTCGATGATGCCCACCCTGATGGGCACCCAGCTGCTGGACCGCCAGACCCAGATCCCGAACAGCTCGATCCACGACCGGGTCCTGGTCGACAAGCTCTCCTTCCTGGTCCGCGAGCCCAAGCGCTGGGAGGTCGTCGTCTTCCGCTACCCGCTGCTGACCTACCAGAACTACGTCAAGCGCATGATCGGCATGCCCGACGAGGAGCTGATGGTCGAGAACGGCGACATCTGGACCCGCGCCCTCGGCAGCGCCGACCCCTTCGTCATCCAACGCAAGCCGGCCGACCTCCAGCGGCGCCTGTGGAAGCAGGTGTTCCCGGTCCCGCAGTCCGGCGACAACCCCTGGGCCGGCTGGGACCCGAGCGGCGCCCACAGCGCCGAGGCCGACGGCAGCCTGCGCTTCCGCGGCAAGGGCAGCCTGAAGTTCGAGCGCATCAAGGACGTCTACCGCCACGGCTTCCCCGAGTCGATCTACTGGCGGGTGCCGGTCTCGGGCACCGGCTCCCGCGGCAGCAACCTGGTCCATGACCTGCGCTTGCAGCTGGCCGCGACCCCCGACGGCGGCGCGCCGCTGCACCTGACCCTCCAGTGCGGCCCCTGGCCGCTCGAGCTCGAGCTCGCCCCCGGGACCGGAAGCTACCGCCTGCGCCTGCCCGACGGGGCGGTACGCGAAGGCAGCCTGGCGATGACCGCTGGCCAGCCGGTCGAGCTCGACCTGGCCTACTGGGACCAGCACTTCGAGCTCCAGCTCGAAGCCGGCGGCGCTCAGGCCGCCGAGAGCGGCGACCTGGTGCTCGCCAGCGACGAGCGCGCCCGCCGCAACGGCGTCATCGTGGAACTGCCGGCGGGCGGCTGGACCCTGGCGCCACCGGTGATCGAGCGGGACATCCACTACCTCTCGACCCTGCAGGGCGACGGCAGCCTGCCGCGCAGCTTCGAGGTGCCCGAGGGCCACTACTTCATGATGGGCGACAACACCCAGAACTCGCACGACAGCCGCGACTGGAGCTCGCGCGAGATCCAGCTGGTGGAGCCCCTGGAGGGCCGCGAGGCGCTGATCGGCGACGACTTCAGCGGCAGCCTGGACCCCTTCTTCGACAACCCGCGCTGGGACCGCGACCACACGGTCATGACCTTCCGCGACAGCCAAGGCGAGCTGTTCTCGATCCCCGAAGACCAGATCCTGGCCTACAAGGACCTGCGCCAGCCGCATGCGCTGGTGCCGCGTGAGTACCTGATGGGCCGCGCGCTGGCGGTCTTCCTGCCGCTGTGGCCGAGCCTGCGCATGGGGCTGGTGCGTTGAGGAGCTGCGCCGCCTGCCTGCTCGAGACCGAAGGGCTGGTGAAGTCCTACCGCGGTCGGCGGGTGGTCGATGAGGTGGCGATCGGCATCGAGGACGGCGAGATCGTCGGCCTGCTCGGCCCCAACGGCGCCGGCAAGACCACCACCTTCCGCATGTGCATGGGCATGGTGGCGCCCGACGCCGGCCAGATCCACTTCCGCGGCCGCAACGTCACCCGGCTGCCGATCCACCGCCGGGCGCGGCTGGGGCTGGGCTATCTGGCTCAAGAGCCCTCGGTGTTTCGCAAGCTGACGGTCCAGGACAACCTGCTGGCGATCCTGGAGCTGATCGGGGTGGCCGCGCGCCTGCGCCAGGACCGCTGCGACGCCCTGCTCGAGGAATTCGGCCTCACTCACGTCCGCAAGAGCCTGGGCGAGGTGCTGTCCGGCGGCGAGCGGCGGCGGCTGGAGATCGCCCGCACCCTAGCAACGGAGCCCTCGCTGATCCTGCTCGACGAGCCCTTCTCTGGCGTCGACCCGATCGCGGTCGAGGAGATCCAGGAGATCCTGGCGAGCCTGAAGCAGAAGAAGATCGCGATCCTGCTGACCGACCACAACGTCCGCGAGACCCTGCATATCACCGACCGGGCCTACATCCTGGCCGGCGGCAAGGTCCTGGCCGAGGGGGCGCCGGCGGAGCTGGTGGACGACCCCAAGGTACGCGAGGTCTACCTGGGCAAGCGCTTCGCCTTGGGTTGAGGCAGGGAGGCGGCCGGGTCGGCGAAGGAGCCGCCGAGGCGGCCCTTACGCCCAGTCACCCGGGGGTTTAGGGCAAACGACCGGGACCGGTCCCAGGACCCTCCCGCGCTGTTAGATTGTCCGGCTGTCCACCCTCGGACGACCGCTCTGGAATCCCGGAGAGAACCCTTGGAAGCCATTGTTTGCGTGAAGCGTGTGCCCTCGACCACGACCCGTGTGCAGGTCGGCGGCGACGGCAAGTCGCTCGACCCGAGCGGGGTCGAGTACATCCTGAATCCTTATGACGAGTTCGCCGTCGAGGAGGCCCTCAAGCAGAAGGAGGCGGCCGGCGACGGCTCGGTGACCGCCATTTGCTTCGGCGACGGCGCGGCCCAGAAGGAGCTGCGCACGGTGCTGGCGATGGGCGCCGACGCGGCGCTGCTGCTGAGCAGCGAGGACGCGCCCGGCGCCGACGGCGCCACCACCGCGCGGGTCCTGGCGGACGCCATCCGCGGCCGCAGCTTCGACCTGCTGTTCTTCGGCAAGCAGGCGGTGGACCGCGACCAGCACGGCGTCGGGCCGATGGTCGCCACCCTGCTCGGCGTGCCCTGCATCAGCGAGGTGGTGGAGTTCAGCCTTGCCGACGGCAAGGTCGTGTGCCAGCGCGAGGTCGAGGGCGGCCGCGAGACCGTCGAGGCGCCGCTGCCCTGCGCGGTGACCTGCCACAAGGGGCTCAACGAGCCGCGCTTCGCCAGCTTGAAGGGGATCATGGCGGCCAAGAAGAAGCCGCTCGAGACTCAGGAGGTCGCGATCGAAGCGAAGGCCGTCGAGGTCCTGGAGATGGTCCTGCCGCCGGCGCGGCCGGCCGGCCGGATCGTCGGCGAAGGCGCCGCCGCGGTGCCCGAGCTGGTCGATGCGCTCAAGAACGAAGCCAAGGTCCTGTAAGCGGAGGACAGAGAAATGACCGACATCCTCGTGATCCTCGAAGCCCGCGACGGCCAGGTCCGTCCCGCTTCCCTCGAGACCCTCGGCGCGGCGCAGCAAGCCGCACGAGGCGGCGCGGTGACCGCCCTGGCCACCGAGAAGGCCGAGATCGACGCCGCGGCGCTGGGCGCCGCTGGCGCCGACAAGGTGCTGGTGGCCGGCGCCGACGCCCACTCCGCCGACGGCGCCGCCGCGACCGCGGCCCGCGTCGCCAAGGAGCTCGGCGTCGGGGCGGTGTTCCTGGCCTCGACCATCCGCGGCCGCGACCTGACGGGCCGCGTCGCCGCGCTGCTCGAGACCGGCTTCGCCGCTGACTGCACCGCGCTGGAGGCTGGCGACGGCCTGGTCTTCACCCGCCCGATCTACGGCGGCAAGGCGCTGACCAAGGTCAAGGTCAACGGTCCCGTGGCGGTGGCCTCGCTGCGCGCCAACCACTTCCCGCCGGCCGGCCGCGACGCAGCCGCGGCGGTGGAGGAGGTGGCCGCGGAGGCCGGCAAGGGCGCCGTGACCGCCATCTCCGGGGAGACCGGCGGCCGCCCCGACGTGGCCGAGGCCAGCAAGGTCGTGGCCGGCGGCCGCGGCATGGGTTCGGCCGAGGCCTGGAGCCTGCTCGAGGCCGTCGCCGATGCCCTGCCCGGCTCGGCGCTGGGCGCCAGCCGCGCCGTGGTCGACTCCGGTTGGCGGCCGCACGGCGAGCAGGTCGGCCAGACCGGCAAGACCGTCAGCCCCGAGCTGTACATCGCCGCCGGCATCAGCGGCGCCATCCAGCACCTGGCCGGCATGAGCAGCTCGAAGGTGATCGTCGCCATCAACAAGGACGCCGACGCCCCGATCTTCCAGCACGCTAGCTACGGCATCGTCGGCGACGTCGCCGAAGTGCTCCCGGCCTTGGCGGAGGAGCTGAACAAGGCCTAGGCGTCAGGCTCCTTCGTCAAGTCCTGGCCCGTTCCCCGCTCAAGACTTGACGAAGGAGCCTGACACCGAGGGGGACCCTAGAGCGGGTCGCCGTTCTCGTCGTACGGCAGCAGCAGGTGCTGGTCGAAGCCGTGGTCGCGCTGGATCCAGGGCTCCATGCAGTCGGGGTCGAGCACGCAGGGGTCGGTCAGGGCCTTCATGAACTCCACCATGTCCGCCATGCCCTCGGGCGTCACCGGCACGTCCTCGATGGTCTTCACGCCCGAGCCGCGATAGAGCAGCAGCTGGTTGAGGGCGTCGTTGGTGGTCTGCAGGGTGTGGAGGGTCTGGACATCCGGCGGCAGCTGGCCGAGGTCGTACATGGCGACAGCGTCGACCGGCTGGCAGTGGTGGTAGATGACCCCCTCCAGGGTGGTGTAGGAGCCGCAGTGGTTCCACGGGCCGGTCACCTCGACGTTCAGCAGGCTGGGCGTGCGGAAGGCGTACTTCTCGTCCGGGTCGCCGGTTTCGTAGAAGCGGCCGAAATCCTCGGGCCCATTGAGGTGGCCGTCGCCCTTGCCCCGCCCGACCTGCGGCATGGCCAGGGTGTAGTGCTCCTCGTCGGTGAAGAAGTCGCCCGGGTGGCACTCGTAGCAGCCGGCGCCGCCGGCGGCGATGTCGCTGTAGAAGGCCACCGCGCCGCGCTTGGCCGACTCCGAGATGGCGTAGACGTCGCCCTTGACGTAGTCGAACCACGGGTTGTCGACGAAGACTTGCGAGCGCTGGTACTCGGCGAGGGCCCGCGAGATGTTCTCGTAGGTGATCAGCTCCTCGGCGCTACCGAGGGAGTCGTAGGCGGCCCGGAAGTAGGGCAGCCACGAGTCGCTGATCTCGCCGCTGCCGATGCCGTAGTGGCCGAGGCGGGCGGCGAGGTGGTCGCGGATGGCGTCGTTCCAGGAGCCGAACTCGAAGAAGTAGCCCTTCATCTCGTCACGGCTGGTGACCGGGAAGCGCGCCTGCGCCATGGTCAGGTTGTCGCCGGCGTTCGGGTCCGCCATGCCGAAAAACCACGAGTCCGGCGTGTCGATGCCGAGCCCGTCGCCGCCGTTCATGCCCGGGGTCTTGCCCAGGCTCTCGACCCGGCTGTCCCAGAACAGCGACTTGTCCCAGAAGCCGATGTTGAAGGTCGTCGGCGAGTTGCGGGGCACCGAGGGCCCGCCGTCCCAGCCGGGGGTGCCGTGGGCCTGGCGCCGGCCCGGCCCGAGCAGCGCCGGGTCCTCGCAGTCGACCCCGGTCGGCAGCACCAGGTCGTCGCCGCCGCCCATCACCGGGTGGTGGCAGGAGGCGCAGGAGGAGTCGAACTGGCCGCCGAGGGACTGGGTGAAGAACAGCCGCTTGCCCAGCTGCGCCAGCGGGTCGTCGATGCTCGGCAGCTCCCGGCCGGCGGCCGGGTTCCCGGTCAGGCCGTGCAGCTCGATCAAGCCGCGCAGCTGCCGGTCCAGGGCGCTCTGCTGGGAACCTCCGGCGGCGGCGCTCGCGGCGCCGGAGCTCGAACCGGAGCACGCCGCCAACAGGGGCAGCAGGAGGAAGGGGAGGAGGCGCTGGGGGGAACTCATGCCGGTCGGTGGCGGGCTGAGAGACCCGGGGCGGGAAACCCGAGTATGGCACAGGTCAGCCGATCCTGCCTCAGGCCCGCTGCCGCAGCCGTTCCCGCCTCAGGACTGCCTCCAGCCGCCGGCGCCCGCGGCCGCCGAGCAGGCCAGCGAGCGCGGAGGGATCGGCGAGTTCCTGGAAGGCCCCGTATCCACCCCGGACGCAGGTCCAGATCCAAGCGCGCTCTCCCTCCTCGACCGGCAAGGGCAGGAGCAACCCGGCCAGGTCTTCCGCGGCGCGGGCCGGCTCCAGCGGCGCCGGGAACCAGCGCGACTTCGAGGCGTCGATCCAGCGCTGGTCGGCCTCCCCCACCAAGAGGTTGCGCGGGCGGAGGTCGCGGTAGAAGCAGCCGAGCTGGTGGATCTTCCGCACCCCTCGGCCGACCTGGCGCCACAGCGCGTCGGCGCCGTCTGGTCCGGGCGGGGCGGCGGCGCCGGCGACGATCTGGTCCAGGCCCAGCCGCCCCTCCAGGTACGGGAGCAGCAACCAGCTCTGGCGCACGAAGCCGAGGGCGTCGCGCTCGCTGCCGCTGGAGCTCGGGGCCACGACGGGGGCGCCGCCGGCGGCCAGCCGGCTCAGGTTGCCCGCCTCCCGCTCGCCCTTCGGCTGGCCGAGCCAGCTGTGCCGCAGCGCCCCGCGCAGCCGCTGGCTCCAGCGCGGGAAGGAGTAGAGCTTGCGCACCGCCCGCTCGCCGCTGGGCAGCTCGAGCAGCTCGACCTTCACCGTCGGCGCGTCCACCAGGCGCCGGAGGACCGCGCCCTCGGGCGGGGCGCCGCCGCTCACGGCCGCCGCTCCAGCAAGGCGATCACCTGCTCGCTGACCCCGCGGGCGATCCACCGCCGCCGCCGCACCGCGAAGCCCGCCGCGGCCGCCTCGGCCGCGAAGTCGGCGTTGGACTGGGCGAAGCGCACTGTGCGCCGGCGCCGCACCCGGTGGCGCCAGGCCTGGAAGCTGGCGGCGTCGAAGTAGCTGACCAGCGCCCAGCGGCGGCTGACCCGCGCCAGCTCGGCCAGCACCGCCCGGCGCTCCGCCGGGATCGCGTAGTGGTGCAGCAGCCGGAAGCAGAACACCAGGTCGAAGGACTGCTCCGGGAAGGGAAGGGCGGCCGCCGAGGCCTGGAGCAGCGGCGCGCCGGCGGCGGCGCCGCGGCTCTGCTCCACCATCGGGCGGGCGATGTCGGCGGCCACCAGGCGCTCGGCAGCGGCGTCCAGCGAGCCGTGGAAGCGGCCAGCGCCGCAGGGAATGTCCAGCACCGGCCCGAGCCGCCCGCCCTGCGCGGCCGCCGCCTGGCCCAGCAGCGCCGCGACCACCCGCAGCTCCTTGCGGTGGGTGCGCCGGGCGTGGCCGCTGCCCTGCCAGCGTCCGCCCGCGTAGTGCTCGGCGACGCCGGCGGCCTCGTAGGAGCGCCGCAGCTCGCGGGAGCGGGACTCCGCCATCACAGGAAGGCGTCGCCGAGGTCCGGGAGCCGCTCGATCGCCGCCTCGAGGTCGGCGCCGCCCGCCACCAGCTCCTCGAGGAAGTGGTTGACCGGGTGGTAGAGGCAGGTGACCTCGCCGCACTCAGCGGAGGCGTCGAAGCCGTCCAGCAGCCGCGCGGTGCCGCCGGCAGCCGAACCGTCGGCCCAGGCGCCGGCGTCGCCGACACGGGCCTTCTCCACCCCGCGGTGCGCCGGGCAATTGTAGACCCCCAGCGGGCTCAGCACCTGCCGCAGCAGCTGCATGTGGCACTCGCGCGGCTGGTGGGTGAAGTCGCGCCAGCTGCCGTCCAGCAGCACCCGGAGGTTGGTGCTCTCGATGACCCGGAAGCCCTCCGCCTGGTGCCGGCGGGCCGCCTCCAAGCCGGCGTGGATGCGCCGCTCCCCCTCCGCCTTGGCGCTGAGCGCCTGCTCCGCCTCGAGCACCTCGGCGCCGTCCTCGGCCCGGCTCAGGTACGGCTTGAAGGAGATGTAGTCGAACCCGTGCTCCCGGGCCAGCCGCGCCGCCTCCCCCATCTCCTCGACGTTCTCGACCAGCCCGACGTCGTCGCGCCGGGCGCCGCGCCAGGTGATGACGAAGGAGAAGCCCAGCGTCAGCGCCGGGTTGGCGCGCTTCAGCTCGCCCGCGCTGCGCAGGATCTGCTCGAGCGAGATCGGCCGCCGCGGCCGGTGCATGGACTGAAAGGTGAGGTCGCGGCCGGAGTCCAGGCTCAGCCGCACCCAGTCCCCCTCGGTGAAGAGCGGGGCGACCTCCTGGATGACCTCGTTGCGGCTGCCGTTGCTGACCACCGCCACCTGCAGCCCGAGCCGCTTCAGGAACACCACCATCTCGCCGAAGCCCGGGTAGAGGGTCGGCTCGCCGCCGCCGATCAGGATCACTGAGCGCAGGCCGCGCTCGGCCAGCTCCTCCAGCGAGTCGCGCAGCTCCTGGTCGCTGTGCCGCACCGGGCTGTTCAGCGCCTCCCAGTCGATGCAGTGGTCGCAGGCGTAGTTGCAGGCCGTGGTCAGGTCGAGGTTGACCGACAGCGGCCCGATCGCCGGCATCGGCGGCGGGGCCTGGCCCGCCGCGGCCGCCGCCCGGACCTCGCGGCGCCAGCGCAGGTAGTCGACCACCACCGGGCGCAGGCCGGCTTGTCCGAGCTTGGCGCGGAAGTCGTGGAAGCGGTCGACGGGTGAGGCGGGCTCGGCCAAGCGGGAGGCTCCGGCGGATCGAGGTCAGGCGGGCCAGGCCGCGAGGATGCGCGCGAACAGATCTTGGCGGCGCACCAGGTCTTCGTCCAGGGCGGCGGCGTTGTGCGTCCGGGCGGCGGCGACCCGCTCCAGGAAAGCGGCCACCTGCAGGGCCATCGGGTCCTCCCCGGGCACCACCTGGCCGGCCTGGTCCTCGAAGGAGAAGCGGTAGCCGGGCTGCTCCACCCGCCTCGCCAGCAAGGCGTCGTCGAAGCGGTACTCTGCCGGCCGCGGGTACTCGTCGCTCGGCACGGCGTCGATCCGGCACTCGAGGCTGCGCTTGTGGGTGCACCAGCGGAAGTCGAGCCGGCCGGCGTCGTGGAAGCGGACGTCCTGCAGCTCGACCGGCCCCGGCGCGGCGGCCTGCAGCAAGCTCAGGGGGTGGGAGAGGATCTCCATCCAGCGCTCGCGGCCGTCGTGGGCCGGGGTCATCCGCATCCGGAAGCGGCTGGCCGTCGCCGGGTCGACTTCGGGGTGCAGGGCGCGAAAGGCGCCGAGGGTGAAGGGCCACTGGCAGACCTCCTGCAGCACCAGGCCGGCGGCGGCGTAGTCGCGGGCCAGCTCGCCGGCGTCGCGGCGGGCCATGAGCGGCTTCTCGCACAGGACGTGGACGTGGGCGCGCAGCCCGGTCTCGAGCCAGGCGGCGTGGGTGTCGCGCGGGCCGGCGACGATCAGGACCTCCGGCGCCCCCTGCACCAGCAGCCGGTTCCAGTCGGAGTAGCTGGGGCAGCTCAACCCGCGCTCGCCGAGCCAGCGGCTGGCCTCGTCGGCGGTGTAGGCGCTCGTGCCCCAGACGCCGCAGACCTCGGCGCCGGCGGCGGCGGCCTGCAGGGCCAGGAAGGGCCCGGTGCCGAAGTTGCTGCGCCGGGCGCCGACCACGGCGACGCGCAGGGCGGCGGCTTCAGGAGGGGGATTCATCTCGGGTTTCGAGTCGCGCCGCCAGGCGGCAAAGTCCGATCTCGGTCTTCATGTCCGGAATGCGGCCGTCCCGGCAGCGGCGGATGGCCTCGTCGAGGTCGAGCACCAGGACCCGGGTCCCGTGCTCCATCGGCGAGCCGTCGCCGGCCGGCAGCGCGGCGGTGGACGGCGGCCGGTCGAGTTCGGCGACCAGGAAGTCGACCCGCTCGTCGGCGGCGCCGGGGGTCGGATAGGACGGTCCGCCGAGCACTTCCAGGTCCGAGGGGTCGAGCTTCACCCCGGCCTCCTCCCAGGCTTCGGCCGCGCCCCGCCGCCGCAGCCCGGCGCCGCCCTCGTCCCCGGGCTCGAGGATGCCGGCGACCAGCTCGACCAGCATCAGCGGCGCCTCGGGGTCGGCGCGGACCAGCTCCTTGTGGCGCCGCAGCCACACCGGCGGCCGCACGCCCTCCTTGAGCACCACCCGGGGCCGGCCGTCCTCGCCGCGGAACCACAGGACCACCGCCACGGCGTCGGTCCCGGGCCGGCTGACGACGTCGCAGGAGTAGGCGGGCGAGGCGCTGCCGTCCTCGTAGAGGTGGCGCAGCCGCAGCCGCCGGACCGTCAGGAAGCCCTCGTCGGCGCGGCTGCCCGAGGTGCGGTCTTCGAGGATCTCGAGCGAGACCGGACGCACGGCAGCATCCTAGCGGAGCCGGACTCAGTTGCCGATGCGGATCCGAAGGCCGTGGCTGAGCGCCCAGCCCTGGGGCTGCGCCGGGTCCTGGACGAAGGCCTGCAGGAAGTACTCTCGGCCTGCGAAGACCGGGTTGTTCGGGACCGTCGCCGGGATCGAGCCGTCGCCGCTGGGGCCGGTGGTGAAGCTCCACTGCAAGGCGCCGGCGCCGCTGACCAGCAGGTGGCCGCCGAGGTAGGGCGCGTCCTGGGCCGCGCTGGCGATCACCAGCACGCCGCTGGCCGATGCGGGTCCGCCGGAGACCAGCGCGGTGTAGGCCTGGCCGACCCGAGGCACCCGGTCCCCGCGCAGCTCGAGCACGTTGGCGCCGTCGCGCAGTTCGCCGTAGGGGAAGTTGCCGGGCAGGTCGGGCTGGTAGTCCCAGATGCCGCGCCCGTAGGTGCCGAAGCGGACGATGCCCGAGGACCAGACCGGCTCGACGCTCCAGTAGAGGGTGATCGGGGCCGCCGCGCCGAGGGCGTCGTCCCACTGGCCGCTGGCCGGATCATAGATCCAGGCGCCATTCTCGCTGGCGCAGGCCATCTGGCCGCCGCCGCCGGGCACCTCGCAGATGTCGTAGACCAGGGTGTTGGGCAGGCCGCCGCGGCGGGCGGTCCAGGTCAGGCCGCCGTCCAGGGAGCGCATCACCGGCGGCGCGCTGTAGCCGCTGCCGGCCACCCAGACCTCGTCGACGTCCAGGGTCGAGGGCCACAGGGCGGTGCCGTAGAAGTAGTGGGATCCCGGCCCGCCGCCCTGGGTCATGGTCCAGGTCACGGCGTGGTCGGTGGAGCGCCACAGGGTGCCGTCGGTGCAGGCGGCCCACGCCAGGTCGGGGTCGATGGGCGAGAAGGCCAGCGCCGACAGCATGCGGCCGCCGAAGCCGGTAGTGCTGTGCTGGGTCCAGTTCCAGTTCCAGAAACCGGTGCGCTTGCAGCGCCAGATCGAGTCCTGGGCGCACAGGAAGAAGCCGGCGCGGGCGTAGGGGTCCGCCACCACCGGCGGCAGCCACAGGCGGCCGAGACCGGAGGGGAAGTTCAGGTCGCCGCCAGTGATCAGGTTCGGGTCGTCCTCGTCGTCGGTCACCAGCACGAAGCCGGGGTAGGGCGAGAAGACCATGTCGTGGGTGCCGTTGTAGGAGGAGATGTGGCCGTAGTCGCCGCTGATCAGCTGGTCGAAGTCGGCCCACGGCCCGCCGCCGCCGCCCGGCGCGCCGAGCTGCGACCGCTGGTAGCCCTGGTCCTGCGAACCGGCCATGACCAGCTCCGGCCGACGCCGGCTGGTGAAGGTGGAGTAGTACTGGCTGACGCCGAGGCCGCTCAGCGACAGGTTCTCGACCGTCTGCATCCGGTCCAGGCTCTGGTAGACGCCGCCGTCGGTGCCGACGTACCAGACCTCGCCCTGCGGCGCGCCGGCCTCGGGCCGGCAGTCGATGCGCATGATGTCGGCGTGCAGGTAGATGGCCGGGTTGCCGTAGTAGCTGCCCCAGGAGTTGACCACCTGGAAGCTGGCGCCGCCGTCGCGCGAGACCCGCATCTCAACGCCGCCGTAGGCCATCAGGTCCGGGTCCTGGGAGCTGCACTCGAAGCCGCCCCAGAAGTCGGTGCAGTCGTGCACGTGGCTCCAGCTGCCGCCGAGGTCGAAGCTGCGCCAGATCTGCCACTGGCCGCCGTTCTTGGCCGCCAGGCTCAGCGCCGGGGTCGGCCCCTCGGTGCCGCGCAGGCGCACGTCGCTGGCCTGGAAGGGCAGGGTGCCGCCGACCTGGACGAAGCTGGCGCCGCCGTCGGTGGACTGGTAGAGCTTGTCCTTCTTGAACACGTACACCGATCCGAGGGCGTCGCGCGGCGCCCAGATGTCGCTGCGCCAGGTGTTCATGTCGTGGGTGCGGCTGAAGCTCAGGCCGCGGTCGACCGAGCGGTAGACGCCCCAGCCGTTCAGGGCGTTGCTGTCGTAGGCCACCATCAGGATGGTGTGGTCGGGCAGCGTCAGGATGCGGGCGACGTCGTTGAGGTTCGACAGCCCGTTCGGCGCGCTCCAGGTGGCGCCGCCGTCGACGGTCCGGTGGACCATGCCGCCCGAACGGCGCAGGACGATGTCCGGGCCGCCGGTCGGGTGCGGCACGACGGCGAGGTCGTGGGCGCCGCCGTAGAGGTTGTCGCCGATCGGCGTCCAGTTGGAGCCGTCGCGGCCGCCGACCCAGACGCCGCCGAGGGCGGAGCCGGCATAGAGTTGCTGGCCGTCGCTGGACCAGGCGGTGGCGAACATCCGGCCGGCCTGGTTGCGGCTGCCGAGCTCCTGCCAGCTGCCGGCGCGGGCGCCGCCGCGGCTCCCGGCCAGGGCGTTCTTTCGGTCCATGGCGGCCAAGCCGTTCGCCCGCTCGATCTGGCGCCAGTCGACGCCCGGCGCGGCCCGGTGCCTGCCCTCGACCCAGGCGCGGCGAGCGGCCTTGTTGCGGGATTCGGCGTCCTCGTCCTGGAGGTGCTCGGTGGGCGCGGGAGGCTGCTGACCGAGCTGGCTGCAGGACCAGGCCGTCGTCGCAATCAGGGTGAGGGGAAGGAGGTGGCGGAAGGCGCCCATCGCCCAAGAATACCCTGGAAGGCGCTCTTCGGCCGGGCTGGGCGGTCGGCCCCGCGCTGCTCGCCGGTAGGCTATGCGCCGTGGATCCGCTCCCGAAGATCCTGGCCCGGGACGAGCTCGCCGGGCAGCTGCGCCGCGCCCGCGAGGCCGGCCGCAGCGTGGTGCTGTGCAACGGCGTCTTCGACCTGCTGCACGTCGGCCACGTCCGGGCGCTGCGCGCCGCCGCCGCCATCGGCGATCTGCTCGTGGTGGCGCTCAACGACGACGACTCCACGCGCCGCCACAAGGGCCCCGGCCGGCCGCTGCAGCCGGCGGCCGAGCGGGCGGAGATCCTGGCCAGCCTGGCGTGCGTCGACTTCGTGACCCTGTTCCCCGAGGACACGGTGGCCGAGACCCTGTGGAAGCTGCAGCCGCGGATCCACGCCAAGGGCGAGGACTACCGCCCCGACCGGATCCCCGAAGACGAGCGGCGCGCCGCCCGCGAGCTCGGCATCGAGCTGGCGCTGGTCGGCGGCGCCAAGGCGGGCTCCTCCAGCGAACTCGCCGCCCGGCTGGCCGCCGCGCCGGAGGACCGGGCGTGAAGCGCATCGCCGTGCGCCTGCCGAACCCGGTCGGCGACGTCGTCGCCGCCACGCCGCTGCTCCGCGTGTTGCGCCAGCGCAACCCCATGGCCCGGATCATCGTCGCCGGCAGCCGGCCGGCGATCGAGCTGCTCCAGGGGCTGCCGACCATCGACGAATACGCCGAGCTCGGCCCCGAGACCCGGACCGGCGCGCTCGGGCCGTGGCGGCAGGCCGAGGCCCTGCGCCACCTCTACGCCGACACCATCTACCTGCTGCCGAACTCGACCTCCTCGGCGCTGGCCGCCGCGCTGGCCAAGATCCCGGCCCGGATCGGCCGCCAGGCGCCGCTGCGGGGGCTGCTGCTGACCGAGACCCTGCCGCGGATCCGGGAGGCGCGGCCGATGACCGAGCTCTACGTCGAGCTCGACGGCGCCACCGAGGCCCCGCCGATCGAGCTCGCGGTCACCGAGCGGGAGCGGAAGCTCGCCGAGGAGACGGTCGACGCCCTGGGCCAGCACGAGCTCGAGCCCCCCTTCTTCGCGGTGGCGCCCGGCGCGGCCTTCGGCCCGTCCAAGATCTACCCGGCGGAGATGACCGCCGAAGCGCTGCGGCTCACCGCCGAGCGGACCGGCCTGCAACCGCTGCTGTTCGGCTCGCCGGCCGAGTCAGGCTTGATCCGCGAGATCAAGCAGCGCTGCAAGGCGGCGGGCTGCACCGTGCCCTTCATGCACGCCTCGATCGGCGAGATGAAGGCGCTGCTCTCCTGGTGCAAGCTGATGCTGACCATGGACAACGGCGCCCGCCACGTCGCCGCCGCGCTGGGCGTGCCCCAGGTGGTGCTGTTCGGCGCCACCGACCCGGCCTGGACCGACTACTGCCGGGCCCGGACCACCTTCCTGCGGCGCGAGGAGGTCGATTGCAGCCCCTGCCACAAGAAGGTCTGCCCCATCGACCTGCGCTGCCTCCGGCGGATCGAGCCGGCCGTGGTGGCCGACGCCGCCGTCAACGCGCTGCGGCTGCAGGAAGAGCGGGACCGGCTCAGCCGGGAGGCCGCCGCTCCTGAGGGGGCCGCCGGCGCCGCCCCGCCGGGCGAAAAGGAAGCGGGACCCGCCTGATGGGGGTCCCGCGCGCCCGGTTGGTGGGCCATACTGGATTTGAACCAGTGACTTCCACCGTGTGAAGATGGCACTCTAGCCTCTGAGTTAATGGCCCAACCGGGCGTGAGATTGTAGTGCCGCTCCAGGCGGCGTAAACCCCAGCATGCCTTCCGGCGTCCTCCGCGCCCCCTACCCCTTCGCCGCCGCTCCGGAGCTGGAGCTCCTCGCGGATCCGGCGCAGACCTGGGAGCGACTGCTGGCCGACCTGGCCTCGGCCCGGCGCTCGCTGCGGATCGAGAACTTCATCTTCAACGACGGCCTGGCCGGCGCCGCGGTGGTGGACGCCGTGGTCCGCGCCGCCGACCACGGCGCCCGGGTCCGGGTGCACGTCGACGGCTTCGGCTCCAGCGGCTTCGGGGCCGCCGACCGTGACCGCCTGGCCGCCGCCGGCGCCGAGCTGCGCTTCTTCAACCGCCCCCGCTTCTGGAAGCTGCTGCGGCCGGTCCGCGCCTTCCCGCGCACCCACCGGCGCATCGTCGTCGTCGACGACCGCATCGCCTGGACCGGCGGCCTGGCCTTCGACGACCAGTGGTGGCCCGAGGAGGGCAGGGAGGCCGCCCGGGACACCATGGCCCGCTTCACCGGCGACGCCGTCCTCGACCTGGCCGACGCCTTCGAGCGCCTGTGGGGCAAGCGGGCCGGCGCCGGCGGCGGACCGCGGCAGCGGCGCCAGCCCGCGGGCCAGCACGGTGAGCTGCGGGTGGTGCCCCAGTACACCCTGCGGGTCCCCCACTACCACCGCAGCTTCCTGCGCCGCCTGGCCTACTCCCAGCGCCGGGCGTGGATCGCGGTGCCCTACTTCTTCCCCGGACCCAGCCTCTACGAAGCCCTGCGCCGGGCGCTGCGCCGCGGCGTCGACCTGCGCTTCCTGTTCCCGGGCCAGCGCACCGACCACCCGGCGGTGCGGCTGGCCGCCCGGCGCCACTACGGCCGGCTGCTGCGGGCCGGCGCCCGGATCTGGGAGTACCAGCCCTCCTTCATGCACGCCAAGGTGGCGCTGTTCGACGACGAGTGGACCCTGGCCGGCTCCTCCAACTTGGACGCCTGGTCGCTGTTCATCAACAACGAGATCGCGATCGAGTCCTGCGACCCGGGTTGCGCCGCCACCCTGATCGGGCAGTTCGAGCGGGACTTCGAGCGCAGCCGCGAGGTGACCCTGGAGGAGTGGCGCAAGCGCGGCCTCTGGGCCCGCTTCCTCGAGCGATTCCTCGGCACCTTCGACCCCGCCTTCTGACCGGAATCCGCCGTGATCCTGCGCCTGATGAGCTGGAACATCCACCGGGCGATCGGCGTGGACCGCCGCTTCCGGCCCGAGCGGGTGGTCGAGGTGATCCGGCACCACGACCCGGACATCCTGCTGATGCAGGAGGTCGACCGCGGCGTGCCGCGCTCGCGGCGGCTGTGGCTGGACCACCTGATCGCCAAGGAGGCGGGCTACCCCTACCACTCCTGGGCCCAGGCCCACGTGCTCAAGGAGGGCAGCTACGGCAACGCCACGCTGTCGCGCTTCCCGATCACCAAGCGGCGCCACCTGGACCTGCGGATCGACTGGCGCAAGCGGCGCAACGCCATGTTCACGCGCCTGAAGCTGCCCCGGCGCCACGGCCAGCTCCACGTCTTCAATTGGCACCTCGGCCTGAGCGCCGCCGAGCGCGCCAAGCAGGCCGAGCGGCTGCTGCACACCGGCACCCTGCGCGACTTGCCGACCAGCGCCCGGGTGCTGATCGGCGGCGACACCAATGACTGGCGTAACCAGCTGTTCCCGACCCGGATGCGGCCGGCCGGCTTCCACGCCTGGAGCGAGCACGGCCGGCGACAACACATCCGGACCTACCCGAGCACCCGGCCGGTCGGAGCGCTCGACAAGTTCTTCTGGCGCGGCCCGATCGGCCACGAGCACATCCACGCCAGCAAGCTGAAGCTGGCCCGCGTCGCCAGCGACCACCTGCCGCTGGTGGCCGAGTTCGAGTTGTTGGGACGCTGAGACCGCTGGGCGGCTGAGCAGGCGCCCGGGCTCAGGCCTCGAGCAGGGCCCGGAGGGCGGCCTCGTCGAGCACGGTCACGCCCAGCTGCTCGGCCTTCTTGCGCTTCGAGCCGGCCTTCTCTCCGGCGACCAGGTAGTCGGTCTTCTTCGAGACCGAGCCTGCGACGCGACCACCGGCGGCCTGGATCTCGGCGGCGATCTCGGGGCGCGGCCGGCTGAGGGCGCCCGTGAGCACGAAGCTGAGGCCGCTCAAGGCGCCGGCGGCGGCGGCAGTGCCTGCGCCGGCTTCCTGCTCCAGCACCTCGACGCCCGCAGCGCGCATCGCCGCGATCGCTTCCAGGTTTTGGGCCCGGGTGAAGAAGGCCGTTAGGGACGGAGCCACCTCCTTGCCGAGGAAGGGCGCGTGCTCGAAGCGGGCCAGGGCGAAGGCGCTGGCGCAGATGGGCCCGAGGCCGGTCGGCGGCTCGGGCGCGAGGGCGCCGAGGGCGGCCAGGAACTCCTCCAGCCAGAGCGCGGAGGGGTCGGCCGGATCGGCGGCCAGGCCGCCCGGGGTGGCGGCAGTTGCGGCGGAAGCGGCGGACGCAGCGGCCGCCAGCGGCGGCACGCAGCCGAGCAGGCTCCGCTTGCCGTCCAGCCGTTCGGCGCTGCCGTAGCGGCGGGCCAGGGCCTGCCGGGCCTGCTCGGCGGGGTCGCGGTCGGACTCGGCGGCGCGCCAGTAGCGGCGCAGGAAGAACTCGACCACCGCGTCGGCGCAGGCGCCGGCTTCGCCTGGGCCGCCGCGCGAGGCGGCCACCGGCGCGGCGAGTGCCGCGCCGGCGAGCACGGCGTCGAGGGAGCCGAAGCCGGCCGCGAGGGAGCTGGAGCCCTCCTCGCCGAGCTCGGGCACCCCGAGCGCGAACAGGAATTTCTCGAGCGGACAGCGCCGGGCGGCCTCGATCTGCTTCTGCAGCTCCTCGGCCGACTTCTCCCCCCAGCCGTCGAGCTCGCGGATCCGGTCGAAGTCGAGCGCGAAGACGTCCTCGACCCGCTCCAGGATTCCGGCTTCGGCGAACTGCTCCACCGCGCGCTCGCCCAGGCCCTCGATCCGCAGGGCCTTGCGCGAGGCCAGGTGCATCGCCCGCCGCCGCATCTGCGCCGGGCAATCGAGGTTGACGCAGGAGCGGAACTCGCCGCGCTGCACTGCCTCGGCGCCGCACTCGGGGCAGGCAGACGGCCAGACGAAGGCCCGCTCGGCGCCGTCGCGCCGCTCCGGCACCGGCGCGAGGATCTGCGGGATCACGTCGCCGGCGCGCCTCACCACCACCCAGTCACCGAGCCGGATGTCGCGCTCCTCGATGTAGGCAGCGTTGTGCAGCGTGGCGTACTGGACCGTGGTGCCGCCGAGCTGGACCGGCTCCAGCCGCGCGCGGGGCGTCAGCCGACCGGTTCGACCGACCTGGATCTCGATCTCGAGCAGCCGCGTGATCTCCTCCCGCGGCGCGAACTTGTAGGCGCAGGCCCAGCGGGGAGTCCGGGCCCGCGAGCCCAGCCGCTGGCGCAGGTCCCTGCGGTCGACCTTGACCACCACGCCGTCCATCTCGTAGTCGATGGCGTCGCGCTGCTCCTCGAGCTGGTCGTGGAAGGCCTTCATGCCGTCGAAGTCGGCGACCTCGGCGCGGTAGGGCGTGACCGGGAAGCCCCACTCCTCGACGGCGGCCATGGCATCGGTGTGGGTGGCGAACTCCGGGCCGCCCTCGCAGCGCACCAGCTCCCAGGCGATCAGCCGGAGCCCGCGGGCGCGCGCCACCGAGGGGTCGAGGCGCTTGAGCGTGCCCGCGGTGGCGTTGCGCGGGTTGGCGAAGGGCGACTCGCCGGCCTCGACCAGCTCCCGGTTGACGCGCTCGAAGGCGGTCAGCGGCTGCAGCACCTCACCGCGGACCTCGAGCAGCTGCGGCGCCTCCCCCCGCAGCCGCAGCGGCACGCCGCCCACCGCGCGCAGGTTCGAGCTCAGGTCCTCGCCGACCGCGCCGTCGCCGCGCGAGACGCCGCGCGCGAACAGGCCGTCCCGGTAGATCAGGGAGGCGGAGACGCCGTCCCACTTCGGCTCGCAGACGTAGCGCCAACCGGACGCCTCGTCGCTGAGCCCGCGGCCGACCCGGTCGTGGAAGTCCTGGACCTCCTCGTCCCCGAACAGGCTCTCGATCGAGACCATCGGCACGGCGTGCTCGACGCGCTCGAAGCGGCTGCCCTCGGGCAGTGGCGCTCCGACCCGCTGGCTCGGCGAGTCCGGGCGCAGCCACTCCGGGTGGGTTCGCTCGAGCTCGACCAGCTCGCGGAACAGCCGGTCGTACTCGGCGTCCGAGACCCGCGGCCGCGCCAGCACGTAATAGGCGTGGTCGTGCTCCGCGAGCTCGCGGATCAGGGCCTGGTAGCGCTCGCGTCCGCCGCTCACCCGATCCCGGCTTCGGCCAGCAGCCCGGCCAGGCTCTTCTCGATGCGGTCGCCCGAACCCGGCGAGAACAGGATCACTAGGTCCGGCGAGGCGAGCTCCTGCAGCCGGCGCAGGGTGGCGGCCGGCACCACCGGCAGCTCCCCCTCGGTGGGGCTGTAGTAGCCGATCCGGACCGCGCGGCGCATGCCGTTGACCCGGCCGGTGGCCAGGCCGCCGTCGATCGGGTCCTGGTCGAGCGCCGGATCGCCGTACTCCAGCCGGCAGCCGAGGAAGACCCGGCCGTCATCCGCCTTCACGGTGCAGCCGGCGATCGGCCCCCGGAGCACCCGGGAGGTGGCAGCCGCCTGCTCGGCTACGGCGACGAGGTTGCGATCATCCATGACGGAGGCAGGATACCCGCGCCGCAAGTCCCCGGCTCATGCCGACCGGCGGCGGCGGCGGGCGGCCCGGGCCGGCTTGCGCATCCGCTTCAGCGCCTCTTCCAACTCGATGGGCCGGTCGGTACCGATCCACACCGTCTCGCCGTCGCTCAGGTTCAAGGTCAGGCCCGGGCCCTCCCCTCCTTGCCAGACGGTGACCCGCGGCGCACGGCGCACCCCCCAGCCGGTGCGGCCCCACGGATAGGTCATGTGGACGTGCCAGTCCTCGAGCTCGCCGCGCGGGTAGAGCCGGGGCTTGAAGGGCGAGAGCCGGACCTGGAGGCCGTCCGGGCGGACCTCGGTGGTCAGGCTGCTGAGCCGGAACCACAGCGCCAGCAGCGCCAAGCCGACCGCGACCCAGAGGGCGGTGGGCAGGGACACGGGCTCGAGCAGCAGCGCCGCCCCCAGCACCAGCACGGCCAGGCCCCACACGAATTGCTGCAGACGCCTCGACGCGTCGCGCTTCTCGCGGAACAGGGGCTGCTCGCCGGCGCTCTCCTCGCTCATGACCGCTGATTCTAGTGCGAAGCCTCCCCGGATTCTCCCCTCGGCCCGGCCTCCGTTCGGCTCTCCTCCCCAGAGGCGGGCTTGTAGCCGGCGAAGGGCACCCGGTTCATCAGCCGGCGGATCCCCGTGACCGGATCCTCGCGCTCCTCCCCGGCGCAAGTGACCCAGGCGGTCCGGTCCTCCAGGTCACCTGGATCGACCTCGACCGCGCCGTCGGAGGCCAGACCCAGGACCTGGAGCACGTACTTGGCCCGCGGCAGGCCCCGCTCCGACCAGTGCAGGGAGTCCCAGCAGGCCGTGCGGCCGACGAAATCGCCCGCGACCACCTCCCAGCGCATGCCCCAGCGCCGGTGCCCGGCCGGGCTGTCGCTCTCCCGCACCTCGGCCACGCGGCACAGGTACTCGCCAGCCGGCACCGCCCGCAGGTCCTCGATGTTGTCCACTCCGCTGAAGTCCACTTGCATCCTGATTCCTCCTGTTCCTTGGGCAGACGGCCTCGGCGGCCCTCGGTTACGGGCCGATCCCGGACCACCGCCCGCCGCTTCGGGCCGGCCGGTTTGCCCATTCCCCCAGCGGTCGCCACAATCGCCGGACCGTCATCCGGGTCCTCGGACCCGTGGACCACCTCGATGAAGCACCCGCTCCGCCTCCTGCCCCTGCTCCTCATCCCCTTCCTGAGCGCGCCGCTCGCCGCCCAGGACGCGGCCGCGGCCGAGGCCGGACAGGCCGCCGTAGAGCAGGCCGGAGCCGCGGAGGCAGCAGGAGGGGATTGGAAGACGACCGTCGACGAGGCAGCCGGCTGGGTGGTCCAGGAGCTGTCGAACATCTTCTTCGTCGATCTCCTGCCCGGAGAGGGCACCATCCCGCTGGTGGTGGCCTGGCTGGTGCTCGGCGCCATCTTCTTCACCCTCCGCATGGGCTTCATCAACCTGCGCGGCTTCCGGCACGCCATCGACGTCACCCGCGGACGCTACGACAACCCGGACGACGAAGGCGAGGTCAGCCACTTCCAGGCCCTGGCCTCGGCGCTCTCGGCCACGGTCGGCCTGGGCAACATCGCCGGGGTGGCCATCGCGGTCAGCCTGGGCGGCCCGGGGGCGATCCTGTGGATGGTCTTCGCCGGCTTCCTGGGCATGTCCTCGAAGTTCGTCGAGTGCACCCTGGGCCAGAAGTACCGCGAGGTCCGGCCCGACGGCCGGGTCATGGGCGGGGCCATGTTCTACCTGTCCAAGGGCTTGTCCGACCTCGGCCTGGCGCCGCTGGGCAAGGTCCTGGCGGTGATGTTCGCGGTGATCTGCATCGGCGCCAGCTTCGGCGGCGGCAACACCTTCCAGGTCAACCAGTCGCTGAACGCGATCAAGGAGACGGTCCCCTTCCTGGCGGAACATCGCTGGGTCTACGGCGCGGTCATGACCGTGCTGGCCGGGGTCGTGATCATCGGGGGCATCAAGCGCATCGCCCAGACGGCGGAGAAGATCGTGCCCTCGATGTGCGCGATCTACGTCATCGCTTGCCTCGCGGTGCTGTTCATCTCCGCCGACCAGATCCCCGCGGCCTTCGGCGCGATCTTCGAGGGCGCCTTCAGCCCCTCGGCGGCCTACGGCGGCTTCATCGGCGTCCTGGTGCAGGGCTTCAAGCGCGCCGCCTTCTCCAACGAGGCCGGCGTCGGCTCGGCGGCGATCGCTCACTCCGCGGCCCGCACCGAGTATCCGGTGCGCGAGGGCGTGGTGGCCCTGCTCGAACCCTTCATCGACACCATCGTGGTCTGCACCATGACCGGCCTGGTGATCGTGATCACCGGCGTCTACAACGATCCGGAGCTGGCCCACTACGTCACCAGCAACGACGGCGCCGGCCTCACCTCGCAGGCCTTCTCTCAGACCCTGAGCTGGTTCCCCTACGTGCTCTCGGTGGCGGTGGCGCTGTTCGCCTTCTCCACCATGATCTCCTGGAGCTACTACGGCGAGCGCTGCTGGGCGTGGCTGTTCGGCGACCGCAGCTCGATGATTTACCGGCTCCTGTTCCTGGTCTTCGTCTTCCTCGGCTCGATCATCACCTCGCAGAACGTGCTCGACTTCGGCGACCTGATGATCCTCAGCATGGCCTTCCCGAACGTGCTCGGGCTCCTGTTCCTGGCCGGCGGCGTGAGGCGCGACCTGGACGAATACGTTTCCAAGTTGAAAAACGGGGAGTTCAAGGTTTACAAGTAGCGGCGTGATCGCGCCGGCCGCCCTCCCCCTGCTCGCCGCCTCCGCTCCGTTCACCGCCCTGGTGACCGACGAGGCGGCCGGGAGCGCAGTCGCCGGCGGCGCCGCCGAGGTGATGATGAACCCCTTCGGGGTCGCCTTCGTCGCCATCACCTGGGCCATGCTGGTCGGGCTGAATTTGTGGTGTCTGCGCAAGCTCCTGAAGCACCGCGACCCCGCTTGACCGACAGAAGTCCTTTCCAGAACTTGGCTTATTGGCGCCGATGATCTGCTAAGGGCGGACCCTCATGTGGACGATAATTCTGCAGACTCCCTCTAGGGGCAGCCCATCCACTTCTCCCATGAGTTCACCCACCACGTCCACACCGGTCGACGCCAGCCGCTTGAACGAGCTGAGAGACCTCTTCGGCGACGACGCCGAGATCGCCTCGCTGTACCAGGAATTCTTCGTTGAGCTCCCGGACCGGCTGAGCACCCTCACCACCTCACTGCGCAACGGGGTTCCGGAAGGGATCGAGCGCGCCGCTCACGCCATCTCCGGCAGCAGCGGCAGCCTCGGCGCGATGTGCGTGCACAAGGCCGCCAAGGCCCTCAAGGAGAAGGCTCGCCAAGGAGAGGTCGACCACCTGGAGGACCTGATGGTCCACCTCGAGACCGAGCTCGACCGGCTGCGGAGCTACCTCGAGCAGGAAGGCCTGCTCGGCGAAGCGTAGCCCGCCACCGCGTCGGCCACCTCCACCCGCATCTCTCCGGTGATGCCGGGGTGGATCGGCAGGGCCAAGACCTCAGCGGCTGCCCGCTCGCTCTCCGGGAGGTCGCCTGCGGTCCCGCCGAGGTCCGCGAAGCAGGGCTGAAGGTGCAGCGGCAGCGGGTAGTAGACGGCGCAGCCCACCCCGGCCGCCTGCAGCGCCTGCTGCAGGCCATCCCGGTCCCGCGACCGGACCACGTACTGGTGGAAGACGTGCCCGGGGGTGATCTCCGGCAAGACCAGCTGCTCATCGAGCCCGCGATCGGCGAAGAGCTGGTGGTAATGTCCGGCGCCCTCCCGGCGGGCGGCGTTGTACTCGAGCAGGTGGTCGAGGCGTTCGAGCAGGGCCGCGGCCTGCAGGGTGTCGTGGCGGAAGTTGTAGCCCACCTCGTCGTGCAGGTACTGCTGGCCGCCGCCGTGCTCGCGCAGGCGCCTCATCCGCTCGGCGAGTTCGGGGTCGCGGGTGGTGACGAAGCCGGCGTCGCCGCAGGCGCCCAGGTTCTTGGTCGGGAAGCACGAGAAGGCCGCGGTGGCGCCCAGGCCGCCGCAGGGGCCCTCGGGGCTGGCGGCGCCGACGGCTTGGGCGGCGTCCTCGACCACCACCACCTCCCGGCCCGCGGCGCCGTCGACGGCGGCGCGCAGGGGGCCGATCTCCGCCGGGCGGCCGTAGAGGTGCACCGGCATCACCGCCTTGGTCCGGGGGCCAGTCTTGGCGGCGGCCGACGCCGGGTCGATGCAATAGCTGACCGGGTCGATGTCAGCGAAGACCGGCACCGCCCCGAGCCGGGTGACGGCGCCCGCAGTGGCGAAGAAGCTGAAGGCGGGCACGATCACCTCGTCGCCGGGCTCGACCCCAGCCGCGCGCAGCGCCAGGACGAGGGCGTCGGAGCCGTTGGAGCAGGTCAGGGCGTGCTCGACGCCGAGGAAACGCGCGAGGTGGTCCTCGAGCTCCGCGACCTCCGGACCATTGATGAAGCGGCCGTGCTCGAGGATCGCGGCCCAGCGGCGCAGCAGCCCCTCCTTCTCTTCCGGGCCGAGGTTGTACTGGATGTCGAAGAAGGGAACGCCCATCGCCGCCGATTCTAGTCCCGCGCGCCGGCCTCCATCAGCCCCGGCGCAGGGTCTCGGCCTCGATCTTGCGGTTCTCCGCCTCGTGGTAGCGTTTGGCCATCACCGGCCGCAAGCCGAAGCCGAGGCCGGCGCAGAGGCCCCCGATCAGCAGCGGCGCATACCAGACGGCGTAGGGTTGGCCAGCGATGAGGGCGACGACGCCGGCGACCAGCAGCACCACGCCGAGCAGCCCCTGGCCGAGCAGCAGGCCGAGCACCAGGCCGCGGGCCTGGCCCCGCGGGGCGAGCAGGCCGCCCAGGGTTCCGATCACGGCTCCGAGCACACCGACCCCGGCGCCGCCGTAGGCGCCGAACAAGGTCGCGACTTCCTGGCTGACCCAAGGGTCGGTGGTGACGGTGAGCAATCCAAACATCAGCGGTTCTCCGGGTCGGGGCCGGCCAGCAGCCGGCGGTGCAGTTGGCGGATCCGTTTCGCGGCGGGCAAGGTGAGCTGCCCGCGTTCCACGTACCCAGCCAGCATCTCCCCAAGCGGGTCCAGCGTCTCGCCTTCCCGAAGCCGGCCGAGCCGGTCGATCAAGCGGTCCAGCCGGGCCCGGATGGTCGGATAGCTGACCCCGTAGAGGCTGGCCAGCTCCTTCAGGGACCCGGAGACGAGGACCAGCCGCAGGACGAGCTCCTGCTCGGCCTCCTCCAGTTGCTGGAAGAGGCGCGCCGGGCGGGTAGAGGCGGGATCCATGTCGAGGGCACCTACGGCACCTTAACATTATTCATCGCTCTTTTGTTTTCCTAAAGCGGAAGGCGCCCTCGACCGCCATCACCGGCGGCCCCTCCCCTCCGCTGCCCGGGCAGGGAAAAAGCGCCGGCCGGCCGGGAACCACCCCCTGCGGCTCAGGCCAGCCAGCGCCAAGATGGAACCGGAATAGGGATCGCCTGGGAAGGTGCAATCCCCATGCCAATCCCGAGAAAGGCCTTCGGCGCGCGTTCGGTCACCTGCCCGAAACCCGCAAGCGGCGGCGACGGCCAAGAGGCCGCCGCCACCGGGCAGAGGAAGGGAGCCTCCCCCTAGAACGGCACCGAAGCCCCGAGAGTGAGGTTGATGCCGATGCCGTTCGCGCGGCTGTGAGCGGCCCGATAGGCCACATCCCCAGCGTTGTCGACCACCGCGAAGAACTGCACGCCGTTGTCCAGCGTGTAGCCCGCCCGGAGATGGACCAGGGTGTACCCGGGGACGCCCCAGGGCCGGATCAGGCCGGAGTTCGGGTCTTGCGGGTCATTGAGGTAGCCGACGTCGCTGCCGAGGCGGGCCGGGTCGACGCGGCTGAAGGCGTTGACCATCTCGACGTCGAGGCCGCAGTAGAGGTCATTGGCGGAATCCAGCGGCTCCCAGAGCAGGGACAGCACGCCCCGCAGCGGCGCCGTGTGGCGCAGCGGCACGTCGTTGGTCTGGTCCTGGCCGATGTTCCACATGACGCTGCCGCCGAGCTGCCAATCAGCGGCCGCCGGCGCCTGGAAGAAGCGGTCCAGCCGGGCGCCGCCCGCCAGCTCGATGCCCTTGACGAAGGCGTCGCCATTGGCAGAGGTGCGGTAGACCCGCTCGTCGGCCTCGAAGCTGCCGTTGTTGTTGTAGTCGTAGAACTTCGAGCCCTGGTAGCTGCCCTTGACGATGTGCTGGAAGTTCGAGAAGTCGGTGAAGTAGAGCGCGGCGTCGGCCACCAGGGTCTCGTCGTCGAACTTGGCGCCGAGCTCGTAGGTGTTGGCCTGCACAGGGTCCAGGAGCCCGTTCGGCACCAGGACGCCCGCACCCGTCTTGACGATCGCGAAGTTCGGCGCGTACTGCCGGAAGCCGCTGAAGAAGGAGGCGTAGACGTTGAACTTGTCCCCGAACCAACGCGTCAGCGCCAGTCCGCCGGTGAGGGCGCCTTCGGTGGAGCGGATGTCGTCCACGGCCTTGGGTGACCCGGCCGGAGGGGCGTACCACTTGTCCGGCGTGGCCCGGAACAGGAAGTGGTCGTAGCGGGCAGCGGCGAGCAGGCTCCAGTCCTCGGCGAAGTCCCACTCGTCCTGGATGAAGGCGCCGAGGTTCCACCAGTCCGAGTCGGGGGCGGCCTTGGCGGCCGGCCCCATGCCCCCGGTGTACATCGTGAACTGCTCGTCGTCGGGGCTCTCGCCGCGGTCGAGGTGGAAGGCCAGGCCGTAGGTCAGCTCGTGGTCGCCGAACTGCCCCTCGGCCTGGGCGTCGGCGGTCCAGGTGCGCCAGCGGGCGACGCCCTCGTCGCCGTTGGTCCAGTAGCGCCAGTCCTCCTTGTCCTGGTAGTAGAAGCGCAGGAAGCCGCTCTCCCAGAGCGCGGTCTCGCGCCGGGAGTGCAGCTCGAGGTTGATGCCGGCGCGGTCGTTCTGATTCGACTGGGTGGTCCGGTAGTGGCGGTAGACCGGGTTGCGGTGGACCCGCTGCAGGTCGAGCACCAGCCACTCCTCGTCGCTGAGGCGGAACTCGGAATTCCAGTCCAGGTTGCCTTCCCGGCCGCCGGTGTGGCTCAGGGTGCGGCCGGTGCCGTCCTGGTAGTCGTCGTAGGCGCCGAGGCTGCCGCCGAGCCGCCAGCGCATGAACGGGTTCGCCCCCCAGAGGTCGATCCGCTCCCGGCGCGCGTTGTTGTTGAAGCCATAGCTGGCCCGGAGCTCCCCGCCCCAGACGCTGCCGCCCTCGGTGTAGTCGACCGGGGGCTTCCGGGTGATGAAGTTGACGACGCCGCCGAGAGCGTTGGAGCCGTAGAGCACCGAGGCCGGGCCGCGCACGACCTCGATCCGCTCCAGCGACCAGGGATCGACCTTGCCGTACATGTCGTCGCCCGCCTGGCCGCCTTCGCCCCAGAAGGTGGACATCGAGTTGCCGTCAACCAGCGCCAGCAGGTTGCCGCCGGACAGGCCCCGGATCACCAGGTCGCCGGTGGTCCCGGTGCGGTGCTCGACCCACACCCCGGGCTCGAGCCGGAGCGCGTCCACGGCGACGGTCTGGAGCCGGCGCCGGAGCTCCTGCTCGCTGACGATGTTCACGCCGCGCGGCACCTCCAACGGCTCGTCCTCGTGCCGGCTGGCGGTCACCAGGATCTCCGAGACGGACCTCGGGACCTCCAGGTCCTGGGGGTCCGGCGGAGGCTCTTGCGCTTGGGGAGCGGCGAGGAAGACTGCGGAGAGCAACAGGGATGACATGGTGCCGCCCAAGGGGCAATCCGCGTGCCCGCCCATTCCACGCGTTTCTGACTGGATTTCGTTACAGCGGGGGAACTCCGGTCCCGCCCCTGCACCAGTCCGCCGCGCCGGTTCCCCAGCGGCTCGACCGGCCTGCGCCGAGGGGCGATCAGGAGCGGCGGTCGGACTCGCCGATCTGGAAGCGGAACTGGATCGGCACCTCGCCCTGGACCGCCACCCCGTCCCGGGTCGCCGGCCGGAAGGCGCCTGGCTCCCAGTTCCGCACCGCCTCGAGGGCGGCGTCGTCGAGGATCTTGCGGCCCGTGGAGCGGGTCACCACCAGGTCGAGCAGCTCGCCGGTGGCGCTGACGGTGGCGGTCAGGAGGACGGTGCCCTCCCAACCGCGGCTAATCGCCAGCCCCGGGTAACGGGGCGGCGGACTCAGCTCGGGGTCCGGGTCGTAGCTGGCCTCGACGCGGGAGGCGGAGCTCGCGGTCACGGTCGCGGTGTCGCTCTGGGCGGCCTCCGGATTCTCCTCCTCGGGCGCCGGATCCGGATCCTCGACCGGCTCGGAGGGAGTGGGCTCAGGGACCGCGAGGGGCTCAGCCGACCGCTCGACGGCGCTGAGGTCCTCCCGGCGCGGGTGGGCCGCGGGTCGGGTCATCCAGTCGACCGGGAAGATCTCCTCGAGCTCCTCGAAGACGGGGACGAGCTCTGGCTCGGCGATCGGGGGTGGCTCCAGCACCAGGGTCAGCTCCGGCTCCGCCTCTGCCTGGACCGAGACCGCGGCCTCGGTCCGGATCCTCAGCTCAGGCGGCACCCGGGGCTCCTCGCCGCGCAGGAAGACCGCCCCCAGCCAGGCCAGCCCGCCCACGGCCAGGGCCCCGTGCAGCCCGATCGAGGCCGCGAAGGCCTTGCCCAGGGCAGGCGGCGAGAAGACTCGTCCTGCGCCGCTCCCGCCCCAGGGGCGGGGACGAGGCCGGAGGACGGGCTTGGGAGAGGAAGTCATGGCGGAGGAGCGGGTGCCGGAGGCCTCGGCAGCAATCCTCGTGCCGGGCTGACGGACCCGGCGGGACTCAGAATCGTAGCTCGCAGGTGACGATCACGCTCCGGCCGGGGCCGTTCAGGCCGGAGCCGTGGACCCGGTAGTCCTTGTCCCCGAGGTTCTCGAGGCTCAGGCCCAGGTCGACGTCCGCGCTCAAGGGCACGCCGGCGCTGACCCCGAAGACGGTGTAGCCGGGGGTGCCGCCCGGCGGGATGCGGCTGGTATCGGCCTCGTCCCGGAGCGCCATCTGGTCCTGGTCGTCGACCATCCAAGCCCAACCCTCGGCCCACCAACCGGTCGCCTCGGGCTGGTACCTCAGGTCGAGCACGCCCTGGAAGGGCATCAGCCGGTCCACCGGCCGCCGGACCACGACCGCGGCCGGCTCCTTGAGCTGATCGACCTCGCCGTCCATCCAGGAGACCAGCAGGCCGCTGGACCAGCGGTCGCTCCAATGCCGGCGCAGGTCGAGCTCGAGGCCGTGGATCCAGCCGTCGCCGACGTTGTCCTTGCGCACGATCGGCGTGCCGCCGGCGTTGGTGGCGCCGGTGGGCGAGCGCACGATCATGTCCGAGATCCAAGTGCGGTAGACCGAGCCCTGCCAGCTCCAGTCCGGTGCGCTGCCCTTGGTCCCCAGCTCGAGCTGCACGAAGCTCTCGGGGTCCAGGCCCAGGGTCGGCAGCTCGGCGACGCTGGTGTCCTCGAAGGCCGTGGTGTCGGACAGGTTCGGGGCCCGGAAGCCCTGCGACAGGCCGGCGTAGAGGTTGTTGTCCGGCCCGAGCCACCAGACGCCGCGCAGGCTTCCGACCAGCGCGTTCCAGTCCTCCTCGAGGCTCATGCGGCCGCCGCCGACCGGATCCAGGACGCGGTCGGCGTCCATCGACACCCGGGTGAAGCGCAGGCCAGGAAACAGGCTCCAACTCTCCCCGGCGATCTCGTCCTGGACATAGGCCGCGATCGTCGAATAGGTGGCGTCGTCGGCCACCGGTCCCTGGATGTCGGAGCCCGTCAGCGCGCCCTTGACGTAGTTGTCGCGGAAGCTGCTGACGGTCTCCTGGTGAGCCTCGAAGCCCCAGGACCAGCGGCCGGCGGCGGACTCGCTCTCGAAGCGGGCCAGCAGGCCGAGGTCGCGGACCTCGAAGCCCTGGATGTCGCGGCGAGTGCCGGCGCCCTTCCCGGCGCGGCGGCGGTCGCGCTCCTCGGCGTGGCGCTGCCAGCTCAGGGTGATGGTGCCGGCGTCCCACAGGCCGCCGCCTTCGGTCCATGCGGCCCGGCCATAGACCAGGTCGCGGACCTGGTCGTGCTCGCGGCGCAGCTCCTTACCGACCGAGGTGCCGGCGTAGGACTGGGCGAAGACCGTCTTGTGCGTCCGCGGCACGTCGATCTGGCGCACGGTCTGAGCCGCGAGGGTCAGCTCGAGGCCGCTGTCGAGGTAGCGGTCGAAGCGGAGGTCGCCGTCGCGCTCCTCGTAACCGGTGGCCGGCTGGAGGCCGGTGTCGGCGCCGCCCTTGAGGTCGTTGAAGTCCTTGCCGGTGTAGCCGGCGAGCAGGCCCCAGTCGCCGCCCGATCGCAGGTCGAGCTCGGCGCGGCCGACCCAGGAGTCCTCGGCCGAGGCGTAGCGGCCGTAGAGGGCGCCGCCGACCGTCAGGCCGCTCCCGTCCTCACCGCGGGCGGCGCGGCGGGTGACGGCGTTGACGGTGCCGCCGACCGCGTCGCTGCCGTAGAGCACGCTGCTCGGGCCACGGACCAGCTCCAGGCGCTCCACGGTCAGCGAGTCGACGGTGCTCCAGTACTGGTTCGGGCCGTCGCGGAAGGCGCTGTGGTTGAGCCGGACGCCGTCGACCAGGAGCAGGTTGCGGAAGCCGGTGAACCCACGGATGAAGGGGGAGGACTGGCCGTAGGCCGTCTTCTGCACCATGACCGAGGCCTGCCGGCCGAGCGCCTCCGGCAGGCTGCGGGTCGCCCCGAGCAGCTCCTCGCGGCCGATCAAGGCGGCGGACCAGGGTGCCTCGAGGGGGTCTTGGGCCGAGGCGTTGGCGGTGACCAGGATCTCGGCGGCGGGCGGCGGGGCGGGGTCCTGCGCCGCAGCGCAGGGCGCGAGGGAGGTCCAGGCGACCGCCGCCGGGAAGACGGGGAGGGAGAGGGCGATGCGCATGAGCCACGGCAAACGAGGGCAAGCGGGCGCGGTTCAGCGATTCCCGGTCAGAGGGAGACGCCGGATGGTGAGCCCCCGTCCAGGCTCCAGCAGGCCAGGCGGTAGAGCGGCGCCAGCCGGCCCAGGTCGGCCACCACGCCGGGGCCGAAGTCCTCGCCCGCCGCCGCGACCTCGGCCGCGGGGAGCCGCTGGACCACCTCGAGGCTGCTCTCGCCCGGCCGCAGCAGGCCCGCGAGGTCGCGCCAATCGCGGCTGCTCATGCCGTCCAAGGGCCGCGCGCCCCCACCGTCCACCTCGAGCTGGAAGCCCGGGGCGGCCCCGGCGGCCGCGCGCAGGGCCTCTTGGCCGTCCTGCTCCTCGGCGCGCTTGAGCAGCACGTTCAGGTCGTACCAAGCGCCGGCGTCGATGCGCAACCCCCAGTAGGCCCCCGCCTGGTCCAAGCCGAGCTGGAAGTGGACGTTGTTGAGCGCTGAGTCCAGGTCCTTGCCCAGCTCATTGCCGAGGAACCGCTGCAGGGCCTGGCGCGACTTCTTGTCCCGGAACAGCATGGTCCGCTGCCGCCGGACCCGCTTGCGGTTGCTGTGGTGCGGGTGATGGAGGCTCTCGCGCCTGTCGAGCGGGATGCCCTCCGCCGCGAAGCCAGCCTTGAGCTCGTCGCCCACCGCCTGCAGACGCCGGCGGAGCTCGAGGCGACGGCCGTTCCACTCTGGGTCGCCCTGGAAGCGGGCCTGGTAGAGCTCGAAGTCAGCGGCGGTGAACATGGCGGAGAGAGGATAGGGCCGCGGGAGAATGAAAAAAGCGGCCCTGGCGCAAGCGCCAGGACCGCAACTCCATCCCCTCAGATGGCACCAATAAATGGCGTTCTTTTCACCGGCCGGCGCAGGGAACGCGCCGCCGGGTGGTGCCAGGTGAGGCTGGGAGAATCAAAGAACTCGGACTTGCGCCCGCGTGGGAGTTTAGTCCCGAAACCGTCGCAGGTTAGGGTGATTTTCTGGCCTTCCTGGCCTTGCCGCCGCAGCAAGGCGGGAGAGCGGCCTCGAACTTCGAAGTCGCAATTTCGTGATTTTCTACAAAAGCTGGAGATACAACGAGCAATCAAGGAACTCGCGCCTCATCCGCGGAAGAGGTAGTCGGGCATCAGCCCCCGCAGGTCGAGCAGCTCCTGGAGGCGACCGGGCAGCCCCTCCGCCTGGAGGCGGCCGCGGCAGAAGCTGGCCAGGGTCCGGCCCTCGAGCTCGATCGCGGTCTTCGGACGCTGCAACAGGTGCTCCATCATCCGGGTGTGGCAGAAGTCGTAGGCGAACTTCTTGTCCTCCCCCTTGACCTCGAAGCGCTTCGAGAACTCCACCGACTCGAAGTCGATGTCGGCGAAACCCACCGCCTGCCCGATCTTGTGGAAGAAGCTCTCCGGGTGGATGCGCAGCTCGGGGAAGGCCCTCTCGAGTTCGACGGTCACCACCGAGAGGTAGTGGTGCTGCGTGTTCTTGCCGCTGCCGGTCTGGTAGTGGAAGTTGAAGCTCTCCGCCGGGTAGCCCCGCCACTCCCCCCAGGCGTGGTCATAGGCGTAGCGGTTGCTGCCGGCGCGTAGCCGGTCCAGGAAGCGGAAGCTCTTGGCGAGCGCGCGGTCCTTCTTCTGCCGGTAGGACCAGCCGTTCGCGGCGGCGAAGGCCTCGTAGCCGGCGGCCCGCTCCTTGGCCTTCTTCCAGTTCCACCACAACGCCAGCGGCACGACCACCGCCACCAAGATCCCGAACAAGACGTGGGGCATGGACTCCCCCATCGCGGCTAGAAGCTCACCTCGACCGGCTCGCGGGCGGCGGACACGTCGAGCTCGAAGAAGTCCCGCAGCGGGAAGCTGAACATGCCGGCGACGACGTTCGAGGGGAACTGCTGGACCTTGTTGTTGTTCTCGCGGATGTTGCCGTTGTAGAAGCGCAGCGCGGCCTGGATGCGGTCCTCGGTGTTGGCCAGCTCCTTCTGCAGCTCGAGGAAGTTGGCGCTGGCCTTGAGATCGGGGTAGGCCTCGAGGCGGACCATCAAGCTGCCGAGCGCCTGCTGCAGCTGCGACTCATCGGCGGCGTGCTCGGCCACCGAGCCGTGGCCGGCGGCGGCCCGCTCGCGCATCGCCACCACCTGCTCGATCAGCTCCCGCTCGTGGGCGGCGTAGCCCTTGACGGTGTTGAGCAGGTTCGGGATCAGGTCGTAGCGACGCTTGAGCTCGGTGTCGACGTTCGACCAGGCCTCGTCGCACTGATTGCGGACCGAGACCAGGCCGTTGTAGAGCAGGACGAAGACCAGGAGCAGGAGGGCGGAGACGCCGATGAAGGGGAGCCAGACCATGAGCGGATCCTACGCCGACCGGCGGCCCGGCCTTCAGCGATCCCGGGAGATCCCTGGATTTCCTGGTTGACAGCGGCCGTTTCACCGCTAGCCTTTCTCGCCACGCCGGGGCGCCGCCCCCGCGCGACACAGAATCGTGAGCGACCTCGTCCTCAGCATGCGAATGGCGATGCACATGCCCGGCCCGGGCGGTGCGTCCCTGCAGGCATGCTTTGCATAGCGACGAGGTTCTCCTCCTTCCTGCATCGGACCATCGCTCGGGCGATGGTCTCTTCGTTTCCCCCCGACCCTGAAACGCGATGTTGAGAAGTACCCGTGTCCCCGACCCCTTGTTTCGCCACGCGCGCCATCCACGGCGGCGTCCAGCCGGACCCGAGCACCGGCGCCATCCTGACCCCGATCCATCAGTCCACGACCTTCGTCCAGGAGGGCATCGGTCGTGACCTCGGGTACACCTACACCCGCACAGGCAACCCGACCGTCGCCGCGCTGGAGCGGGCCCTCGGCGAGCTCGAGGGCAGCCTGCCGGCGAGCTGCTTCGCCACCGGCATGGCCGGCATCACGGCGCTGTTCCTGGCGCTCCTGAAGGCCGGCGACCGGGTGGTGGTCTCGGACGTGGTCTACGGCGGCACCGTCCGGCTGCTGCGCCAGATCCTCGACCGCTTCGGCGTCGAGGCGGACTTCGTCGACACCTCCGACCTCGGCGTCCTCGAGGCGGCGCTGCGCCGGCCGGCGCGGATGGTCTTCATCGAGAGCCCGGCCAACCCGACGATGAAGCTGACCGACATCGCCGGCGCCGCGGGCCTGGCCCGGGCCGCCGGAGCGCTGCTGGCGGTGGACAACACCTTCCTCACCCCGGCGCTGCAGTCGCCCTTCGACTTCGGCGCCGACATCGTCGTCTACTCCACGACCAAGGCGATCGAGGGCCACAACGCCACGGT
>CAYZXS010000009.1:52829-94725 GCA_964482495.1 uncultured Planctomycetales bacterium
GAGACCCTCGTGACCCACCCGGCGACCATGACCCACGCCTCGGTGCCCGAGGCCGACCGCCAGCGCGTCGGCATCCACGACGGCCTGGTGCGGCTGTCGGTGGGCCTCGAGGATCCGCGCGACCTCATCGCCGACCTCGCGCAGGCCCTGGAGCGCGCGGCGCAGGAGGCCTGCCGTGGCTGAGCCCAAGATCAGCGTGCTCAAGCTCGGCGGCTCGGTCCTGGAGGACGAGGGCAGCCTGGGCAAGGCCGTCCACCGCGTCTACCACGAGCTGCGCCGCGGCCGCCGCGTCGTCGCCGTGGTCTCCGCCCTCGGCGGCGTCACCGACCGCCTGCTGGCGACGGCTACGCGCGTCCAGGAGCAGCCCGAGGCCCGGGCCCTGGCGCGGCTGCTGGCCACCGGCGAAGCCCAGAGCGTCGGCCTGCTCGGCCTGGCCCTCGACCGCGCGGGGGTGTCGGCGCACCTGCTCGACGCCGGCGCAATCGGTCTGCGCGCCTCGGGGCCGCCGCTCGACGCCGCGCTGACCGAAGTCGACGCCGCGCGCTTGCGCGAGCTGCTGGCGTCGCGCCCGGTGGCGGTGGTGCCGGGCTTCGTCGGTCTCGGCGAGGACGCCGCTCCGCTCCTGCTCGGCCGCGGCGGCAGCGACCTCAGCGCCCTCTTCCTGGCGGCCGAACTCGGCGCCGAGTGCCGGCTGCTCAAGGACGTCGACGGCCTCTACCAGAGCGACCCGGCCCTGCCCGGGCCGCCACCGCCCCGTTACCGCCAGATTGGCTTCGACGACGCGCTGGCGCTCGACGAGGGCATCGTCCAGCACAAGGCGTTGCGTTTCGCCCGCGAGCGCGGCCTGCGCTTCCGGGTCGGCGGCGCCGAGGACGCCGCGGCGACCCTGGTCGGGGCGACCGACTCCCGCTTCGCGACCCCGGCACCGCCGAAGGGCCCGCTGCGCGTCGGCCTGCTCGGCTGCGGCGCGGTCGGCGGCGGCGTGCTCCGCCACTTGCTGGAGCATCCGGCGCACTTCGAACTCACCGGCATCGCCGTGCGGCGGCCGGACCGGCTGCCGGCGGCGGCCCGTGCGGCGGCGCCGGTGTTCGGAGACCCGCAGCTCCTGCTGGCCCAGCGCGCCGACGTGCTGGTCGAACTGATCGGCGGCCTGGAGCCCGCCCGAGGCCTGATCCAGGCCGCGCTCCGCACCGGCCGGCACGTGGTCACCGCCAATAAGGAGCTGCTGTCGGCGCACGGCCGAGAGCTCCACGCCCTCGCCCGCAGCCACGGCGCGCGCTTGGTCGCCTCGGCGAGCGTCGGCGGCGCCCTGCCCGCCCTCGAGGCCGTGGGCGCCGCCGCCGAGCGCGGCCCGGTCGAGGCCATCGAAGGCGTGCTCAACGGCACCACCAACTTCCTCCTCGACCGGCTGGGCGAGGGCCAGGACTTCGACCAGGCCCTGCGCCTGGCGCGGGAGCTGGGTATCGCCGAGGCCGACCCCGAGGCCGACCTCAGCGGCCGGGACGCGCTGCACAAGCTGGTGCTCCTGGCCCGCGAGGCCTTCGACGAGCGCCTCGACCCTGAGGCGGTGGACCTCGCCGGGATCGATCTCCGGGAGGCGGGCAGCCGCGGGATCGACGAGCCGCGCGCCGTGACCCGCCTGGTGGCGCGCTGCCGCCGCCAACCCGACGGCAGCCTGCGGGCTTCGGTCAGCCTCGAAGCGGTCGCCCTGGAACACCCCTTCGCCGCCGTCCGCGACGAGGGCAACGCCCTGTTGATCGAATCCGGCGCCGGTCCGGTCCAGCTCTGGACCGGCAAGGGCGCGGGACGCTGGCCCACCGCCGAGGCCGTGCTGGCCGACCTGCTCGAACTCCACCATGTCCCCGCCAGCCCCGATCCGCGCCGCCGCGCTGCCGTCGCCTGATGCAAGCCGCCACCCGACTCGTGCGCTTCGAGGCCGCCCCGGGCGACCCGACGGCGCCGACCAGCACCCCCATCCACCAGACGGCGACCTTCGCCCAGCCATCGGCGCTGGGCGACGGCCCCTACGACTACAGCCGCAGCGGCAACCCGACCCGCGCCGTGCTCGAGGACCAGCTCGCTGCGCTCGAGGGAGCCGCGGCGGCCTTCGCCTTCACCAGCGGCATGGCGGCGCTGAGCGCCGTCTCGCGGCTGGCGGCATGCGGCCAACGGATCCTGGCCGGCGCCGACCTCTACGGCGGCTGCTGGCGCATGCTGACCCGGCTGACCCGGCGCCAGGGCATCCAGGTGGACTTCGTCGACACCACCGACCTGGCTGCGGTGGACGCCGAACTGGAGCGCGGCGCCGCCCTGCTGCTGATCGAGACCCCCACCAACCCGCTGCTGCAGATCAGCGACCTGCGCCAGCTGTCCGCCCGCTGTCGCGGCAGCGGCACCTTGCTCGCGGTGGACTCCAGCCTGATGACCCCGCTCGGCCAGCGGCCGCTGGAACACGGGGCCGACTTGGTCATCCACTCCGCAACGAAGGGCTTGGGCGGCCACGGCGACCTCACCGCCGGCGTGGTGGCCTGCGCCACGGTGGCGCTGGCCGAGGAGATCGGCTTCCTCCAGAACGCTGAAGGCACGGCGCTCGCCCCCTTCGAGAGCTGGCTGCTGCTGCGGGGCATGAAGACCCTCGCCCTCCGCCTGCGCCAGCAGGAGGCCAACGCCGGCGCGCTCGCAGATGTCCTGGCGCGGCACCCCGCCGTGACGGACCTCTACTGGCCGGGCCGCGAGGACCACCCGGGCGCCGAGCTGCACCGCCGCCAGGCCGAGCTCTCCGGCCCGGTGCTCGGCTTCAGGACCGGCTGCCGGGAGCGCTCCCGCCGCATCGTGGAGGCAGCGCGGCTCTTCACCATCGCCGTCAGCTTCGGCAGCACCTTGTCCCAGATCAGCATGCCTTGCCGGATGTCCCACGCCAGCATCCCCGACGGGGAACGCGCCTTGCCCGAAGACCTGGTGCGGATCTCGGTCGGCATCGAAGCGGAGCAAGACCTGGTGGCCGACCTGCGCCAGGCCTTGGATGCGGCGACCCCGGCGGAGGTCCGCTCGTGACGCCTCCCGCTCCTCCCCCGCCGCTGCGGCTCGGCCTGCTCGGCGCCACCGGCTTGGTCGGCCGAGAGATGCTGCGCGTGCTCGACCAGCGCGACTTCCCGCTGGCCGAGTTGCGGCTCTTGGCTTCGGCCCGCAGCGAGGGCGCCGAGCTGGACTTCCGCGGTCAGCGCTACCGGGTGCGCCGGGCTCAGCCCACCTCCTTCGACGGCCTGGACCTGGTGCTGGCCTCGGCGGGCGGGGTGGTCAGCCGCGAACTGCTGCCGGCGGCGGTAGCGGCCGGCGCAGCCTGCGTCGACAACACCAGCGCCTTCCGGCTGGAGGACCACGTGCCGCTGGTGGTACCGGAGGTCAACGGCCACCGGATCCCCGACGGACCGGGGCTGATCGCCAATCCGAACTGCTCCACGATCCAGCTGGCGGTGGCGCTGGCGCCGCTGCAGCAGGCCTTCGGCCTCCGCGCCGTGACCGTGGCCACCTATCAGAGCGCCTCGGGGGCCGGGCAGGGCGCGCTGCGGGAGTTCGAGCGCGCCGACCCCCGCGCGGTCGCCGTCGTTCCGGAAATCGGCTCCCTCCTGGACTGCGGGGAATCGGAGGAGGAGCGGAAGATGCGGCTCGAGCTGCCGAAGATCCTCGAAGCCGCGGTCGAGGTCGAGGCCTGGTGCGTGCGGGTCCCGGTGGCGCGCGGCCACGGCGAGGCAGTCTGGATCGAGACCGAAACGCCGGTGGACCCCGCGTCGGCCGCGGAGGTGCTCCGGCGAGCCCCGGGCCTGAGCGTGGTGGAATCCGCCCCGTCCAGCGTCGCCGGGAAGGACCGGGTCGCCGTCGGAAGGCTGCGGCGAGGAAGCCACCCGCGGCGGCTCGGCCTCTGGGTCGCGGCCGACAACCTCCGAAAGGGAGCGGCCCTGAACGCGGTTCAGATCGCCGAGCGCTGGCGGCGGCGCGACGCCTGCCGGGCGCAGGAGCGCTAGCCGAGGCCTCTCAGGGCTTCCCCTTGGGCGTGACCGCGGCCGGCACGGCCTCAGAATCCGGCTCCGGCGCTGCCTGGGCCTGGGCCAACCGCCACTTGCCGAAGCGGCTGCCGACGAACTGCCCGAGGAAGAAGCCCGGAACCGTCCACTCGAGCCCGAGGTCGAGGGTGTAGCGCATCGCCACCACCACCGGGATCGGGGCGTGGATCGACACGAACCAGGCCACCGAGAATTTGCGCGTCCGGGCACGCCAGACCCCGAAGGGCAGGTTCAGGACAAAGACGGAGAGGGCGACGAGCCAGGGCACGGGCGGTTTTGGGGTGGAATGGGCCCGCTTTCAAGGGCGAGCGGTCCTTGCGACCTCGGATCATACTCCGAATCCGAGGGTCAGCCGTCCTGGGGGCGCCCGTTACAATCCCGCCGACCCTTCACCGCATGGATTGACCTTCCCCCTCCTCCTCCTCCTGCTCTCCTCCCCACTCCCGCAGCAGGAGCCCGCGCCGGTCCCCACCCAGCCTCAGGAACCGGCCGTCCTCGTCCCGCCGCCCGCCGCGGCCCAGGACCCGGACGGCCTCGACGCTGGCTTCGGCTTCGAGAGCGCGGACGGCAGCTTCCGGCTCCGCTTCAAGGGCAAGCTGGACAACGACTGGGCCTTCTTCTCGGCCGACCCAGACGTGGCCGCGGCGTCGGACCGCTTCGACAATGGCACCGAGTTCCGCCGGGCGCGAGTCGGCCTCAGCGGGCGGCTCCACGACTGGCTGAAGTTCAAGGCCACCTTCGACTTCTCCGACGACGCCAGCGGCTTCCGCGACATCTACCTCGAGCCGCGCAAGGTCGGCGGCCTCGACACCCTGCGGGTCGGCCACTTCAAGGAGCCCTTCGGCCTCGAGAACCTGACCGGCAGCTCCGCCATCACCCTCATGGAGCGAGGCCTGCCGACGGCGCTGGCGCCCGGCCGGAACATGGGTCTGATGGCGCGCGACCGCTTCCTGGACAAGCGCGCGACCTGGGCCGTCGGCGCCTTCCGCGAGACCGACTCAACCGGCATCGGCACCGACTCGGACGCCGGCCAGGAGTTCGCCGTCACGGCTCGCCTCACCGGCCTGCCGTGGTATCAGGACAAGGGCCGCCGCCTGGCTCACCTGGGCCTGTCCTTCAGCCACCGCAACCCCGACGACGGCGAGGTCCGCTTCCGCGAGAGCCCCGAGTCGCACCTGGCGCCCAACCTGGTGACCACCGGCACCTTCCTCGCCGACACCGTGCAGCTGGCGATGCTCGAGGGCGCGGTGGTCCACGGCCCCTGGTCGCTGCAGGCCGAGCTGGCCCAGGCCGCGGTGACCACGCCGGGCGGGAACGACCCCGCCTTCCGCAGCATGACGGTCATGACCAGTTGCTTCGTCACCGGCGAGTCGCGCGTCTACGACCGCGAGGTCGGCGCCTTCGACCCGGTGCTGCCCTGCTCGCCCTTCCTCGGCGGCGACGGCAGCGGCGCCTGGGAGGTCGCGGCGCGTTACTCCGAGCTCGACCTCAACGACTCCGGGATACCCGGCGGCGAACTCCGCGACCTCAGCCTCGGCGTCAACTGGTACCTCGACGCCAACACCCGCTTCCAGCTCAACTACGTCATCGCCGACCTGGAGACCTTCGGCAACGCCCGGATCCTCCAGTTCCGCTTCCACGTCCACTGGTGAGCCTCCCCCTCCCTCCTGACCCGGTGCTCCAGGCGGTCCAGCGCGCCTTGCAGCCGGGTGAGCTGCTGCGGGGCCTGCGCGAGGCCTGGGCCTTCGAGCTCGACGGGGACTGCCCCCTCGAGGACGCCGAGCTCAGCCGGCTGCACTACAAGCCCTTCGCCCGCGCCCGCCTGGTGGTACGGGGCCGGCTGCGGACCGACCCGGAGACCGGGCGGCGGCCGCGCCAGCACTTCTCGCTCCAGGTCTATCCGCGCGCGGACCAAGCGCGACGGCGGCGGCGCTCCTACCTGGCGCGGCCGACTCAGCTGACCAGCATCGGCCCGCCGGCCTTCGTCGTGCCCGCTTGGCAGGCGATCGCGTTCTCGCTGCCCCACGGCCGTTACCTGCGCAACCTGGCCAAGTTCCTGGACACCGGCAAGACCCGCGAATGGCTGCGCAAGAAGGGCCAGGAGGCGCTGGCGGCCCACTACGACGCCGACCGGGTCGAGTTCATCCGCTACGTGCCGCGCAAGCGGGTCCTGCTCAAGACGCCCGGGGCGGAGGACGGCAGCTGCCCGGGCGCCTACTTCAAGCTCTACACCAAGGGCGAGTACGAGACCGCGGCCCGCAACCTGCGGGCGATGGTCAAGGCCTGCCGGAAGCAGGATCTGGGCTTCGCAGCGCCGGCCCGCCTGGCGCGGGGTACCAAGAGGCGGGCGGTGGCGATGGCCGAACTGCACGGCGAACAGCTGACGCGCTTCTTCGCCGGCCACGACGACGCCCTGATGGAGGCGACCGGCGCCGCCCTGGCCGGTCTGCACGGCGGCCGCGTCCGCACGCGCGCGCGTTGGACGCCCCGGGCCGAGCTGGCCGCCCTCGAGAACGCCGTGACCGACATCTGCGCGGCGCTGCCGGCGCTGCAGGGCACGGCCCGGGAGCTGCTCGGCCGGCTCCACGCCTCGCTGCCCGCGGCCGAGGCCTACGACGAGGTGCCGATCCACGCCAACCTCTTCGGCGACCAGCACCTCGCCTCCATCCAGAGCTGCGCCCCGACCACCACCGGCGCCAGGGCCAAGCGCGAGGCGCCGCGTGCCCACGGCCGCTCGGCGATGGCCCGCGCCAGCGGCGGGGAGAGGCGGTAGTAGCCGCGCACCAGGGCCCGCCCGGCGGCACTCCCGAGTAGGTGCCGGTCGCGGAAGCGGCGCAGCACCCGGACCTCGGGCGCGCCGTAGTCGCCGTATGCGGCCGTCGCGACGAAGCAGAAGCCGCCGCCCTGGCCGTCGCCAGCGAGCTCGAGCTCGAAGCTGCCGCTGTGCCCCGCCGGGTCGGTGATCGTCAGCGGCGCGCTCAGGCCCTCGGAGCGCAGGCCAGGGAGCACGAAGCTGGCGCGCTGGCCATCGGCGGTGACCTGGTACTCGAGGATGGTCCGGGTCCCGGCGACGATCTCTAGCGGCGTCACGCCGGAGCGCTCGACGAAGACGCTTCCCGGGGAGGCGATCGCGGTGACCCGCTGGCCGCCGTCGCCGCGGACCCGGTGCGGGTTGACCGTGAAGCGCAGGGCGCCGCTGCGCAGCAGGCTGAAGTCCGCCGCGCCCTTCGAGGGGTCGTCGACCTGGTGGAAGACGCGGGTCTCGATCAGCGCCAGGTTGGAGCTCCCCCACCAATTGTGCAGCGCCGAGACGTCCTCGCCGGACTCGACCCGGAGGTCGTACTCGACGCCCGTGGCGTAGCGGTCGTCGTTCAAGTGGAAGGTGTTCCCGCCCCACGAAGCCCCGGCCCCGCCGCCCAGGTCGGGGATCACGGCGCAGGCGCCGCCGCCGATCTCGGCGTCGGCGAGGTGGAGGCCGCTGCCGTCGTTGTCGACGAAGCGGTTGCCGTAGACGTCCGAGTCGAGCAGCGCCTGGTTGCCGGTCCCGGTGGCGCTGAGGGCGAGCCGGGCGCCGTCCTTGCCGTTCTTGACCACCGAGTTGTGGCGCAGGACGGCGCCGAAGGTGGCCAGGGAGGGCGCCACGCCGGTCGCCGTGAGCTCGACCAGCAGCCCCTCGTCGTCGCACTTCCGGAACTCGTTGCCGCCGACCACGCCGACCACCGAGGCGGTGGAGGTCGAGGCGTCGACCTCGGCGGCGAAGCCGACGCCGAAGTCCTCGACGCTGTTCCGGCTCAGGTCGAGGTCCACCACCACCTCCCCGGAGGCCACCACCCGGAAGCCGTTCAGGGAGAGGGCCTTGCCGAGCAGCAGGTTGTCCCGGAGCAGCAGCGTGTGGCGGCTGCCGCCGGTGTCGCTGGCCTCCCAGTTGACCCCGTCCTCGTCCATGCCCATGACGACGTTGCGATCGAAGGTCAGCGCCGCCGGGCCGCCGGCGGACTCGTGGTTGAGGGCCTTGCGCCCGCCGAGGAAGACGCAGTCGAGGACCTGGAGGTCCGCCGGGTTGCCGAAGACCTCGACGACGTTGACCTCGCCGTCGAAGCGCAGCCGCTGCAGCACGGTGGCCTCGGCGTTGTCGGTGACCACCATGAGCGGCACGAAGACGCCCGAGCCGTCGACGGTGCTGATGCCGGTCAGCGAGCCCTGCACCGTGACGCCGTTCTTGACCACGATCGGGAAGCTCTCGCCGTGGAAGGAGTCGTAGGTGCCGGCCTCGACCAGGATCCGGTCCCCGCTGGCGGCGGCGAGCATGCCCCGGGTGACGCTGCGCCAGGGGCTGCCCTCCGAGCCGTCGCCGGTGGTGTCGTTGCCGGTGGTGGAGACGTGGTAGTCGGTCGCGGCGAGCGGCGCCGCGAGCAGGACCAGGGAGCCGAGGATGAGGCGGGCGGGGAGGGATCTCATGGCATCTGGCTGGAACCCAGATTCTAGCCAGGTCACGCGCCGGGCGGGGCGGCGCGCCCGCTATCCTGCGCCGCCCCCGCCATGACGCCGCCGCCTGAGAAACTCCTGGCCGGGCTGAACCCCGAGCAACGCCACGCCGCCGAGACCCTGGAGGGACCGCTGCTGGTCCTGGCCGGCGCCGGCACCGGCAAGACCCGGGTGATCACCTACCGCATCGCCCACATGCTGGCGCGCTTCTACGAGCCGGAGTCGATCCTGGCGGTGACCTTCACCAACAAGGCGGCGACCGAGATGAAGGAGCGCATCGCCGAGCTGGTGGGCAGGGCCGACGCCGAGCGGCTCTCGGTCGGCACCTTCCACGCCTTCTGCGTCCGGCGCTTGCGCCAGCACGCCGACAAGCTGGGCTTCCCCAAGGGCTTCTCGATCTGCGACGCCTCCGACCAGCAGTCGGCGGTCAAGGCGGCCATGCGCGAGCTGCGCATCGCCGAGAAGAGCCTGCGCCCCTCCTTCGTGCAGTCGCGCATCAGCCTGGCCAAGAACCAGCTGATGACGCCGGACCAGCTAAGGCAGGAGTCGGACGGCGACGACCGCCTGGTGTGCGAGGTCTGGGAGCGCTACGACGCCGCCCTGAAGCGCCAGCGCATGCTCGACTTCGACGACCTGTTGCTGCAGACCCTGCGGCTGCTGCGGGAGCACCCCGAGGTGCTGAAGGCCTTCCAGGAGCGCTGGCAGTACGTGCTGGTCGACGAGTACCAGGACACCAACGGGCCGCAGTACGAGATCGTGCGCCTGATCTGCCAGCAGCACCGCAACCTGTGCGTGGTCGGTGACGACGACCAGTCGATCTACTCCTGGCGCGGCGCCGACGTGCGCAAGATCCTCGGCTTCGAGCGGGACTTCCCCGGCGCGGAGGTGGTGCGGCTGGAGACCAACTACCGCTCCACCAAGGACATCCTCGACTGCGCCAACCGGGTCATCGCCAACAACATCGCCCGCCACCCCAAGGAGCTGCGGGCCCACGCCGGGCCGGGCGAGCCGATCTGCCACTTCGAGGCCCGCGACGAGGAGGACGAGGCCGACTTCATCGCCGGCGAGGTCGGCTTCCTGGTCCGCCGCGGCGACGCCGCCTGGAAGGACTTCGCCATCCTGGTGCGGACCCAGACCCAGCCGCGGGCCTTCGAGACCCGGCTGCGCGCCGCCGGCGTTCCCTACCGCCTGGTCGGCGGCATGAGCTTCTTCGACCGCAAGGAGATCCGCGACCTGCTGGCCTACCTCAAGCTGTTGGCCAACCCGGACGACGAGAGCTCGCTGCTGCGGATCCTGAACAGCCCGCCGCGCGGCGTCGGCAAGACCAGCATCGAGCGGGTCCTGGCCTTCGCCACCGAGCAGGGCATCAGCGCCAACCGCGCCTTCGCCCGCGCCGAAGAGATCGAGAAGGTGCCGGCGGCGGCCAAGAGGGCGGTCGCCAAGCTGCTCGGGGACCTCGGGGAGCTCGGCCGCAGGCGCGGCGGCGCCCAGCTCGTCGAGACCGTGAAGACGATGATCGAGCGGGTCGGCTACAAGGCCGAGGTCGAGCGCTGCTACCCGGACCCTCAGACACGGCAGGTCCGCTGGGCCGCGGTCGAAGAGATGCTCAACTTCGCCGAGAACTACGTCCGCCGCGCCGGCCGGCCGAGCCTTGCGGGTTTCCTGGAGGAGCTGGCGCTGAACGCCGCCGACCAGGAGGACCAGGACAAGAAGGACCAAGACGCGGTCACCCTGATGACCCTGCACGCGGCCAAGGGCCTGGAGTTCCCGCGCGTCTACCTGGTCGGCCTGGAGGAGGGCATCCTGCCCCACGCGCGAGCGGCGGCCGAGGGCGGCGTCGACGAGGAGCGCCGCCTGATGTACGTCGGCATCACCCGGGCGCGCCAGCACCTGACGGTCAGCTACGCGGCCGAGCGGGCCCGCTTCGGCAAGCGCAGCGCCACGACGCCGTCGCGCTTCTGGTACGAGATGCAGGGCGAGGCGCCGCCGGAGGGCTGGCAGGCGGTCGAGGACCGCCTGGCCGCCCTCAGCTGAGCCGCGGCGGGCTCAGCCGATGGTCGCCTGGACCACCGCGGAGGTGTTGCCGACCTCCGCCGCCTGCAGCCAGACCGTGCGCCCGGCCGAGCCCGCCGGCGGCGCTTGGGTAAAGGTCGCGGCGCCCGACGCGTCGGCGACGCTGCTGGCGAGCAGCCGCGGGTCCGCCAGGCCGAGGGCCCCGTCGAGGGCCTCCACCGGGGTCACGCCCGGGCCGGTCAGGCTATAGCCGAGCAGGACCAGCGCGCCCGGGGAGGCGCCGCTGACGGTGACCGTGGCGCTCTGGCCGGCCACCAGCGCCGGCACCGCCAGGTCCATGAGGTCGCCGACGATGCGGAAGACCTCGCCGTCGTTGCGGTCGATGGCGTAGAGCTCGCCGTCGCCGCCGCGGCCGAAGGAGGCGATGCGCTCCAGGTCGCGGCCGCCGCCGGGGACGAGCTCGGCGGTCCGCCCCTTCAGCTGGAAGGCCTGGCCGGCCCGCTCGCGCAGGGTCCAGACCTCGTGGCTGCCCCAGTCGGCGAAGAAGTAGGAGCCGCCCAGCCCGGGGATCTCGGCGCCGCGGTAGACGGCGCCGCCGATGACGCAGATCCGGCTCAGGAAGGGCTCGTAGGCGTAGTCGTGGATCGGCAGGGTCAGGCCGGCGGTGTTGCAGCCGCTCGGCGGGTCGTAGCATTCGCTGCCCTCCATGATCTTCCAGCCGTAGTTCTCGCCGCCGGGGCTAGACCCCGGCTGCCAGTCGATCTCCTCCCACCCGTTCTGGCCGACGTCGCCGATCCAGAGATCACCGGTGTCCGGGTCGAAGTCGAAGCGCCACGGGTTCCGCAGCCCGAGGGCCCAGATCTCATCCAACGGGTCGCCGGGGCCGACGAAGGGGTTGTCCGGGGGGATCCGGTACGGGGCGCCGCTGTCGACGTCCAGGCGCAACATCTTTCCGAGCAGGGTGCCGCCGCTCTGGCCGTTCCCGAGCGGGTCGCCGCCGGAGCCTCCGTCGCCGAGGCCGACGTACAGATAGCGGTCGAAGGGGCCGAAGGCGATCATGCCGCCGTTGTGGTTGCCGAAGGGCTGCGGCACCGTGAGCACCGCGACCTCGCTGGCCGGGTCGGCCAGGTCGGGGTCGGCCGCCGAGACCGACCAGCGGGAGACCACCGAGTCCCCGGCGAGGTCGGTGTAGCTCAAGAAGAAGGTGCCGTTGTTGGCGTAGTCGGCGTGGAAGGCCATGCCCAGCAGGCCGCGCTCGCTGATGAAGCTGATGCTCCCGCCCAGGTCGAGGAAGGGCGCGGCCAGGAGTACGCCGTTCTTGATGATCCGGACCCGGCCGAGGTTCTCCTCGAGCACGAAGAGTCGGTCCAGGTCGCCGGGAGGAGCGGTCAGAAAGACCGGGTGCTCCAAGCCGTCGACGACGAGTTCGGTGGCCAGCCGCTGAGCGGAGACGGAGGGAGCGGCGGCGGCGAGGAGCAGCGCGGCGAGGGCGGTGAGCCGGGCGCGGCGGAGGAGGCGGGTGGCGGGGGTCGTCATGGAGCGGGAGCGGCCAGGGCCGCTCTCGCCAAGCTAGACCGGAATCCGCGGCGCCGCAACTACTCGTCGATGCCCAGCGAGCGCAAGAAAGCTGCGCTGGACCGATCGCGGCCGAGGAAGCGGCGGATCGACTCCTCGGCGTCGCGGGAGTCGCCGACCTCGTAGATCTCGCGGCGCAGGCGCATGCCGGTGGCGATGTCCAGGTAGCCGTCCGGAGCCTGCTCGAAGGCGGTGGCGAGGTCGGCGGCGATGGCGTCGGCCCAGCCGTAGCCGTAGTAGCCGGCGTCGTAGCCGGTCAGGTGGCCCCAGTAGGCGCAGAAGTTGGTGCCGGCCGGCGGCTCGAACAGCACCGCGGCGTTGACGGCGTTGCCGATCTCCTGGGCGTCGGCGCCCTCACCGGCGACGTGCAGCCGCAGGTCGGTCAGCGCCAGCGCCATCTGTCGCCGGTAGTAGACCGCCTTGGTGGCGAGGTCGGCCTCGCGCATGCGGGCGATGGTCTCGGCGGGCAGCCTCTTGGCCGGGTCACGCCAGTCGACCGCGAAGCGCCGCAGCACCTCCGGGTCCCAGCACCAGGCCTCGAGCATCTGGGACGGCGCCTCGACGAAGTCGCGGGCGACGTTGGCGCCGGCGAACTGGTGGTACTCCGCCTGCGTCAGGATGGTGTGCATGGCGTGGCCGAACTCGTGGAAGATGGTCTCGACCTCGCCGTGGGACATCAGCGAGGGGGCCTCCCCCACCCCGGGCGTGAAGTTGCACACCAGGGCCGCCACCGGCCGCCGGTAACGCCCGTCGGCCAATCGCTTGCCGCCGATGATGTCGAACTGGGCGAAGTGGTTGTACTTGCCCTCGCGCGGGAACAGGTCCAGGTAGAAGACCCCGAGCGGCGCGCCGCTGGCGGCGTCGGCGACCACGAAGGCGCGCAGGTCCCAGACCCACAGGTAGCCGGGGTCGATCTCGGTGAATTCCAGGCCGAAGATGGTCTGGTAGATGTCGAACATGCCGTCCAACACCCGGTCCAGCTCGAAGTAGACCCGCAGCGCCTCGGCGTCGACGTTGTAGCGCTGCTTCATGAGCTGGTTCTGATAGTAGCGGAAGTCCCACCAGTCGATGCGCGCGGCGGTGTCGCCGGTCTCGGCGGCCTTGAGCAGCCGCAACTCCTCGACCTCGGCCTCGAACTTCGGCTGCAGACCGGCGACCAGGTCCTCGGCGAAAGCGATGGCGCGGGCGCCGGTCTGGGCCATGCGCGGCTCGATCTGGTAGTCGGCCCAGGTGGCGTAACCCAGCAAGCCGGCGATGCGGCGGCGCAGGTCGACCATGCGGTTCAGCAGCGGGCCGTTCTCGGCCATGGCCACCGAGTAGCGGGCCCGGTTCAGCTCCTTGCGCGTGGCCGCGACCGAGCAGTTCTCCATCACCGCCAGGTAGTCCGGGGTCACCGTGGCGCGCACCGCGTGGCTTCCGTCCGATTGCCGGGAGGCCTCCAGGAAGCTCTCCGGCACCCCGGCCAGAGCCTCGGCGCCGAAGCGCAGCACCACCTGGGCGTCGGTGATGTTGGTGTCGAAGTCGTTCTCGACCTGGTTCAGCTCGTTGCGCAGCGCCCCGACCGCCGCGCGAGTCTCGGCGTCGAGGTGGAAGCCGGCTCGCCGGAAGCCGCGCATGGTGTCGGTGTAGAGCTCCAGGTCCTCGCCCTGCAGCCGCGGCCCGGCGCCGCCCTCGTAGGCGTCGGAGAAGGCCTGGCAGACCCGGTAGACGTCCTCGCGGAGCGAGAAGGCCACGTACCACTCGTTGAGCAGCTGCACCGCCACCGAGCACGCCGAGCGCATCTCGACCTCGGGCCGGGACTCCTTCATCAGCCACAGCCGGTTCATCACCGAGGCCACCGGGTAGGTGATCTCGTCCAAGGCGGCGACGGCGCTGTCGAAGTCGACCTGGCCGAGGTCCTGGGCCGCGTAGCGCGCCAGCCGGGCGTCCGCCCGGGCGAGCACGCCGGAGACGGTCGCGTCGACCTCCTTGGGGCTCTGCTCGAAGCGCGGGAGCTCGAGGATCACGCCGTGCTCACGGGCCGCTCCCTGAAAATCCTCGATCGAAGCCAAGGCAGCCGGGGCAAGGGAATCACCGGTGGTTTCCTGCTCCACCGCGCCACACGCGGGGAACAGCGCCAGAACCGGAAGGAGCAGGGTGAAGACGCGCGGCTTCATGCTGGGATCCTAGCGCTGCGATCCGCGCCGCCGACGGCGCTGGCGCGGCGCGGAAATCCCGACCATTCGCGGAATCCTCGATGACCGAAGCCCATAGACCGTAGTCAGGTCCCGCCGCCCTGGCCCGATCGTCCCCTCCATGTCCTCCTGCCGCGCCTGCGACCGCTCCCTCCCGGACGGCTCCGCCTACTGCCCCGCCTGCGGCGTCGCAGCTGGTGGTCCCGCGGCGCCGGCGCCGCTCCCGCCCGCGGTCACGCCCACTCCAGCGCCGGGTACCCCCGCGCCGGGGGGCTTCGCGGCCGGCACGCTGCTGATCGGACGCTACCGCGTGATCTCGCTGATCGGGCGCGGCGGCATGGGCGAGATCTTCCTCGCCGACGACCTGGAGCTCGGTCAGCAGGTGGCGCTGAAGTTCCTGCCGGAGACCGTCGCCGCCCGGACCGGCGGCCTCGAGCGCTTCCGCACCGAGGCCCGGATCGCCCGCCAGGTCACCCACCCGAACGTCGCCCGGGTCCACGACGTCGGCCAGGTCGACGGGCGCTACTTCCTGTCCATGGAGTACGTCGACGGCGAGGACCTGGAGCAGCTGCTGCGCCGCATCGGCCGGCTGCCCCACGAGAAGGCGGTCGAGATCGCCCGCCAGATGTGCCTGGGCCTCGCGGCAGCCCACGACAAGGGCGTGCTGCACCGGGACCTGAAGCCGGCCAACGTCATGCTCGACGGCCGCGGCCAGGTCCGGCTGACCGACTTCGGCTTGTCCGCCTTCGTCGAGACCGGCCTCGGCGAGGGCCAGATCGTCGGCACCCCCGCCTACATGTCGCCCGAGCAGATCACCGGCAAGGAGGTCTCCCCGCTCAGCGACCTGTACTCGCTCGGCCTCGTGCTCTACGAGCTCTTCACCGGCAGCCCGGCCTTCCAGAGCCGGACCTTCGGCGAGCTGCGCGACAACCATCAGCACGACACGCCCTCGATGCCCTCGAGCATCATCGCCGAGATGGACCCGGCGACCGAGCGCGTGATCATGCAGTGCTTGGAGAAGGACCCGGCGATGCGTCCCGGGAGCGCCCGCTCGGTGGCGCTCGGCCTCCCTGGCGGCGACCCGCTGGCCGCCGCCCTCGCCGCTGGCGAGATTCCGGCGCCCGAGGTGGTCGCGGCGGCGGGGCCGATCGAAGGCCTGCACCCGGCGGTAGCCGCCAGCGCCTTCGTCTCCTTCCTGTTGATGGTGTGCCTCGCGACCTTCCTCGCGGAGAAGGTCAACCTGATCGAGAAGGTCGACATGGCCAAGCCGCCCGAGGTCCTGCTCGACCGCGCCCGTGAACTCACGCGTGAGCTCGGCTGGCCCGCCGAGCCCAAGGACGAGGCGGCCTGGTTCGGCTACGACAGCGGCGCCCTGCGCTACCTCGGCGACGAGGAGGCCGGCTTCGTGCCCGAGGACTGGGACGACCTCGGCGACGGCCCGGCGCCGGTCAAGTTCTACTACCGGAGCAGCCCGGAGCCGATGCGCGACCTCGGCAACGGCGTCAGCCTGCGCACGCCGGCGCCGGTGGTACCGGGCATGGTGACCGTGGTCCTCGACCCGCAGGGCCGGCTGCGCTCCTTCACCGCCGTGCCGGAGGACGGCGTGTCGGCTGAGGAGACGCCGCCCAGCCTCGGCTGGGACGAGGTCATGGCCGCCGCCGGCCTCGAGCCCGACGAGCTCCAGGAGAGCCTGGCCCCGAAGCGGGCGCCGCCGGTCTTCGCCGACCAGCGCCTGGCGTGGGACGGCCGCTACCCGGGGATGCCGGAGATCCCGATGACCGTCGAGGCCGCCAGCTACCTCGGGAGGCCGGTCTGGTTCCGTGCCGGGGAGCCGCGGCCGCTCGGGCCGCCGGACCGCCGCGGCGGGGTGCCGTGGCTGATCTTCACCTCGGCCATCCTGCTCGGCGGCATCGTGCTCGCCTGGCGCAACCTTCGGCTCGGCCGCGGCAACATGAAGGGGGCGATCCAGGTCGCCAGCTTCGTCTTCCTGACCCGGGCCCTGGTCTGGTTCCTGCTCGGCCACTTCCCGAATGGCGCCGCCGAGGCCTTCGACGCCTTGGTCACGCAGATCGCCTACGCCCTGTTCGTGGCCGTCTTCACCTGGGTCTACTACCTGGCGCTCGAGCCCTACGTGCGCCGCGCCTGGCCCGAGGCCCTGATCCCCTGGAGCCGGCTGCTCACCGGCCGCCTCAGCGACCCGCTGATCGGCCGCGACCTGCTCGTCGGCGGCCTCTGGGGCACCGGCATCGTCACCCTCGGCTGCCTGCGCCGGATGGCGCCGGGCTGGCTGCACTGGACGCCGGAGCGCCCGGACCTGGTCTTCACCGAACCCCTCTGGGGAGTCTCGGGGACCCTCGGCCGGACCTCGAACCTGGCGGGCGACTCGGTCCTGATGGCCATGATCCTGGTCTTCCTGCTGGTCGCCTTCCGGGTGATCCTGCGCCGCACCTGGTTGGCCGAGATCGCCTGGCTCCTGACCACAGCGACCGCCCTGCTGGCGATCCTGACCGCCTCAGGCGCCGAGCTGATCGGCTCGAACGTCGCTTACAGCCTGCTCGTCGCCGGAAGCCTGCTGTTCCTGATCCTGCGCTTCGGGCTGCTGGCCTCAGCCGCCGGCCTGTTCTTCGCCCTGCTCTTCGCGGCGCTGCCGCTGACCACCGACTTCGGCCAGTGGTACTTCCCGGTCACCCTGATCGTGGCCGGCGTCTCCGTGGCGCTGGGCGGCTGGGGGCTGCGCAACGCCCTCGCCGGCCGGCCGCTGATCCCGGTGCGCTGACCGGCCCAGCGCGGCAGCGCAGCACGGCGGCGCAGCGGACCGCGGACCCGGGACGGGCGGCCTGCGGCCCCCTCGGCTATCCTGGATCCTGGCATGAACGGCGCGCGCTGGATCCTCCCGCTGCTGGCCCTGCTGACCGCAGCGGCCGTCGCGCACGAGTTGCCGGCCGCCCAGCGGAAGGGGCCGAAACCATGCCCCTGGTGCGAGGAGGGCGACCCGGCGCAGCTCGGCGTCGTCGGCCACGGCCCGATGCCGCTGCTCTCCGAGGACAGCGACCGCTACGCCGCGCGCTACTCCGAGTCGGACTGGATGTTCCTCGAGACCGCGCACTTCAGGATCGCCAGCTCGCTGGGCGGCCAGAACCTGAGCCTGAAGGACCAGAAGCGGCTGGTCCTGGACATCGAGCGCCTGCGGCTGGCCTTCCCCGATCTGCCCAAGAAGGTGCGCAAGCTCGACCCGTGGCTGCGGCTGCACTGGACGGCGATGCGTCTCGAGGACTTCTACGCCCGCTTCCAGACCCTGCTCCAGGTCGAGGACGCGGACTTCCCCGAGTCTCGCGGCGACGGCCCCTTCATGGGGGACGGCCGCTACCTCGGCGAGAAGGAGAAGTTCGAGGTCCTGCTGCACGAGAGCCGCGGCACCCACAACCGGGTCACCGCCGACAACAACGGCGTCCGCGTCACCGACTCGATGCGCTGGCACCACCGGACGCCGCACAAGCTAATCCTTTCGGTGCCGGCGGTGGACAGCGACCTGCGCCAGGACCGCTGGCTGCTGCCGCACCTGGTGCACAACCTGTCGCACTGCTTCCTCGCCGCCTACAAGCACTTCTCCTACGACCCGCCGACCTGGATCGACGAGGGGCTGGCGCACGCGATGGAGCGCGAGGTCGAGCCGTCCTCGTGGACCCGCGAGGGCGAAGAGGGCACCTTCCAGGAGCGCGGCCGCTCCCAGCCTTGGGACGGCGAGGCGCTCAAGCTGGTCAAGAAGGACAAGGCCTCGTCGCTGGCGGCGCTGATGCGCAAGCACACCATCGGCGAGCTCAAGACCGCCGACCACGTCAGCTGCTGGTCGATCACCCGCTTCTTGATCGAGCGGCACCCGGAACAGCTGGCGGCCTTCCTCGGCGGCATCAAGGGCCAGCTGGACGAACGCGGCTACCCCAGCGGCAAGGACCTGGCCGGGCTGCAACGGCGCCTGCTGCGAGAGCACTGGGACTGGTCGGCCATCGACCTCGACGCCGCCTGGCGCGACTGGATGACGGGCGCGGAGTAGAGCCTGACACCAAGGAGGGCTATTCCCAGGCCTCGCGCGGCTTGCGCCAGACCGCCTCGGCCATGAGCTCCGGCTCGGCCATGTCGGTGGCCAGCCAGGCGTCGAGCAGGTCCTGACCGGACTGGGCCAGGTTCGGGACCGAGCCGTCGTTCGCCAGGTACAGGAACTGGACGAACTCCCAGCTGGTCGGCTGGTAGAGGAGCCGGATCTCGGCGCGAGCGGCGCCGCGCGGCGGATCGAGGACGACCTCGTCCCAGTGGCGGTACTCCTGCCCCGCCTGCGGCGCGCCGTACTGGTCCTCGGGGACCGGACGGATGCTGCGGGCGCCGGCCTCGTCGTAGTCGAAGCGGTAGGGCGGGATCCGGTTGTCGCTCATCACCGTGTTGAGCAGCGGGAAGTGGAAGTTCTTGTAGGCCGTGCCCGCGGCCTGCCCGGCGACGTCGGCGAGCGTCTTCACGGTGGCGCCGCTGACCCGGTCGAAGGCCACCGGCAGGCTCCCCGGCAGTCCGACCGCCAGCAGCTGCGCCGCCCACTCCTGGGTGATGCCGTAGCGCGCCTCCCAGACCCGGGTGCGCGGGCTCCCGGGGTCGAGCAGGCTGCGCACGGTCGCCGGCGCGCCGTTCAAGATCACGGCGAGGTCGCCGTAGCGGCCGTCCTCCCGGATCAGCTCCTCGCCGAGCCCGTACCAGCGGACGTTCAGCCACATCCGCCGGCCCTCCGGATACCCGGTGGGCAGCTTGTGGCCGGTGAGGTTGAGCACCCTCACCACCGCGCCGTCGAGCTCCAGGGCGGCGGCGTTGCGGAGCTCGGACTTGGCTCGTTGCGCGCCGGCGTCGAGGCCGGCTTTCTGCTCCGAGGTCAGGGGATCGCCGAGCGGCAGCCGGCCGACCGAGTCGAGGTACTCGATCGCCTCCGGCGCCCAGTAGTTGCCGCCGACCAGGTCGTGGACCGCCAGGTCGGGCCGGAGCCGGGTGTTGTTCTGCTTGGCGCCCTTGCCGACGACCGGCCGCATGTGGCAGCTCTGGCAGCTGAAGGAGCGGGTCGAGCCGTCCTCGAAGTCGCCAGTGCCGGTGCCGAGGACCGCGGCGTCGTATGCGCGTCGGATCGCGCCCTGGCGCAGCTCGGGAGGAAGCGCCGGGTAGTCGGCCATGGCCAGGCCCGGGAAGGCCGAGGACACGTGCTCGCTGAAGGTGCGCTCCACCACCCCGTAGAGGTGCGGGAAGTTGTTGAAGGCGGCCTTGGTGTCCACCGGCTCGCCGGGCACGCCGCTGAAGCTGCCCGGCGGCAGCGGGTTGACGGCGCCGTTGTTGTGCGCCAGGTCTCCGACCAAGGGGTTCGACACGTCGTGGCAGCTGCCGCAGAAGTCCGACGACCGGTGGAACTGCGACGGCAGGGCGCTGTGGCGGGCGGTGGAGTCCGAGTAGGGCCCGAGGCGCTCGCTGCCGCCCCACTGCACGGTCATGCCGTTGCCGTAGTAGGCCTGCGGCGCGGCGGACTCGTCGTGGGCCAGGAAGGGCGGGTTCTGCACACCGGCGTACTCCGAGCCGTCCGGGTCGACCATGCGGTGGCAGAAGTGGCACTCGACGCCGTCGGCGTCGCTGCTGAGCAGCGCCGAGCCGTCGGTGGGCGTGGAACGGCCCTCGAGCCAAGCGATGGGCGTATGGCAGCGCAGGCAGAGGTCACCCGAGCCGTCGAAGTCCTGCTCCGAGATCGCCATGGTGGCCCAGAAGAGCGGGTCGCGGCCGGCCTGCGCCATCATCGAGCCGTGCCAGTTGTGCGCCGGCTCGGCCACCGGGTCGTAGCCGCCGTGGCAGTTGTCGCAGTTCGAGGCCGCGACGAAGGAGCCGACCTCACCCGGCTGGGTTCCCGGCATCTGGATCTCGTTGGGCACGGTCAGGGCCAGGGAGGCGGCTGCCGTCGTGGCCAGCAGGAGGACGCCGGCGAGGAAAGGGCGGGAGAGGGCGGACATGGCGTTCCTCAAAGGGGGGGCGGCAGTGGCGGTCGTAAGCTAATTGGCACCTAAACCCTGCAGTGGCTCAGAGAAGAGCCAATCCGCCGCGTCCGAAAGCTAGCCTAAACCGATGCATCGCCTGCTCCTCCTCCTCCTGGCCCTCGCCCCCCTGGCCTGCGGCGCCCCCGGTCACACCGACCGCGCGATGGCCCGCGACGGCGCCCGAGCCGCAGCGGAGACCGGCTACGCCTACCCGGTCACCGCCAAGGTCGAACACGTCGACCTCTACCACGGCACCGAGGTCGCCGACCCCTACCGCTGGTTGGAGGACCCCGACTCGGCCGAGACCGGGGCCTGGGTCGAAGCCCAGAACGAGCTCACCTTCCGCTACCTGGACGGCATCGAGAGCCGCGGGGCCATCCGCGAGCGCCTCACCGAGCTCTGGAACTACGAGCGCTACGGGGTGCCCGAGGCCAAGGGCGGGCGCTACTTCTCCACCCGCAACGACGGCCTCCAGAACCAGGCGGTGCTCTACGTGCAGGAGGGCCTCGACGCCGCGCCGCGGGTCTTGCTCGACCCGAACGGCCTCAGCAGCGACGGCACCGTCGCCCTCGCCGCCTGGGAAGTCTCCGACGACGGCCGCTGGATGGCCTACGCCTTGTCGAGCGGCGGCTCGGACTGGCGCGAGTGGCGGGTGCGCGAGGTCGCCACGGGCGAGGACCTCTCCGACCACCTGAAGTGGACCAAGTTCGGCAGCGTCACCTGGGCGGCCGACGGCAGCGGCTTCTGGTACGGCCGCTACCCGGCCCCGGACGGCGGCGAACTGACCGCCGCCAACAGCGAGCACAAGCTCTACTTCCACCTGCTGGGCACGGGCCAAGAGGCGGACACGGTGGTCTACGAGCGGCCGGAGCAGCCGAAGTGGAGCTACAGCACCTCGCTCACCGATGACGGCCGCTGGCTGGTGATCCGCGGCCACGAGGGCACGGCGCGCAAGAACCGCCTCTGGTACCTCGACCTGCTCTACGGCGAGCAGGCCCAGCCGCTCTTCACCGACTTCGACGCCAGCTACGAGGTCGTCGGCAACGACGGGGAGGAGTGGTACGTCTTCACCACCAACGGCGCTCCGCGCGGCCGGGTCCTGGCTGTCCACCTCGCGGACCTGCGGCCGCTCGCCTGGCGGGAGCTGGTTCCCGAGACCGCCGACGCCCTGTCTGAGGTCGAGTACCTCGACGGCGCCCTGGTCTGCCACTACCTGCACGACGCCAGCAGCCTGCTCCGGGTCCACGAGACCGACGGCCGCCTGCGCCACGAGGTCGCATTGCCCACCTTGGGCACCGTCGGCGCCCTCCACGGCACCGCCGCGGGCGCGGAGGCCTTCTACTCCTTCTCCAGCTTCACCACCCCGGGCACGGTCTTCCGGCTGGACCTGGCCAGCGCCGCCTCCACCCCCCACTTCGCGCCCGAGGTGGCCTTCGACCCGGCAGGCTTCACGACCCGCCAGGTTTGGTACGAGAGCGCCGACGGCACCCGGGTGCCGATGTTCCTGGTGCACCGCGCCGGCCTCGAGCCGAACGGCGAGCTGCCGGTGCAGCTCTACGGCTACGGCGGCTTCAACATCCCGATCACGCCCAGCTTCAGCGTCGCCAACCTGGTCTGGCTGGAGATGGGCGGCGTCTTCGCGGTGGCCAACATCCGCGGCGGCGGCGAGTTCGGCCGCGACTGGCACCTGGCCGGCACGGTCCACGACAAGCAGAACGTCTTCGACGACTTCATCGCCGCCGGCGACTGGCTAGTCGAGCAGGGCTGGACCCGTCCGGGACGGCTCGCGATCCGGGGCGCCAGCAACGGCGGCCTGCTGGTCGGGGCCTGCGTCAACCAGCGACCGGATCTCTACGGAGCGGCTCTACCGGCGGTCGGAGTCATGGACATGCTGCGCTTCCACGAATTCACCATCGGCTGGGCCTGGACCAGCGATTATGGCTCCAGCGAGGACCCCGAGCAGTTCCGCACGCTCTTGGCCTACTCCCCCTACCACAACGCCCAGGAGGGGGTCCGCTACCCCGCCGTGATGGTCACCACCGGCGATCACGACGACCGGGTGGTGCCGGCGCACTCCTTCAAGTACGCGGCGGCGATGCAGGAGGCCCAGGCGGGGCCGAAGCCCGTTCTGATCCGCGTCGAGACCCGGGCAGGCCACGGGGCCGGCAAGCCGACCTCCAAGCGGATCGCGGAGTACGCCGACATGTGGGCCTTCCTGCAGAAGGAGCTGGGCATGCCGGCGCCCCGCTTTTGAACCCGGAGGGGGGCGGCTACTCGCCGCCGCCGCTCGGCAGCATGAAGTCCCGGTCCTTGACGGTCTTGCGGCCGTCCTTGCGGGCCCGCTCGATCGCCTGGTCACACAGGGTTCGAACCAGGTCGGACAGGACCGGCGCGACGTTGCCCGCCGTGTTCATGGCCGCATTGGTGCGGATGTAGTTCTTGAGCTTCGATACAACGAGCAGAACTTCCTTCTCGGCGGAATCGTTCAATCTGTCCTCCGGCTAGGGTGGTTGTCAAGAATGGCGCCGGGGCGAGGCCGCCCAGGGCCGACAGATCGAGTCTAACGCTCCTCCGAGGGAAAAGGGAAACCCTGGAGGGGTCTCTGGGCCCTCAATCGCCGCAGCGGGCCTGGCCGCGTTTCTCCAGATATTGTTGATGATGCTCTTCCGCGGGCCAGAATTCGCCGGCCGGGAGCAGCTCGGTCACCACCGGATCGGCGTGGGCGCCGGACGAATCCAGGGCCTCGGAGGAGGCCCGCGCGGTCTGGTGCTGGACCTCGTCGTGGAAGAAGATCACGGACCGGTACTGGCTTCCCACGTCTGGCCCCTGGCGGTCCCGGGTGGTCGGGTCGTGGCTGGCCCAGAAGACCTCCAGCAGGTCCTGGTAGCTCAGCTGCTCCGGGTCGTAGGTGACCTCGCAGGCCTCGGCGTGGCCGGTCTGGCCGCTGCACACCTGGTCGTAGCTGGGGGCGTCGACGGAGCCCCCGAGATAGCCCACGCGGGTCGCGAGGACCCCGCTGACCTGGCGAAAGGTCGCCTCCACTCCCCAGAAACAGCCCGCCGCGAAAGTAGCAATTCCAGGCGCCATGAATGATCTCCCTCTTGGAATGGTCTAAGGGTAGCGAAACGCGGCTCAGAAATCGCGGCGCTCGAAGCGCCGCAGGGCCAGGCCGAGGAACAGCAAGGTGCCGCCGAGGAAGGCAGCGCCCTCGATCCACGGCAGCTCGCCGCTGCGCAGTCCGGCGAGGCGGTTGACGTCCACCAGGGCGTAGAGGGTGTAGTCCCCGAGCCCCTTCACCAGGTAGAGGGCGAACTGCAGCAGCATCAGTCCGATCAGCAGGATGCCGGCGCGGAGCTGGTGCTCGCAGCCGGCCGAGAGCCAGACGCAGAAGGCCAGCTGCATCAGCAGGAACAGGCTCAGGTAGCAGCAACCGAGGAGCACCGGCGCGAGCTCGAGCTGCTCGCCGACCAGGCCGCTCATCGCCATGCCCGCCAGCGAAGACAGGAAGACCGGGAACACCAGCAAGGCGGCGGCGGTGGCGAAGCGGGTCAGCAGCACTCGGCGCCGGGTGACCGGACGGGAGAGGAGGAACTCCGCGGTCTTCTGGTCGGCTTCACGGGCAACCAATCCGCTGCCGAAGAGGGCCGCGGCGGCCAGGCCGAACAGGCTGCAGCCCTTGAAGAACTGCTGGATGCCGAAGTAGGCCCAGTAGCCGAACCGGTCGATGCCCTCGATCAGGTCCTTGAGCGCGTCGAAGGGGATCAGCTTGTAGATGGCCGGCATGTTGTCCCGGAACTCCGGCCAGTAGAGGACCGCCGCCGCCAGCGCCCCGGTCATGAGCACGAAGTAGCCGACCGAGACCCAGAAGGTGTCGCGCAGGTACTGCCGGACCAGATTCAAGACGCCGCCTCCTCCCCCGCGGGCTCCTCCGGACCGTAGAGGGTCTCGAACAGCTCCTCGAGGCCCCCGCCGCCATCCCGGATCCCCTCGAGCGGGAGCGCCGCCACCGCCTGGACCGCCTGCTCCAGCGACCCGTCGAATTCCAGCGTCCAATGCCGGCCGCCGCCGCTCCAGCGGTAGCCCGGCCCCGCGGGCAGGCTGGCGCGGTCCCGGTCCTCGCGGAGGCGCAGCCGCAAGACCTGGCCGAGGCGTTGCAGCAGCTCCGGCATCCCGCCGACCTGGAGCAGCCGCCCGGCCCTCAGGAAGGCCACCCGGTCGCAGACCCGCTCGACGCTTGCCAGGTCGTGGGAGGAGAAGAACACCGTCCGGCCGCCGGCGGCCTCCTCCAGCAGGATGGACTCGACCAGGCGCCGGGCGTCGGGGTCGAGGCCCTCCATCGGCTCGTCCAGGAGCAAGAGCGGCGCGCCGCTGGCCAGGGCCTGGGTCAGCAGCAGCTTGCGCTTCATGCCGTGGGAGAGCTGGCCGACCTTGCGCCGGAGCGGCAGCTGGAAGGCCGCCGCCAACTCCCGGGCTCGGCCGCGGTCGGCGGCGGGGTGGAAGGCGATGGCGAAGTCGATCAGCTCCTCGCAGCGCATGCGGTGGTAGAGGGCCGTCTCCCCAGGGGCATAACCGACCCGCCGCCGGACCTCCAGGGTGCGCCGGCGGGCATCCAGGCCGTCGACCTGGGCCTGGCCGGCGTCGGGGCGGACCACCCCCACCAAGCACTTCAGGAAGGTGGACTTACCGGCGCCGTTCGGCCCGACGAAGCCGAAGACCTCGCCCCGGCGGACCTCAAGGTCCACCGCCCGCAGCACCTCGACGCCGTCGTATGCCTTGCTGAGTCCTTCTGTTCGAATCATCTCGTGAGGGCGAGCCGGGGACCGGAGGTCCACGCCAAGATTCAGTCTTAAGACCTGGCCGGAGCAGCCGAAAAGAGAACTGCCTGTTTTTTCGTCGATCATGGTCCCGCTGCAGCCCCACCGCCTCGTCCAGTCCCTGCCCCGCACCGTCCAAGACCTCCTTCACAGCCTCAGCTGGAAGAGTCCGGAGACCGTCGAGCACAGCCGCCGCGTCGCCAACCGCGCGCTCGAGCTGGCCAAGGCCGGCAACCGCATGGACGAGCGCGGCCTGCGCCGCACCTACCTCGCCGGCCTGCTCCACGACCTGGGCAAGCTGGTGGTGCCGCCGGAGATCCTGAACAAGCAGTCGGCCCTGACCAGCGAGGACTGGCGGCTGATCAAGCTGAGCAGCGTGTGCGGCGAATCCCTGCTTCGCCCCTTCCTGCCGCCGGGCGACCCGCTGCTGGCGGTGGTCCGCTCCGAGCGCGAGCGCTGGGACGGCGGCGGCTACCCGGACGGCCTCTACGCCGAGCAGATCCCGCTCGAGGCCCGGGTGGTGCACATCGCCGACGCCGTCGACGCCATCGTCCACCACTCCGCCTACCGCGAGGGGCGGAGCATGACTGAGGCCCTGGCGATCATCGCCGAGTGCTCGGGCAGCCAGTTCGATCCGTTCTGGGTCGAGACCGCTTGGCGGGCCTGGACCAACCGGCCGGCCCCGCCGCAGGCGCCCAGCGGCCGCGGCGCGGCGCTGCCGTCCCTGGCCCACACCAACGGCGACCTGAACTGGGACTGAGGCCGGAGGCCGCGCGCGTAGCGGCCCGGCCCTGATGGCGCGCTACTGCGGCCCGAAGCCGTGCAGCAGCTCGCCGACCAGGCTGCGGACCTCGGCGACGGTGAGCCGGCCGGCCTCGAGCTCCGCGCCGACGGCGTTCAACGCCGCCGTCACCACGCTCTCCGCGTCGAGCGGCTCGCGCGGGTCGGAGTAACCCTCCTCTTCCAAGAAGGCGCCGAGCTGGTCGCGCTTGTCGTTCCGGAAGCGGGAGACGCGCTTGTCCTTGCGCTCTCGGATGACCTCGAGCAAGGCCCGGGCGCTACCGCCGTGCTCGGCGGCGATCTCGGCGAAGCCGTCGAGGTACTTGCCGCAGGCCTCGCTGCGCTCGAGCGCGTGCCGGTCCAGGGGAAGGCCGCGGCCGATCCGCCAGGCCTCGAGCACGGCCGCGGCGAGCGACACGCGCGCCTCCAGGCGCAGGGCCAAGTCCTCGGGGATCCGGTCCTGCCCGGAGCGGGTGGCGCGCAGGGCCTGCCACTGACCGACCGTGCGCAGGCCGACCTGGACCAGCCCGTGCAGCGCCTCGAGTTGGTCGCGCATCAGGTAGTAGAGCGGCAAGGCCTGGACCGGTTGCCGCGGGTCCGGCTGGGGCACCTGCAAGGCGACGCCGTAGGCCGCGGCGCCGTCCGGGGTGGGCGCCGGCACCTCCGCCGCCGGCTCCGGCGCCAGCGCAGCCGGATCGGTGACCGCGGCCTGCTCGCCGCGGACCGCGGCGAGGTCGATCACCGCCGGGGCACCGGCGCCGGCCTCGGCGCAGACCCGGTTCCACGCCGCCAAGTCGGCAGGATTGGCGGTCAGGTACAGGATCTGGCGGCCGCTGCGGGCCAGCTCCAGCAGCGCCTCGGCGACCAGCTGGAAGCGCCGCGGGTCGGCGGTGCTCAGGGCCTCGTCGAGGAAGAACGGCAAGGCCTCGCCGTCCTCGTGCTCGAGGGCGAAGGCCAGGCGCGCGGCCAGCAGCAGCTGCACCCGGGTACCGTCGGAGAGCTGGGCCAACGAGCGCTCCTGCTCCGCTTCCTGGTCCCAGGCCACCAGCTCGGCGTCGGCGCCGCGCTTCAGCCGCAGCCCCCAGCGGTAGTCGGTGAAGCGGCCGAACCACTCCTGGGCCCGGACCAGCACCGCCGGCAGGTTGTGCTCCTGGAACTCCTCCTCGACCTGCTCGAGCAGGAGCTGGCCGGCCTCGGCCTCCAAGACCCGCTCCAGGGCTTCGGTCAGGCCGCCGCGCGCCGCCTCGAGGGAGGCCTCGGCCTCCTCCAAGCGGGTGCCGCCGCGCTGCAGCTCGAGCTCCTTCTCGATGCCGAGGATGTCCTCGGCCAATCCAGCCTCCTCGCCGCAGACCCGGCGGGCCTCCTCGAGGCGTCGCTGGGCTTCTTCCGGGTCGAGCTCGAGGAACTCCTCCTGCCCGGCGAGGGCCTTGGCCTTCTCGGCGCAATTCCAGGACTCGCGCTCGCGGCGGGCGACGGCCTGCCGCCAGCCTTCGAGGAGCTCGACCCGGCGGGCCAGCTCGCGGTCCTCCCCGACCTCGAGGCTGGCGCGGTCGAAGACCGCGTCGACGGCCTCGGTCAGGGATTCCAGCCGCTCGCGCGCGGCTTGGACCTCGCCCCGGGCGGCCGCCAGGTCGGCGTTGGCGCGGTCGAACTCCCGGTTGCGCTCGATCAGCCGGGCGCAGGCGGCGGCGAGGGCCGCGCCGTCCTCGACGCCCTGCTCCCCGACCGTCAGCAGCCAGGCCTTGGCCTTGGCGAGCAAGCCGCGGCGCTCCTCGTCGAGCTGGCGACGCAGCTCCTGCGCCCGCTCGTGCTCCTCCATCGCCACCCGGTAGCGGTTCAGGCGCTGGGCGAAGTCGAGCATGCCGCCGTCGGCGGCCTCGGGCGCCAGCCCCAGGCGCTCGCACCAGGCGCGCCGGACCCCCGCGGCCTCCTCCATGCGGCGGTCGACTTCCTCGCGCTCCACCAGCAGGCCTCGCTTGCGCTCCTGCTGGGCCAGCGCGGCCCGGGCGTCCTGGAGGTCCGCCTCGAGCTGGTTCAGCAGCCACTGGACGTGGTTGCGGGACCAGGACGGCGGCTGGGTGGCCTCCGACGCCTCGTAGTCGAGGCGGAGCCGGGAACGCCCCGGCTCTTCACAGCGCCGGCGCCAGGCAGCGAAGAAGGCGCTGACCAGCAAAGCCGTGCCGGCGGCCGCCGCCACCCAGGCCATCGGGTGGAGCAGGATGGCCGAGATCGCGCCGCCCACCAGGGCCAGGCCGCCGAAGGCCGAGACCAGGGCGGAGGGCTTGGCCTTCGGGTCGGGCTCGGGCGCCGCCAGCCACTGCCGCAGCAGGTGGGTGGCGCGCTCCAAGGGTTCGGCCGACGGCGCCTCGAGCTCGCCGCCGAGCAGCTGCAGCTGCCGCTCCACCCCGGCGCGCTCCCCGCGCAGGGCCTCGAGCTTGCCGAGCTCCTGCTCGAGTTCGCGGATGGATGCCTCGCCGATCCAGCTCGGGTCCAGCTCGCCGGCGCCGCCGAAGCCGTCCAGGGCTTGGGCCACCCCGGCCTCGGCGCCCCGCAGGCGCCGGCGGGCGTCGTCGGCCTGCTCCTCGAGCCGCTCGATCTCCTGGCTGGTCCGCTCCCAGCGGCGCAAGGAGGCGTCGTCCAGGGCCTCGGTCAAGCCGCTGGCCTGGTGCCGGGCCTTGGCCTCCCGGCGCCGTCCCTCGGCCCGCTCGGACTCGGCCTTGGCCTCGGTGATGCGCTCGCGCAGGCTCTCGACCTCCTCGGCCTCGTCGCCGCGCAGCCGCTCCATGTCCGGCGGGAACTCCCGCAGGGCGGCCTCGGCCTCGGACACCGCGGACCGGGCGGCAGCCAGCTCCAGGCTTCGGCCCAGCGAGGTGGCCTGCTCGGCGGCGGCCCGCGCGGCCTGGCGCCGCTCCCGCAGCCCCTGGAGCCGGTCCTCGTCCTCGCCCAGGCGACGGAAGTCCTGCCGGATCAGGGCGTGGGAGCGCGACGCTTCGGTATAGGCCTGGCGCTCGCGGAAGCCGGTCTTCGGCCCGTACTCGAAGGGCCGCCGGGCGCCCAGGAAGTCGATGCCGCCGGCCATCCGGATCCGGATCGAGCGGGCGATGCCGCGGTCGGTCTCGTCGGCGTCCTGGAGCAGGTCGGCGACGGTCAGGCGGTAGCAAGGCGCGAAGCTGGACGCCGGCAGCTCCGGGGACACGGCGGCGCCGTCCCGGGTCCAGATGGCGTCGCGGCGCAGCAGCTCGGCGCGCAGCGGCTGGCCGTCCTCGCCCGTCCAGCGGGCGCCGACCTCGGTCGCGAGCGGCGCCGCGTCGGGCCACAGCAGCTGCTGCACCGACCGGCACAGGCTGCTCTTGCCCGAGCCGTTCGGGCCTACGACCACGTTCAGGCCCGGGCCGAAGCCCTCGACCCGCAGGTCGCGCGGCAGGCCGGGCACCCGGCGCAGCTCGATGCTCGACAGCCTCATGCCGGGTCCTCCTGGGCGGCCGCCTCTGGCCGCCCGGACGCCGCGGCCCCTCGGTCGGCCGGCTCGGCTTCCGCCGCTCCGGCGCCGGCGACGGCCTGCTCTCCCCGCTGGCTGAGCAGCTCGTCGAGCGCCCGCCGGCCGGCCCGGAGCAGCAGCGCGCGGACGTCGCTCTGGCGCTCGGACGGCTCCAGGCTGCCCCAGGGCAGTGCCTTTCCGGAGACGGCGTCGAAGCGGGCGCGGGCGCGCTCGACCAGGAGCTCGGCCTCGGGGCCGCCCTCCTCGAGAGCCAGCAGCCGCCGCGCCAGGAGCGACACCGGGTCGCGCCCGGCGGCCAGCTTGCGCAGGTCGACCGCCGGCCGGGTGTCGTCGACCAGCTTCTCGACGAAGTAGCGCACGCCGTCGAATTCGCGGCTGATGTCCCGGCTGCGGCCGGTGAGCACGAAGTCGGCGATCTGCGGGTGGACGCCGGTGGCGCCGCACAGGGTGAAGCGGCAGGCCACGGCGCGGGCCAGGCCGAGCTCGGGCCGCAACTCCTCGTGCAGCTCTTCGAGGGCTCGGTGCAGCCGCTCCGCCAAGGCGTCGGCGACCCCCGCGGGGCCGGCCTCCCCGGCTTCGAGCCCGGCCAGGCCGAGCTCGCGCCGCTCCCATCGCAGCGGCGCCAAGGAGAGCTGCTCCGGCTCGACCCGGCCGTCGGCCAGGCTGACCAGCCAGGGACCGTGGCGGCCGGGTTCGCCGGCGTCCAGGCCGACCAGCGAGCCCAGGTAGCCCACCGGGCGCGGCCCCGCCAGCGGGCTCGGGCCGTGGTGGTGGCCGAGGAACCAGGCGTCGACCGGGGCGGTCTCCAGCTCCGCGCGCGGGACCGGCGCGAAGGGGCTGTTGCCGCCGTCGATGTCGGCGTGCAGGACGCCGATCAGCGGGCCGTCGCCGGGCAGCTGCTCCGGCAGTGTGGCCAGCGGGTTGGCGGTCACGTGCTGCTGCGGGAAGGACCAGCCCAGCAGGCGGTAGGGCGAGCCGTCGGCGGCGGTGCAGCTCACCACCTCCCAGCTGCCGCCGCGGCCGAGCAGCCGGAACTCCGGGAGCCGGTCGGCCAGGGCCGGCAGCACCAGGCCGTCGTGGTTGCCGGCGACCCCGTAGACGGCGATGCCGGCGGCGGCCAGGGCGCGCACGCCGCGCTCCAGGTGGGAGTAGGCCTCGATGCGGTCCTCGAGGCTCTCGACCACGTCGCCGGCCAGGACCACGGCGTCGACGGCGTCGGCGATGGCCCGCTCCCAAGTGGCGCGCCAAGCGGCGGCCGGACCGAGCTCGGCGGCGCGGCGACCGTGTTCTTCGACCACGGTCGGCAGCCTGCCGGGGCGTCGTCCGAGGTGGATGTCGCCGACGAAGAGCAGCTTCGCTCCCATACCCGGCAGGATAGAGGGTGTAGGGGTGGGATCAAGACTCATCGTCGAAGGTCGGTCGAGCTTTCCCGGACTCCTTTCTCCGTCCCCACGGTGATGGCCCCAACCATCATCCAGGAAAGCTCTTCCGATTTCTGCCTCATGCCCCTCAGCGGCGGCGCCTCTCGCCAGATGAACACCGTCGCGGTTGCATGAGCCCTTTTCGGGGGCTGCACTAGGCTCTTGAGCGCTTTCCCGGCCGCTCTCCGCCGCCGGCCGCCGCGACCGGCACCGGCGCGGCGCGGCCGCCTCTCTTCGCCATGTCCGAAGCCCACGAGACCCTGCCCTACGATGACCGATACGACCCTGGCGAACCGCCCGAGGTCGCCGGCCGCGCCTTCTTCGAGGTCCTGCGTCGCCGCCGCAGCGTCCGCAGCTTCTCCGACCGGCCGGTGTCGCGCGAGGCCATCGAGTGGCTGGTGCGCGCCGCCTGCTCCGCGCCGAGCGGCGCCAACAAGCAGCCGTGGCGCTTCGTCTGCGTCCAGGACCCGGAGCTGAAGCGGCAGATCCGGCTCGCCGCCGAGGAGGAGGAGCGGGCCTTCTACGCCGGCCGCGCCACCGACGAGTGGCTGCAGGACCTGGAGCCGCTCGGCACCGACCCGAACAAGGAGTTCCTGGAGATCGCGCCGTGGCTGATCGTGGTCTTCAAGCTGGCGCAGGACGACGACGGCGGCAAGGTCTATTACGGCGAGGAGTCCGTCGGCATCGCCACCGGCATGCTGCTGGCCGCGGCGCAGCGGGCCGGGCTGGCGACCCTCACCCACACGCCGAGCCCGATGCGCTTCCTCGGGGAGGTGCTCGGCCGCCCCGAGCACGAACGCGCCTGGATGCTGATCCCGGTCGGCTACCCCGCCGACGACTGCCGGGTCCCGGCCCACGCCGTGCAGCGCAAGCCGCTGGAGCAGGTGATGGTGGTGGACCGCGGGGAGGAGCGCTGATGCCGTCCCCGCCGCTGCTGCTCGCCGGCGCGCTGGCGCTGGTGAACCTGGTCGCCTTCGCCGCCTTCGGCGTCGACAAGCGCCGCGCCCGCCTCCACCGGCGCCGCATCTCCGAGGCCACGCTCTGCTGGCTGGCGCTGCTCGGGGGCGCCGCCGGCGCTTGGCTGGCGGTGAACGCCTTCCGCCACAAGACGGTCAAGACCTCCTTCCGGCTGAAGCTCGCGGCCGCCACGGCCGGCTGCCTGGCGTGGCTGGCGGCGCTCGCCTGGTGGTGGATGGGCCGCTAGGAGCGGTCGAGCGCGGCGTCGAGCTGCGACACCATCAGGCCGCCGTGGAGGTAGATCGCCGGCAACCAGCTCGGCACCGAACCGAGGTCCGGGTCGAGGTAGTAGAAGTTGCCGGCGGCGGAGTTGGCGGCCTCCGCCAGGGGGCCGAGCAGGCCCAGGATCAGCGAGTAGATCAGCGCCGCGCGGTCCGGCTTCAGGGCCAGCCGCAGCATCCAGAAGGCGGTGAGGGCGACGGCGAGCTGCCAGCGCAGGTCGCCGAAGGGGCCGGTGCTGGCGTAGACGGCGAAGAAGGCCGCCATCGACCACAAGCAGCGCTTCCACGAGCAGGGCTCCTTCAGCCGGCCCAGCGGCTGGTGCAGCGCGCGGAAGCCCAGCAGCGCCACGGCCGACATCAGGACGAAGGAGGGCAGGACCCAGCCGGCCTGGTCGAACAGCGGGTGGCCGGTGTGCTTCAGGATCCGGTAGTGCAGGTGGACCCGGTCGCAGAGGGTCAGGCCCACCCCGCCGATCAGGGACAGCGCGGCGTAGAGGCCCCAGCGGTAGCCGGCGAAGACCTTGGGCTTCTCACTCATCGGCGCGCCGGGACGTCGTCGCTCTTCTTCCGCGGGGCGCGCTTGATGCCGCAGCCCTTCGGTGGCGAGCTGGTGACCGCGATCTCCTCGCCGGCCAGGGCTGCGTCCAGCGCCTGCCGCAGGTAGGGGCGGCGCTTCTCGGGGGCCAGCTTCTGGTGGGCGTCGTCGTCGACGGCGCCGGTGTAGAGCACCTCGCCGCGCTTGTCGACCAGGTAGATGTGCGGCGTGGTCTTGGCGCCGAAGCGGTCGGCGAGGCGGTTGCCCGGGTCGAGCAGGATCGGGAAGCCGATGCCGGTGCGCTCGCGGTAGGCGCGGATCTTGTCCGGCGCCGCGACCTCCTTGACGTTGCTGTCGACGCCGATCAGGCGCACGCCGCGCTCGCGGTATTCCTCGGCGATGGCGTCGATCTCCGGATCCCAGGCGTTCTGCCACGGGCAGGCGTAGGACCAGAAGCACAGGACCAGGAGCTCGGGGCGGGCGGCGGCGGCCTCCGCCTTGGCGTCGGCGGCGCCGGCTCCCTCGTCCGCATCCCCCGCGGCATCGGCGGCCTCGGCCGCGGCGTCGATGTCTCCCTTCCCCTTCTTCGTGATGAGGAGCTCGGCGAAGGAGAAGGGCTGCTCGCCCTTCGCCAAGACCTCGGGCAGCGACCAGTTGGCGATCCAGCGGACGTCGTCGCCGGCGGCGACCTCCTTGACCGGCATCCGGCTCCGGGGGTCCTGGGGCACCGCCTTGCCCGGGAGCTTCTGCTGGGCGACGGCGGGCGCCGCGAGGGCCGCGGCGGAGAAGAGGATCAGGGAAGCGAGTCGTTGCATCGGCCGGTCCGGAGGAAAGGGGGTCAGGGAGCGGAGACCATTCTCCTACGCCCGAGGCGGCTGGATGCGGGCAATCCGCCGCCTTCTCGGCTCCGGGACGGCCTGAGGCGAGGTCTCATCCCGGTAGGATGCCGTGACATGACGGCGGCGCATTGGGATTGGATCGTGGTCGGCTCCGGCTTCGGGGGCAGCGTCAGCGCCCTGCGGCTGGCGGAGAAGGGCTACCGCGTCCTGGTGCTCGAGCAGGGTCGGCGGCTGCGGGCGCCGGACTTCCCGCGCAGCAATTGGAACCTGCGGCGCTGGCTGTGGGCTCCGAGGCTGGGCTTCCGCGGGCCGTTCCGGGTGACCCTGCTGCGGCACCTGACCGCCTTCTCCGGCGTCGGCGTCGGCGGCGGCTCGCTGATCTACGCCAACACCCTGCCGCGGCCGGCGCCGGACTTCTTCCGGGCGCCGGGCTGGAGCGATCTGGCGGACTGGAAGCGGGAGCTGGAGCCGCACTACGCGACCGCGCAGCGCATGCTCGGCGCGACCGAGGTGCCGGAGCTGTCGCCGGCCGACCAGGCCCTGGAGCGGACCGCGAGCGCGGTCGGGCGCGGCGCCGAGTTCGCGCCCACCCGGGTCGGCGTCTACTTCGGCGAGCCTGGCCTCGAAGCGCCCGACCCCTACTTCGACGGCGCCGGGCCGCCGCGGACCGGCTGCACCTCCTGCGGCGGCTGCATGATCGGCTGCCGAGTCGGGGCCAAGAACACCCTGGACCAGAACTACCTCCACTTGGCCGAGGGCTTGGGCGCGGTGATCCAGCCCGACACCCGGGTGCGGGCGCTGCGGCCGCGGCCGGGCGGCGGCTACGCGGTCGAGGCCGGCCGGCGCCGCTGGACCGCCGACCGGGTCGTGCTCGCTGGCGGCGTGCTCGGCACGGTGCCGCTCCTGCTCGAGATGCGCCGAGACCCCGAGGGGCTCCCGGGGCTGTCGCCGCGGCTCGGCGACTACGTGCGCACCAACTCCGAGAGCCTGATCGGCGTCAGCACCCGGCGCAAGGACCTGGACCTGTCCCGCGGGGTGGCGATCGGCTCGATCGTGCACACCGACGGACACTCCTCGCTGGAGCCGGTGCGCTACCCCTCGGGATCGGGCGCCTTCCGGCTGCTGATGGCGCCGCACGCGCCGGGGCGGACGGCGGCGCGGCGGCTGGCCGGCGTCGCGGGGCAGCTGCTGCGGCACCCGCTGCGCTGGATGCGGGCGTACTGGCAGCTGGACTGGGCCAAGCGGACCTCGATCCTGCTCTACATGCGGAGCCTGGAGGGCAGCCTGCGGCTGGAGCGAGGTCGCTTCGGCGGGCTGCGGAGCGCCCTGGCCGAGGGGCCGGCGCCGACCGCCTCGATCCCGGAGGCGACCGAGCTGGCGCGGGAGTACGCCGAGCAGGTCGACGGCGTCGTCGCCAGCCTGCTCACCGAGACCGTCTTCGGCATCCCGTCGACGGCCCACATCCTGGGTGGCGCCTGCATGGGGGCGGACGCCGGACGAGGCGTGATCGGCGCCGACCACCAGGTCCACGGGTACCCCGGCCTCTACGTCATCGACGGCGCCGCGGTCTCCGCCAACCCCGGCGTCAACCCGTCCCTGACGATCACCGCCCTCGCCGAGCGGGCCATGAGCGCGATCTCTCTACGGCAAAGAACGGGGTCAGACATCGATTGATATTCGACGTCCGACCTCGATTTTCTGCGACCGGCCGGCTCCGCGCGAAGCGCCCCGCCGCCCGCGGCCCGCGCGGCCGGGCCGCATAAAGTCGATGTCGGACGTCGAATATCAATCGATGTCTGACCCCTTTTTCTTGGGCGGCGCCACTCGCGGCTTCTCGCGCAGCGGGTGGAGGTGGGCGATCGCCTTGAGCATCTTGCCGGGCTCGAAGGCCTCGTAGGTCGGGGACTCGTCGTTGTGGCACTGGGAGCACAGGGCCAGGTCGGGCATGATCAGCTCGCCCTCGGGCAGCTCGGGCAGGCGGTCGGCCGGGACCTTCATCGCCTTGGCGGCCTTGCGGGCGTCGACGTGGCCACCGCCGGGTCCGTGGCAGGATTCGCACCCGACCCCGTCCTCGAGGCGGTACTTCTTCCCGAACCGCTTCTTGTCCCCGAGGGAGGCTGCGCCGGTCACGTGGCACCGCAGGCACTCGGGCGCCTTGGTGGCATCCTTCAAGCCGAGCTCGGCGGCGATCTTCTGGGACGCCTCGCTCTTCAGGGTCTCGAAGGCCTTGGCGTGGCCGCTCTCCTCCCAGCAACGGTAGGAGTCCCCGACCTTGGCCTTGTTGTGGCACATCTTGCAGCCACCGCTGCCCAGGTAGACCGCCTTGGAGCCGAGGATGGCCTGGAATGCGGGGGAATCCGTCTTCTTCCATGCCGCCTCCGCCGGCTGAGGGTCCTGGCTGTGGAGGAGGGCCGCCGGCGCCAGGAGCAGCGCGGCCAGGCCGGTGAGGAGAAGAAGAGAACGGGACGGTCCCATGGGAGTTCGAACTCCGAGCGGAAGAAGCGGGATCGCGGCAGTGGAGAGACGCCTGGACGGCGTCGCCGCCGGTGGCAGGAATGACCTAAGCCGCTCCTCCCCAGGGACAAAGACCGAATTCGGCGGGATCACGCCGACGGCGCGAAGCTCAAGTCCGCCGAGGGTCCAGCGACCTGGGCCGCCCGCCCTCCGGGTCCATGGCCGAGATCGGCGCCGCCGTCCGCGCCAGGAAGAAGCGCGCCACCTCCGCCTCGAAGCGCTCCCCGTCCTCCCGCATCATCTGGAAGCTGCCTTCCATGGTCCCCCACTCGGTCGGGAGCGGGCAGCCGGAGACATAATCGAAGCTCTCCCCGGGAGCCAGCTCGGGCTCGAAGCCGACCACGCCCGGGCCGCGGACCTCCTCGAGGCCGTTGTCGGCGTCGCGGATGATCCAGTGCCGGGACCGGAGCTTGGCCCAGCGGTCCCCCACGTTGGTGATCACGACCCGATAGGCGAAGCAAAACCGCTGGGCGGCCGGGTCGGACTGGTCCGGGAGGTACTGGGCGCCGACCTGGACCCGAATTCCTTCGGTGGTCGCGTCGGAATGTCCGGTTTGGGCAGCGGCAGCGCTCATCGCCCTCTTCTAGAACCGGAACCGCGCCATTTCCAATCGAGACGCCCCCCGCCGCTTGCTAGCATGCCGGACGAGAGCGGCATGAGCAAGATTCGGGAGAACGCGGAGAGGACGGCGGCGGGGGCGGCTCCGGCCGCCTCAGCGGCTCCCCGCGCCCAGCGGGGCGGCGTCGGCCTGCGCTTCCTGGTGGTGCTCGCCTGCGGCGCCGGCGGCTTCCTGGCCGGCAGCGGCGCCCTCGACCGCCACGACGAGCACGAGCAGATCATCGCCGAGCTCCAGCAGCAGAACGACGACCTGAAGCTGCGGCTCGAGCTGCTCCGCGAACGCGAGCGCGTGGCCGTCATCGACCAGGTCGACCAGGGTCCCAGCGAGCAGCGGCCGGGCGAGCTCCGGACCCGCTTCCGCTTCCGCGAGACCGACGCCGCCGGCGCCACTGTCGGCCCGCCGCAGCGCTTCGAGATCGAGGGCGACGTCGCCTACTTCGACGCCCAGGTGATCAAATTCGACGACCAGTTCATCGAGCAGCGCGACCTCGAACGCGGCTCGACCCTGCTGCTGTTCCGGCGCATCTTCGGCGAGCACCAGAAGCCGGTCGACGGCTTCACGATCGACGCGGTCGGCGGCCGGCCGCAGATCTACTCCCCCGAGCAGGGCCAGCCGGCCTTCCACGAGCAGCTGTGGCGCGACTTCTGGGACTACGCCAACGACCCGGCGGTGGCCCAGCGCTCCGGGGTGCGCGCCATGCACGGCGAGGCGCCGTTCATCAAGCTGATGCCCGGCCGCCGTTACCAGATCGAGCTGCGCTCCTCCGAAGGCCTGACGATCCGGCCGCTGCCCCCCGCCTCCCCGGACCGCCCGGACAGCCCGAACGACGGCTCGGAGTGACCCGGATCCGGACCTACGACGACCCGGCCGCCGCCGGAGCGGCGGTCGCCGCCGAGATCGCGGCCCTGATCCGCCAGCGCGCCGCCGATGGCCAGCCGGCGGTGCTCGGCCTCGCCACCGGCGCGACGCCGGTGCCGGTCTACCAGGAGCTGCGGCGGCTGCACCAGGAGCGAGGCCTGAGCTTCTCCGGCGTCCGCAGCTTCAACCTCGACGAGTACTGGCCGATCGAGGCCGGGCACCACCAGAGCTTCCGCCGCTTCATGCGCGAGCAGCTGGTCGACGCCGTCGACCTGCCGGAGCCGGCCTTCCACATCCCCGACGGCCTGACCCCGAGCGCCGAGGTCGCCCACGCTTGCGCCGCCTACGAGGCCGCCATCGCCGACGCCGGCGGCCTGGACCTGCAGCTGCTGGGGATCGGGGTCAACGGCCACATCGGCTTCAACGAGCCCGGCGCCCTGGCCGGGAGCCGCACCCGCCTGGTGGAGCTGGCCGAGAGCACCCGCAGCCGCGCCGCCAACGCCTTCGGCGCCGAGGAGGTGCCGCGCCGGGGCATCACCATGGGCATCGGCACGATCCTGGAGGCGCGGCGCCTGGTGGTGCTGGCCTTCGGAGACGACAAGGCCGAGATCGTGGCCCGGGCGCTGGCCGCGGACCCCACCCCGATGATCCCGGCGACCCTGCTCCGCGACCACCCGCGGGTGGAGTGGGTGCTGGACCGCGCGGCGGCGGCGCGGCTGGACCCGGCCCCGGGTCAGGACTCCGTGTAGCCCAGAGCGCAGAGCTCGTCGTAGAGCTCGAGCTTCATCTCCGGGTCCGGGGTGGCCACCGCCGTCCAGTCCTCGGTCAGGACCAGCCAGACGCGCTCCCCGCTGTCGAGCAGCCGCGGTACCTCGATCCGGCTATGCCCGCCCCGGCGCGACAGCTTGACCCGCCGGCGGAAGTCCCCGCCCGCCTCCGGCGACGACCAGGCCGCTCGGTCGATGCGCTCGATCATCGACAGCACGTGGCGCAGCTCCGCCGCCTCGCGGAACGGCGCCTCGCCGCGGTCGGCGACCTCCGCCTCGAGCACCATGGTCTTCAGGAAGGGGACCGCGTGCGCGGCGAAGACCGCCTCGCTGGCGAAGACCCGCGCCGCCAGCGGCTCGCCGTTGACGGCGTAGGCGAAGCCGACCACTTCCTCGGCCGCGGCCGCCGCCTCCAGCTCCAGCGACAGCCGGCGCTCCATCTCCAGCCGGCGCAGCTGCGCCCGCAGGTCCTCGACCGTGGCGACGAAGCTGCCGGTCTCCGGGGCCACCCCGGCCTTCTGGTTGACGTGGTCCACCTGGCGCCAGACCTGCTCCTGGTCGGCGTCGTACTGGGCGCTGGCCCGGACCCGCTTGGTGGCCAAGTATCCCAGGCACTCGAAGCTCCCCCCGGTCTCCCGGCCGGCGCGCAGCTCCTGCCAGCGGTCGCGTTCGACGCAGTAGGCCGGGGTCTGGAAGACCTCGTCCGGGCCGATCACGAGGTCCTTCCCGATCTGGCGGTCCTGCTTGCCCCCCTTGACCAAGGTGCCGGCACAGACCAGCAGCGGGTCCTTGCCGCGGTTCCGGATCTCGATGGTGCTGACCGTGCCGCCGCCGTACTCCCGGATCTCCGCTTCGCCGAGCTGCTGGGCGTCGACCAGGGAGGGATAGCGCCCGAGCGCCACCGGCTCCCAGGCGACCACCGGCCACAGGGTCAGGTTGTCGATCACGATCGGCGCCGCGAAGCGCAGCTCCGGGAGCTGGCCGAGCTCGCCGCCGGCGTGGGGCCGGCCGAGGTCGAGCCGGGCGTGGAAGACCCGGTCGTCGGAGGACGGGCGGCAGGAGAGGCCGGCGGCGGCGGTGGCGAGCAGCAGCAAGCCGGTCAGGCGAAGCGTGGGGTGCATCAGCGGTCCTGGGTGGGAGCTCGCCCGGGGAACGGCGCCGCGCGCCAGGCCGTGGCCAAAAAAACCGCGGCGCGGCTACTCCTCCTCTAGCTCCACTCCCAGGCCGTCGGCGATGCGGTTGACGTAGGCGTAGTAGGCGGTGGTCTCGGCGATGGCCAGGACGTCGGCGTCCGCGAAGCCGGCCGCGCGCAGGGCCTCGACGTCCTCGCGGCGCACGGCGGCGGGCTCGCGGGTCAGCTTGGCGGCGTAGCGGAGCATGGCGAGCCGCCGGGGCTCGAGGCCGGCGGCCTCGAAGTCGCGCTCGACCGCGGCGGCGAGCTCGTCGTCCTTCAGCAGGCGCCGCAGACCGCGGCCGTGGTGGGCGCGTCAGTAGTGGCAGCCGTTGATGCCGCTGACCACCACCGCGATCAGCTCGCGCTCGACCTTGCGCAGGCCGCGGGTGCCGGTCATGGCGGCGCGGTAGACGCCGAGGTGGGCGCGCAGGCCCTCGGCGTGCAGGGCGTGCACGCGCAGGATGTTGTCGACGCGGCCGGTCGCCGGGTCGGCGTGGGCGCGCAGCAGCGCTGCGGACTCGGGGTCGTCGCTCTGGTCGCGGATCCAGGCCATGGCCGCAGGGTAACGGTGCTAGGCTGGGCGCCATGACCATGGATCGCCGAACTTGGTTGAAGACTGGCCTCGCCGCCGGCGTCGGCGCCGCCGCCCCGGGCGCGCTGCGAGCCGCGGCGCCGGCCTCCGCCCGAGCGGCGGCCCTCCCCTCCCCCGGCGAGCCCTTCTCGCTCGACTACGCCCCTCACTTCAACATGTTCAAGCGCGTGGCGGGCGACGACCTGGTGGCGCAGCTCGAGTGGGCCCACGACCAGGGCTTCCGCTCCTGGGAGGACAACCGGATGGCCACGCGGCCAGTCGAAGAGCAGGAGCGCATCGCCAAGGCGATGGAGCGGCTGGACATGCGCATGGGCGTCTTCGTCGCGAACTTCGGCACCGCCTTCGCTGAGCAGAGCTTCAGCTCCGGCAAGCAGGAGACCCGCGACAGCTTCCTGGCCGACCTGCGGAAGGCGGTCGAGGTCGCCAAGCGGGTCAACGCCAAGTGGATGACCATCGTGCTCGGCACCGAGGATCCGAAGCTGGCCTCCGGCTTCCAGGACGCCCACGCCATCGACATGCTGCGCCGCGGCGCCGAGCTGTTCGTGCCGCACGGCTTGGTGATGGTGATGGAGCCGCTCAACTTCCGCGACCACCCGCGGCTGTTCGTGCGCCGCTCCGACCACGCCTACGCCCTGTGCAAGGCGGTGGATTCGCCGGCGGTCAAGATCCTGTTCGACATCTACCACCAGGCGATCACCGAGGGCAACCTGATCCCGAACATCGACGCCTGCTGGGACGAGATCGCCTACTTCCAGATCGGCGACAACCCCGGTCGCAAGGAGCCCGGCACCGGCGGCGTGCACTACGGCAACGTCTTCCGGCACGTCCGGAAGCGCGGCTTCGACGGCATCCTGGGCATGGAGCACGGCAACAGCCAGGGCGGCGCCGCCGGCGACCGGGCGGTGGTCGCTGCCTACCGCCAGGCGGATGCGGTGGTCGCAGACTGAGGGGCGGCGTAACCTCCCCCGGGCTTCCTCGCGGCCCATCCCCCCCGCCCGTGTCCACCAACCGCGTCGCCGTCGTCGAGGCGAACCTTGACCGCTTCCTCGCTGAGGCCTCGCCGGCGCTTCGCGCCCTGGCGCCCGACCAGCCCCTCCGCCCGGGCACCCGGCTGAGCGCAGCCGCGGCGGTCGAGCTCTTCGAGGACATGTGCCTGTCGCGGGCGCTGGACGTGGCCGCGCGCGAGCTGAAGCGGACCGACCGCGGCTACTACACGATCTCGAGCGCCGGCCACGAGGCCAACGCGGTCGTCGGCGCGCTGCTGCGCCCGACCGACCCCTGCTTCCTCCACTACCGCTCGGGCGGGCTGATGATGGCGCGCGCGCGGCGGCTCGGCCACGGCGACCCGGCGCTGGACATGATGCACGGCGTGTGCGCCTCCCGCGAGGACCCGGTCTCCGGCGGCCGCCACAAGGTGTGGGGCTCCAAGGCCGGCTGGGTGCCGCCGCAGACCAGCACCATCGCCTCGCACCTGCCGAAGGCCATGGGGACCGCCTTCGCCATCGGCCGGGCGCGGCGGATGGGGATCGACCCCGGCGTGCCCCTGTCGGCGATCGTCTGCTGCTCCTTCGGCGACGCCTCGACCAACCACGCCACCGCCCAGTCCGGGCTCAACGCCGGCCGCTTCGCCGCCCGCCGCGGCCGCCCGGCGCCGATCCTGTGGCTGTGCGAGGACAACGGCATCGGCATCAGCACCGCCACGCCCGAGGGCTGGATCCAGGAGACCTACGACGGCCGCGCGGAGATGCCCTACTTCCTGGCCGCGGGCGACCTGGACCAAGTCTACGAGGTCGCCGCCGAGGCCATCGCCACCTGCCGGAGGCGGCGCGGGCCGGTGTTCCTCCACCTCAAGACCGAGCGGCTCTGGGGGCACGCGGGCAGCGACATCGAGACC
>CAYZXS010000009.1:94825-98194 GCA_964482495.1 uncultured Planctomycetales bacterium
CGACGAGATGCTGCGCCACCCGGAGATCCTGCTGTTCGGCGAGGACGTCGGCCGCAAGGGCGGGGTCTACGGCGTCACCCAAGGCCTGCAGCGGCTGTTCGGCCAGGCGCGCTGCTTCGACACCGTGCTCGACGAGACCTCGATCCTGGGCATCGCCCAGGGCGCGGCGCTGCTGGACCTGCTGCCGATGCCGGAGATCCAGTACCTGGCTTATCTGCACAACGCCATCGATCAGCTGCGCGGCGAGGCCTGCTCGCTGCAGTTCTTCTCCAACGGCCAATACCGCAACCCGATGGTGCTGCGGATCCAGGGCCTGGCCTACCAGAAGGGCTTCGGCGGTCACTTCCACAACGACGCCGCGCTCGGCGCCCTGCGCGAGATCCCCGGCCTGATGCTGGCGGTGCCGGCGCGCGGCGACGACGCCGCCCGACTGCTGCGCGGCGCGGTGGCCGCGGCGCGCGCCTGCGGCCGGGTGGCGGTGGTGGTCGAGCCGATCGCCCTCTACCACGAGCGCGACCTCTACGAGGCCGGCGACGGCGGCTGGCTGGCCGACTACCCGCCGCCCGACGGCAGCCCCGAGAGCGCCCTGCTGCCGGGCGAGGTCGGGGTCTACCACCCCGACCACCGCGACGTCCTGATCGTCAGCTACGGCAACGGCCTGCGGCTCTCCCTCCGCGCCGCCCGGACCCTCGAGCGGGAGCACGGCCTGCGGGCCCGGATCCTCGACCTGCGCTGGCTGGCGCCGCTGCCCTTCGAGGCCATCCGCCAGCACGCGGGCGCCTGCCACGGCGTGCTGGTGGCGGACGAGTGCCGCCGCAGCGCCGGCATCGCCGACGCCGTACTCGCCGACCTGGCCGAGGACGACTATCCCTGGCCCCTGCGCAGCGTTCGCTCCGCCGACAGCTACCTGCCGCTCGGCCCCTCGGCCGACGCGGTGCTCCTCGACGAGGAGGCGATCGTCGCCGGCGCCCTGGCGGCCGCCGGGCGGCGCTAGCGCCCCCCGCCGCCCGCCTGCTGCATGCCCTGCCGGTAGAAATTCGCCAGGGTGGTCATGCCGAGCTGCTGGAACTGCTGCACCAGCGAGGCGTAGTCGCGCTGCTTGCGGAAGACGCGGCCGCCGAAGTTCAGCTTGGTGTCGGACGGGACCGCGGGGTCCATCTGCTGGAGCAGGGCGACGTCGCCGAGCAGCACCTCGGGCTCGACCTTGCCGCGGTAGACCGCCACTAGGCTGCCGGCGGGGTCGAGCAGCAGGCTGGTCGGCAGCGGCGTGCCGAAGTTGCCGCCGACGACCTCGCGCAGCAGCACCTCGAAGGCGGTCAGGAACTGCTCGTCGGCGTAGCCGGCGTCGGCGTTCAGGAGGCCGAAGCGCTCGAGCAGGGCCTTCGACTGGCCGTGCTGGTCGGCCGGGTCGGTGTTCAGGGTGACGACGCGCAGGCCGCTGGCCTCGATGCCCCGCGCCGCCTGCTGGAAGCCCGAGAACTCGGCCAGGCAGTTCTTGCACGTGTTGCCCCAGAGGTTGAGCAGCACCGGCCGGCCGCGCAGGTCGATGACGTGGCGCTCGGGGTTCTCGAAGGAGGGGATCTTGACCGCCACCATCGGCAGCTTCTCGGCCAGCACGATGCGGCCCACCGGGGCGGCGTTCAGGCTCATCGGCGGCGGCGGCGGCCCGGCCAGCGCCCCGGCCGGACGGGCGTCCACGGCCTCCGCGGCGCCGCTGCCCTGGACCAGGCGGTAGCGGCCGTTCACCTCTAGGCCGGTGAAGCGCTCCTGGTCGCCGTTGGGCCAGCGCACGGTGACGCCGTCGACCGAGGCCGCCGCGCCGAGCCCGAAGTGCAGGCGCTTGCTGGACTGCGCCAGATAACCCTCGCCGGCGTAGACGGTGCGCGCCTGGCGCGCGCCGCCGGCCTCCACGGTGGCCCGGGCGCCGACCGCGTCGCGGTTGCCCTGGGTGCCGACCAGGTCCAGCTTGAGGTAGCCGCCGCCGCTGGGCCCGGTGTTGCGCAGCAGCTGCAGCCGGGGGGCGGTGCGGTTCTTGAGCACCAGGTCGAGGCGGCCGTCGTCGTCCCAGTCGACCACCGCCGCGGCGCGGCCGTCGCCGCTGAAGTCGATGGTGCCGACCGAGCTGACGTCGGCGAACTCCATGCCGCCCAGGTTCAGGAACAGCCGGTTGGACTCGCGGCCGCTCCACGACAGGCCCTCGAAGAAGACCATGTGCTGGATGCTGGCCCAGGCCTGCTTGTACTGATCGGGAGCTTCGGTCTCCTCAGCGGGAGATTGCGACGTCACGCGCCGCCAGAAGAAGCTTCACAAGTCGTCCTTGAGCTCGTTGGTGACGAAGCCGTTGGGCGAGTAGAGGTCGGCGTAGCCGTCGTTGTTGAAGTCGATCTCCTTGGCCCCCCACGCCCAGCCGCCGACGGCGACCCCGGCGCTGTCGGTCGGGTCCTCGAAGCGGCCGGCGCCGGTGTTGCGCAGCATGGTGTTGCCGCGGGCGTGCCGCAGGTAGTGCTGGTGCACCTCCAGGTTGGCGCCGCCCATGTACTGCTCGCTCTGGGGCACGATCCGCCGCCCCGCGGAGCTGAACATGTTGCTGACGTAGAGGTCGGGGTGGCCGTCCAGGTCGAAGTCGGCGCAGGTCACGCCCATGCCGGCGGCCATGTCGTCGGCGCCGAGCTCGACGGCGGCGTCGCGAAACTGCCCGCCCTCGTTGAGGTAGAGGTTGTTGCGGCCGAAGTCGTTGGTGACGTAGAGGTCGAGGTCGCCGTCCTCGTCCAGGTCCTCCCACAGCGCCGCCAGGCTGAACTTGCTGTTGTTCTGGTCCAGGCCGTTGCTCTCGTTCGCGACCACGAAGGCGCCGCCGCCCTCGTTGCGGAAGTAGAGGTTGGGGGCGCCGTTGTTGGCGTCGTGGTAGGGCACCGGCACGCCGCCGATCAGGCCGTCCTTGACGTAGCGGCAGGCGTAGAGGTCCAGGTCGCCGTCGCCGTCGGCGTCCGCCGCGGCCATCGAGTAGATGTCCTCGACGCCGGCGCCGTTCGAGGGCATGAAGCTCTCGAATTTGCCGCCGCCGCCGTTGATCGCCGTCAGCAGGTGCTGGTGCACCGCCATGACGATGTCCTGGTCGCCGTCGTTGTCGAGGTCCAGGATCAGCGCCGAGCGAGTGTTGTCGAGGATGCCGAGGCCGGACTCCTGAGTGGCGTCGCGCAGGGTGCCGTCGGACCGGCGCAGGTAGAGCCGGTTCGGCAGGCCGGCCTGCTGCGGCACGTAGAGGTCGTCGAGGCCGTCGCCGTCGACGTCGCCGACCGCGACGCCCTGGGCGCCGATGAAGGAGCTGCCGAGCAGCCGGTCGGTGCGGTGCTGGAACTCCCCCACCCC
>CAYZXS010000010.1:0-82589 GCA_964482495.1 uncultured Planctomycetales bacterium
GGGGGGGGGGGGGGGGGGGGGGGGGGGGGGGGGGGGGGGGGGGGCCGGGGGGGCGAGGCCGCACGGCCGCTCTGACCGAGCGAAGCGCTCTCACGCCGCGGCCGGGCGGCTTCGCCGCCCTGGCGGCTCGCCCTCCCCCCAGATTGTGCCGTCCCGGAGGGGCGTGTGGTGGGGGGATGTGGGTTGGTGTGGGGTGGAATGGGGAGTCGGTGGGTGGGGGTGTGTGCGTCGTGGCTTGTCGTGGGGCTGGAGAGGGCTCCTGCAGGGCGGGGAGGGAATGGGTAGACTGAATGGGTTCTCTTTGAATTCGTCGGCTCGGCCCTTGCTTGAGGAGGTGTGGAATGGCTGGTTTGCAGGAATCCATTGACGGGATCATGGAAAAGCACGAGCTGCTGCTCGGTCGGATCCGCGGGCTGGAGGGTTTTCTGAAGCTGCCACGACCGGAGCCGGAGACGATCGGGGCCCAGGTTTGGGCTGGGGAGCTGGCGGAACGGCTGGGCAAGCTCCGGGAGATGCTGGTGCTGCAGTTCCGCGCCGAGGAGACCGCGGGCACGCTGCAAGAGCTGGCGCTGGACAACCCGCACGCGGCGGGTTCGATCCAGGAGTTGATGAAGGACCACCGGCGGCTCTTGGACCGGTTGCGGTCGATCCTGGCCAGCGCGACGGTCTACGCCCAGGGCAAGGCGCCGCAGATGCTCCACCTGCGCGCCAATACTCAGGCCATGCTGGACGCCCTGGCGCAGCACGAGCGGGCCGAGGACAGCCTCATCCAGCGTCTGCACGCCCGCGACTTGGGCACCGGCGCGTCGGGCGAGTAGGCGTCCGACGGCCTCCCGCGCTCTCTCCCCCGCTGGCGCGGCCGGCGGTAGAATGGGCGGTTTCGGCCGTGCGGCCGGAGGAGCTAGAGAATGACTGAGAACGCATGGCCGCCCGCCGAGGTCCGGTTGTCGCCGGACGCCCGCATCCTGTTCCTGACCAAGGACCTGGAGCTGATCCGCAAGCAGCTCCACGAGGGGCTGCAGCTCCGGATGGAGGACTTGTCCGTCGAGGATCTGCTCGACGACATCAACACCGACGTCATGACGCCGGCCTGGGTGTGCTTCCGCCACCGGCCGGAGGACATCGCCTTGGACGCCTACGCGGGCCTGCTGGACGCCGACGGTGAGCGCGTGATCGGCACCCGCGAGCTGATGGACGGCGGCTTCGAGGCGATCGTGTCGGGGTACCGGAAGGGCACGGGATCGTCGCGCGAGACCGCGGCGCAGTGCGAGCGCTGGTCGGGCATCCGCTACGTCTTCGCGGCCTCCTTCGCGCCGATCCACGAGCGCAACAACATCAACCTCGGCCAGCTGATGGGCGACCACGCGATGCTGGCGCGGCTGCAGGCGGGGGAGGCGGTGCCGCTGGACGAGTTCACCGGCAAGTACGACCCGGTGACGCGGCTGATCCTGGAGAGCGGCGGGTTGTTCCCCTTCTCGCGCAAGGTCGCGGCCGGTGAGATCGCGCTGCCGCCGAACGCCACCGGCGCGCGGCCGATGACCATGGCCGAGAAGATGATCGCGGCCAAGATGCTCAACCCGGGAGGCGACGGCGCCTACGTCGCGCCGGGCGACGCGGTGCTGGCCAAGGTCGACGGCGGCTACAGCCACGAATTCACCACCGCCCAGGTCCACACCTTCCTGGCCGAGGAGTACGGCGCCGACTACCAGGTGCAGAACGCCGACAAGCTGGCGGTCTTCGAGGACCACCTGCTCTATGCCGACGGCGTCGCCCGCTTCGCGCCCTTCGTGTCGCAGATCCAGACCCTGCGCGACCTGCAGAACGAGTTCCAGTCGCACACCGGCGTGCGCGACTACCAGGCCAAGGACGGCGTCAGCCCGGGCATCTGCCACCAGATCGCGCGCGAGGAGTTCGTCGATCCGGGCGACTTCATCCAGGCCACCGACAGCCACACCTGCATGGGCGGCGGCTCGAACGCGCTCACCTACGGGGTGGGGGCGACCGAGTACGCGGCGCTGGCGCACAGCGGCTTCACCTTCGTGAAGGTGCCGGAGACGATCCGCTTCGAGCTGGTCGGGGAGCTGGCGCCGGGCTGCACCGCCAAGGACGTGATGCTGTTCATCCTCGACGGCCACGCCAAGCGCGAGGAGACCCTGAACCGCTCGATGGAGTTCGGCGGGCCGGGGCTGGCGTCCTTGTCGGTCGACGAGCGCGCCACACTGTGCAACATGGCGACCGAGTGCACCGCCCGCACCGGCATCTGCGAGGGCGACGAGGCCCTGGTGGACTGGCTGGCGGCGCGGCGGCCCGATCAGAGCCGCGAGCAGATCGCGGCCAGCTTCGTCGCGCCCGATGAGGGCGCCGAGTACGTCGGCGGCGTCCACACCATCGACCTGAGCCGGATCGTGCCGATGGTCGCCACCCCCGGCGACCCGACCTACGGCGCCGACATCGCCGGCCTCGGCGAAGTCAAGATCGACATCGCCTACGGCGGGTCGTGCACCGCTGGCAAGATCGACGACTTCGCCTCCTACGCCCAGGTCTGCGCCGAGGCGGTGGCCGCCGGCCGCAAGGTCGCCGACGGCGTGTCCTTCTTCGTCCAGTTCGGCTCCACTCCGGTGCAGGACCACGCCCGCGAGCAGGGCTGGCTCGAGCTCTTCGAGCAGGCCGGCGTGACCCTGATCGACCCCGGCTGCGGCGCCTGCATCGGCTGCGGTCCCGGCGTCTCCGAGACCGCCGAGCAGGTCACCGTCAGCGCCATCAACCGCAACTTCACCGGCCGCAGCGGCCCCGGCCAGCTCTACCTGGCCAGCCCGCTCACGGTGGCCGCGAGCGCCTTCGAGGGGCGGATCGTGGCCTATCGGGAAGGGATGTTTGCGGAGCAGCCGGCGGAAGCCGGGGCTTGAGCCTCAAGGGCCGGCGAGAGAGCCGCGCACGATCACGTCGGCGCGGCGTGACGGTGGTTCCACGACCAGGTCGAGCAGCTCGCCGTCTCGGACCTTGGCCGTGATCGTCGTGCGGTAGGGCGCGTGCAGCTGGAAGTCGGCATCCCACCCCTCCGGCCAGGCCGGCAGCAGGTGGATGGTGCGGCCCTCGGTCTGCATCAGCATGGTCTGCAGCGTGCGCATGAGGACGCCGCCGTGGTCCTGGTCGGGGATCCAGTCGTAGTTGGGGCCCCAGAAGACCGGGAAGCGGGAACCGGCGTGTTTGTTGCGGGCGCGGCGCACCAGGTTGGCGCGGGCGTCGTCGGCCAGGCCGAGGTGGGTCATGAAGAGGTCGTCCTGCCGCCAGCCGAAGTCGCCGCGGTCCCATCGATGGTCGAGCGCACGCAGGCCGAGCGCGGCGTTGTCCTTCTCGAAGCTGACCAGGCGGAAGGGGAAGACGGCGTAGAGCTCGGGGTTCTCGACGTTGCTCTTGGCTTCGAAGCGCTCGGCGGGGGCGAGCAGGCGTTTTCCGTCCTTCTCCCAGGTGGGAAGCTCGGGAGTGATCGCCTGGACGTGGCGCCAGAAGGCGCGCTCCTCCTCGCTGCCGAGCGAATCGGGCAGCGCCAGCAGCCGCGCCGTCACCGCCTGCAGACCCGCGACCTCGGGCAGCGGGTTGGTGCAGTCCCACCAGGTCTCGAGCGCCTGCGAGGGGTGCATGACCAGCTTGCCGGCATCGTCGAGCGGCGAGTGCTGCTCGAAGAAGAGCAGGATCTCGCGGGCGGTCGGCAGCAGCAGCTCGCGGGCGAAGGCCTGGTCCTCGGTGTGCTCGTACCAGTCGAGCATCATCCACACCAGCTCCAGGCCGCTGACCCACTCCCACTTGTGCCAAGGGCTCTCCTGCAGCTTGTCTTCGCCGCGCTCGGCGAAGGGCGTCCAGCCGTAGGTGGCGGTGAAGGTCGGGCCCCAGAAGTTCATGACCTCGGGGACGAAGGCGCCGCCGTGCCCGGTGTACTGCCGGGTGCGGTAGACGTGCACCGGCATCGTGTCCTCGGCGTAGAGCCGGAACAGCGGCCTCAGCATCTCGAAGTCGCCGCTGGCGCACATGCTGAGGTAGGGCAGCCGCGTGTTCTGCCACCAGTAGCCCGGCCCCCAGCGGCGGTAGTCGGCGTCGCCGAATTTGCCCTCGTGCGGCACCGTGAACAGCGAGCCGTTGAACTTGATCGGGTAGCGGCCGCGGCCGGCGCAGGCGTCGACCCAGCGCTGCAGGGCGTAGGCGCGGGCGACGGTGGCGGCGTCGTCGAGGGCCGGGCCGTCGTGGTCGGCTTGGCCGGCGCTGGCCGCGACCTGCTCGCCGTCGACGAACAGGGCCATGGCGCCGGTGGCGGCGTCCAGGGTGGCGGCGACAACCACCCACCGGTCGCGGGGGAGCACGTCCGGGGCGGACAGGATGCGCGAGCCGACGATCAGGCGCAGGCTGTGGCCGGGGTAGGTGTCGAAGAGCAGCCCATCCGAAGCGCCGGGCGTGGTCTTGTCGACGATGCGGCCTCCGCCCGCCGGCAGCGCGCCGGGCTTCAGGCGGGCTTCGAAGCGGAAGCCGTCCTCGAAGCTCCAGGCGGCCGAATCGGCGATCGGGCCGATGGCCGCCGCGTCGGAGGCGAAGCGCGGATCATCCGCGGAATCGCCCGACCGGATCGTCAGCGCGCCGAGCTCGCCGACGAAGCGGTTGTGGCCGTGCTGGTCGACGCCGATCCGCACCGGGTGGGCGTTGCGCGGCACCGGGTCGGTCGCGGCGGTCTGCTCGAGGTGGATCCAGCTCCGGCCCCAGAACTCGCGCCACCAGGCCTCGTGGGCGTCCCGGCGGGCGGCGAAGGGGCGGGCCGCCGCCTCGGCTTCGATGGCCCGCGCCTCGGCCAGCCAGGCCTCCGGATCGGAGGGGTGGGCGGCGTGCACCACGACCGAGAAGCGGTGGGCGCGCGCGGCGGGGGAGCGCAGCCGCTGGTCGTCGAGCCGCTCGGCGCCGGGCGCGCCGCCGGCGCCGACCAGGGCGCCGAAGATCCGGTGCAGCAGCGGGTCCGGCTGGTCCTCGAAGTACCCGGCCAGGCCCTGCCGCTCGTGCATCATCGCCGGCCCGACCGACTTGCGGTTGTAGTGGTACCAGCCGATGCCGTCGGCCAGCCCCTCGATCACGGTGTCCGGCTCCACCCACACCGGCTCGTGCAGCTTGTCCGGCTGCGAGCGGTCCTCGAGCAGGTCGCTGACCTCGGCGAGCGGGTAGCGCTCGCGCGCGGTGCGCCACAGGTCGATCTCGGCCACCGCGGCGCGCGGGCGGTCCCCGTCGATTTCCACCTGCACGATCGGCGCGTGGGCGTCGACCCAAAGCCGGAGCCGCGAGCGGTCGCCTTCCGGGCCGCAGTCGATCACCAGCGCCCCGGCCTCCAGATCCAGCCGCTGCTCGAAGCCGGCCGAAGGGTCGAGCGGCGGCTCGGTCCGCACCCGCAGCCGCCCGACCTTGAGCAGGCGGCCGTTGTCGCTCCAGGCGTCGGTGCGGGCCAGGTAGAAGCTCAGGGTGCCGTCGGTGTCCATCCAGGCGTTCAGCGCCACCTCGCCGTTGCCGAGCGGCATCGAGCCGCTGGCGTCGGCGCTCGGCGTGGTCCAGACGAGGTCGTAGCGCGAAGGGTCGGCGTCCTGGGAGAGCGCGCCGGACTCGACAGCATGCCGCCCCGGCAGGGCGCAGGCGGCGAGGAGCGACGGCAGCAGGAGGAGAGCGCGGGAGCGGAGCGGGAGCATCGGCGACGACTAGTGTGCCGTCGCCGCCGCCACCAACGGCGCCAGGTGGGCGAAGGCCTCGCGGGCGAGGACCTCCGGCGACGGCGCCAGGTCGCGCCAGACGCAGGTCGCCGCCGCCAGCTCGGGAACCGACCGTCCGAAGGCCTCGACGACGAGGTCGCCGTCGTAGCCGATGTCGCGCAGGGCGGCGAGCACGGCGGCAAAACCGACCTGGCCGCTGCCGGGCGCGCCGCGGTGGTTCTCGCTCAGGTGGACGTGGCGGATCGCCGCGCCGGCGGCGCGGACCGCGGCCGGCGTGTTCCGCTCCTCGATGTGGGCGTGGAAGCTGTCGACCATCACCCCGACCGCGGAGTGGCCGACGCGCGCCGCCAGCGCCGCCGCCTGCTCGAGGGTGTTGCACAGGTGGCACTCGAAGCGGTTCAGCGGCTCGATCACCAGCTCGACACCTTCCGCCTCCGCGCGGTCCGCCGCCCCGGCCAACACCTCGGCGGCGCCGGCCAGCTCGGCCTCGGTCGGCCCCGCCCCGGTGCGCTGGCCGAGGGTCTGGACCATCGGCCCGATGACCTTCGTCGCCCCCAGGGCCGCGGCGCAGCCGATCTGCCACGCCAGCTGCTCCGCCGCCGCCCGCCGCACCGCCGGATCGGCAGACGACGGGTCCGCCGCCGGGTCGGTGAAGGCCATCGAGCTGGTCCGCGCCAGCCCCAGCTCATCGAGCCAGCGGCCCACCTCGGCGTAGTGCTCGGCCGCGCCGCCCATCACCGGGATCTCGACCAAGCCGTAGCCGGTCTCACGCAGGAACTCCAGCACCGGCCGGTGCCGTTCCTCGACGTGGCCAGTCCAGAGCAGCAGGTTGAAGCCGAGGCGCACGCTCAGGCGCCGACCGCCGCCGCGGCCGGGTCGGAGACGGCCGCGCCTTCCGCCGCCGGTCCGCTGCGGTCCTCGGGGATGCCCAGCTCCGCCAGCGTGCCGCGCAGCCAGCCCAGCGACTTCTCGATCAGCGGCCCGCCCTGGCCCTCGCACTCCATGCTCAGCACGCCGTCGAAGCCGCGGCCGTGCAGCAGCCGCAAGATCTCCTTGATGTTGTCGGCGTTGACGCCGTCGCCGATGGCGCAGTGGCTGATCGCGATCCCCGTGTCCTTGCCGCGCATGGCCTCGGCCATCGAGGCGCTGACGTCCTTGACGTGCACGTGGTCGATCTGGTCCAGGAAGCGCTCGCAGAAGGCGACCGGGTCCTGGCCGGCGATGAAGGTGTTGCCGGTGTCGAGGTTCAGCCGCAGCCGCGGCGAGTCGACGAAGGCCAGCATCTGCTCCAGTCGGTCGGGGTCGGTGGTGAAGTAGCCGTGGACCTCGAAGGTGACGGTGATGTCGTTGGCCTCGGCGACCTCGACGATCTGCGCGTAGGAGCTCTTCATGTGCGCCATGGCTTGGTCGTCGCTCAGCCCCTCGGGTTTGGTCAAGCCGTCGGTGGTCGCCACCCGCGCGCAGCCGGCCAGCTTGGCCCAGGGGATGGTCTTCAGCACGTAGGGTAGCCCGCGCGACGGCCCGCACTTGCCGCTCATCGGGTAGGCGGCGTCGACCTGGCTGAAGGCGACGCCGTAGCCGGCCATCTTCTGCCGCAGCGACACCGGGTCCTCGTAGAGCGCGACGTGAGGGAAGTAGCCCAGGCCGTGGATCCAGGACACGCCGTCGATGACGCCGGGCTCGATCCAGTGGACGTCATTCGCCTGCGCCCAGGCCAGGGCCTTGTCGAAGCTGAAGGCGGCGGAGTTGAAAGCGTCGGTGTGGAAGCCGATCTTCATGGCGAATCAGGGGTTCGGGATGGGAGGGAGGCCGGCGGCCCAGGCGGCGCCGCGGCGATAGAGCTCGCGAGCGCCCTCGGCCTGATAGCCGGCGAGGTCGTGGCCGAGGGTGCACAGGAAGACCCGGCCGGCGCCGGGGCGGCGGGCGACGGCCATCGGGTGGGGCTCGCCGCTGAGCTTGGACACCGCCTCGGCCAGCACCGCCACCGCGGCGTCGCCGGTGAGGCAGGTGTAGAGCTCGTCGGTGGTCTCGAAGGGCTCCATGCCGGCGGTGACCGGGTGGTCCTGGGCCACCGGCGCGACCTCGAAGGCGCCGTAGGGGTCGTGATGGCGCTCGCCCTCCGGCGGCGGGTCGCCGAACCAGACGCGGCCGACCAGGGCCTCGTAGTCGTCGCGGAACTCCTGGAAGGCGCCGCAGCCGAAGTGGACCGAGACCAGCCCGCCGCCGTCGCGGACGAAGCGGTCGAGGCGATCGAAGGCGGCTCGACCGGGCACGGCCGGGTCTTCGTTCTTGAAGTGCACGACCACCGCGGCGTAGGGCGACAGGTCGGTCGCGGCCAGCGCCCGCAGGTCGTCGAGCACGTCGACCTGCAGCCGCGGGTCCTCTTCGAGCAGGGCCTCGAGCACCGGCGTAGTCGCGCGCCAGTCGTGGTGGGCGTCCTCGCCGGTGAGGATGAGCAGCCGGGCGGTGGCGTCGTGCGCCGGGGAGTGTCCGGGCGCGCCGCAAGCGGCCAGGAGCAGGAGGGGCAAGGCGCGGAGCAGCATCGGAGGCCTCCTAGAGCAGTTGGGTGATGCCGGGCAGCGGCAGCGGGTAGTTGCCGGTCTCGTCCATCACCGTGGGCGGCGGCGTGTCGAAGCTGGCGCCATCCGGCGGCGGGCCGAACTGCAGGTCCGACTCGGCCACTTGGTCCCACTTCAGCGGCTTGCCGGTGTAGCAGGCCAGCTGGCCGAGGATGGTCAGCATCGTGCTCTGCGCCATGTGGTCGCCCGAGTTGATCGGCTCGTTGTTCCGCACCGCCTCGATCAGCGCCGTCTGCTCGGCCTGGTAGGGGTCGTTGTGCTCGCCGTCGAACTTCCAGGCCTTCGGGCCGGTGATGCGGCCGCGCTGCAGCTCGCAGGTGCCCTTGCTGCCCATGATGATGTCGCCCGAGTTGCCGTAGGTGTTCACCTGGGTGCGGCACATGGCGTAGAGCCGCGGGCCGCTGGCGTACTCGTAGACCGCGGTGTGGTGGTCGTACATGTCGCCGTAGACCTCGCCGAAGCTGGAGGAGCGGCCGCCGAGGCCGAAGCACCAGGTCGGAAGCTCCTCGCCGAGGATCCACGACATGCGGTCGGCGTTGTGCACAAGCGACTGGGTGACGTCGTCGCCGGACAGCCAGCGGAAGTGGTACCAGTTGCGGAATTGGTACTGGGTCTCGGTGTACTCCGGCAGCCGCGGCTCGAGCCGGTAGGGCCCGCGCAGGAACATCGACTGCATGGCGACGACCTCGCCGATGGCGCCGTCGTGGATGCGCCGGATGGTCTCGCGGTAGCTGTTCTGGAAGCGGCTCTGCAGCCCCGAGACCAGGCTCAGGCCCTTCTCCTTGGCCAGATCGCAGACCGCCTGCATGCGGCGCGCGCCGACCGGGTCGATGCCGTGCGGCTTCTCGACGAAGACGTGCTTGCCGGCGCGGATCGCCGCCTCGGCGTACATCGGGTGGAACTTCGAGGCGCAGGCGATCAGCACCACGTCGCTGGCGGCGATCACCTTCTGGTAACCGTCGAAGTCGCTGAAGCAGTGCTCGTCGTCGACCGCCACCTGATCCGGCCGCTCGCGTCGCAGCGCCTCGCGCGCGGTCTGCACGCGGTCCGGGAAGATGTCGTACATGGCGACCAGCTTCACGTCCGGTCCGGCGGCCAGGCTCTGGGCGGCGGCGCCCGAGCAGCGGCCGCCGCAGCCGATCATGCCGACCTTGATCTCCTGCTTGCCGGCGGCGTAGGCGCTTCTGGCCAGCGACAGGCTGCCGATGGCGGCGGCGCCGGCGGCGGTCTCTTTCAGGAAGGAGCGGCGGGTCGTGCCGTCGCCTGCGGGGTCGGACTGCGTCATGCGGTTGGGGTGGTGGCGGCGGGCTGGAAGGGGGGAGCGGACAGGATGCCGAGCAGGCCGGCGACCACCGCGCGCTGCTCCTCGGCGCCGCCGATCTGCGGCTCGAAGGCGGCGCGCATCTTCACGCCCTCCATCGCCGCCAGCATCAGGTCGACGGCGGCGCGGACGTCGCGCATCTCGAGCTGCCCGGCGGCCTCGGCGGCCATGGCCAGGCCGACGTACATCTCGCGCACGGTGTCGTAGAACTGGGTCCAGCCCTGGCGGACCTCGTCGTCCTGCAGCAGCAGCGCGAAGACCTCGGTGGTGAAGACGCGGTTGCCGCGGTCGATCACGCAGGTGCGCACGGACAGCTCCAGCACCCGGGTCAGCCGCTCGAGCGGATCGGTCAGGCCCGCCAGCGCCTCGTGCACCCGCCGCTGGTAGCCGCGGTAGTAGTGGGCGCAGGCGGCGTGGACGATTTCCTGCTTGGATCGATAGTGGCTGTAGAAGCTGCCCTTGGTGACGCCGGCGTGGCCGGCGATGTCGTCGATGGTGACGGCCTCGAAGCCGCGCTCGGAGAACAGCTCGAAGGCGGCCGCGGCCAGCTGGGCCGGCATCTGGGGAGCGGCGCGGGGCATAGTCGAAGGATACCAGCGGGTATCCAACGGGCAAGAAAAAGGCCTGGAACTGCTTGAATGTCCAGAATATGGGCCAGCAGTTCCAGGCTGATGAGTCTGTACTGCTAGGGCAGGAACTCGAGCGGCACCGACAGGCTGGCGTAGCGGAACAGCCCCGTGCCGGGCTCGCAGGCCGCGGCGAGGTGAATGGTCCGGCCGATCAGCGCACCGGGCAGGGCTCCGGGGGCCACCGTCAAGGTGGCCGTCGCGGTCGCAGCGCCGCTGAGCACGCCCGCGCCGCCTTGGAGGGCGGCGGGATAGTTGCCGTTCCAGGTGGCGTGCAGGACGCGGTCGGCGTTCAAGTTCACGGAGACTCCGCCGGGCAGCGTGGTGGGGCTGATGCCGGAAGCCGAGGCCAGGATCCGGTAGGCGTCTCCCGCGGCGTCGGGCGGGAAGGCCAGGTCGTATCGGATGACCCCTCCGTTGGCTGCAGAGACCTGGAGGGAGTCCGGCTGGAGGAAGGAATCCAGGCTGTGGACCTGGATCATCCCCGCATCATGGAGCCCTCCTCTCGTCATGCCGAGGATGAGCTCCGGCAAGCCATCGGAGTCGAGGTCCTCGCCGCCGACCAATTCTGCGCCAGCATCGAGGAACCCACCCGGAATCGGAATTTCCGCCTCCCAGGCGCCGCTCGCGGCATCGTACAGGATCACCCTGCCACTGGAGAGGAAGGCCCCCAGCTCCAGGTCGCCGTCCTGGTCTACGTCACCGACGGCGCTCAGGAGGTCCATGTCGAACATGAGACCGCCGGGCCACGCGGGCTTGTGGATCAGGGCGCCCGTTCCTCCGCTGTAGACCGCCGTGAAGTCGAGCGGATCGGCCGGGTCATCGTGGTAGGTGGAGAAGTCGCCGGCGCCGTCCCCGTCGACATCCGGCAGGGCTTGCAGCTCGGCGCCGGTGAAGGCGCCATTCCAAGGGTGGCCGATCACGTAGAGAGGGGCCGCGGTGTAGGCGCCGGTCGGATCACCGGCGAAGGCATAGAGGGCCCCGGAACCTGGGTGCGAGACGGTCTCTCCGATGGCGGAGACCAGGAAGTCGTCCATGCCGTCCCCGGTGACGTCGCCGATGATCTCGGTCGCCCAGCCGAACCTGCCATCTTGCGTCCCCCCTTGCAGCCGGAAGAGCTCTTGGCCGTTGGCTCCGGAGAACCCGATGACTTGGCCGGCGTCGAGAACGCCCCCGAGTTCTGCTCTGGGCTCGGAGATCAAGACATCCGGAATGCCATCGCCGCTGAGGTCGCCACCTCCAGAGATGGAGATCCCGAATCCGCCATGCGCGGTTCGGCCGTGAGCATTCCACAATTCGAGCCCGGTCGCCCCGGAGTAGGCGAAGACCGTTCCCGAGGCAGGCGGCGCGCCAGGTTGGACCAGGTTCCAGGCATCGATGCAGTAGTCCCGTTTCCCGTCCGAGTCGAGATCGCCGACCACGGCGGCTGACCACCCGAAATCACCATTCCCGATCGTGCCGGTGTGGCGCCTCAGCTCCTGGCCATCAACGCCGGAGAGGATCCGCACCACTCCTTCACGGTTCAGGCCCTCCGCCGGAGCGCTGACCAGGATCTCGGGTACGCCGTCGCCGTCGAGGTCATCCATGGCCTGGACATTGCTGGCGTAGTCGTGACCGTAGGCCTTGCCGTCGACTTGGTAGAGCAACTCCCAGTCGCCGCCTTGGGCGTAGGAAGCGGAGGCGAAGAGGAGTAGAAAGAAGAAAGGGGGGGGAAGGCGCATGGGATCGCTGAGATCGTGTTGAAAGGAAAGTGGAGGAAGGCGGAGCGGGAAGGGGCAGGGGGCTCCTTCGCGCGAAAGGCGCCACGGTCGTGGTGACTCGAGCGCTGGCTGAATGGTAGATTCGGCTCGCGCGAGAGTAACCGGAACGGGGGCGCCGGCCCTGCGGTCGCCAGACTGGAATGGCAGGAGCGATAGACGCTCGTCAGGGCAGGAACTCGAGCGGCACCGACAGGCTGGCGTAGCGGAACAGCCCCGTGCCGGGCTCGCAGGCCGCGGCGAGGTGGAAGACCTGGCCGATCATCGCGCTCGACAAGGCGCCCGGCGGGATGGTGATCGTCGCCGTCGCCGTTGCGGCGCCGTCGAGCAGGCCGGCGCCGCCTTGCACCGCGCCCGGATACTGGCCGAGCCAGGTCATCGCCAGCCAGTTGTCCAAGGTCAGGTTCACCGTGACGCCGCCCGGCAGTCCGGTGGATTGGGTCCCCGACGCCGACGCCAGCAGCCGGTAGCGGTCGCCGGCCGCGTCCGCCGGGAAGGCGAGGTCGTACTGGATGCCGCCGCCCGCGGCCACCGAGACCGACAGCGCGCTGGGGTGGAAGTAGGTGTCGCGGCCGAGGACGAGCAGCTGACCGGCGTTGCTGCCGCTGACCGGGTGCCAGGGCGAGGCCACCGCCAGATCCGGGAAGCTGTCGCCGTCGAGGTCGTCGCCGCCGGCCAGGCTCATCGCCGAGGAGCGGGCGGCGTCGGGAAGGAGGACGACCGATCCCTGAGCACCGGTGAGGGGGTCGAAGAAGTGCAGCTCGCCCTCGGCGCCAGAAGCCGCCACCAGGTCGGGGCGGCCGTCGCCGTCGAGGTCGCCGGCGCTCGCGATCGCGGGTGGGACGGACCAGGTCCACCAGTCCGGCCGGCACAGCACCGCCCCGGTGGCGCCGCTGTGGACGGTGAAGCCGTCCCCGGCCACCGCCGGGTCGTCGTGGTGGAGGGCGAAGTCGCCGGCGCCGTCGGCGTCGGCGTCGGGCAGGGCCCGCAGCCAGGTGCCGGTCCGGGCCCAGTTCCAGGCGTGGCTGATGGTGTAGGCCGGGCCGGCCAGGAAGGCGCCGGCCGGGTCACCGTGGTAGACGTAGACCGCGCCGGACTCCAAGTACCAACCGGTCTCCCACGGCGCCGAGATGGCGAAGTCGTCGAGGCCGTCACCGTTGACGTCCTCGAGCACCCGCGCTTGCATGCCGTAGTAGGTGCCGGCGTAGCCGTACTTCTGGAACAGCTCGCGGCCGTCGTCGCCGGAAAGGCAGACGACCAGCCCGGTGTCGATCTGGGCGCCGCGGTCGCCAAAGGGTTCGGCGACCAGCACGTCGGGGATGCCGTCGCCGCTCAGGTCCCCCTCGCCGGAGATGCAGTCGCCGAATCCGCCCCAGGAGCTGCGCCCGGGTGAGTTCCAGAGCTCCAGGCCGGTGGCGCCGGAGTAGGCGGCGACGTGGCCCGAGCTAGCCGGCGCGCCGGCCAGGTCCTCCATCGGCCGCTGAATGCAGTAGTCGCGGCTTCCGTCGCCGTCGAGGTCGCCGACGACCGCGATGCCGGTGCCGAAGTTGGCCCCGGCGAAGCTCCCTTCGTGGCGGCGCAGCTCGCTGCCATCGGCGCCGGAGAGGACTCGGACCACGCCGGCCGCGGCCCCGGCGGCGGCGTCCTCGTACGGGGCGCTGACCAGCAGATCGGACTGGCCGTCGCCGTCGAGGTCATCCAGCATGCCGAGGCCGTCGCCGAGCACCGCGCCCGGGTGGGCGCCGTCGACCTGGTAGAGCGGTTCCCAACCGCCGCCTTGGGCGGCCGCGGGCGCGAGCAGGAGCAACGAGGGGAGGAGGGCGGCGAGGGGACGCATGGGGCTGCCAACCGCCACCGCGGCATCGATTTGACAGCATTATTGTGCCGTTTCGCCGCCTCGGCGGCGCCGGCAGAATGGACTCTGCTCCGCCGATGCCCGACTTCACCTCCGCCTGCCCGCGCAACTGCTACAGCACCTGCGGCCTGACGCTCACCGTCGAGGACGGGCGGCTGCGGGCGATCGCGGGCCATCCGGAGGCGGTGGCGACGGTCGAAGGACCCTGCCTGAAGGGGCTCTCCTACGTCGAGCGGGTCGCCTCCCCGGACCGGATCCTGCGGCCGTTGGCGCGCACCGCAGCCGGCGGCTTTGAGCCGATTCCCTGGGAGGCGGCGCTCGATCGCATCGTCCAGAATTTGGCGCCGCTGCGCGCGGCGGGGGACCAGCAGTCCTTGCTCTACTACGCCGCCAGCGGCACCAAGGGGCTGCTGAATGGCTGCGGCGCCGCCTTTTGGCGCGCCTTCGGCGGCTATACCACGACCTACGGCGACCTCTGCTGGCCCGCCGGCCTCGAAGCCACCCGGCTGACCCTCGGCGCCAACCGCCACAACGCGCCCGAGGACCTCGCCAACGCCAAGCTGATCGTCTTCTGGGGCAAGAACCCGGCCGAGACCAACGTCCACCAGATGGTCTTCGTCGACCAGGCGCGCCAGAACGGCGCCCGGGTAGTGGTGATCGACCCGCGCCGCACCGAGACCGCCGAGCGCGCCGATCTCCTGATCCAGCCGCGGCCGGGAACGGACGCCGCGCTGGCCTTGGCGGTGGCGCAGATCCTGCTCGAGCAGGACCTGGTCGACCACGACTTCGTTCGCGCGAACGTGCTCGGCCACGAGGACTTCGCGGCCCGCGCCGCCGAGTGGCCGCCGGAGCGCGCCGCTGAGCGTTGCGGGGTGCCCGAGGAGCAGATCCGTGAGCTTGCGGCGCTGCTTGGCGTGGTCAAGCCGGCCACCATCAACGCCGGCTTCGGCATGCAGCGCTTCACCAACAGCGGCCAGGCGATGCGCGCCATCCTGGCGCTGGTGGCGATCACCGGCAACCTCGGCCGCCCCGGCGCCGGCTGGCAATTCGCCAATCTGCAGACGGACGTCTTCGGCGCGGTGCAGGACCCGGAGGCCTTCTACCCGCCCTCACGACCCGACGGCGCCGCCCGGGTCTCGGTGTCGACCGCTCGCCTCGGCCTGGACATGCGGGCCCAGGAAGACCCACCGCTCCGCGTGGCCTGGATCGAGCGCGGCAACCCCGCGGCCCAGAACCCCGAGACCGGCGCCGTGCTCGAGGCCCTGCGCGCGCTCGACTTCGTGGTCGTCGTCGACCAGTTCCTGACCGACACCGCCCGCGAGGCTGACTTGGTGCTGCCGGCCAAGACCATGTTCGAGCAGACGGACGTGATCGGCGCCTACTGGCACGGCGGTCTGCAGCTGAAGCAGAAGGTGCTCGAGCCGCCCGGCGAGGTGCGCCCAGAGACCGAGGTCTACCGCGCGCTGGCGGGGCGGCTCGGCCTGGAACTCGGCGAATCCCTGCCCGAGCCCGGCGACGCCGGGGTGGAGCGCTGGCTGCAGGCGCGGCTGGATCCGCTCGGCTTGTCGCTGGAGGAACTACGCCGCGGCCCGGTGCCGGTGCCGGGCTACCAGCCTGTCGCCTTCGCCGACCTGCGCTTCCCCACCCCTTCGGGCAAGATCGAGCTGCGCAGCCAGGAGGCGGCGGAGAGGTGGGGGGTGGACCCGCTGCCCGACTGCCCGGAGCCGGCCGAAGGGCCGACGCCGGCGCGGCCGCTGCACCTGCTGACGCCGAACACCAAGAACCGGATCCACTCTCAGTTCGGCAACCTGCGCATGATCCAGGCCGTCGAACCTGGACCGGCGGTGGCGATCCACCCCGCGGACGCCGCCGACCGCGGCCTGGGCGACGGCCAGCGCGCGGTCGTCTCCAACGAGCGCGGCCGGCTGGAGCTGCCGGTTCGCTTCGACGCCGGCCTGCGCCGCGGCTGCGTCTCGATCAGCAACGGGTGGTGGCGCGACCAAGGCGGTCCGGTGAACCTCCTGAGCGCTGCCCGGGAGACCGACCTCGGCCACGGCGCCGCCTTCCACGACGTCGCGGTCGAGGTCGAGGCGCTCGCCGCCCGGGAGCCCGCCGATGACTGAGGGCTTCCTGCTCGACCAGGGCCGCTGCACCGGCTGCTCCGCCTGCCGGCTCGGCTGCACCATCGAGAACCAGCTCGACTGGGACCGCAGCTGGCGCCGCGTCCACACCGCCAACCCCGAGCGCCAACCCGGCGCCGCGACGCTGCACCTGTCGAGCGCCTGTCACCACTGCCAGGACCCGGCGTGCCTGCGCGCCTGTCCGGCGCTGGCGATCCAGCAGCTCGACGACGGCACGGTCCAGCTCGACGACACCCGCTGCATCGGCTGCCGCTACTGCTCCTGGGCCTGCCCCTACGACGCCCCGCTCTACGACCCGGCGCGCGGGGTCATGAGCAAGTGCACCAGCTGCCCGGAGCGCCGCGCCGACGGCCACCCGCCGGCCTGCGTGACGGCTTGTCCGACCGGGGCTCTGGATTGGGGCGAGCTCGACCGCGGCCTGCCGCTGGAGCCGGTGATGACGGCGGCCGCACTGCAGCCACGGATGCGCCTGATCCCGCCGCGGGCGAGCGCCGCGTCCGCCGCCGCGCCGCAAGAGCTTCCCGTTTGGACCGGCGATCGCAACGGCGCTCCGGTCCAGCTGCGCGCCGAATGGTCGCTGGCGCTGTTCACGCTCGCCGCCAGCTTCCTGGTCGCCTGGACCGCGGCGGCGGACTGGCTCGACAAGCCGGTGGAGCTCGGACCGTTCTTGGCCCTGGCGCTGGTGGCCAGCGGGCTCGCCGCCAGCCACCTGGGATCGCCGCGGCGGGCCTGGCGCGCGGTGCTGCACGCGCGGCGCTCCTGGCTGAGCCGCGAGATCCTGGCCTGGCACGCCTTCGTCGCCGCCGGCCTGCTGACCGCCGCCCGCGGACCGCTGGATCAGGGAGCGGCGGGGATGGCTGCGCTGCTCGGCCTGGTGACCTTGGTCTGCGTGGACCGGGTCTACTCGGTGCTGCGGCGGCGCGGCCCGCGCGGCCCGCACAGCGGCAGCGCCCTGCTGTCGGGCCTGTTCCTGTTCGCCTTGCTCGGCGGAGTGCCGGACCTGATGCTGGCGCTCCTGGTCCTGCGCGGCGTGCTCTTCCTCCGGCGCGTCGCCGCAACCCGGCCGGCCCGGCTCTGGTTGTGGCTGCCGCTGCGCCTGCTCGGCCTGGCGAGCGGCCTGACCGCTCTCGACCTCTGGTTCGAGCCGCCGCTGGTGGCGGCCTTGGCGGTCGCCCTCGTCGGCGAAGCCGTCGACCGAGGCCTGTTCTACACCGAACTCGAACGGCGTCCACCGATGAGTTGACCGCCCTCCGGCTGCCAGCTGGGTCGGCGCCAAGGAACGGTCGGCGCCGTCGTCTCCCTTCTGAACCCATGCGCCACCCCGCTCCCATCGCCCTCCTGCTCGCCGGCTGCCTCGCCACGTTCGCTTGCCAGACCGCTCGCGGGCCAGCGGAGGCGCCGCTGACTGCGCCGGACCCGGACGAGGGGGCGGTGGGCCACCCCGGCGCCGACCCTGGCACCCTCGACCCGCGAGGCGAGCAGCGCGCCGCCAACCAGGCTTGCTGGGAGGAGCACGGCGGAGCCCTGGCTGCCGAGCATGCCGGTGATTGGGTGCTCATCGCTGGCGGCTCGGTGCGCGGCCATTGGTCGGCCTTCGAGGCCGCCTGGAGCGCCGCCGAGGGGCTTCGGCCGCCGCCCGAGCACGCCTTCCTCTACCGCGCTGGCGTGGACGACCAGGAGACCACCTTCGTGCTCTCGCCCTTCCTCGGCAGCTCCCCGCGCTGGATGCAGCTGGGCATCCGCATCCGCCGGCCCTGGAAGCTGACCATCGCCGCCGCCGGCGACACCTGGTACCGCGGAGACCGTCAGGTCTCTTGGGGCGACGCCGGCGCGCGGCTGGTGATCAGCGCGCCCGGTGGCGGCTTGGTCCGCTCGGTGCGCGCGGTCGCCAGCAACCTGTTCGAGTTCGACCTGACCCTCCGCCCGGTGGACGCCGAGACGCTCGGCTTGGGGCGCTACACCGCTCCCGGGCCGGCCTTCCTCTATGACCGCAGCAACCGATGTGACAAGGTCGTGCTGCGGGTCAAGATCCCTGAGCTCGACGTCGACGTGCCGGCGGTGGCCTTCGTGCTGCCGGCCGATCCGGTCCGCTAGGGCGCCGGCGCCGGACCGCTGATAGCCTGCGGGCGATGACCATCCTCTCCGCCGCGCTGCTGCTGGTGCTGGTGATGGACCCCTTCGGGAACATCCCCTTCTTCGTCTCCGCCCTGCAGGGGGTGGAACCGGCGCGCCACAAGCGGATCATCGCCCGCGAGTTGCTGATCGCGCTGGCGGCGCTGGTGCTGTTCCTGTTCGTCGGCCAGCACTTGCTCGACGTCCTGCACGTGTCGGGCGCGGCGCTGACCACCGCCGGCGGGGTGGTGCTTTTCCTGATCGCGGTGAAGATGGTCTTCCCGCCGCAGGGCGGGCACGCGGCCGAGGCCATCGACGGCGAACCCTTCATCGTGCCGCTGGCGATCCCCTACGTCGCCGGCCCGTCCTCGCTGGCCTCGGTGCTGCTGATCATGAACCGCGAGCCCGAGCGCTGGCCGGAGTGGCTGGTGGCGGTGGTGCTGGCCTGGCTGGTCACCGGCCTGGTGCTGAGCACTTCGGGCTTCCTGGCGCGGGTGCTGGGGCGCAAGGGCCTGATCGCCATCGAGCGGCTGATGGGCATGCTGCTGGTCGCCATGGCCATCCAGATGGTGATGACCGGCGTGCGGCAGTTCCTGGAGGCGGCCTAACCGTCCGCCAGCACCGCGAAGGCCTCGATCTCGACCAGGAGGTCGCTGCGGCACAGGCGCGCCTGGATGCCGGTGGAGGCCGGCAGCGGGTCCAGGCCCATGCAGCGGAAGAAGAGCGTCCGGGTCTTGTTGAACTCGTCGTAGTCGCGCTCGATGTCGCGCAGGTAGCAGCTGGTGCGGACCACGTCGCGCCAGCTGGCGCCCTCCGCCTCGAGCAGGCGCTTGATGTTGCGGAAGGTGCGCCAGGTCTGGGCCCGGAAGTCGCCGACGTGCACGGTCTCGCCGTGGTCGTCGATGCTGGCCGTCCCCGAGATCCACAGGATGCGCTGACCGGCGCGGATGCTGACGCTCAGGCCGCGGGTGAAGGAGGAGGGCAGCTCGTAGTCGTAGGCCTCGTTGAGGATGTCCAGCGAGGTGATCGGAGACCGCGCCACCTGGGGCGGCGGAAGCTGGGGCGAGAGCAGCTCGCCGTTCGGGCCGAGGATGCCGAGAGCGAGCATCTCCTCGCGCTCCGCGTCGGTGCGGGGGGCGTCGATCCGGTCGGTGGGGGAGGTCTTCGGGTCCATCGTGGTCATCGGTGTTCCTCGGTGGGCGCCGCCGGCTCAGGCGGCCCCTCGGTGGAGCAGGCTTCGGTCGGCCGGACGTCCCGCAACAGCTCGCGCAGGACCTCCGGAGTGACCGACTGGAGGCCGTCGCAGAGCGCGGCGCTGGGGTCGGCGCCGTCGCGCAGGACCTCGATCATCAGGCCGTCGGCGCCGGCCGCGAGCGCGGCGCGGGCGGCCGGCGGCACCATCGCGGCGTCTCCGGTGGCGTGGCTGGGGTCGACGATCACCGGCAGGAAGGTCTCGCGCCGGACCGCCGGGAGCACGTTGAGGTCCAGGGTGAAGCGGCTGTAGCTGCCCTGCGTGAAGCTGCGGATGCCGCGCTCGCAGAGCACGATCTGGAGGTTGCCTTCGGCGGCGATGTACTCCGCCGCGCCCAGCCACTCCTCCAGGGTGGCGGCCCAGTGCCGCTTCAGCAGCACCGGCATCCCGGCCCGGCCCACCTCCCGCAGCAGGGCGAAGTTCTGCATGTTGCGGGCGCCGATCTGGAGGCAGTCGGCGACCCGGCCGACGGCCTCGACCAGGCGCGGATCGGTCACCTCGGTGACCACCGGCAGGCCGGTCTCGGCCTTGGCCTCGGCCAGGATCTCCAGCCCCTCCGGCCCGAGCCCCTGGAAGTCGTGGGGGCTGGTCCTGGGCTTGTAGGCGCCGCCGCGCAGCAGCTCCGCGCCGGCGTCGGCCACGGCGCGGGCGATGGACAGGGTCTGCTCCCGGCTCTCGACGGCGCAGGGGCCGGCGATGATCAACGGGCGGGGGCCGCCGAAGGCGACCGGCCCGACCTGGACCTGATGCGGCCGCGCGGCCGGCGGCGCGTGCCGCTCGCCTCGTTGGACCAGCCGGTAGGGAGTCACGGAGCCCATCTTGCGGGAGCAGGGAAGGGGCGATCAGAGAGGGCCGGGCCGGGGGAGGCCGACGCCTCGGTGTGGCGGGCGAGGGTCTCAGGAATTATGCGTCTTCGAAGCCGCGCCCGGCCAAGAAATCCGCGTCGCCCGCGGGTCACCTAGAGTTGGCCGACGCGCGCGGCGACCCGGCCGTCGACGACGTCGCCGCGGTGGATCAGCAGCCGGACCTCGCCGCTCAGCCGCTCGCCGCGCTCGAGCCGGAACTTGGTTCCGCTCCAGGCGTCCGGCCGGCGAGGGCCGAAGGTGCCGTATTCGCGGGTCAGCCACTTGCGCGGCTGACCGTCGTCGGGGAGCACGACCGTCACGCCTTCGGTGACCCCGTCCACGGTGCCGGAGTAGTCCACCCAGCGCGCGTACTGGCCGTTCGTCGCCTCCTGGCCGCGACGGCCCTGGTCGTCGGTGATGACGCCGCCGTTCTCGCCGTTGAAGGCCGGGTCCATGCGCAGGTAGGGCCAGGCGTAGTGCACCCAGTCGCTGGGGAAGCGGAGCTCGCCGTACGCGGCGACCAGCGACCACTGCAGGTGCAGGCTGTACTCGCCGTCGCCGAGGTCGGCCAGCTCCATGCGCAGCTCCTGGTCCATGGCCGGCTCGCCGTGGATCATCCAGGTCAGCTCGGCGGTGGCCGCGGCGCAGCCGGGGCCGTCGCGCAGCTCGGTGAAGCCGTCGTGGCGGATGAAGCTGTGGTGGCCGAGCTCGGGCCGCTCCGCGTCGACTCGGTTCTGCCACTCGTGGTAGAAGTCGATCACCGGGCCGTCGCCGAGCTGGATCTTGTCGACGATCCAGAGGGAGCGGTGGTGGGGGAAGGGCTCGGTCTTCTGCACCAGCAGCGAGCGGCCGCTGGGGCTGCGCAGGGGCCAGATGTGGGGGATGGCCCACTCCGAACCGTACTGGTAGACGAAGGCCTCCCGGCCGTCGATGGCGAAGCGCAGGGCGCCGGCGTCGTCGTCGCGCGCGGCGGTGACCCGGACCTCCTGCTGCGGCTCGCCGGTGCCGGCGATGCCGCAGCCGCTGGCCAGGGCGCAGCCGCCGGCCGCGCCGAGCAGGGCCGCCCAGGTCCAGAGCCGCGGCGGGGTCATAGCTCCCAGCCCTTGCGGCGCTCGAAGTCGAGCAGGGCGTTGGCCTCGTCGTCGCCGGGGAAGGTCTCGGTGACCGGGTCCCACTTGAGCTTGCGGTCGAGGATCATCGAGAGGTCCGTGATCACGCACACGGTGTTCGAGCGGTGGCCGACCTCGACCGGGCAGATCGGGTCCTTGCGGCTGCGCACGCACTCGAGGAAGTCGCGGTAGTGGTCGTCGCTGCGGTAGAGGCGCGTCTCGTCCTCGCCGATGACTTCGTCCAGGATCGCCTTCGGCCCGGCGCTGATGCCGCCGCGCCGGACGAATAGCCAGCCGTCCGAACCGGTGAAGGTCACGCCGGCCTGCGGGTCGGTGCGCTGGATCAGCGGCACGCCGTCGGCCCACTTGCCGCGGGCGAAGTAGTGGGTGTGGACGTCGAAGAGCCCGCGCTCGGGGTAGTGGGCCTTGGCCTCGATCTCGGTCAGGCCGGAGTCGGCGTCGCCGCCGTGGCCCCACTGCGCGATGTCGTTCATGTGCGAGCCCCAGCCGCAGATCATGCCGCGGGTGTAGCCCTGCCGCTGCAGCCAGCCGGGGCGCCCGTAGCCCTTCACCGGGTGCACGCCGAGCTCGTGGTAAGGGCGCTCGGCGGTCGGGCCCATCCACAGGTCGTAATCGAAGTGGGCCGGCTTCGGGGTCGGGGTGGGTTCGGCGCGGCCGTGGTCCGGCGGCAGCCAGGCCTCGACCCGCTGCAGCTTGCCGATGCGGCCGTTGCGTACCAGCTCGCAGGCGTGGCGGAAGTTCTTGGCCGAGCGCTGCTGCGAACCGACCTGGAGCACGACGCCGTTGGCGCGGACCGCCTTCACCAGCGCCTTGCCTTCATTGATGGTCAGCGTCAGCGGCTTCTGGATGTAGATGTCCTTCTTCGCCTTCGCCGCGGCGACGCCGTGGCCGGCGTGCCAGAAGTCCGGCGTCGAGATCGTGACGGCGTCGATGTCGTCACGCGCCAGCAGCTCGCGGAAGTCGGCGTAGACGTCGACCTCGGGCGCGGCCTCGCCCTCCGGGAGCTTGTCGGCGTAGCGCTTCAGCACGTCGCGCTCGGCGTGCTCGGCGCGCTGCAGATCGGGGTCGCAGACGGCGACGACGCGGGCGTTCAGCGCCGGGTCGAGGCCGCGGCCGAGCAGCGAGAACAGGTCGCCGCGGCCCATGCGGCCGCAGCCGATGGCGCCGATTCGAATGGTGTCGTTGCCGCTGCTGAAGGCGGGCAGGCCGCGCGGCAGGATCAGCGGGGCGGTGAAGGCGCCGCCGATCTTGAGGGCGGTGCGGCGGGTGATGGGGGGAGTGGTCATCGCTGCGAGAGTTCTCGGTTCAAGCGTTCGGCATCCCAGCGGCCGGGATGGACGAGGACACGGTAGCGCAGCGTGAAGGAGTCGCCGCGCCGCAGTTCGAGCGGTTCGTAGCAAATGACCGCGGGCGTGAAGAAACTCATCGCGCCGCTGCGGATGGCATACCAAGGCGACGGCGAGCGCGGGTTGCGCGGGTCGCTGAGGATCGCCACGCCCGCCTCCTGCCCGGCGATCGCGCCGTGGTAGTCGAAGGCGGCGGCGCGGCCGCGGAAGCGGTCCTGGGCGTTGAACTCGACCGGTCCTTCGGCGGTGGCGGCGGCGCGGTCCTCCAGCTGCGCCAGCCGCAGCGAGAGGCCGGCGTAGCCGCCCCAGGCCTTTCCGCCGGGCTCGTCGGGCAGCGGCGTCCGGTCCAGCTTCAGGGTCTCCGCCAGGGCGGTGAAGCGCCCGGTCCAGCGGACCTCGTAGCTGCCGTCGGCGGCGGGGGCGGAGAGGGTGATCTCGCGGCTCTCGGCCAGCACGCGGGCGCCGTCGGGGTCGACGTAGTGCAGCTCCAGGGCGAAGTCGGCGCCGCCGTCAGGTCGTAGCTCGCTGCGCAGCTCCTGCCACTCGGTGCGGCCGGCGGGGCGGTCAGCGCCCGGCGCGTTCTCCCAGTAGTTGACGCCGTTCAGGTACTTCCACGAGAACCAGAGACCGTGGTGATGGACGTGATCGGCCGGCGCGTCCACCGTCAGCGGCGCCATGCCCGGCAGCGCCAGCGGGTGGAAGTAGCTGTAGGCGGCGGTCGGGTCGTGGTGGAAGCGCCACAGCACCTGGCCGTCCGCCAACAGCGAGGTGGAGGCGTCGGCTTCGTCCCAGCGCAGCGCTCCCGCGTAACGGCCGGCGGCGCCCGCCGCGGCCCCCGCGGCCACCCCGGCCACCGCGACCGCCGGCGCCTGGCTCCGGCGCACCAGCTCCGCCAGCTTGTCCTCGTCGACTTCGACGCCCAAGCCGGGGCCCGGCGGCGGCGTCATGGCGCCGTCGGCCACCTCGAGCGGCTGCTTCAGCAGGCTCTCGGTCAGGAATTGCGGACCGTTCAGCGCCGCCGGTCGCTTCAGGCCGTAGGCGCCGTAGAGCAGCAGCGTCGCCGCTAGCGACACGTCGGGGTCAGTCAGGCCGCTGCCGAGCCACATCAACCCCTCGCGCTCGAGCAGCTCGATCTGGCGCCGCCCGGACAGCAGCCCGCCACACCGGGCCGGCTTCATCGCCACGCCGTCGAGCATGCCGAGGCGGATGAACTCGCCCAGCTCGACCGGCGAGACCACGCCCTCGTCCATCAGGATCGGCAGCGCGCCCTGCCGCTTCAGTGCCTGGTAGCCGGCGAGCTGGTTGGGCTGGATCGGCGCCTCGAAGACGTCGACGCCGGCGTCGGCGAGCTTCGGCGCCAGCTCCAGCGCCGTCTCCGGGGAGTAGCCACCGTTGGCGTCGGCCCACAGGAAGGCCTCCGGCGCCAGCGCCCGCACCGCGCGCGCCAGCTCCAGGTCGAAGTCCGGGTCCGGCGCCACCTTGATGTTGAAGTCGCGGTAGCCGCGGCGGCGGCCTTCGGCGATCAGGGCCTCGGTCTCCTCGAGCTGACGCGGGTTGACGGTCCAGCTCAGCCGCAGCGGCCCCCCCGGCTTTCGGCCCCACAGCTCCACCACCGAGACGCCGGCGCGCTTGCCCGCGAGATCGTGCAGCGCCAGGTCGACCCCGGCGCGCGCGATCGGCATTCCGGTCGAGAAGCCGTTCGCCACGGTCTTGGCCATCACCGCGTGGGCGTTGCCGAAGTCGCCGGCGTCGTGGCCGAGCAGCGCCGGGCCGAAGTAGTTGCGCAGCGCCGTCTCGACCGTCTCCAGGGTCTCGTAGCTCCAGCGCGCGATCGGCACGCTCTGGCCCCAGCCGACCAGGCCGTCGCGGGTGGTGATCTTCACCAGCACCGAGGCCCGGCCCTTGGCCCCGTGGGGGCCGGTGAAGAACTTGAAGTGCCCGGTCATCGGGTAGCGCAGCGCCCAGCTCTCGATCGAGTCGATGGCGCGGTCGCCGCGCAGCCAGGCCGGCGCCCGCAGGGTGGCCAGCGGTAGCACGGCGCAGGTCTGGAGGAAGGCGCGGCGGGAGGAAGCAGCGGGCGGATCCAGGCGCATGGGACAACGAGCTTAGGCCTCCCGGGTGGAGGAATCGGGCCGGAATCCGGACCCTGAGGGCCGCCGCGGAGACGGAAGCAACTTCCAACATGAGCGTTTTGATCGAGTGCTACGGTGTCAGGATCGGGGGGACCCTTCCGGTCCCCCGAGGAGTCTCTCGATGTCGCCGCTCAGCCTCCCGGTTCGTCCCTCTGCACTCGCCCTCGCCGCCGCCCTCGTCACCACCGCCCTGCCGGCCCAGTGGAGCGAGGACCCCTACGAGAACCAGGCGGTCGTGACCCGGCCGGGGGACCAGGCCATCCCGAAGGCCGCCGCCACCCCCGACGGCGGCAGCTGGGTGGCTTGGTTCGACAACGCCTCCGGTAACTACGACGTCTACTTGCAGCGCTACGACAGCAAGGGCCACGCCGTCTTCCCCGTCGGGGGGATGCTGGTCAGCGGCCACGCGCAGAGCTCCTCGCTGGTCAACTGGGACCTGATCGCCGACGCCGCCGGCGCCGCCGTCCTGGCCTTCACCGACACCCGCGCCGGCGGCGACCTCGACGTCTACCTCTACAAGATCGGCGCCGACGGCAGCTTTCTGTGGGGCGCCAACGGCGTCGCCGCTTCGGCCAACGCCGACTTCGAGGCCGACCCGCGCCTGGCCCTCGCCAGCGACGGCGACGTGGTGGTGGTCTGGAGCTTCCTCGGCAGCCCGGCGGCGGTCCGCATGCAGCGCTACGACGCCGCCGGCACCGCCCTGCTCGCCGCCGGCGGCCTGACGGTCGCCTCCGAGGCCGGCCGCTCGCCTGGCTTCGCCGAGATCGCGCCCTCGGCCAGCGGCGACGTGATCGTCTCCTGGGTGCGTGACATCAACTTCTTCACCTCGGTGAAGCACCTGCGCGCCCAGCGCTTCGACGCCGCCGGCGCCCCGCAGTGGCCGGCCCCGGTCGAGGTCTTCGACGCCCACAACCTGCCGATCGCCTACGCACCGCAGCTGCTCGCCGACGGCGCCGGCGGGGCGGTCCTCTGCTGGCACGCGAGCAACCCCGCGACCAACCTCTTCGACGGCTACGTGCAGCGGCTGAGCTCCGCCGGCGCCGAGCTCTACGGCCACAACGGCGTGCCGATCTCCTCCACCGGCGGCCGCAACCACCTGTCGCCGACGGCCGCCTACGTCGCCGCCACCGGCGACACCGTCGTCTACTGGAACGAGAAGGACAGCTCCCAGAACCTGAGCGGGCTCTACGCCCAGAAGATCGACGCCGCCGGCGTGCGCCAGTGGGGGAGCGGCGGCATCGAGCTGATGTCGGTCAGCACCTCGCCGGTCTACCCGCCCAGCGCCGTGCCGGTCGGCGACGGCGCCATGGCCTTCGTCACCTGGGCGCCGACCTCGACTTGGGGCCAGGACCAGCTTCTCGCCTTCCGGCTCGACGCCAGCGGCGCCTCGCCCTGGGGCGGCGCGCGGGACCTGTGCACCCGACAGAGCAACAAGTCGGTGCGCCACGCCGTGGCCCAGAACGCCAGCGGCGAGGCGGTGGTCTACTGGGAGGACGAGCGCAACGGCAGCGACGATGTCTACGGCCAGAACATCACCGCCGACGGCGAGCGCGGGGTGCGCTACCTCGAGGTCGACGTGGCCTCGATCTCGTTGGCGGCAGGCGGCAGCGCCCAGCTCCAGATGGACGCCGGCGCCGCCCACGCCGGCATGAGCTACGCGATGCTCGGATCGCACACCGGCACCAGCCCGGGCCAGAACGGCTACGGCATCCACCTGCCCCTCAACGACGGCCAGTACTTCCAGCTGACCTTCACCAACCCGGGCTTCGGCATCTTCTCCGGCTTCCGCGGCGCGCTCGACGGCGCCGGCCAGGCGACCGCCGCCGTCACCCTCCCGGCAGGCACCAACCCGGCGCTGGCGGGGCTGACCATCCACCACGCCTTCGTGGTGCTGGACGGACCGGGCAGCATCGTGCTCGTCAGCGAGCCGCGGCCCTTCCTGCTGCAGCCCTGACCTGTAGGAAACCGGCACTCTGGCGACGAAAGTCGGCGATCTCGGGATTCGCCGCGATCTGCCCTGGCCATCCGGGCGGAGCGGGCATAGAAGTTGGCGGCAGAATCATGCGCGCCGGCGTCCTCACCCTCTTTCTCTCGCTCCTCGCCTGCTTGGCGCTCGGCGCCTGCGGTGCTCCCGGTCACGCCGAGGCCGGCGGCGCCGGCGAGTCCCTGGACTACACCGAGACCATTCGCGGCAGCGACGTCTCTTTCGACATGGTCTGGGTGCCCGAAGGCAACTACTGGATCGGCCGCACCGAGGTCACCTGGGACGAGTACCTGCTCTACTGCGACTTCGAGGCCACCGGCCAGCCTGAGCCCGGCGCCGACGCGGTCAGTAAGCCCTCGAAGCCGCTCGATTGGGCGCCCTTCGACCACGATTGGGGCGCCGGGCAGCGGCCGGCGGTCGGCATGAGCTGGAACTCGGCGCAGAAGTACTGCCAGTGGCTGTCGCTCAACACCGGCACCCACTACCGCCTGCCGACGGAAGAGGAGTGGCTGCTCGCCTGCGGCGACGGCGGCCTCGGCCCGCTCGCCGACCGCGCCTGGTTCGCCGACAACAGCGGCGACATGACCCAGGAGGTGGGGCAGAAGGCACCCAACGCTCGCGGTCTGCACGACACCCTCGGCAACCTGTGGGAGTACTGCGCCAACCCCTACGCCGCCGACGAGCCCGAGCGCGCGGTGCTGCGCGGCGGCTCCTGGAAGGACGAGGCCGCCGCCCTCACCCCCGACGCCCGGCTCGGCTTCGACGACGACTGGAACCTCGAGGACCCCAACTTCCCGCCCGGCGTCTGGTGGGTGCCGGACGGCGACCACCTCGGATTGCGCCTGCTCCGCCCCGGAACGACGGAATAGACTGGTCCGCACGCCATGACCGACACCTCAAGACGCCTCTTCCTCGGCCAGAGCCTGCTCGCCGCCGCCATGGCCACCGCCGGCCCGCTGACGCCGGCCCTCTCGCGCGTGCTCGATGGCCCCAAGGCCGGCCCCAACGACATCCTGCGCGTCGGCGTCGTCGGCGTGCGCGGCCGCGGCCGGGCCCACATCGGCGGCTTCAAGAAGTCGCCCGACTCCGAGGTCGTCGCCATCTGCGACTGCGACGAGGGCGTGATCGGGCCGGCGCAGAAGTCGGTGCCCGAGGCCAAGTTCTACCGCGACATGCGCGAGATGTTCGCGGACGAGTCCATCGACGCCGTGACCATCGCGACGCCCAACCACTGGCACTCGCTGGCGGCGATCTGGGCGCTGCAGGCGGGCAAGCACGTCTACGTCGAGAAGCCGGTCAGCCACAACGTCCACGAAGGCCGCAAGCTGGTCGAGGCCGCCGCCAAGTCAGGCAAGATCGTGCAGGTCGGCACCCAGTCGCGCAGCCAGCCGGCGACCATGGAGGCCATGGAGTGGCTGCGCGCCGGCGGCATCGGCCGCGTCGACCTGGCCTACGGCCTGTGTTACAAGCGCCGCAAGACCATCGGCAAGGTCGACGGACCGCAGCAGCCGCCCGAGACCCTCGACTACGACATGTGGACCGGCCCGGCGGCGATGGAGCCGCTGATGCGGGCCAACCTGCACTACGACTGGCACTGGGTCTTCAACACCGGCAACGGCGACATTGGCAACCAGGGCGTGCACCAGATGGACATCGCCCGGTGGGGCATGGCGCTCGACCGCCACCCGGCGCGGATCGACAGCCTCGGCGGCCGGCTCGGCTACGACGACGACGGCGACACCCCGAACACCCAGCTGACGATGCTCGACTACGGCGACAAGCAAGTGGTCTTCGAGGTCCGCGGCCTCGAGACCCCGAGCTACCGCGGCGCTAGCATCGGCGTCGTCTTCATCGGCGAGGAGGGCTACCTAGTCAGCGCCAGCTACGAGAAGCTGCAGGCCTTCGACAAGGACGGCAAGCTGATCAAGGAGTTCAAGGGCCGGGACAACCACTACCAGAACTTCCTCGACGCGGTGAAGGCGGGGGACAAGGCGGTCCTGAACGCGCCGATCGAGGAGGGCCACCTGTCGGCGGCGATGGGCCACCTCGGCAACATCTCCTATCAGTTGGGCACGGAGCAGCCGTTGCTCGCGAGCGAGGCGCCCTTCCGCGGCTCCGAGGCCGCCAACGGCAGCTTCACCGGCATGGTCGAGCACCTGAAGGCCAACGGCGTCGACCCGGCGAGCTGCGCGATCAACCGCGGCGTCGAGCTGCGCTTCAACAACAACACCGAGCGCTTCTTCGGCGACAACGCCGCCGCCGACGCCCTGCTGACCCGGCCGGCGCGGGCGGGTTACGCCGTTCCGGACCAGGTCTAGGCGGCGCCCTGTCGCCGGCGCCGCCACGGGCTTAGCATTCCGGGTCATGACCCTCCCCAGCCAACCGGGCATCCTCGCCGAGCTGCCGCCGCAGGCGCGCTTCCTGAACTTCCAGCTCGCCGCCGAAGCTACGGCCGAGATCGTGCGCGAGGAGCTGGGGGCGCTCGCCGTCGACGGCTCTCTGGTGGTCGGGATCGGGCCGTCGGTGGTCGCCCTGCTGGGCGGCGAGGTCCCCGGCCTGCGGCCGATGCCGCACCTCGTCGGCGCCGGGGTCGAGATGCCCTCGACGCCGGCGGCACTGTGGTGCTGGCTGCGCGGCCAGGACCGCGGCGAGCTGGTGCACGCCACTTACGCGCTGGCCGAGGCGCTGGCCGGCTGCTTCGAGCTGGTCGAGGTCAGCGACGCCTTCGTCCACGGCGACGGCCGCGACCTGAGCGGCTACGTAGACGGCACCGAGAACCCGGAGGGGGAGAAGGCGGTCGAGGTCGCCTTCGTGCGGGGCGCCGGCGAGGGGCTCGACGGCTCCTGCTTCCTGTCGACCCAGACCTGGTTCCACGACCTCAACGCCTTCCAGTGCATGGAGCCGGCGGAGCGCGATGACGTCATCGGCCGCCGCATCGCCGATAACGAGGAGTTCGACGAGGCGCCAGAGTCGGCCCACGTCAAGCGCACCGCCCAGGAGAGCTTCACGCCCGAGGCCTTCCTCTTGCGCCGCTCGATGCCCTGGGCCGACCCCAGCGGCGAGGGGCTGGTGTTCGTCAGCTTCGCCGCCAGCCTGGACCCCTTCGAGGCCATCTGCCGGCGCATGGTCGGGCTCGAGGACGGGGTCGTCGACGCCCTGTTCCGCTTCACTCGGCCGCTGACCGGCGCCCAGTTCTGGTGCCCGCCGCTGACGGCGGAGGGCCGGCTGCGGCTGGACGCGGCGCTCGGCGGCTGAGGCCGCCGCCGCTACTGCACCACAAGCGCCAGGCCGTTGGTGTAGGCCAGCGCGCCGAGGTCGAGGGCGTGCAGCCAGATCGACATGCCCGCGGCGGCCGGCGGCACCGGTAGCGGCAGGGCGGCGTGGCCGCTGGCGTCGGCGGTCAACACCGGCAGCTCGACGTAGGGCGGGCTCAGCAGCAGGTCTCCGTAAGGCGTCGCGACCGGGCCCCCGCCGGCGACCGAGTAGCCGCAGCGCACCAGGCCGCCGGGGGTGGCGTAGTCCACCGTCAGGGTGGCGACGCTGCCCGCGACCAGGTCCGTCATCGCCAGGTAGGCGCCGGTCGGACCGGTGGTGGTGATCTGGATGTCGTCGACGCCGAGGCCATCGAGGTAGCCGTAGGCGTAGTCGTCCTCCTGCGAGAACAGCAGGTAGAAGTCGCCCTGGGTGTCGGCGCCGGCGGCCGCCAGGTCGCCGGCCTGCACCTGCAGGAACCACGCCGGAAGGAAGCCCCAGCCGAGGTAGGCCTGGTGCCAGGTCAGGCCGTCGTCAGACACGAACACGCCGTCCCAGGTCTGCCACTCCTCGCCGTGGTTGACGGCCATGAACTCCAGCATCAGGTCCGCCGCGGCGGCGCCGTTGACGCCGATCACGAGGGCGTTGCGGACCAGGTGCTGGCTCGCGGTGGCGCCCGGATCGAGCCCCATCTCCAAGCAGCAACTGCCCGAGTTCGCGCTCAGCGGCAGCCCGCGCTGGCCGATGTTGCACCAGGCCAGGTTGTGGGGCTGACCGCTCGCGGAGTCGAGCTCGTTCACCGCCATGTGCGGCGGCAGCGCGCCGGCGTGGGCCTCGAAGTCCTCGCTGTATCCGGCGGCGCGGACGAAGCTGGTCGGCAGGTTGATCCAGTCCGGCGGCGGCGGCGGCGGGCCGGTGTCGTTGACGACGACGTCGTCCAGCTCCCACTCCGAGGCGTAGTCGCCGGTGTAGTGGAAGGCGAGGTTGACGCCGTTGACGCCGGCGTAGGAGGAGAGGTCGACCACCAGCGTCGACTGCCCGTCGGGCGCGGTGTCATCCGCGATCACAGTGAAGGTGGCGCCGCCGTCGAGCGACACCTCGACGTAGTGGTGGTCGCGCCAGGAGGCGTAGGTCACGCCCTGCTCACTGGAGAGGAAGGCCGCGGCGGTGCCGCGCAGGTCCAACGCCGGGGTCACCAGGCGGTTGTCGTTCCAGCCGTAGGGGTCGTCGTGCCAGGCGTGGGCGGAGGCGCCGGGGGAGCCTCGGCGGGCCGAGGGGCGGGGTCTTCCCGCTCCCTACCGCTAGCGCAGGCGGGCCGCCGCGCCCCTCAAGGCGCTCAGCCTTCGCGCGCCGCCAGCTCCTCCCAGCGTGCCAGGTCCCGCTCCAGGCTGGTCTCGGCCTGCTCCCGGCGGCTGCGCAGCTCCCGGATTCGCGCCGGATCCCCTTGGTAGGTGTCCGGGTCGGCCATGGCGGCGTCGACCTCGGCGATGGCGCGCTCGTGCTCGTCGATCCGCGGCAGCAGCTCCTCGAGCTCGCGCCGCTCCTTGAAGCTGAGCCGCGCCGGCGGGTCCGCGCCCGGCTCGGCCGCGGCGGGGGCCGCGGGGGTAGCCCCTGGGGTCTTGGCCGCGGTCCGCTTCGGGGCCGGCGCCGGGGTCCGCGCCGCGGTCTCGGCCGCGCGCTTCTCCAGCAGCGTGCTCAGGTCTCCCGCGTGGAGGAAGGCGCCGCCCTCGCCGTCGAGGTGCAGGATGTGGGTGGCCACGCGGTCGAGGAACCAGCGGTCGTGGCTGACCACGACCACGCCGCCCTCGAAGGCGATCAGCGCCTCCTCGAGCGCCCGCAGGGTGCCCAGGTCGAGGTCGTTGGTCGGCTCGTCCAGCACCAGCAGGTTGGCACCGGTCAGCATCAGCTTCGCCAGCAGCACCCGGCCGCGCTCGCCGCCGGAGAGCGCGCCGACGCTGACCTCCTTCTGATTGCCCGGGAACAGGAAGCGGTCGAGGAAGCCGATGATGTGGATCGCGCGGCCGCCGATGACGACGTGGTCGTTCTTGCCGGCGATCTCCTCGAGCACGGTCTTCGACGGGTCGAGGTCCTCGCGCCGCTGGTCGACGGTGGCCAGCTTGACGGTCTCGCCGACCACCAACTCGCCGCGCGACGGCTCCAGCCGCTGCAGCAGGATCCGCAGCAGGGTGGTCTTGCCGGCGCCGTTGGGGCCGACCACGCCCAGCCGCATTCCCGGCTCCAGCTTCAGGTCCAGCTCCGGCAGCACCTCGCGGTCGCCGTAGGCGTGGGAAACGCAGCGCAGCTCGAGCACCTTGGCGCCCAGCCGCGGGCCCTTGGGGAAGGCCAGCTCGAGCTCGCCCGGGTCGGCCGCCGGCGTCGCGTCCGCCAGCTCGTGGTAGCGCTGGATGCGGGCCTTGGCCTTGGTCGAGCGCGCCGGGGGGCCGGCGCGCATCCAGGCGGTCTCACGCCGGAGGAGGTTCAGCCGGGTGCGCTCGGTCTTGGCCTCGCTCTCGAGCCGCAGCGCCCGCTGCTCCAGGTAGCGGCCGTAGCCGCCGTCGTAGCCATAGACCTGGCCGCGGTCGACCTCGAGGATGCGCGTGACCACCCGGTCGAGCAGGAAGCGGTCGTGGGTCACCAGCACCAGCGGCACCTTGAGCGCCGCCAGCTGCTGCTCCAGCCACTCGACCACGAAGGCGTCGAGGTGGTTGGTGGGCTCGTCGAGCAGCAAGAGGTCCGGGCCGCTGACGAGCAGCCGGGCCAGCGCCACGCGGCGCGCCTCGCCGCCCGACAAGGAGCCGCACGTGGCGTCGCCGTCGGGAAGGCCGACGCCGTCGATCGCCGCCGCCACCCGGTGCTCGACGTCGTGGCCGCCGAGGGCGTCGAGGCGGTGCTGCAGGTGCTCCTGGCGGTGGCTGAGCGTGTCCAGCCGCTCCGGGCTCAGCGCCGGATCGGCCATCTCGCCGTAGAGCGCGTCGAGGTCCGCCAGCAGCTTGTCGCGGCCCTCCAGACCCGCCCGCACGACGTCACGGATCGTGGCCTCGGCCGGGAAGCTGGGCTCCTGCTCCAGGTAGCCGATCTGCAGCTCGCGGCGGGCCACCCGCAGGCCGTCGTCGGGGGCTTCGGCCCCGGCGAGCAGCTTCAGCAGGGTGGACTTGCCGCTGCCGTTGGGGCCGATCAGGCCGACGCGGTCGGACTCGCCGACCACCACCGACACCCCGGTCAGCAGGGGCCGCTTCGGGTCGTAGGTCTTGGAGACCCCGGTGAGGGTGAGCAGCGCCATCGAAGCGCGGCAGTCTACGGCAAGCGGGCGGCCCCGGCTGCTCGGGGCCGCCCGCTGGCGTCGCGGCGGCGTCCGGCCGCCGCCGCTGGATCAGAAGCTGTAGAGCGCCTGGAGTTGGATCAGGTCGATCGAGTCATCCCAGACGTCGTTGAGGTGGGTCCACTCCAGGCGCAGCCGGAGCTGGTCGATGACGGCCGCCTGCCCTTCGAGGACTCGCTGCTCGAGAGCCGCTGGCGGCCGCAGGAAGCCCGGGCCTTCCTCGAGCTGCTGCGCGACTTCGCCCGCGCGGCGGACTTCGCCGGCTTCCTGGAGCAGCAGGCCCCGCTCTACGCCCTGGCCGAGGGGCGGATGCGGCGGCTGATCGACGAGGAGGTGGAGCTGGACTGGTTCGAGGGCTTCTTCGGCGCGGCGCCGGAGGCGAGCTTCCACGTCCTGATCGGCCTCGGCAACGGCCCCGGCAACTACGGGCCGAAGTTCCGCGACGCCGCCGGCGCCGAGCAGCTCTACGCCGTGCTCGGCACCTGGCTGCTCGACGGCGACGGCCAGCCGGTCTTCAACGACAGCGTCGTCAGCACGGTGGTGCACGAGTTCAACCACAGCTTCGTCAACCACCACGTCTACGCCCACCGCGAGGAGCTGCGGGCGGCCGGCGAGCGGCTGTTCCCGCTGGTGGCGCAGCAGATGCGCCGCCAGGCCTACGGCAGCTGGCCGACCATGCTGCACGAGTCGCTGGTCCGCGCGGCGGTGGTGCGCTACCAGCGCGAGCACCGCGGCGAGGTCGCCGAGGCGATGGAGATCGCGCTCCAGGAGCAGCGCGGCTTCCTGTGGATGGGGGAGCTGGCGGCGCTGCTCGGCGAGTACGAGGCGGCGCGCGACCGCTACCCCGACTTCGGCGCCTTCTTCCCGCGCCTGATCGAGTTCTTCGATGGCTTGGCGCCGCGGATCGAGGAGCGGATGGCGGCGCGGGACGCGGCGCGGCCCCGGTTGCTCTCCGCCACGCCCGCCAACGGCGCCCGTGAGGTCGACCCGGCCACGACCGAGCTGGTCTTCCGCTTCGACCGGCCGATGAAGCGCGACGGCTACTCGGTCATGCTCGGCCCCGGGGGCCGGGAGGCCTTCCCGGAGGTGAGCGGGGCGTCCTTCGACGAGCCCGGCGAGGTCTTCACCCTCGAGGTGGCGCTGGCGCCGGACCGGGAGTACCGCTTCGGCCTGAACACCTCCGGCGGCAGCGCCTTCCAGGCTCGTGATGGCACCCCGCTGGCGCCGGTCGAGTTCTCCTTCCGCACCAGCAGCCGCCGCGGGCGTTGAAGCCGAGCGGCGCCTGCGCCGCGGGTTTAGCCCAGCCGTTCAATCCGGGGCCGAATCCCACTCCTGCGGCGGGGTCGGCGTGTAGCGCGGACTCGCGTCCACCGCCGGCAGCGTGGCCAGCACCGCCGCCAGCTCTGCCAGCGCGGTGCGGTGCGCTGGCAGCTCGCTGGCGATCAGGTTCCGCTCCTCGCCGGGGTCGAGGCGCAGGTCGTAGAGTCGGCTGGGGGTGCCGTCCTCGACCCAGAGCTTGTAGCGGTGGTTGCGCAGCACGCGGTCGGCCCGGCCGCTCGGCGGCACTAGGCGCTCGCCGTCGTACCGGGCGAAGCCGCCGCCCATCGACAGGATCCAGGGCCGCGGAGCCCGCGGCTCGCCGCCGAGCAGGGCGTCGGCGAAGGAGCGGCCGTCGTACTCGTAGCCGCCGGGCAGCGCGGCCCCGGCCAGCTCGGCGAAGGTCGGCAGCAGGTCGCTGAAGTCGAGAAGGGCGTCGGACCCGGCGCCGGCCGGCACCCGCCCCGGCCCCCAGGCCAGGAAGGGCACGTTGCAGCCGCTCTCGGCCAGGCCGTTCTTGCCGCCCTGGACCTCGCGGCCGTCGCGGCGGGAGCGCACCGCCCGCGGGCTGCCGTTGTCGGCGGTGAAGATCAGGATCGTGTCCGCGGCCTCCTCGGACTGCTCCAGCGCCGCCAGCAGCCGTCCCAGGCTGCGGTCGGCGTACTCGACCATCGCCCGGTAGCGGGCCTGCTTCCCCTCGGCGTCAGGCGCCGCCGGCGTCGCCACGAAGGGCGTGTGCGGCAGGCACAGCGGGAAGTAGAGCAGCTTCGGCCGCCGCCGCTCGCGGCGGGCGAAGTCGATCAGGAAGTCGGTGAAGCGGTCGGCGCCGAAGTCGCCCGGATGGCTGCGGCTGCCGGCGCGGGTGTGCAGGTAGGGGTCGTGGTAGCGCTCGGCGCTGGCAGGGTTGCCGGTCTCGTAGCCGGTCCAGACGCACCACTCGTCGAAGCCGTGCTCGGCCAGCACCTCGGGCTGGACCCGGAAGTCGTTGACCTGCCACTTGCCGGCGATGGCGGTGGCGTAGCCGGCGCGCCGCAGCATGCGGGCGAAGGAGGGGTTCCGCTCCGGGTCGAAGTGGACGCCGCAGCCCCAGCGCGGCACGTCCCAGTGGCGGATCCAGCCGTGGCGGAAGGGGTACTGGCCGGTCAGCAGGGTCACGCGGCTGGGCGTGCACAGCGGCATCGACCAGGCGTTGCGGAAGACCGTGCCCTCGGCCGCCAGGCGGTCCAGGGTGGGGGTGTCGGCGCCCTCGCCGCCGGAGAAACTGAGCCACTCGGCGCCGAGGTCGTCTGCCATGACGAAGACCAGGTTCGGGCGCGGGTCGAGGGCGCGGGCCTCGGCGGCGGCGCCGGCGCGCCACTCAAGCAGCGCCGCGTCCATCGCCGCCACCCGCTCCGGCATCTCGCCGGCCAGGTCGTGGTCCTCGCCGGGGTCGGCGGCGAGGTCGTAGAGCTCGAGCCGGGCCGGCTTGCCGCGCGGCTCGTGGCGCAGCAGCTTGTAGCGGTCCTCGGACCAGGCCGACTGCCGCCCGGACTCGAAGCCGATCGGCCGGCCGCGGACGGCGGTCCGGCCGTCGAGCAGCGGCAAGAGATCGACGCCGTCGAGGTCCGCCGGCTGCGGGAGGCCGAGGGCGCCGAGCATCGTCGGCAGATAGTCGAGGGTGCTGCAGGGCGCGGTCACCACCTGCGGCTCGGGGAAGCGGCGGGGCCACTCCAACAGCCCAGGCACGCGCACGCCGCCCTCGTAGAGGTCGCGCTTGCGCCCGCGCAGGCCGCCGGCGCTGCCTGGTGCCTTGCCGGCCTTGCCCTCGGGGCCGTTGTCGCTGCAGAACCAGAGGATGGTGTCCTCGGCCACGCCCCAGCCGCGCAGCGCGGCGCGCAGGCGGCCGAGCTGGTGGTCGACTTCGCTCATGCAGGCGAAGTAGTGCTGCTCCTCGAGCGGCAGGTGGGCGTAGGGGGCGCGCTGCTCCTCGCTGGCCAGCACCGGCAGGTGCGGGGCGTGGAACCAGATCACGGCGAAGAAGGGGGCGCCGTCGACGACCGCCGACTCGAGGAAGGGCAGGGCGCGGTCGAGGATCAGCGCCGAGTCGTCGCCGCTGAGGTCGGCGCCCGGCTCGTCCTCGGCCTTGCGGCCCGGGCCGGTCCAGTAGGCGGTGCCGTAGGGGTTGCCGAGCCCCTGGTCGCCGACCCCGCCGGCCCACTTCGGCGGCGTCACCAGCGGGTCGTAGGTCGGCACCTTCGATTCGGTCGAGAAGCAGACGTCGAAGCCGCGCTCCCACGGCGGCGCGTAGTGGGCGGCGTGCTTCGGGCCGCCGCGGTTGGCGTCCTTCTCGGTGGTGGTCAGCGTGCCCAGGTGCCACTTGCCGAAGTGGCCGGTGCGGTAGCCGCGGGCGCGCAGGATCTCGGCCAGGTTCGGCTCGTCGGCGGGCAGGTGGCCGACGTTGGCTTGGAAGATGCCGTAGCGGAAGGGGTGGCGGCCGGTCAGGCAGCTGCCGCGGGTGGGGGAGCAGACCGGCGCGCCGGCATAGAAGCGGTCGAAGCGGATTCCGCTCGCCGCCATCTCGTCGAGGTTCGGGGTGAGCAGTTCCGGGTGGCCCTGGTAGCCGGCGTCGCCCCAGCCCTGGTCGTCGGTCATGACCAGGATCAAGTTGGCAGGCGACGGTTCCTGGCCCTGGGGCAGGAGGGCGGCCAGCAGCAGGCAGGACGTCTCGAACATGAGGGGATCCTATGGTTGCGCTTCCCGGTCCGATGCCCATCCCCCTGCTGCTCTCCCTGCTCCTGCTCCCCGCGCCGCAGTCCCCCGAGGCGCTGGAGCCGCCCAACCTCGTCGTCATCCTGGCCGACGACCTCGGCTACGGCGACCTCGGCGCCAACAACCCGGACTCGGCGATCCCGACGCCGCGGCTCGACGCCATCGCCGCCGGCGGGGTCCGCTTCACCGACGCCCACTCCGGCTCGGCGGTGTGCACGCCGACGCGCTATGGCCTGATGACCGGCCGCTACTGCTGGCGTTCGCGGCTGAAGGGCGGGGTGCTGAACGGCTACTCCGGCCACCTGATCGAGCCGGATCGGCCGACCGTCGCCAGCGTGCTGAAGGCTCGCGGCTACCACACCGCCTGCATCGGCAAGTGGCACCTCGGCATGGACCTGCCGCGCCGGGACAAGGTCATGGACTGGCAAGGGAAGATCGAGGACGGCCCCCTCGCCAACGGCTTCGACCACTTCTTCGGCGTCACCGCCTCGCTCGACTTCCCGCCCTACGTCTGGGTCGAGGACGACCGCTTCACCGAGCCGGGGGCCGAGCGCTACCCGGGCAGCGGCTTCCCGGCCTACCTGCGCGCGGGGGAGTGGGCGCCGGGCTTCGACCACCAGGGGGCGCTCGACGAGATCACGCGCCGGGCGGTGGCGCACATCCGCGAGCGCGCGGCGGCTGGCGGCCCCTTCTTCCTCTACCTGCCGCTGACCGCGCCCCACAAACCGGTGCTGCCGGCGGAGCGCTTCCGCGGCAAGTCGGGCGTCGGGCCCTACGGCGACTTCGTGATGCAGGTGGACTGGACCGTCGGCGAGGTCGACCGGGCGCTGGAGGAGGCCGGGGTGGCCGACGACACCCTGCTGCTGGTCACGAGCGACAACGGCTCCTTCATGTACCACCTGGACGCGCCGGAGAGCCCGCAGCGGGCGAAGCAGGGCGCGGACGGCGACGCCACCCTCGACCACGCCGCGGACCCCAAGGTGCACGGCTACCTGTCGGCCACCCACCGCGCCAACGGCCCGCTGCGCGGCACCAAGGCCGACGTCTGGGACGGCGGCCATCGCGTGCCCTTCCTGGCGCGCTGGCCGGCGGCGGCGCCGGCGGGCGCGGTCTGCGACCGCAGCGTCAGCCTGGTGGATCTGATGGCGACCTTCGCCGACGCCGCCGGCGCGGCGGTGCCGGCCGGCGCGGCCGAGGACAGCACCAGCCTGCTGCCCTTGCTGCGCGATCCGGCGGCGACCTCCTGGGAACGGCCGCCGGTGGTCATGCACTCGGCCAACGGCACCTTCGCCGTGCGCGACGGCCGGTGGAAGCTGATCCTGGGGAGCGGCTCGGGCGGCCGCGGCCTGCCGAAGGGGCCGAAGGAGCGGCCGCCCTTCCAGCTCTACGACATGGAGGCGGACCTCGGCGAGCGCGTGAACCTCGCAGCGACCCAGCCGGGGGTGGCGGCGCGGCTGCGGCGTCAGCTCGAGCAGCTGCGCGCCGGCGCGTTGCCGGCGAAGGCCGCCGCCGCCGCGCCTCCCCTGCCGCCCGCGCGCCCGAACGTGCTGCTGGTGCTGGCGGACGACATGGGCTGGTCGGACCTCGGCTGCTACGGCGGCGAGATCGCCACGCCCACCCTCGACGTCCTGGCGGCGGAGGGGGTGCGCTTCACCCAGTTCCACAACACCGCCAAGTGCTTCCCCTCGCGCGCCTGCCTGCTGACCGGGCTCTACGCCCAGCAGGTCGGCATGGGGCGCCGGCACACCGAGCCGCTGCGCAACGCCGCCACCCTCGGCGAGGTCCTGCGCGCCGCCGGCTACCGCACGCTGATGAGCGGCAAGCACCACGGGGTCGACAATCCCCACGACCGCGGCTTCGACCGCTACCGCGGCCTGCGCGACGGCGCCGCCAACCACTTCAACCCCGGCCACCCGCGCGCGGGCGAGCCGGCGCCGGCGCAGAAGCGGCCGGGCGAGCGGGTGTGGTGCTTCGACGAGGAGGTGGTGCAGCCTTACACGCCGGAGGACCCGGACTTCTACTCCACCGACGCCTACACCGACTGGGCGATCGAATTCCTGCGGGAGGAGCGGCCGCCCGGCCAGCCCTTCTTCCTCTACCTGGCGTACCAGGCGCCGCACGACCCCTTGCAGGCTTGGCCGGAGGACATCGCCCGCTACCGAGGCCGCTACGGACAGGGCTACGGGGCCGTCGCCGCCGCCCGCGACGCCCGCCAGCGCGGGATGGGGCTGATCGAGGAGCGTTACCCGCGGTCGGAGCCGACGCACCGGCCCTGGGCCGAGCTGAGCGAGGCCGAGCGCGACGACCAGGACCTGCGCATGGCGGTATACGCGGCCATGATCGACCGCATGGACCGGAACCTCGGCCGGCTGCTGGCGGTGCTGGAGCAGCGCGGCGATCGCGACAACACCATCGTGCTCTTCGCCTCGGACAACGGTTGCTCCGCCGAGGTGGTCGAGATCGGCGACGGCGCGGTCGGCGCCATCGACCGCTGGTCCTCGCTGGGCCGCGACTGGGCCAACGTCTCGAACACCCCCTTCCGGCTGTTCAAGAACTACAGCCACGAGGGCGGCATCAACACGCCGCTGATCGTCAGCTGGCCGGCGGCCGGGCTGGAAGGTGGGCGCGTCTCCGGTCGCGTCGGCCACTTCATCGACTTCATGCCGACTCTGCTCGAGTTGGCCGAGGCCGACTACCCGACCGCGGTCGGAGACGAGCCCGTCCTCCCCCTCAATGGCGAGAGCCTGCTGCCCGCGATCCTCGGCGACGACCAACCCCGCCGATCCCAGCTGTTCTGGAGCTGGTCCAAAGGCCGCGCCGTCCGCGACGGCGACTGGAAAGCCGTCTCCTGGAACGGCGCCTGGGAGCTCTACGACCTCAGCGCCGACGCCACCGAGACCCGCGACCTCGCGGCCGAGCATCCCGAGAGGCTGGCCGACCTGGTCGCGGCGCACGCAGCGTGGCTGGAGCGCTGCCGCGCCGCCGACGGCTGAGCCTTCAAGCCTGGCCGCTCAGCAGCCTCTTGATCTCCGGGTCGACCGCGGATTCGTGGACCGTCTTGCCGGTGCGGTTGCGGTGTCCGGGGTCGGCGCCGGCGTCGAGCAGGAGCGTGACGATCCGCAGGGCATGCTCCTTCTTGCCTCCGGCGCCGGCGCGCCCGGTGTTGGCCACCGCGCGCCGCAGTGGCGTCGATCTTCGGCTGTGGTCTTCCGGGTCGACCGCCGCGCCGAGCTCGAGCAGCGCCTGCACCGTGTCGGCGTTGCGGTCGCGGACGGCCATGTGCAGAGGCGTCACCCCTCCCTGGTTGGCGGCGTCCAGGTCGGCGCCGCGCTGATGGAGCAGGGCGATCTCGGCGGCCCCGCCGGAGTCGCGACCGCGGCACAGCTCGTGGATGGGGGAGACGCCGTAGCTCTTGGGTGCCACTGCCCTCGGGTCGGCTCCGGCGTCGAGCAGCAAGACCATCGCGGCGCGGTCGGCCGAGCCGGCGGCGTAGAACAGCAGAGTCCGGTCGTCCTCGTCGGCGACCCGGGCCAGCTCCGGATCCGCCGCGAGCGCGCGCTCGAGTCTCGCCATCTCGCCGTTCACCAGGAAGCAGAAGGCGGTGTCCTCGGCCCCGCGGGCCAGGAGCAGCGTGCGCATGGCGGCGTTCCGCCCGGCCGCCAGCAGCGGCGTGCGCCATTCCCTGCCGGCGTGGATGTCGGCTCCGAAGTCGAGCAACAGTTCGGCGATGGCGAGGTGCCCCATCTTGGCCGCCATGAGCAGCGGCGGCTCGCGGCCGGCGTCCGGGTTCGCGCCCGCTGCGAGCTGCTCGCGGACCCGCTGGGTGAGTGCGCCCCACTCGTGCCGGTGCTTGGTGTGCCCGAGCTGGGCGATCTGGGTCCAGAGGTCGAGCGGGGGCGGGGACATGCTGCCGCGAGGTTCAACGCTTGAGACTGCCGAAGTAGAGCTCGGTTTCGAACAGCCCGGCGGCGCCGCCGAGCAGGCGCGGGTCCTCGCGGCGGAGCAGCTCCGCGGCCAGCTCGCGCTTTAGCTCCTCCAGCACCTCGGCGTAGGCCGGATCCCCGGCGACGTCCTGCCACTGCTCCGGGTCCTTGGCCAGGTCGTAGAGCTCGAACTCCGGGCGCGGGGCGAAGGCGCGCTGGTAATAGAGCAGGAACTCCGGATCCTCGCGGTGGTCCAGGATCCAGCTCTTGGTCGGGCCGTTGTCGCAGTCGGAGTAGGGGATCTTGCGCAGCGCGCCCTCGGGCACGCCGGCCGGCCAGCGCTCGGGGGCGAAGTTGCGGATCAACAGGTAGTCGTGGGTGCGGATCGCCCGCGACGGATAACCCGCCCACGACGGCGCCGCCTGCGCCGGGGTGTGGCGCTCGCGGCCGAAGACGATCCTCATCTGGGCCAAGTCGATCTCGCCGTCTTCGATCAGCGGCAGCAAGCTGCGGCCGGTCATGTCCAGCGGCACCGGCACGCCGGCGGCCTCGAGGAAGGTGGGGGCGAGGTCGGTCAGCGAGACGAAGGCGCCGACCGGGAAGGGCGGACCCTTCTCGCCCCAGCGCAGCGCCAGCGGCACGCGCGTGCCGAGGTCGTAGAGGTTGCCCTTGCCGCGCGGAAACGGCATGCCGTGGTCCCCGGTGACGACGACGATGGTGTCGTCCAACTCGCCGCGCTGCTCCAGCTCGGCCAGGCAGTCGCCCACCAGCCGGTCGAAGCGCTCGACCTCGAACAGGTAGTCGGCGACGTCGCTGCGGATCTCCGGAGCGTCGGGGAAGGCCTGCGGCAGCCGGATCCGCGCCAGGTCCATGCCGCGGGCGGCGCCGCTGCCAGCCTCGTAGCCGCGGTGCGGGTCGCTCGACCCCTGCCAGAAGCAGAACGGAGCCCCGTCCGGCCGCGCGTCGAGGAAGTCCGCGAAGGAGGAGTAGGGCTTGCCGGCCGGTTGCTCCATGCGCCCGCCGGCCTGGAAGCGCCCCGGTCCCCAGCCCTTGCGGTGCGAGCCGACGTGGTAGCCGGCTGACGCCAGCAGCTCGGGGTAGAGCGGGATGTCCTCCGAGATCGTGCTCCACAGGCTGCCGCCCTCCCGCAGACGCCAGAAGTCCTGGCCGCTCAGGATCGCGCCGCGGCTCGGCGTGCACGACGGTGAGGACACGAAGGCGTGGGTGAACAGCACCCCCTCCATCGCCAGCCGGTTGAAGCTCGGCGTGTGTACCACCTGCTCGCCGTAGACGCCGGCGTGGGGGAAACCCCAGTCGTCGGCGATGCAGAACAGGATGTTGGGGCGGGCCGTTCCCGCCGGCGGCGGATCCTGCGCCGAACGAGGTCGCAGTGTGGGCGCTGCCGCGAGCAGCAGCGCCAGCAAGACGGGGAGGAGGAATCGGAGCCGGGAGCGCATGAAACCGGTCGAGGTGGGGCCCACGAGTCGTCGGGAGCCGGGGGCCCCTATTCTGAGGGTGACATGCGGCTCGCCACATCGCTTTCTCGCTTCCGTCGCGCCGGCGTCGCCGCCCTCGCCCTGGGTTTGGTCTGCGCCACGTCCTCCGCCCAGGAGGCGGAGCGGCCCGCCTCCCGGCCGCTCGACCACGTGCTTTGGTATCGCCAGCCGGCCGCGCGCTGGGTCGAAGCCTTGCCGCTCGGCAACGGCCGGCTCGGGGCGATGGAGTTCGGGGGTGCGGCGCGGGCGCGGCTGCAGCTGAACGAGGAGAGCCTGTGGGCCGGCGCGCCGGCCGACGCCTACCCCGAGGGCTTCCGCGAGTCCTTCGCCGAGCTGCAGCGGCTGGTGCTCGCCGGCCGTTACGCCGAGGCCAACGCCCTCGGCCGCGAGAAGCTGACTGCGCGGCCGACCTCCTTCCGCTCCTTCGAGCCGCTGGGGGACCTGTGGATCGAGATGGACGGCGCCGCGGAGCCCACCGCCTTTCGCCGCCAGCTCGACCTGCGCGACGGCGTGGCGCTCACGGAGTGGACTTCCGGCGGCGTGCGCTTCCGGCGCGAGAGCTGGATCTCGGCCGTCGACGACGTGCTGGTGGTGCGCTTGAGCGCCGACCAGGCCGGCGCCATCTCGGCCCGCGTGCGGCTGCAGCGGCACAAGGACGCCGCCGTCACTGCGCCGGCGCCGGACCGGCTCCACCTCGACGGCCAGATCGTCGACCGGCCGCCGCCAGAAGGGCACGAGGACAACCCCGGCGGCTCCGGCCCGACCGGGGCGCACATGCGCTTCGCCGGCCGATTGCGCGCGCTGACGCCGGGCGGGAGCTGCCTCGCCGACGGCGACGACCTGATCGTGGAGGGCGCCGACGAGCTGGTCCTCCTGTTCACCGCCGCCACCGACTACTCGTTGGCGCCCATGGCGTCGGACCCGGCGATCGACCCCGCCGCCGAGGCGACGCGCATCCTGGAGTCGGCCGCGGCGCGGCCGGTGGCGAAGCTGCGCCAGGAGCACCAGGCCGAGCACCGCGAGCTCTTCGACCGCGTCGAGCTCGAGCTCGGCGGCCCCGACCGCTCGGCGCTGCCCACCGACGAGCGCCTGGCCGCGGTCCGCGACGGCGCCGCCGACCCGATGCTGGAGGCGCAGCTGTTCCAGTTCGGGCGCTATCTGCTGATGGGCAGCTCGCGCCGGCCGGGGCGGCTACCGGCGAACCTGCAAGGCTTGTGGAGCGATCGGCCCTGGGCGCCGTGGGAGGCGGACTACCACCTCAACATCAACCTGCAGATGAACTACTGGCCGGCCGACGTCACCAACCTGTCGGAGGCGATGGCGCCGCTGGCCGATTGGATGACCGGTCTCGCCGCGCGTGGCCGGGTCAGCGCCGAGCGGCTCTACGGCGCCGGCGGCTGGGTCAGCTTCCATGCCACCAACCCCTTCGGCCGCACCACGCCGTCGGGCTCGACGCTGCAGTCGCAGTACGTCAACGGCGTGCTCGACCCCTACGCCGGCGCCTGGATGGCGATGACCTTGTGGCGCCACTGGCAGTTCACGCGCGACCGCGGCTTCCTGCGCGACGCCGCCTACCCGGTGCTGAAGGGCGCGGCGGAGTTCGTGCGTGACACCCTGGTCGAGCTGCCGAGCGGCGGGCTCGGGGTCGTGCCCTCGACCTCGCCCGAGAACAGCTACAAGCTGCCCGGCGACGGCACGGCGCGGCTGACGGTCAACTCGGCCTACCACGTCACGATCGCGCGGGTGGTGCTGGCCGCCGCCGCCGAGGCCGCGGCGCTGCTCGAGGTCGACGCCGCCGATCGGGAGTCCTTCCTGGCGGCGCGGGCGCGCCTGCCGAGGATCAAGATCGGCGCCGACGGCACCATCCAGGAGTGGGATCAGGACTACGAGGAAGCCGAACCCGGGCACCGCCACATGTCGCACCTGCTCGGCTTGCACCCCTTCGACGAAATCACCCCTGACACGCCCGAGCGGTTCGTCGCGGCGCGCAAGACCATCGACCGGCGCCTCGCCCACGGCGGCGGCCACACTGGCTGGAGTCGCGCCTGGCTGATCAGCTTCCTGGCGCGCATGGGCGACGGCGACCGCGCCCACGCCTCGGTCGCCGGCCTGCTCGCCAAGAGCACCCTGCCCAACCTCTTCGGCACCCACCCGCCCTTCCAGATCGACGGCAATTTCGGCTACACCGCCGGCGTCGCCGAGATGCTGCTGCAGAGCCACGGAGGGGTGCTGCGGCTGCTGCCTGCGCTTCCCGCGGCCTGGCCCGACGGCCACGTCCGCGGCCTGAAGGCCCGCGGCGGCTTCGTCGTCGATCTCGCCTGGAAGCAGGGCCGGCTGCATTGGGCGCGCGTGCGCTCGCTTGCCGGCGAGCGGGTCCGGATCGAGGCCGGCGCGCCGCTGGCGGTGACCGCGATGGAGGCTTCCCCGGTCAGCGAGGTGATCCTTGGCGGCGCCGGCCGGATCGAATTCCCGACCCAGCGCGGCGGCGTCTATCACCTGGTCGCCGCCGCCCCGAGGCCGGCCACGGGGCCGGACTCGGAATCGGAACCGCAGGCGGAGCCGGGAGGCGGGGCGGAGGACGGCCTGACGACGGCCCGGCCGCCCAACGTCCTGTTCCTGATCGCCGATGACAACAGCATCCGCGCGGTCGGCGCCGCGGGCGGATCCGAGGCGCGCACCCCGAGCCTGGACGCGCTCGCCGCCGGCGGCGTCGTGATCGACACCGCCGTGCACCAGGGCGCCTTCAGCGGCGCCATCTGCACCGTCAGCCGTGGAATGATCCTGAGCGGCCGGCCGGTCTGGGGCGTCACCCCCGGCCGCTACGGCTACGGCGGCCCTGCCCAGCTGCGCACCGCCGACACCCTGATGCCGGAGCTCTTCCGCCAGCACGGCTACCAGAGCTTCGGCACCGGCAAGTGGCACAACGGCAACGAAGCGCTGCTGCGCTGCTTCGAGATCGCCGAGGCCATCGGCCCGGGAATGCTGCCCTACAACTCGCGCGATCACGGCGGCGCCCGCGACGCCGCCATCGAGCTCGGCCAGCTCGACCCCAAGCTGCGCCGCTACGACGCCGCGGCCGGCAAGATCACCAGCTATCAGGCTCAGGGCTGGAGCACCGACGTCTTCTACGACGCCGCCGAGCGCTTCTTCACCGAGCAGCGCGACCGCGACCGGCCCTTCTTCGCCTACGTCTCGACCACGGCGCCCCATGACCCGCGCCACGAAGCGCCCGAGTACCTGGCGCGCTTCGACGCCGACGCCCTGCCGCTGCCGCCGAACCACCGCCTCGAGCACCCCTTCGACACCGGCGACCTGAAGGTGCGCGACGAGGTCGTCTATCCGGCGCCGCACGACCCCGAGCAGGTGCGGCGCGAATTCGCCGTCTACCTGGCGATGGTGGCGCGCGTCGACGACCGCGTCGGCCGGCTGCTGGCGCTGCTCGAGGAGCAGGGCGAATTGGAGAACACCATCGTCGTCTTCACGAGCGACCACGGCCTGGCGATGGGGGAGCAGGGGCTGATGGGCAAGCAGAACCTGTACGAGGCCTCGTGGCGGGTGCCGATGATCCTGGCCGGTCCGGGGGTGCCCAGCGGCGCGCGCCGGGACGGCTTCGCCTACCTGCACGGCCTCTACCCGACCCTCTGTGAGCTCGCGGGGCTGCCGGTGCCGGCGCACGCCGCGCGCTTCGGCTTCGCCGGTCTGGTGCGCGGCGAGGCCGGGGGCCAACAGCGGCTGTTCGGGGCCTACACCCCCAACGCCAACAGCGAGCGCGGCATCCGCTGTCTGCGCGAGGGCCGCTGGAAGCTGATCCGCTACCTGCACAACGGCGAGCGCCAGCTCTTCGACCTGCAATCGGATCCGTGGGAGCGGCGCGACCTGGCCGAAGCTCCGGAGCACGCCGACACGGCGGCCCGCCTGGAGCTGGCTTTGGACGACTGGATGGCGAAGTCCGGCGATCCGCAGCGAGACTGAGGCCATGGAGCGCGCCGCGATCTGGACTCGCCTGCGCTGCCTGCCCGCGGCGGTCCGCGCCGCCACCGGCGGCGCGGCGCTGGCGCTGTCCTGCGCCGCGCCGCCCAGCCATCCGGTGGCCTTCGCCAACGGCCTGAAGACGGGAGAGGTCGGGCCGGACCGGGCCCTGGTCTGGACCCGGTTGGCCGAGCGACCGTCGACCCGGCCGGGCGAGGAGCTGCCCGCCGCCGCCGGCGAGGTCCGGCTGCGCTGCTGGCCCGCCGGCGCTTCGCCCAGCGCTTCGGCCTGGACGGCGTGGACTGCGGTCCAGCCGGAGCGAGACTCGAGCCACCAGTTCCCGCTGGAGGGCCTCGAGCCCGGTCGCCGCTACCAGCTCGAACTCCAGGCTCGCGCCGCGCCCGGCGAGGCCGCGGCCGCTTCGCTGCACGGCGGTTTCCGCACCGCCCCAGCTCCCGACCAGCCGGCGCCGGTCCGCTTCACCGTCGTCACCGGCCAGGACTTCCACCGGCGCGACGACCCCGAGCGCGGCCACCTCGTCTACGCCAGCATGCAGGCGCTGGCCCCGAGCTTCTTCGTCCACACCGGCGACATCGTCTACTACGACAAGCCGGAGCCGCTGGCGAAGACCGTCGAAGTCGCCCGCCACCACTGGCGGCGGATGTACGCGTTGCCGCTGCAGCGGGAGTTCCACCGCCAGGTGCCGGCCTACTTCCTCAAGGACGACCACGACACGCTCAAGAACGACTGCTGGCCCGGGCAGCGCTACGGCGAGCTGAGCTGGGAGGACGGCTTGGGCCTGTTCCGCGAGCAGGTGCCGATGGGGCAGTCGACCTACCGCACGGCTCGCTGGGGCCAGGATCTGCAGCTCTGGTTCCTCGAGGGCCGGGACTTCCGCAGCCCCAACCGCGACCCGGACGGACCCGCCAAGACGATCCTCGGCGCTGAGCAACTCGCCTGGCTGGAGCGCTCGCTGGCGGCGTCAGACGCCACCTTCCGCCTCGTCGTCAGCCCGACGCCGATCGTCGGCCCCGACCGGGCCAACAAGAACGACAACCACGCCAACCACGGCTTCCGCCACGAGGGCGATCGGCTGCGCTCCTTGCTCGGCGGGCTGCCGGGGGTCTACGTCGTCTGCGGCGACCGGCACTGGCAATACGTCTCGGAGCACGCCGCCACCGGCCTGCGGGAGTACTCCTGCGGCCCGACCACCGACCGCCACGCCGGCGGCTTCCGCGAGCGGGACCGGAGGCCGGAGCACCGCTTCCTGCGCGTCCGCGGCGGCTTCCTGTCGGTCGAGGTCGGGCGGACCGGCGGCCAGCCCTGGCTCGCTTTCCGCCACCACGCGGTCGACGGCGCCGTGGTCCACGAGGAGCGGCACGCCCCGCCCGCTGGCGGCTAAGATCGGCGCGGTCCCGACCGCGATATTCGCCGCAGGAGGTTCGCTTGGTCAAGATCCTCGACATCGCCACCGCCCGTGACGCCGCGCAGGCCCACCTCTGGGTCTCGGTGCTGGCGCAGCACGGCATCGAAGCCCAGGTCAGCAACGAGGTGCTCTTCTTCGGCCTCGGCGAGCTGCCGCCGGGGCCGGCCACCAACCCCGGCATCCTGGTGCGGGAGGAGGACGCCGCGCGGGCGCGGGAGATCCTGGCGGAACTCGACGGCGGGGGAGGCCGGGAGCGGGCCTGAGGCCTCCGCCCCGCCGGCCCAGCCCCCAGCTTCTTGTTGCGAAGTCTCGCAAGAGTCGTCAGGCTGCCGGTGTCGCCCCGGCGCCGCCGCCGCCCCTCGCTCCTTCCGTCCACCCGACCTCCCGACCCGCGAGCCCCGCATGGAATTCCTGACCGAACTCTGGATGCCGATCCTGGCCTCCGCCGTCTTCGTCTTCGTGGCCAGCTCGGTCCTGCACATGCTGCTGCCGATCCACAAGGGCGACTACCAGAAGCTCGACGAGGAGGCCGCGATCACGGCCTTCATGCGCGAGAAGGGCGTGCAGCCGGGCACCTACATGTTCCCGAACTGCGCCTCGATGAAGGACCTCGGCAGCCCCGAGATGATCGAGAAGTTCGAGAAAGGGCCGGTGGGCTGGATGACCATCCTGCCGAGCGGGCCCCCGACGATGGGCAAGCAGCTCATCAACTGGTTCCTCTACACCGTTCTGATCGGCGTCTCCCTGGCCTACGTCGCCTGGATGAGCCTGGAGCCCGGCGCCGAGTACATGGAGGTCTTCCGCCTGACCAGCACCGTCGGCTTCCTCGCCTACGGCGTTCCGGCCCTGGTCGACACGGTCTGGAAGGGGCAGCGCCTCGGCGTCTCTCTGAAATTCGTCTTCGACGGCTTCGTCTACTGCCTCGCCGCCGCCGGCGCCTTCGCCTGGCTGTGGCCGGAAGCCGCCTGATCCCGCACCCGAACTCGTAGCCATCACCCATGGGCGATCCCAGCCTTCGCTTCGTGGTCCTGCTCCATCCCGTCCCCGGGACGGAGCGGGACGAGCCGCTGATCCGGCGGCACGTTCAATTCCTGAAGTCCATCACCGCCAGCGGCGAGCTGGAGCTCGCCGGCCCCTTCGTCGACGGCGAGGGCGGCATGCTGATCCTGAAGGTCGAGTACCCCGAGCAGGCGGAGGAGATCGCGCAGCGCGACCCCTTCGTGACCGAGGGGACCGCGCGGCCCGAGATCCGCGCCTGGCGCTTGTCCAACGAGGACAACAACCACCTCGGCATGGGCTAGCGGCGGCCCGCGGGGGCTAAGCTGCGGTCCGGCGGTCGCCCGCCGCCGGACCTCCATCGTGGACGAAGCCGCACCCTCCTCCTGGCGACGCCAGCTCTACGTCGTCATCTTCGAGTCGGATACGCCGGCCGGGAAGGCCTTCGACGTCGGGCTGATCGTGGCCATCTTGGCCAGCGTCGCGGTGGTGATGCTGGAGAGCGTCGCCGAGTACCGGCAGGCTTGGGGCGGCGCGCTGCGGGTGGCCGAGTGGGGCTTCACCGTGCTCTTCACCGCCGAGTACCTGCTGCGGCTGGCGTGCGTGCGCCGGCCGGGCCGCTACGCCCGCAGCTTCTTCGGCGTCGTCGACCTGCTGGCGATCCTGCCGACCTACGCCAGCGCCGTGATCCCGGGCGCGCAGTATCTTTTGGTGGTGCGGGTGCTGCGGATCCTGCGGGTGTTCCGGGTGCTCAAGCTGGCCCACTATCTGGCCGAGGCCGAGGTGCTCTCGCGCGCCCTCTACGCCAGCCGGCGCAAGATCACGGTGTTCCTGTTCACGGTCTTCACCCTGGTCGTGATCATGGGATCGCTGATGTACCTGATCGAGGGCGAGGAGCACGGCTTCACCAGCATCCCGCGCGGCGTCTACTGGGCGGTGGTGACCCTGACCACGGTCGGCTACGGCGACATCTCGCCGCAGACCGGCTTCGGCCAGGCGGTGGCGGCCCTGGTGATGGTCATGGGATACGCGATCATCGCCGTGCCCACCGGCATCGTCACCGTGGAGCTGTCGGCGGCTGCGCGCGCCCGGCACCGCGCCTGCCCGGACTGCGGCCTGCCGGACCACGACCGCGACGCGCGCCACTGCAAGCGCTGCGGCACCTCGCTGGAGGAGCCGGCGACGGACCGTTCGGGTGCCGGCTCGGACGCAGACGGCAGCTAGGTCCGCTCCAGCTCGAGCAGCCGCTTCTTGCGCCACAGGCCGCCGCCGTATCCGGTCAGGCTGCCGTCGGCGCCGACCACCCGGTGGCAGGGGATGATCACCGGGATCGGATTGGCGCCGTTCGCGGTGCCGACCGCCCGCACCGCCTTGGGCCGGCCGACCGCCTCGGCCACGGCTGCGTAGCTGCATGTGGTACCAAAGGGGATCCGGCGCAGCTGGCCCCAGACCTGGCGCTGGAAGGGCGTGCCGACCGGCTCCAGCGGCAAGCCGAAGGCGCGCAGCTCGCCAGCGAAATAGGCCGCCAGCTCGGCCGCGGTCTGGTCGAGGACGCCGTTGGTGCCTGGAACGAACAGGCCGTTGCGGGCCCGCTGCAGCTTGGCCAGCTCGGTCTCCAGGGCCCGCCGCTCGCCGAATTCGAGCAGGCACAGGGCGGCGTCGCTGGCGACTGCCACCATCGCGCCGAGCGGCGTCGGGATGCGGCTCACGGTCAAGCGAGTGGCGTCGCGGGCGGCGGTGGGGGAGCGTCCGGTCAGCTTGCGGAAGGCTTCGTGGAAGCCGGACAGCGACTCGTAGCCCTGGTCGAGCGCCGCGCGTGTGACCGGCTCGCCGTGGCGGATCCGGCCGAGGGCCTCGCCCAGCCGGCGGGCCCGGCAGTAGCCGTGGAAGCTCAGGCCGTGCCGGGCCTGGAACCAGCGCCGGACGCGCACCGGGTGGTAGCCGGCCTGGCGCAGACCGGCGTCGGTCCAGCGGCGGCCTGGGTCCTGCTCGACCGCCGCCAGCAGCGGCCGCAGCCACTCCGGTGCGTCGCCGGGCAGCGCCAGCGGGGCGCAGCGCTTGCAGGGTCGATAGCCGGCGGCCAGGGCCTCGCGCGCGCTGGGGAAGAATTCCACGTTCTCCGGCTTGGGCGCGCGCGCCGGGCAGGTCGGCCGGCAGAAGATTCCCGTGGTCCGCACCCCGGTCCAGAAGACGCCGTCGAAGCCGGCGTCGCGCGACTGGAAGGCGCGCAGCATGGCGGCGCGGGTGGGCAGGGCGGTGGTCCCGGGCATGGAGCGCAGTCTCCGAGGCTAGCGCCCCTGGCCGCTACCGGAGAATGAACACCGAATCCGGGGTCGCTTCCCGCCGGAGCGATGGCTGGCGGGATCGGCGCTCCGCGCCTAGGCTGGCGGGCCCACTCCGCTCGACGCCATGAAAGCCTACACCGTCTCCATCGACATCGAGCTGCCCCGGGAGCGGGTGATCGAGCTCTTCGACGACCCCGACAACCTCGTCAAGTGGCAGCCCGGCCTGCTCAGCTTCGAGCGCATCAGCGGCGAGCCGGGGCAACCCGGCGCCCGGTCGAAGCTGACCTACCAGCACGGCAAGCGGACCATGGATTTGATCGAGGTCCTCGAGGTGCGCAAGCTGCCGGAGGAATTCCACGGCCGCTACGAGTGGCCCGGCGGCAGCAACACGCTCGAGAACTACTTCCACGAGCTCGGCCCCGGACGCACGCGCTGGGAGAGCCGCTGCAGCTACCACTTCACCAGCATCCCGATGAAGCTGATGGGGCTCTTCGCCTCCGGGATGTTCAAGAAGCAGAACCAGAAGTGGCTGCAGCACTTCAAGGAATTCTGCGAGACCGGCGTCGACGTCCGGGAGCGGGGCTGAGACCGTCATGCCGGCGGCGCGGGGGAGGAAGCCGCTGTGGTGCTGTCCGCGCTGCGGCGCGCAATTCGTCAACCGCAACCAGTGGCACTCTTGCGGCAAGGCGACCATGCGCGATTGGCTGGCGCGCATGGGTCCGCGCGCGGCGGTGTTCTTCGCCCGCTTCGAGGCCATGATCGGCACCTGCGGGGAGTACCACTTGGCGCCGGCGAAGAGCCGCATCGCCTTCCTCGGCCGGATCCGCTTCGCCGGCATCACGGCGCTCTCGGAGCGCGGCATGAGCTGCAGCTTCTCCTTGCCGCACCCCGTGGAGTCGCCGCGCTTCGCCCGGGTGGTCGAGGAGGTCCCGGGTTGGTGGGTCCACCGCCTCCGGATTACCGACCCGGAGCAGATGGACGACGAGCTGCAGGAGTGGTTGCGCGAGAGCTACCGGCTGGTGGGCATGCGAGAGCGGCTGGGACCGGATCCCCTCCACGCCGGCGAGGCCGCCGGCGGCTAGACTCGGGGTATGGCTGCCAAGAAGAACGCGCGCGTGAGCGCCCCGGAGCGCCTGCGCCGTGCGGCGCTCGCCCTGCCCGGCGTCGAAGAGGGCACGAGCTGCAAGAACGCCGCCTTCAAGGCCGGGGGCAAGGCCTTCTTGTACCTCGGTGAGGGCGCCGCTGACTACAAGCTGATGCTCAAGCTGACCGACTCGGCGGCCGAGGCGGCGGACCTGGCCGAGGCGCAGCCGGAGCACTACGCGATCAACGCCCACGGCTGGCTGACGGTGCGCTTCGGCGCCGCTAAGGGGCCCGCCGCCAGGCTGCTGGACCGCTGGCTCCTGGAGAGCTACCGGGCCTTGGCGCCGAAGGTCCTGCGGGAGGAGCTGGACGGTTGAAGGTGCCGACCAAGCGCCCCCCCTTCCGCGTGCTCTTCCGCGGCTCCCTGGTCTGGGCAGGCCTCATCCTCGCCCTCGGCGGCTACCTCGCCGAGGAGTTCACCGGCGGAGTCCACGCCTTCGAGACCTTCCTCCTCTTCGGCGGCATCAACATCGGCCTGGGCGCCGAGCGCAACCGCCAGGAGTACCTGCGCCAGCAGGAGGAGTAGGCGCCCGTGCCGATCCTCGAGGTCGAGGTGGTGACCGACGCCGGCGAGGCGCTCGACCAAGACCTGGCGCGCCGCCTGGCCGACGCCGCCGGCGAAGTCCTGGGCGCCGGCGCCGGCCGCTGCTGGGTGCGCCTGCGGGAACTACCGCGCCAGCGCTACGCCGAGAACGGCGGCCCGCTCGACCCGGCGCTGCGGCCGGTCTTCGTCTCGCTGTTGCTGGCGGACTGGCCCTCGCCGGAGGAGCGCCGAGCCCTGCTGCGCCAGCTCGCGGCCGCCCTCGCCGACGCCTGCGGCCGCCCGGCCGAGAACCTGCACCTGCTGCTGCAACCGCCGGCGCGCGGGCGCGTCGCCTTCGGCGGCGAACTGGTCGACTGAGGCGGCCGGCGGTCGACCACGAGTCCATCCCGCTAGACTGGCGCCATGATCCGCGGCGCCCACGCGATGTTCTACAGCTCCGATCCCGAGGCCACGCGCGCCTTCCTGCGCGAGGTGCTGGAGCTGCCCGCCACCGACATCGGCCACGGGTGGATGATCTACCAGCTGCCCGAAGCCGAGATGGGGGTGCACCCGCACGACCCGGAGGGCGAGCGCGGCGAGGCCGCCGGCGTCCACGACATCTCCTTCTACTGCGACGACGTCGAGGCGACCGTGGCGGCGCTGGAGGCCAAGGGCGTCGAATTCGACGGCGGCATCGAGGACCACGGCTTCGGCCTGGTCACCCACTTCCACGCTCCCGGCGGCCTGCGGCTGATGCTCTACCAGCGCCGCTACGGCGGCGGCGCCGAGGGCTGAGCCGGGAGCGACGCGGGTGACCGCCTCCGAGGACTTCCGCAACGTCTACGCCGACGGCGAGCGCGCCGCCTCCTACGCCCGCTTGGAGTTCCCGGGCACCTACGCCCTGGCCTTCCGCGACCTGCCCGCCTTGCTCGGGCCGCCGGCGCCGGGCGCCCGGGCGCTCGACTTCGGCTGCGGCGCCGGGCGCTCCACCCGCCTGCTGGCGCGGCTCGGCTACGCCGCCACCGGCGTCGACGTCTCGGCGGCGATGATCGACCAGGCGCGCGCGGCCGACCCCGCCGGCGACTACCGGCTGGTGGGGGAGCGCGGCCTGCCGGAGCTCGGCGCCGGCCGCTTCGACAGGGTGCTGTGCGCCTTCCCCTTCGACAACATCGCCGCGGCCGAGGAGAAGACGCGCCTGCTGTCGGAGTTGGGCCAGCTCCTGCGGCCCGGCGGCCGCATCCTCAACCTGGTCTCGGCCCCCGAGATCTACTGCCACGAGTGGGCCTCCTTCTCCACCCGCGACTTCCCGGAGAACCGCGCCGCGGCCTGCGGCGACCCGGTCCGCATCATCATGCTCGACGTGCCCGACCGCCGGCCGGTGGAGGACGTGCTGTGGACCGAGCAGGGCTACCTCGAGGTCTACCGCGCCGCCGGCCTGCGCCGGCTCGAGGTCCGCAAACCGCTCGGCCGCACGGACGACGGCGTCGCCTGGGTGAGCGAGACCGAGGTCGCGCCCTGGCGGCTCGACCTGCTGGCGCCGCGCGCGGCCGGGGCCTGAGGCGTATCGTGGCCGCCATGCGCCTCTCGACCCTCCTCCTGCTCTCGGCGCTGGCCGGCGCCTCGGCCTGCGCCAGCCCCGACCGCTCGGGCGGCGGCGCCAGCGCCCGCTCGGAAACCCCCAGCGCCGCCGAGGACCCGCTGGGCCTGCTCGGCTTGAGCGCCGAGGAGCTGAGCGACCGCCACGGCCGCGCCGAGGAGGTCGAGGCCTTGCACGGCGTCCAGGCCAGGAGCACCGACCCCCGGAGCAGCGGCGAGCGCATCCACGCCGTGCACCGCTACGCCTCCTTCGAGGCCTACCTGAACCTGTCCGGCGAGGTGATCGGCTACGCCATGAGCAGCGGCGCCGCCGCCGGCTACGGCAGCTGCCCCGACCCCGAGGCTGGCTGATGATGCCCGCCTCGGCCACCGCCGCCGTCACCGAGCTCGCCGACCGCCTCGCGGCCAGCGACTCGATCCTCTTCGTCACCGGCGCCGGCATCTCGGCCGACTCCGGCCTGCCGACCTACCGCGGCATCGGCGGCCTCTACGAGGACCGCGACACGGAGGAGGGGGTGCCGATCGAGGAGGCGCTGAGCGGCTCGATGCTGCAGCGCGACCCGGCGCTGACCTGGAAGTACCTGTGGCAGATCGGCCAGGCCTGCCAGGGCGCCGAGCCCAACGCAGCCCACCGCTTCATCGCCGCGCTGCAGGACCGGCGGGCGGTGCGGGTGATGACCCAGAACGTCGACGGCCTGCACCGGCGCGCCGGCAGCCGCGGGCTGATCGAGGTCCACGGCAACGCCTCGGAGCTGCTGTGCACCGGCTGCGGTCGCGAGTTCAGCGCCGAGGAGCTGCTGGCCGGCTACCGCGGCGAGGTCCCGCTGCCGCCCGCGTGCGGGAGCTGCGGCGGCCTGGTCCGCCCCCGCGTGGTGTTGTTCGGGGAGATGCTGCCGGAGGCGGTGCTGGAGGCCTTCCAGGAGCTCGCCGAGACCCTCTTCGACCTGGTGGTGGTGATCGGCACTACCGCCGTCTTCCCCTACATCCAGATGCCGGTGGCGCTGGCGCTCTCGCGCGGGCTGCCGGTGATCGAGATCAACCCCGCGCGGACCGAGCTGTCGTCGCTCGTGACCCTGCACGTCCCCGAGCGCGCCGCCGCCGCCTTGTCCGCGGTCGACGCGCGCCTGCGCCTCGAGGAGGAGGCTTGAGATGACCCGACCGGAAGAACTGCGGCGCTACCCCTTGATCCTGCTCGGGGTGCTGGCGCTCTTCGGCAACCTGAACTCCCACGACGGCCTCGAGGACGCGATCTAACTGATGACGGCTGTGCTCGCCTTCGGGGCCTTGTTCCTCGGCATCCAGCTCGAGCCCTCGCGGCGCAGGGAGCGCGACGAGGAGGACGGCGACGACCCCCGTGGAGCAGCTCCTCGCTGATTGCGGCGCTGGACCGGCCACCCTGTCCGCCGACCAGCGGGCGGCCTTGGACGCAGACGGTTACCTCTTGCTCCGCGGCGTGGTCGAGCGGGCCTGGCTGGGCGAACTGCGCGCCGCCCTCGAAGCGGCCTTGGCGTCGCCGCCGCCGGACGCCGAGGTCGCGCACAAGACCGGCACCCGGCACGCCGACGGACTGCCTTGGAAGGGAGAGGCCTTCGACGGCGTCTGGACCCACCCGGCGGCGCTGGCGGCGGCCTACCACGTGCTGGGCAGGCCCTTCCAACTGCTGTTCCTGGGCGGCCGGGACCCGCGGCCCGGCTTCGGCCAGCAGGCGCTGCACGGCGACTGGCTGCCGCGGGTCCCCGGTGAGCCCTTCCACGCCCTGACCGCGATCTGGATGCTCGACGACTTCACCGTCGCCAACGGCGCCACCCGCCTGGTGCCGGGCAGCCACCGGATCCCGCGGCCGCTGCCGATGGCGATGCGCGATCCGGCCGCGCGGCACCCAGAGCAGCGGGTGGTCGAGGCCGAGGCCGGCTCGGTGCTGGTCTTCAACGCCCACCTCTGGCACAGCGGCCGCCAGAACCGCTCGGAGGGTCCGCGACGGGCGCTGCAGTGCCAGTACGTCGGCCGCGACGTCGCCCGGCCCGGCGCGCCGCCGCCCGGGGAGCCGCCGGCGCGATGGTCCCCTGCGGCCCGGGCCCTGCTCGGATTGGCGCGATGAGGCGACACCGGCCGCTGCGCCTGCTGCTGCTGGTGTTCGCCGCCGCGGCCCTGCTCGGCCTGGCCGGCTCGGCCGTGATGTTCAGCCTCTGGAGCGACGCCGAGGCCGCGGACGCCGCCGCCGCGGAGCAGGCCTTCGAGCGGGTCCTGGCCAGCTGCGGCGACCCGCGCCCCTATCTGCGCGTGCTCGAAGACGGCCGGGTCCGGGTCGACCGGGGCCTGGAGCGGCCGACGCCGGCCGAGCTCTCGCGGCTGACGCTGCTCGCCTGGGACCCAGAGGGCGAGACGCTGCTGCGGCTCGCCCTGCCGTGGTGGTTCGTGCGCGCGAAGATGACCCGGAGCCTGAACCTGGGCACGCTGACCACCCTGCTCGCCGGCGACTGGGGGAATCTCGACCTGCGGGTGACGGAATCCGACCTCGAGCACCGCGGCGCCGGGCTGGTGCTCGACCGGCGCCTCGCCGACGGCAGGCGCTTGATGCTCTGGACCGAAGCGGGGCCGCGTTAGATTGGGCCCTCCGCCCCGACCTCGGCCATGAAGCTCGCCTCCCGCATCCTCCTCTCCCTGCTGCCCGCCGCCGCCCTCGCCGGTTGCGGCGCGGCCGGGCACGCTCCCGAAGCTCCGCAGTGGATCTCGCTCTTCAACGGCGAGGACCTGAGCGGCTGGACCCCCAAGATCACCGGCTACCCGCTCGGCGACAACCACCTCGACACCTTCCGGGTCGAGGACGGCCTGCTGAAGGTGCGATACGACCGCTATGAGGCCTTCGACGGCAAGTTCGCCCACCTGTTCCACGACCAGCCGTGGTCGCGCTACCGGATGCGGGTCGAGTACCGCTTCGTCGGCGAGCAGACCCCGGGCGGTCCGGGATGGGCCTTCCGCAACAGCGGCGTCATGGTCCATGGCCAGCCCGCTGAGACCGTGAAGCTGGACCAGAACTTCCCGGTCTCGATCGAGATCCAGCTGCTCGGCGGCGACGGCAACAACCCGCGCCCGACCGCCAACCTGTGCACGCCGGGCACCAACGTGGTCATGGGCGACGAGCTGGTCACCCGCCACTGCACCGACTCGAGCTCGCCGACCTTCCACGGCGACCAGTGGGTGACGGTGGAGTTCGAGGTCCTCGGGAGCGGCGCGATCCGCCACTTCGTCGACGGCGAGGTGGTGCTGGAGTACAGCCAGCCGCAGCTGGACCCGAACGACGCCGAGGCCCGGGAGTGGATCCGCGACGGCGTGCTGCTGCTCGGCGAGGGCTCGATCTCGCTCCAGGGGGAGAGCCACCCGATGGACTTCCGCCGCATCGAGATCCTGCCGCTGCCTTGACCGCCGCCGCCGCTGGAGCCCTGGAGGGCGCGGTGGTGCGCCTGGAGCCGCTCGAGCGGGGGCACCTCGACGGGCTGTGCGCCGTCGGCCTGGACCCGGAGCTGTGGCGCTGGACGCCGGCGGCGGTCGCCACCCGGGAACAGATGGCCGCCTATCTGGCGGAGGCCTTCGCCGGCCGCGAACGCGGCGAGATGGAGCCGTACGCGATCCGGGCCTTGGACTCCGGCCGCATCGCCGGTTGCACCCGCTTCGGCAACATCGACCGGGTCCACCGCCGGCGCGAGATCGGCTGGACCTGGCTCGGCCGGGACTGGTGGCGCACCGCGGTCAACACCGAGGCCAAGCTGTTGCTGCTGCGCCACGCCTTCGGCCACCACGGCTGCCTGCGGGTGGAGCTCAAGACCGACCGCCTCAACCAGCGCTCCCGGGACGCCATCCTGCGCCTGGGCGCGCGCGAGGAGGGCACCCTGCGCAAGCACGTCGTCTGCGCCGACGGCAGGATCCGCGATACCGTGGTCTTCAGCATCACCGACGACGAGTGGCCTGCGGTCGAGGATCGGCTGGCGGCGCGGCTCAGCCGCCGTCGAGGGCCTTGAGCATCCGCTTCAGCGCGACTTGCCGGTAGCCGTCGACGACGATCGGCTCGATGTCGGTCCACGGCACCTCGTCGACCAGGATGCCGACCCAGCCCTTGTGCCCTGTGTAGGGCGGGTAGAAGTAGCCGGGCTGCTCGAGCAGGGCGTCCTGCTGTTCGGGCCGCTGCTTGACGTTGAGGGCGGGGCGGCCGTCCTCGTCGCCGAAGATGGCGTAGATCTTCTTGCCGGCGCGGAAGGTCGGGTGCTCCCAGGTCTCGAGCTCGACCGCCTCGGGGAGTCGAGCGAGCAGGCGGCGCATCTCCGCCAGGCAGGGGTGCTTCGGGAACGAGGTGCCGGCCATGACCCGATCCTAGCCGACGCCGCGGCCGGGGATGGACCCGGGACCGCCCGTCCGGGATACTGCGGCGTCGGCGACTGCATGGAGGAGCCTGACACCGGAAGGACCCATGGCACAGCACAAGCTCTTCTGCCCTGCCTACAGCGTCCCGGAGGCCGAGTGCCTGTGCGGGGTGGCGGCCGCCGCTGCGGCCGCGGCGGCGGAGGCCCGGCGCGGGGACGGCGTCGTCCGGGTCGGTCGCGAGACCAAGGGCCGCAAGGGCAAGGGGGTGACGGTGGTCACGGGGCTGCCGCTCGAGGGCGCCGAGCTGGCGGCCCTGGCCAAGGCCCTGAAGAAGAAGTGCGGCACCGGGGGCACGCTCAAGGACGGCGTGCTCGAGATCCAGGGCGATCACCGCGACCTGCTCGTGGCCGAGCTCCAGGGGCGCGGCTGGACGGTCAAGAAGTCCGGCGGCTGAGCCCGGGAGGCAGACGTAGACTGCGGGGATGGACTCCGAGCAGCGGTGGTTCTACGCCCTCGGCGGCGAACGGCGCGGCCCGGTGGCCGAGGAGGAGCTGCTGCGCCTGCTGGTCCGCGAGGAGATCCCGGCGGACACCCTGGTCTGGGCGCCCGGGCTGGACGAGTGGGCCGCCGCCGACGCGGTGCTCGACTTCGAGCCGGGCGCGGAGGTGCCGGCGGAAGGGCAGGAGGCTGGCCAGGCGCCCGGCCCGCCGCCGCTGCCGCTGCCGCCCTTCGCCGCTCGCCGGCCCGCTCCGCCGCCGCCGCCGCCGCCGGCCGACCCCGCCGCGGCGCCGCAGCTCCGGCCCTGGGTCCGCTACTGGGCGCGCATGATGGACCTGGCGCTGTTCTCCTTCCTGGTCGGCCTGGCGCTCGACCCGGTCGCCGCCGACTTCGACCCCGAGAACCCCGACTACGGCTTCCTGGCGGTCTCCTTCTTCCTGGTGGTGCTGCTCGAGGCCGTCAGCATCGCCCTCTGGGGGACGACCCCGGGCAAGGCGCTGCTGCGCGTCCGGCTGCGGCGGCGCGACGGCGGCCGCCTCACTTTCCGCGGCTCGGTGGAGCGCGCCTTCCGCGTCTTCGTCGTCGGCGAGGGCATGCTGCTGCCGGTCGTCGTGGTCGTCTGCATGGCCTTCTCCTTCCAGCGCCTGATGTCGCGCGGCCTGACCTGGTGGGACGAGGCCGGCGGCGTCCGGGTCGAGCACGGCCACGTTGGCGCGCCGCGGGCGGTCATCGCCGGGGTGGTGATCGCCGCCATCGTCTGGCTGAGCTACGACTGGACCCAGGTGCTCTGAGCCGCGGCCGCGCGGCGGGTGGGGGGCGGCCGGTGCGGGCGAGGCGTTAAGCTCCACCGCCTTGACCACCCCTCCGGATCAGCCCGACAGCCGCCTCGTCACCGAGATCCTCGACGCCGCCACCGCCGGCGACCGGGACGCGGCCGAGCGCCTGTGGCAGGTCGTCTACCAGGACCTGCGCCAGCTTGCCGGCAGCCGGCTGCGGTCGCTGCCCGCGGGGCAGACCCTGCAGCCGACGGCGTTGGTCAATGAGGCCTTCTTGCGCCTGGTCGGCCGCGACGGCGAGGAGCTGCGCTGGGAGAGCCGCGAGCACTTCTTCGGCGCCGCCGCCCGCGCCATGCGCAACATCCTGGTCGACGAGTACCGGCGGCGCTCGCGGCTGAAGCGGGGCGGCGGCAAGCGCGACCTGAGCCTGATCGAGGTCGCCGACGAGGAGCGGCACCAGGAGCTCGACCTGATGGAGCTCGACGAGGCCCTCAAGCGCCTGGAGCAGCACGCCCCGCGCGCCAGCGAGGTGGTCGTGCTGCGCTTCTTCGGCGGCCTGACCATCGCCGAGGCGGCCCGGGTCCTGGAGCTTTCCCCGGCGACGGTCGAGCGCGAGTGGGCTTACGCCCGGGCCTGGCTGTTCCGGGAGCTCGGCGGCGCCGCGCCCGACGCGCCGTGACGGTGCCCCCGGAGCAGGAATTCGGGCACCGCGCCCACCAGCTGTTCCTCGAGGCCCTGGAGCAGCCCACCGAGGCTCGCGAGGGCTTCCTCGAGCAGCGCACCGCCGGCAAACCGGCCCTGCTGGAGGAGGTGCGCTCGCTGCTCCAGAGCCACGACTCCGCCAGCGGCTTCCTGGCCGAGCCGGCGCTGCCGATCGGCGCCGGCCACCCGGACCGGATCGGCCCCTACCAGGTCGTCGAGGTGCTCGGCGAGGGCGGCATGGGCACCGTCTACCTGGCCGAGCAGACGGAGCCGGTGCGGCGCCGGGTGGCGCTGAAGATCATCAAGCTGGGCATGGACACCCGGCGGGTGCAGTCGCGCTTCCAGCTGGAGCGGCAGGCCCTGGCGATGATGAGCCACCCGGGCATCGCCCGCGTCTTCGACGGCGGCACCACCGGCCGCGGCCAGGCCTACTTCGCCATGGAGTACGTCGACGGCCAGGCGATCACCGACTACTGCGAGCAGCGCCAGCTGGCCTTGCGCAGCCGGCTGCGGCTGATGGTCACGGTCTGCCGCGCGGTCCAGCACGCCCACCAGAAGGGCATCCTGCACCGCGATCTGAAGCCCAGCAACGTGCTCGTGGCCGAGGAGGACGGCGAGGCCCGGCCGCGGGTGATCGACTTCGGGGTCGCCCGGGCGCTGCACGCCGACCCGGAGGAGCGCATCACCCGCACCGGCAGCGGCGGCCTGGTCGGCACCCCCGACTACGTCAGCCCCGAGCAGGCCGGCGTCGGCGGCCAGGACGTCGACACCCGGACCGACGTCTACTCGCTCGGGGTGCTGCTCTACGAGCTGGTCGCGGGCACGCGGCCGTATCAGTTCGACAGCGGCAGCTCGCTCGACCTCTTGCAGGTGCGCCAGCGGCTCGAGCGGGACGAGCCGCCGCGGCCGTCGCGCCGCGGCCGGCCGGTGTCGGCCGAGCTCGAGTGGGTGATCCTGAAGGCCATCGCCACCGACCGGAGCCGGCGCTACGACACGCCCAACGAGCTGGCCGACGAGCTGGAGCGCTTCCTGGCCCGCGAGCCGGTGCTGGCCGGGCCGCCGAGCGCCTCCTACAAGCTGTGGAAGTTCGCCCAGCGCAACGTCGGCGGCGTGGTCGCCGGCGCCGCGGTGCTGGCCTCGCTGCTGGCGGGGGCGGGCGCCGCGGGCTGGGGCTGGTGGCAGGCCGAGCAGGCCAACCTCGAGGTCGCCCGCCTGCTCGGCGACTACCGCAACGTCGCCGACGACTTCGAGCTCGAGGACCTGCGAGAGCGCGCCGCGTCGCTTTGGCCGGCCTGGCCCGAGCGCGTCCCGGCGATGGAGGCCTGGATTCGCCAAGCCGAGGCGCTGGTCGGCCGCCTGGACTTCCACCAGGGCCTGCTGGCCGATGGGCCGCCGCCCGCGGACGCGCAGGAGCGGCGGGACCTCTACGAGCGCCGCCTGCGCCTGGTCGGCCGCTTGGTCGGCTTCCGCGACGGCGAGGACGCGCCCGACTCCCTGCCGGCGTTGCGGGCCCGGGTGGCTCTGGCCCACCAGCTCGCCGAGCAGAGCGCCGCGGCCGGGACCACCGGCTGGCCGGAGGCGGCGGCGGCGATCGCGGACCCCGCGCGCTGCCCGGCGTACGACGGCCTCCGGATCTCGCCCCAGGCCGGCCTGGCTCCCCTCGGACCCGACCCCGAGAGCGGCTTCTGGGAATTCCTGGTCGTCGGGACCGGCGCCGCGCCAGTCCGCGGCGACGACGGCCGCTTCCGCATGGACGTGGAGAGCGGGGTCGTGATGGTGCTCCTGCCCGGCGGCGAGGCCCGCATCGGCACCACCAAGGCCGCCGACCCGGACGCCAGCGGCTTCGAGGTGCCGGTCAACCGGGCCCGCCTCGACCCCTTCTTCCTCGCGAAGTACGAGTTGTCGGCGGCCCAGTGGTGGCGCCTCCAGCGGCTCGGCCGGCTGGTCGTCGATGAGGTGGAAGGCCCGGCCACCGACCTGCGCACGGCGATGGCCAGCGTCGACTGGTACGAGAGCCGGGAGCTGCTCGGGCGGGTCGGGCTGGACCTGCCGAGCGAGCTCCAGTGGGAGTACGGCGCCCGCGCCGGCACCACCAGCCGCTGGTCCTTCGGCGACGACCCGGAGGCCTTCCTGGCCTTCGCCAACCTCCGGGACCGCAGCGCCCGGCAGGCGGGCGTCTTGCGCGACGTGCTCTTCCACGCCCAGGACGACGGCTTCGGCGTCGTCGCGCCGATCGGACAGCTGCTGCCCAACGGCTGGGGTCTCCACGACGTCCACGGCAACGTCTACGAGTGGTGCTTGGACCGCCTGACGGTCTACCCGGGGGCGGCGGTGCCGGACTGCCCCGGAACCCTGACCCCCTTCCCCGGCGGCGCCGGGTACCGCCAGCTGCCGGCGTCGGTCGGCGAGAAGCGGGTGGTCCGCGGCGGCGGCTACCAGGTCCTGCCCTGGGGCTGCCGCAGCTCCTTCCGGGTCGGGCAGCAGCCGGAGCGGAGAGGGGTCGAGACCGGCCTGCGGCCCGCCCGGCCGCTTTTTTGAGATTTCCTGAGGGAGGCAGCCCCCAGGCGACGGATGGAGGAGCGAGAGGCCATTCCCCTCTCGAGAAACCATGTCGCCGAAGCACCTCCTGCCCCTGGCCGCCGCCCTCCTCACCGGCGCCGCCCTTCCTGCGCAAGCAGTTTCAACTCAAGGACTTGGAACGCCAGGAGGGGGCGGGGCGGGTGCCTTCGCCCGGACCTGGGAGGACCTCAGCCCGCCGATCCTGAGCCAGACCTCGCCGCTCGGCGTCGCCGTCCAGCCGGGCAACCCGGACTGGATCGTGGTCAACACCAGCCTGCAGGGCATCGCCTACAGCGGCGACGGCGGCCATAGCTGGCACCACAACTACCTCGACTTCTACATCGACAACCAGACCCCGAGCTGGTGGGTGAACGACGTCGCCTTCCGGCCCAGCGCGCCCAACGAGGCCGTGGCCGTGACCATGTCCGGCGCCTACTGGAGCACCGACGGCGGGGTCCACTGGTTCAAGACCGCGGGGCAGCGCCCCGAGGGATCCTTCGAGGTCCGCGCCCACCCGCTGGACGACGCCGTCGCGGTCGCGGCAGGGCAGTCCGGCAAGCTCTGGGTCTACGACTGGAACACGCGCACCTGGCCGCACTCTCGGCCGGTCGACCTGAGCTCGACCCTGCTGAGCGTCGACTTCGACCTCAACAACCCGGCCTGGCTCTACGTCGCCCACCAGAACAACCCGCTGTGGGTGACCGACGACCTCGGCGTGACGATGCGCAAGTACAACCGCGGCCTGCCGGCCTTCACGCGCCTGGTGCGCAGCGACCCTGAGCTCGCCAGCTACGCCCACGCCACCTCGGGCGGCGACCTCTACCGCACCACCGACGGCCCCACCGGCGCCAGCGGCGGCTCGTGGCAGCAGCGCGGCCTCGGTCTGCCGGGCACGGACATCTTGAGCTTGATCCACCACCCGACCCGGCCCGAGCTGATGTTCGCCGGCCTGGTCGACCACGGGGTCTACTTCTCGCTCGACCGCGGCGCCAGCTGGCGACCGGTGGGGATCCAGGGGATGAGCCACACGACCGTGGTGGACCTCGAAATCAGCTGGGACGACCCTCAACACCTCTACGCCGCCTGCCATGGGGGTCTGGCGACGGAGGGTGGGGTCTACCGGCTGCGTATCCGACCTTGAAGTACTTTCGCGGTGGATAGGCGGGGTGCTATGCCCTGCCTATCCCCGCACTTCTTTCCTTCCGACCTCGCCCAGAGGCTCGGGCCGATCCGAGCCCCTCGACGTCTGGTGCCACTTTGGCACCAAAGCTCTGGCAACTCCGCGGGGACATCTTGGACTCGCCCTCTCGGAGCCCCCGGCGGTCTTGGTGCCAATCTGGCACCAGACGTCGAGCAGGCGCGGGCCCGGGCATGGAAGTCGCGCCTCCCAACCCCTAGAGTCGGGCGCGCGGCCCGGAGGCCGCGGCTCCATGGACTCTTGGTTCCTCTACCTCGTGCGCTGCGGCGACGGCTCGCTCTACACCGGCATCGCCACCGATGTCGAGCGCCGCTTCGAGCAGCACTGCGCCGGAAAGGGCGCGCGCTATCTGCGCGGCCGCGGGCCGCTGGAGCTCGTGTTCCAGGAGGCGGTGGGGGACCGCAGTGCGGCGCTGCAGCTGGAGCACCGGGTGAAGCGGCTTGCCAAGCTGGACAAGGAGGCGCTGGTCCGGGAGCCGTCCGGGCTCTCGCAGCTCCTCTCGTCCGCTGAGGAAGCCGTCGGCTAGGCGTCGGGCGAGCCGCCGAAGCCGCCGCCGCCCTTGCCCTTGCCGAAGGACTTGCCGCCGCCGCCGAACTTGCCGCCTCCGAAGCCGCGGCCGCCGCCCTTGCCGAAGCCGCCGCCCTTGCGCGGGCCGCCCTTGTGGAAGCCGCCCTTGCGCGGTCCGCTCTTGAAGCCGCCGCCGCGGCGCGGGCCGCCCTTGGGCTTGAGGGACAGCTCCTCGATCTCGCGCCGGTTCAGGCGGGCGATGCTGAGCTGCTGGCCGCAGACCCACAGCTTGCCGAGGTCCTTGAAGATGAAGTCGGGCATGCCCTCGGGCAGGTCGATGGTCGAGAAGTCCTCGTAGAGCTCGATGCGGCCGATCAGTCGGCCCTCGAGCCCGGACTCGCCGGCGATGGCGCCGACCAGGTTGCCGGGCTGGACGCCGTGGCAGTGGCCGACCTCCACCCGGTAGCGCTCCATGCCCTCTTCGGGCGGCGGCACCCGGAAGACGCGGCCGCCGTGGCCGCCCTGCATGCCGCCGTCGCGCTCGCGCGGCCTGCCGCTCTGGCGCTCGCGCTGCTCGGCGAAGTCCTCGCGGCGGCGCGCTTCGCGCTCGTACTTGGGCCGCTCGGTGAGCAGCAGCGGCTGGTCGCCCTGCGCCATGCGCGCCAGCGCCGCGGCCACCTGCAGCGGCTCGTGCTCGTTCTCGGCCAGGAACTCGCCGACCAGCTGCTCGAACAGCTCCAGGTTCTCGTCCGACTCCAGGGTGTCGCCGATGCGCTGCTTGAAGCGCGCCATGCGCTGCTGGTTGACGTCGTCGGTGGTCGGAAGGGTCAGCTGCTCGAGCTTGCCCTTGGTGGCGCGCTCGATCGAGCGCAGCACGTGGCGCTCGCGCGGCGCCAGGAACAAGATCGCGTCGCCCGAGCGTCCGGCGCGGCCGGTGCGGCCGATCCGGTGCACGTAGCTCTCCAGGTCGTGCGGCACGTCGTAGTTGACGACGTGGCTGATGCGCTCGACGTCCAGGCCGCGGGCGGCGACGTCGGTCGCCACTAGGACGTCGACCTTGCCCTTCTTGAGCTGGTCGACGATGCGCTCGCGCTGCTTCTGGACGATGTCGCCGTTGAGCGCCGCGGCGGAAAGCCCGCGCGCCTCGAGCCGCTCGGCCAGCTCGACGGTGGCGGTCTTGGTGCGCACGAAGACGATCATGCCGTCGGTCTCCTCGACCTCGAGGATCCGGGTCAGCGCGTCCAGCTTGTGGGAGCCGCTGACGATCCAGTAGCGCTGGCGGATCGACTCGGCGGCGCTGGCGCGGACCTGGAAGCGGATCTCCTCTGGGTCGCTCAGGTGCTGCTGGGCGATGCGCCGGATCGGGGGCGGCATGGTGGCCGAGAAGAGTGCGATCTGCCGCTCCGGCGGCGACTGCTCGAGCACCCACTGCACGTCCTCGAGGAAGCCCATGCGCAGCATCTCGTCGGCCTCGTCGAGCACCAGGGTCTTCAGGCCGTCGAGCTTGAGCGAGCCGCGGCGCATGTGGTCCATGACCCGGCCGGGCGTGCCGACGACGACGTGCACCCCGCGCCGGAGCGGCTTGAGCTGGATCGGGTAGGCCTGGCCGCCATAGATCGGCAGCACGTGGAAGCCGGGCAGCTTCTTGGCGTAGTGCTGGAAGGACTCGGCGACCTGGATCGCCAGCTCGCGGGTCGGGGCCAGCACCAGCGCCTGCGGCTCGCGCCGCTCGAGCTCGATCTGGGTCAGGATTGGCAGCGCGAAGGCCGCCGTCTTGCCCGAGCCGGTCTCGGCCTGGCCGATCATGTCCCGCCCCTCGAGCAGCGGCGGGATGGTGCGCGCCTGGATCGGCGTCGGCGCCTCGTAGCCGGACTCGTCGAGGACGGTGAGGAGGGTCTCGGGGAGCTCCAGCTCGCGGAAGCTGGGCGTGGTCGTTTCGGTTTCAGTCATGCTGTTCACACCTGGGGGGAGCTGGCAGCACGGATCCGAACCAAACCAAGGGACCTCTCGCGACGAGCTCGAACCGGACATTCTACTGGTTGCGGCGGGAAACGGGGGGAGCGGCACAAGATCGCTCGCGGGCGGGAATCCGCTCGGGGGGCTGAGGACCCTCCCCGTCTTGCCGCGGCGCCGGTTCCCGCGCTAGGCTGCGGTCTCGCTACTCGACACCCGCAGAGGAGGAGCCATGGCGTCCACCGAAATGCTCGAGCCGATCGATCGAATCGACCGGAATGACCGCATCTGCTACCTCGATGATGACTGGGAGCGATTCGCGGCCGGCAACTGCGGCGGCGGGTTGACGGGCGACTCCCTGCTCGGCACTTCGCTCTACGGCCACATCGAGGGCGAGGTCACCACCCACCTCTACAAGCTGCTCGTCGAGCGGGTGCGGCGCACCGGGGACGAGGTGCGGGTCGCGATCCGCTGCGACCAGCCAGACGCCAGGCGCTGGTTGAGCATCCGGATGTCGCCCTTCGAGCACGAGGGCGTGGAGTTCCATGCCCTCGTGGACAAGGTGGAGCGCCGCGAGCCGGTGGCGCTGCTCGACCCCCTGGTCGAGCGCGGCGACCAGGTGTTGCGCGTCTGCAGCTGGTGCAAGAAGGCCGAGCGGGAGGGAGCTTGGCGCGAGATCGAGGAAGTGATCATGGAGGACCAGCTCTTCCTGCGAACCGAGTTGCCGATGCTCACCCACGGCTGCTGCGAATCTTGTTACGAAACCGTGATGGCCAAGCTGGATGCTGGGAACTCGGATATTCCGTGAGGGAATGCGGGCGGAATGCCACCCCCGGAAATGCGATTTCCCGATATTCTCCGGCCCCGTCATCACCCCCCGCGTTCGCTGCGAGGACTATGCGATGAGCACCCTGAACCCGACCCGACCCTGGACGGCCACCTCGGCCATGCCCACCTTGAGCGTCCTCGACCTCGAGGAGGCGGTCCACTTCTATGAGGTCCTCGGTTTCCAGGAGAAGTGGCGCTTCCCAGACGCCGACCGCGCCCCCGCGGGGGCTGCGCCGCGCTGGACCCACGCCTGCCTCCAGATGGGGCAGGTCTGCGTGCTGCTCGCCCTGCACGACCCGGCGGACGGCCCGGTGCCGCCGCAGAGCGTCTACCTCTTCCTCCGCGACGTCGGCGAGTACTACTCGCACCTGCGGCTGCTGCTGGGGGACGAGCTGGAGGAGATCGGCGACAAGCACTACGGCATGCGGGACTTCTGCCTGACCGACCCGTGGGGCCACAGCCTGACCTTCGGCGAGCCGCTGCGCGCCTCGACCGAGGTCCGCTGAGCGCGGCCGGATAGAATGGCGGCCGACGGCGCCGACGCGCCGCGCTCGCCATGAACGACTCCACCGATTCGCCCTCGACCGCCCCCGAGCGGAGCAACCGCTGCACCGCCGTGGTGTGCATGGACGGCCGCATCCAGGACGCGGCCGCCGACTTCATCCGCGACCACTTCGACGTCGACTTCGTCGACACCGTCACCGACGCCGGCCCGGTGGGCTCGCTGTCCGGCGGGAACGAGGCGATCAGCGCCTCGCTGCTGCGCTGCGTCGGGATCTCGGTCCAGGTCAACCGCTCCGTCGGCATCGCCGTCGCCGGCCACGAGGGCTGCGCCGGGCACCGGGTCGAGGAGGAGCAGCACCGCCGGGACACGGTGGCAGCCGCGGCGGCGGTCGCGGCGGCCTTCCCGGACCTCGAGGTCGTGCCGCTGTTCGTCTACCTGTCCGGCGACGTCGCGGTCCTCGAACTGGCCGGCAGCCCGTCGTGACCCGGCAGCCCGAGCTGCCCCGCTACCGCCTGGGCGAGGAGATCGCCAACGCCGTCACCCACGGCGTCGGCGCCGCCCTGTCGGTCGCGGCGCTGGTGCTGATGGTGGTCTTCGCCGCCCTCAACGGCAGCGCCTGGCACGTCGTCGGCTGCAGCATCTTCGGCGCCACCCTGGTCCTGCTCTACCTCGCCTCGGCCCTCTATCACGGCGTGGCTCACCCGCGCGCCAAGCGGCTGCTGCGGCTGTTCGACCACGGGGCGATCTTCCTCTTGATCGCCGGCACCTACACGCCCTTCACCCTGGTGAGCCTGCGCGGCCCTTGGGGCTGGTCGCTGTTCGGGGTCGTCTGGGGCCTGGCGTTGCTCGGCGTCTGCTTCCAGTCCGGCCTGCTGCGCCGCTGGGAGGGCCTGCGGGTCGGTCTCTACGTCGCCATGGGCTGGGTGGTGGTGCTGGCCTTCCGGCCGCTGGTCGCGTCGATGGAGCTCGGCGGCCTGGTGCTGCTGATCGCCGGCGGCCTGGCCTACACCTTGGGCATCGTCTTCTACGCCTGGGAGCGGCTGCCCTTCAGCCACGCCGTGTGGCACCTGTTCGTGCTCGCCGGCAGCACCCTGCACTTCTTCTCGGTCTTCTGCTACGTCATCCCGGAAGCCCGGGCCGCCTGACCGCCTTCGCCATGACCCGGATCCTCCTCCTCGCGACCTGCCTGCTCCTCGCTTCGGCCTGCATGAACATCGAGGACCACGAGGGCGCCGGGCCCGGCCGGCCGGTCCTGCTGGAGAGCCAGGTGGGCAAGCGGTGCGAGGTCCAGTTCCAGCGCTCCCTGCTCGGGGCCTCGGCCGCCCTGCCCATTCCCCCAGACACCAGCGCGATCAACGGCGCGGACACCTCCATCGGCGGCACCCTGAAGGGGGTCTCGAACCACGGGATCCTGCTCGATGGCGAGCATGGAGAGGCCATCTGGATTCCTCGCGAAGTGGTCCTTTTGGTCCATTTTGGCTCCTAGCGGGGCGAATCAGGCCTGGGCCTGTTCTAGACTGGACGCTCCCGGAGAGCATGGCCATCGACCGCCTTCGCCTGACCGCCCTCGGCCACGAGGGGTTCCCGTTCTGGAACCCTGTCTCGGCCGATGTCCTCGACGAGTGGTGCCGCGACTTGCCGCTCGGCGCCGACAGCCTGGCCCTGGACGTTGGCTGCGGCCGCGCCGAGCTTCTGATCCGGCTGATCGAGACCTTCGGCTGCCGCGGCGTCGGCATCGACCCGAACCCGCGCGCCATCGCCATCGCCCGTGAGGAGGCCGGGCGGCGCCTGCCGGCCGACCGCCTCGAGCTGCTCGAGGAGGGCTTCGAGGACGACGCGGTGCCGCTGAACTCCCAGGACCTGGTGGCCTGCGTCGGATCGACCCAGGCCTTCGACGGCTTCGAGAGCGCGCTCTGGATCCTGCGCGAGCGGGTCCGGCCGGGCGGCTTGCTGCTGATCGGCGAGGGCTTCTGGCGCCGCGAGCCGCCGCAGGAGTACCTGGAGTTCCTCGACTGCGGGGTCGGCGACCTGCACTCGCACCTGGTGAACCTGCGCCTGGCCGAGGAGGCCGGGCTGGAGATCCTGCGCGCCCGCGAGACCACCGAGGAGGAGTGGAGCGCCTACGAAGACGGCTACCACCGCAACCTCGTCGACTGGGCCCGGTCCCACCCCGAGGACCCCGACGCGCCGGCCTTCTTGTCCCACATCGACGCCTGGCGCCAGGCCTACCTGAAGTGGGGCCGGACCACGCTGGGCTTCGGGCTCTACCTGTTACAGCGGCCCGAGTAGCCGGCGGCCCGGCGGGGCTAGAGGGCGTCGGCGACCGCCGCCAGGCGCGCGAGGCCTTCGGCCAGCTCGGCGCGCTCGCCGCCGAGGCCGAGGCGCAGCCAGCCGGGGTGGTCGAAGTGCTCGCCGGGCACGATCAAGGTCCGCTGCTGCTCGAGCATGCGCTGCGCCAGCTCGAGCGAGGACAGCGGCAGCTGGTGCTCGAGGAAGAGCATGGCGCCGGCCTCGGGGGGGAGGAAGCGGAAGCGGCCGGCGCGCTGCTCGAGCCAGCGCCGGGCCAGCTCGAGGTTGCCGCGCAGGTGGTCGCGGGTGCGGGCCAGGAGGCGCTCGCGGCGCCCGGGCTCGAGCGCCCGCCGCGCCAGCCGGTCGCTGAGGGCGCCGGGGCCGATCGTGGTGTAGTCGTGCCGCGCCCAGCAGTCGGCCACCCGGTCGGCCGGGCCGAGCAGCCAGCCGAGGCGCAGGCCGGGCAGGCCGTAGCTCTTCGACAAGCTGCCGGTGACGATGACGCGGTCGGTCCGGCCCCACAGCGTGGCGCTGGTCTCGCCGTCCAGCTCCGAGCCGCGGTAGATCTCGTCGCTGAGGATCCAGCAGCCGTGGCGCTCGGCGAGGGCGGCGACGGCGTCCAGCTCGGCGGCGGTCATCCGGTGGCCGGTGGGGTTGTTGGGGTGGCAGAGGGCGATCAAGCGGGTCTTGGGCCCGACCAGGGCCGCCAGCCCATCGGGGTCGGCCGCCCACCGTCCAGCCGTCCAGTCGGGCCGCAGCCGCCAGGGCCGGATCTCGGCGCCGAGGCCGCGGGCCAGCCCGGGGACCTGGCCGTAGTTCGGGAGCTGCACCACCGCCTCGTCCCCGGCCTCGAGCAGGCTCCAGAGGCAGAGGAAGTTGGCCTCGGCGCCGCCGTTCGTGACCTGCACCTGCTCCGGCGTCGCGCCGGGGTGCAGCGCGGCGATCCGCGCCCGCAGCTCCGGGCTGCCGTTGGTCTGGGTGTAGATCAGGCGCTCGTCGAGCAGGCCGGCGAGCTCCTCCGGGTCCTCGACCAGCTCCCGCGGCGTCAGCGGATGGACGCCGCTGTCCGAGAGGTTCAGGTCCACCGCGTGCTCGTGCAGCGACTGCCAGCGTTCCAGCTCGAAGGGCTCGATGCGCATGGCGCCACGTTACGCCGAGGAGGCCGGCGGCACCACCGCCGCGGCGGTCATAAGCTGCCTCCTGGCCATGATGCTCGCCGCGCTCTTCCTGTCGTCCGCTTCCGCCCTGGCGCCGTTGACCGCGCCGCAGGAGCCGCCGCTGGACCTCAGCGGCGCTTGGACCCTCCGCTTGGACCCCGACGACCGCGGGGACGAGGAGGGGTGGTTCAAGGGCCAGCTCGATGGCGCTCCGGTCACTCTCCCTGGCACCACCGACCTCGCCGGCCTCGGCCACCCGTTGGACCCGGAGGACATGAGCTACGGCGTGCCGACGGCCGAAGGCAAGTGGCCGAGCGCGATCGGCGTGGAGCGGGCGGACGAGACCGGCCACCTGGTGCGCGCCTTCCACTATCTCGGCCGTGCTTGGTACACGCGGGAATTCGAGGTCCGGGGGGCGGGCTACTCCTGGGCCGAGCTGGAGCTGGAGCGGGTGCTGTGGCAGTCGCGCGTCTGGCTGGACGGGATGGCCCTCGGCCAGCGCGACAGCCTGGCGACGCCGCACCGCTACGAGCTCGGCCCCGTGAAGCCCGGGCGCCACCGCCTGACGATCTGCGTCGACAACCGCATGATCCACGACATCGGCGTCTACGGCCACAGCTACGGCCCCGAGACCCAGTCGCGCTGGAACGGCGTGGTCGGCGCCATCGAGCTCCGCGACGCCGCCGACCCGCTGCGGCGGATCGAGGCCTATCCGGCGCCGGACGCGCGGGCGGTGGAGGCCAAGATTGTCCTGGTCAGCCGCGAGGGCCTGCCGCGCACCGCGCCGCTGCGCCTGGAGGTCCGCGACGCCGAGGACCGCCTGCTCGGCGAGTGGCGTGACAAGGTGGTGGTGGCGCCCGGCGAATCCGTGCTCCTGCGGCGGGTGGAGCTCGCGGCCGAGGCGCGCCGCTGGGACGAGTTCTCACCGGCGCTGCATCAGCTCAGCGCTAGCTTGGACGGCGGCCCGCCGCGCGCGGTCCGCTTCGGCTTCCGGCACCTCGAGCGAGACGGCCGGCGGCTGCGCGTCAACGGCCGGCCGCTGTTCTTGCGCGGCACCCTCGACTGCTGCGTCTTCCCGCGCACCGGCCACCCGCCGACCAGCGTCGACGAGTGGCGCCGGATCCTGGGGGTGGTCCGCGAGCACGGCTTCAACCACGTCCGCTTCCATAGCTGGTGCCCGCCCGAGGCCGCCTTCACCGTCGCCGACGAGCTCGGGCTGTACCTGCAGCCGGAGACCGCATGGTGGGTGGACAACTGGATCGCCGCAACCGACGGCGGGCCGCCGCTGCCCGGCACCGACGCGGCGGTCGACGCCTTCCTCGCCGCCGAGATCAACCGCATCTCGACGCGCTACGGCAGCCACCCCTCCTTCGCGCTGTTCTGCATCGGCAACGAGTTCGGCATGGACAGCGACTGGGAGCGGCTCGACCAGATGATCGCCGACGCCAAGGCGGCCGACCCGCGCCGGCTCTACCACGCCTCGACGGCGCGCAAGCGAGTGGCCAGCGACGACTTCTGGATCACGCACCGCGCGGATGGGGTCGCCAGCCGCGGCATCGGGCCGCCGCGGAGCGACTGGGACTTCGCTGAGGCCGTCGCCGCCTCTCCGGTGCCGGTCGTGGCGCACGAGACCGGCCAGCGGCCGGTGTTCCCGGACTTCCCGCGGCTGATCCCGAAGTTCGACGGCCCGCTGCGTCCCCACAACCTGGCGCGGCTGCAGCGGAAGCTGGAGGCCTCGGGGATGGCGGCGCAGCTGCCGGACTTCCTGGCCGCCTCGGCCCGCTTCCAGGCCGCCCTCTACCAGTCGGAGCACGAGGCCATGCTGCGCACGCCGGGCTTCGGCGGCTACCAGCTGCTGATGCTCAACGACTTCCCCGGCCAGAGCCAGGCGCACGTCGGCTTCCTCGACCCCTTCTTCGAGAGCAAGGGGGTGTACGGCGCCGAGGAGCTGCGGCGCTGGAACGCTCCGACGGTGCCGCTGGCCCGCTTCGCGCGCTACGCCTGGGACAGCGAGGAGGTGTTCCGCGCCCGGCTGGAGCTGGCGCACTACGGCGGCGCGCCGCTGAGGAACGCCGCCGCCGAGTGGAGCCTGCGCCGCGCCGACGGCGAGCTGCTCGGGGCGGGCGTGACGCTGCCGCGCGAGGCGCCCGCGGGCGCGGTCACACCGCTCGGCAGCGTGGAGGTCCCGCTCGGCGGCGGCCCGGCCGCGCGGCTGGAGCTGCGCGTCCGCGTGGGGGAGCAGGAGAACCGCTGGCAGCTGCTGGCCGCGCCGCGTCAGGCGACCCCGGCGGAACCGGCCGCCGAGCCAGCCGGCCTGCGCGTCACCGAGCTCTACGACGCCGCCGCCCGCGACCACCTCGCCGCCGGCGGCCGGGTGCTGCTGCTCGCCCACGGGCACCGGGACGAGGACACCACCACCAGCCGCTTCCAGCCGGTTTACTGGTCGGGCGGGTGGTGGGGAGACCGCTTCAGCCACCTGGGCGGCTTCTGCGACCCCTCGCACCCGGCGCTGGCCGGCTTCCCGACCGACGGTCACGCCGACTGGAGCTGGCACGGGCTGATGGAAGGCGGCGCGCTCTTCGACCTGGGCTGGACCCCCGCGGCGCTGCGGCCGCTGATCCAGGCGGTGCCCGATTTCCACCACGACGCCCGGCTCGGCTGGGTGTGGCAGGCGCGGGTGGGCCCCGGCCGGCTGCTGGTCTCCGGCTTTGACCTCGCCGGTGACCTGGACCGCCGCCCCGCCGCCCGCGCCCTGCGCGCCAGCCTGCTCGAGTACGCCGGCGGCCCGGCCTTCCAGCCGCCGGTGGCGATCGATCCCGCGCTGCTGGCCGCCCGGCTGCGGCCGTCGCCGATGGCGGAGCTCGGCGCCCGGGTGATCCGGGTAAGCGCCGAAGAGCGCGGCTTCGAGGCCGCCCACCTGCTCGACGGCGACCCGGCAACGATCTGGCACACGCCGTGGACCGGGGCGCCGCCGCCCTTCCCGCACGAGCTGGTGATCGACCTCGGGCGGCCGGTGAACCTGCGCGGCGTCGTGCTGCAGCAGCGCGCGGACGCCGCTGCGGGCGGCCGCCTGAAGAGCTTGCGGCTGGATTTCGCGGTCGAGGACGGGAGCTGGCGCACCGGTCCCGTGCTCGAGTTGGGCTCGCGGTCCGGTCCGCAGGAGTTCCTCTTTCCGGCGCCTGCGGAGCTGCGGTTGCTTCGTTTGACCGCCTTGAGCAGCCACGAGGGCGAGGCCTGGGCCTCGCTGGCAGAGTTGGAGCTGAGGCTCCAGGATTGACCGATGGCTCCTTCGCCCGACGGATAGCGGTGATCATGCGTGGACCGAAGCTGCCGATCCCCTTCGGGAACCTGGTCGCCTGGCTCGGCGGGATCCTGGCCGGGGCCGCGGCGGTCGCCCTTTTGCTCCTGCTCGGTCTTCCGCTGGTGGGCTGGCTAGTGGCGGCGGCCCTCGCGATGGTCGTTCTTGTGTCCTGCTTCGCCTCGACGACGGTTCGGGAGAGGGTGTGGGCCGTCTGCGATCGGCTCATCGGTTTCAGCAGGTGGTGGCATTGACCGGACTCCAGGACTCGGGACCGGACCGCACCGGCAGGGGCTTGCGCCTCGGCTGCGGAGGCGCCTTCGGCGTGCTGGTCGGCCTGGTCTGGTTCGGGGACGAGCTGTTCCAGGGCGCCGCTTGGGCGGTCGGCCTGGTGCTGATCGCCGGCGTGGTCTGCGCGGTCCTGGCGATGCGCTACGGCGACGCCTTCTGGGACCACGTCCGCCACGCGGACTGGTGGCACGGCTGGAATCCTTGGTTTTGGTTCCGCCGCCGCTGAGCGGTCGGCGCGAGGGCGTCAGCCGCCGTAGCTCAGTTCGATGACCTTGGGCGCGGCGCCGTCGGGGACGGGCAAGGTGACCAAGTACAGCCGGTCGTATTGATCGTGCGGCAGGCTGCCCCGCTCCAGTCGGGCCGGCGGTCCGGCCACCGCCGAGACCAGCGCGGGGATGGTGTTGGAGTGGCCGGCGACTACCGCCACGGACCCGGGCGGCAAGGCCTGGAGGGCAGCGAGCTGTTCGGCGGCGGCGGCCGCGCCCACCTCGTGGATCTCGACGCCGGCGAGGTCGGCCAGCGGCATCAGGGTCTGGCGGGTGCGCCGGTATTCGGAGCAATAGAGGTGGCTGACGCCGCCGTTCTGCAGCAGCCGGGCGAGCGCCGCGGCGCGCTCCTGACCGGCCTCGGACAGTTCCGGGTCGCGGGCGGTACGGGTCGACGCCGCGGTCTCGGCGTGGCGGACGAAGAAGACGCTCACCGGCTCCACCAGCTCCTTCGCCGCAGGCTCCTGGGCGGCGGTGGGCAGCGCGACCGGGACCAGGAACAGCAGCGGCAGGGCGACGGCGAGGAGCGGCTTCATGGCGCGATTCTAGGCCGGGGCGCCCTGCTAGGCTGAAGGACCCGGCGTCGGCCGGAGCTCGTTCGATGACGCGTTTTCTCCTCTGGGCCGCGCTGGCGGCGCTGCTCCTCGTCGTCGCGAGGCTGGTGGCCGGCCGCGCCTCGCGCAAGGTGGGCCGGGGATCGCCGCCAGCGGCGGAGTCTGGTCGATCGCGGGAGCCCTCGCGATCGCCGCAGCGCACGCGCGCGCCCGATCCATCGGGTCCCGCGCCTCCGCCCGCCCCCGCGCCTCGCGGCGCCGGCTGCTGGCTGCCGCCGGGCAAGGCCACGGAGGTCGCGGGCCACCCGGTGCCGGGCGGCATGGTCTACCGCGGCAGCGGCCTGCCTGCGGTGCACGGCGCCGGCCTCGAGCCCTGCCTGCTCGACCCTGCCGAGCCGGTGGGGGAGGTCGACGCGGCCTTCGAGCTGGGCTATTGGCCCTCCTACCAGCGGATCCCGCCGGCGGCGCGGGCCTCCTTGCTGCAGTGGCTGGCGCGTGGCCGCAAGGACCCGCAGGTCGACCCCGGCTGCCTCTTCCTGTTCTTCTACGGGCTGGAGCGCCGGGCTCTGCACGACGCCGAGCACGACCCGGCCGCTCGCGCCGAGCTGCCGGAGCTCCTCGCCGAGATCGAGCGCCTGCTCGGCATCTACGGCGGCCACCGCTCCTTCCGCGGCTACGCCTCCGCTTTCGCCGAGCTGCTGCGCTACGACCTGGGCGCGGAGGCGATGCGGGAGGGGCCGCCGCCGCGGCAGCGCGCCGGGGCCGGCCTGCCGCTGTCGGTGCGGATCACGGCGGCGACCTGCGCCTTGCGCGGCGAGGGGTTGCCGGCGGAGTGGGCGCTGTCCTGGCTGCGCTGCGACCCCGAGCTCAAGCTCCGGACGCCCGCCCGACGCTGCCCGGAGGAGTTCGGGCGCCTGTTCCTGCTCCGCTACCGAGCCGCCTTCGGCGAGGGCCTGAAGCTCAAGCCCTGCAAGCGGGTCATCGCGGTGCGCTACCGGCCGGCCAGCCCCTCCTTCGATCAGGAGGTCGAGCGCAAGACCGGCTTCCCCGACGTCTGCGCCCTGGTCGCGCCGCGGCGCAAGCTGCAGGAGCTCGCGGACGGCTGCGCCGAGGCCCTGTCCGCCTACAGCCGGCGGGTCGGCCGCGAGGGCGAGCCCGGCTTCGCCCTCGAGGCCACCGCGTTGCTGCCCGCCGACTTGGTCGCCGAGCATCCTTCCGGGGAGCTGCTGATGCTGCGCGAGTCGCTGGCGGCCAAGCTGGGCGAGCAGGGGCACGCGGTGCTGGCGGCGGAGGAGGCGGTCGAGCCCTGGCTGCCCGCCGCCAGCGAGCGCCTGAAGAAGAGAGAGGGCTCGCAGCTGCTCCGCTTGGTCGGCCACGCCGGCTTCGGGGTCGAACCCGACCTGCGCTTCGGCGGCCCGGCGCTGCAGCGCGGCAAGCCGATGGCGCTGTTCCGGCTGGACGCCGCCGACGGCCCGGCGCATCAGTCGCCGACCGCGGCTTACCAGGCGGCGGCGTTGCTGCTGCATCTCTCGGTGATGATCTCGGCCGCCGATGGCGCGGTCTCCTCGGTCGAGGAGGAGCGGCTCGAGGCCCACCTCGCCAGCGGCCTGCACCTCGACGCCGAGGAGCGGCTGCGCCTGCGCGCCCACCTCAGCTGGCTGCTGGCCGATCCCCCCGGCACCGCCGGCCTGAAGAGGCGGCTCGGCGCCCTCGACGCCGAGCAGCGCCGGGGCATCGGCGCCTTCCTGGTGGAGGTGGCTTGGGCCGACGGCAAGGTCGAGGCCGGCGAGGTGCGGATGCTGGAGAAGGTCTACGGCCTGCTGCAGCTGCCGGCCGACCAGGTCCACGAGGACCTGCACGCCGGCCGGCCAGTCGACGGCGGCGCCGAGGCGGGGAGGGGAGGCGGCGCCCCGGCCCCGGCCGGCCGCAGCCGCTCCGGCCTCGACGCCAAGGCGTTGGCGCGGAAGCTGGAGGAGACGGCGGCGGTCTCCAGCCTGCTCTCCGGCATCTTCGCCGAGGAGGAGCCGGAGGCCGGGCATGCGTCGCCGGCGCTCGGCGGCGGCGCTGGCGCCGCCGCCGAGGCCCAGGCCAAAGCCCCGGCTCAGGCCGCCGAGGAGGCCGTGCCCGGCCTCGACCCCGCCCACGGCGCCCTGCTCCTCCGCCTCGGCGAGCGCGGATGCTGGCCGCGGGAGGACTACGAGGCCCTGGCCGAGGAACTCGGCGTCTTCCCCGACGGCGCCCTCGATAGGATCAATGAGCTGGCCTTCGAGCGCTGCGACGAAGCGCTGATCGAGGGCGACGACGCCCTCGAGGTCCATCCCCACGTCCTGGAACAACTGAGACCGTGACCGATACCCCTCCGATCCGCGCCCGCGACCGCGACGCCATCCTCCAGTCCCTCGGCGCCGGCGTGGTGCCGCGCCGCGGCCACCAGCATATCCAGGTCGGCCGCCACCCCGAGGTCAAGGCGCTGCTCGAGGACATCGAGCGGGTGGCCGACGGCGGCAGCTCGATCCGCTTCGTGATCGGCAGCTACGGCTCGGGCAAGACCTTCTTCCTGCACCTGGTGGCGGCGATCGCGCGCGAGCGCAAGCTGGTCACCGTCAGCGCCGACCTGACGCCGGACCGGCGGCTCTACTCCACCAGCGGCCACGGCCGCGCGCTCTACGCCGAGCTGATGCGCAACCTGGCGACTCGCTCCAAGCCCGAGGGCGGCGGCCTCGCCAGCGTGGTCGAGAAGTTCGTCGGCTCGGCGCTGGCCGAGGCGCGCGAGCAGGGCGTCGAGCCGCCGGTGGTGCTGCACCGGCGCCTGGAGTCGCTGTCGGAGATGGTCGGCGGCTACGACTTCGCCCACGTCGTCGAGTGCTACTGGCGCGGCCACGAGACCGGCGACGAGGAGCTCAAGAACAACGCCGTGCGCTGGCTGCGGGCCGAATTCGCCACCCGCACCGACGCCCGCAAGGCGCTGGGCGTGCGCACCATCATCGACGACGCCACGGTCTACGACAGCCTGAAGCTGATGGGCCGCTTCACCCGGCTGGCGGGCTATGGCGGCCTGCTGGTCGAGCTCGATGAGCTGGTCAACCTCTACAAGATGAGCAGCGGCCGGGCGCGCAGCAGCAACTACGAGCAGATCCTGCGCATCCTGAATGACTGCCTGCAGGGCACCGCCGAGGGCCTGGGCTTCGTGCTCGGCGGCACCCCGGAGTTCCTGACCGACACCCGGCGCGGCCTGTTCAGCTACGAGGCCCTGCAGTCGCGCCTGAGCGAGAACAGCTTCGCCCGCGACGGCCTGGTCGACTTCTCCGGCCCGGTGCTGCGGCTGGCCAACCTCAGCCTGGAGGACTTCTTCGTGCTCTTGCGCAACCTGCGCCACGTCCAGGCCGGCGGCGACGAGGAGCAGTACCTGCTTCCGGACGAGGGCTTGAAGGCCTTCATGGACCACTGCCATCAGCGCATCGGCGAGGCCTACTTCCGAACCCCGCGCAACACCATCAAGAGCTTCGTGCAGCTCTTGGCGGTGCTGGAGCAGAACCCGGGCACGAGCTGGCAGGAGCTGGTCGGCGACCTGCGCCTCGACGAGGAGCCCGATCCCGACTTCGAGCCGCTGCCCGAGGACGCCGAGGAGGGCGAGGGGAGCGGAGAGGCCGAGAACGGCGGCGGAGACGATGAGCTCGCCTCCTTCCGGCTCTGAGCCCGCGGCGGGGACCGGGGCCATCGAACGGCTTCACCCGGAGGTCCAGCGCCGGCTCCACCGCGCCGGCTGGACCGGGCTGCGCGACGCCCAGGAGCGCGCCGTCACCTCGATCCTGGAGGGGAAGCGCGATGTCCTGATCGCCGCAGCCACCGCCGCCGGCAAGACCGAGGCCGCCTTCCTGCCGATCTGCTCGGCGCTGCTGACGAGGCGCGATGAGGCGGCCAGCGCGGCGGGCGCGGCCGCCGGGGACGGACCGGCGGCGGCGGGTCTGTCGGTGCTCTACCTGGCGCCGCTCAAGGCCTTGATCAATGACCAATTCGAGCGCCTCGAGGAGCTCGCCGGGCCGCTCGGCCTGCCGGTGCACCGCTGGCACGGCGACGTCGACGGCGGCCGCAAGCAGAAGCTGCTCGAGGCGCCATCGGGCATGCTCTTGATCACGCCAGAGTCCTTGGAGGCCATGTTCGTGCTGCGCGGTCGGCAGCTGCGCGGGCTGTTCGCCGACCTGCGCTACGTCGTCGTCGACGAGCTGCACGCCTTCCTCGGCACCGAACGCGGCCGTCAGCTGCAGTCGCTGCTGCACCGGCTGGAGTTCGCGCTCCGCCGCCGGCCGCCGCGCATCGGCCTGAGCGCCACCCTCGGCGACCTCGGCCTGGCGGCGGAGGCGCTGCGTCCCGGCGGCGGCAACGCGGTCGAGATCATCCACTCCGAGCAAGACGGCCAGGAGCTGCGGCTGCAGCTGCGCGGCTACCGGGACGGCGGCGACGAGGCGCACGTCGACGCGATCGCCACCCACCTGTTCCGCAAGCTCCGGGGCAGCAACCACCTGGTCTTCTCCAACAGCAGGCGCGAGGTCGAGCTCTACGCCGACCGGCTGCGCGAGCGGTGCGAGCGGGAGCGGGTGCCGAACGAATTCCTGCCGCACCACGGCAGCCTGGCCAAGCCGCTGCGGGAGCAGGTCGAGCAGCGGCTGAAGCGCTCCAGCCTCCCCTTCACCGCCGTCTGCACCTCCACCCTGGAGATGGGCATCGACATCGGCGACGTCGCCAGCATCGCCCAGATCGGCGCGCCCTTCTCGGTGGCGGCGCTGCGGCAGCGGCTTGGGAGGTCGGGCCGTCGCGACGGCCGGCCGGTGCTGCGGCTGGCGGTGGCCGAGCCCGATCCGCCCGGCGACCGCGCGCTCGACGGCCTGAGGCCGGCGCTGTTCCAGAGCGTGGCGATGCTCGAGCTGCTGCTCGAGGGATGGTGCGAACCGCCGGCCGCCGGCGAGCTGCACCTGTCGACGCTAGTCCACCAGGTGCTCTCGGTGCTGGCCCAGCACGACGGCGCCACCGCCGCCCAGCTGTGGGCGGTGCTCGGCGACGGCTCGCCCTTCGCCGGCGTCGACCAGGCCACGCTGCTCCAGCTGCTGCGAGCGATGGGAGACCAGGAGCTGGTCGAGCAGTCCGAGGACGGCACCCTCATGCCCGGCGCCGCCGGCGAGCGCCTGCTCGGCCACTACAGCTTCTACTCGGTCTTCGAGAGCGTCGAGGAGTACCAGGTGGTCCACGCCGGCCGCGCCCTCGGGACCATGGCTGGCGACGACGGCCTGGTGGCGGGCCAGTACGTGGTCTACGCCGGTCGCCGCTGGAAGCTGCTGGCGGTCGACGCTCAGGCCCGGCGCGTCGAGGTGGAGCCAGCCGCGGCGGGCAGCGCGCCGCGCTTCGAGCCCTCGGCCGGCGGCGAGGTCCACGGCCGCATCCGCCACCGCATGCGCGAGCTCTACGCCGGCCGGGACGAGCCGCGCTACCTCGACGACGTCGCCGCCGCCCTGCTGCGCGATGGCCGGGCGCAATTCGCGGCCCTGGGCCTGGCGGACAGCAGCTTGGTCGAAGACGGCCGCGAGCTGCACCTCCTGGTCTGGGACTCCGACCGGGTCGCCAATACGCTCACGGCGCTGCTGGTAGCGGAGGGCCTGGAGCTGAGCCGGCGCGGCTTCGCCCTCAGCCTGCGGGGCCTCGGCGCCGACGAGCTGCTCGAGCGGCTGGCCGCGCTCCGCCAGCGCGGGCCGGTGGACGCGGTCGCCCTGGCGGAGGCGGTGCTCAACAAGCAGACCGCCAAGTACTCCTGGGCCCTGTCGCCGCCGCTCCTGGACCGAGACTACGCCTCCTCGTGCCTGGACGGCCCGGGCGCCGAGGCCTGCCTGGACCGGATCCTGGCCGAGGGCGGGTAGCCTGGGCGTCGATGGATCCCCGCGCAGCCCTCCGTCTCTCGTCGCGCCTCGCCGTCCTGGCGGCCTTCCTGATGCTCGGCATGGTCGTGTCGGCGATCGCCGGCGGCGGCGTCACCCAGCAGCACTTCGAGCGCGCCTTCG
>CAYZXS010000010.1:82689-87119 GCA_964482495.1 uncultured Planctomycetales bacterium
GTGTCGGCGATCGCCGGCGGCGGCGTCACCCAGCAGCACTTCGAGCGCGCCTTCGATCCGCGTACCTGGAACGCCGAGCTGGCGGAGGCGGCGCGGGGCACGCTGCGCTGGATCCTCTACTTCGACAACCTGTTCGTGATCGTCTTCCCGGCCTGCCTGGTGCTCGCCGCGCGCGGCCTGCACGCGCTGCGCCCGCACGCCCTGAGTTCCTTGGCGGTCGCGGGCCTGCTCGGCACGGCGCTGCTCGACTTCGGCGAGAACCTGCACCTGCTGGTCGGCGTCCACCGGCTGCTGGAGTTCCCGAACGGCCTGTGGGCGGACCGCGGCGAGATCGAGCTGTGGAGCTTCCTCAGCCTGATGAAGTGGCACCTGGCCTACCTGAGCCTGTTCGCCTTCAGCTTCCTGCTGCCGCAGGCGACGGTGCTGGAGCGGCTGCTGGCGTGGTCGCTGCGGGTCGGGCTGGTGCCGATCGGGGTCGCCGTCGGCGTGCTGACCGAAGAGGAGGCCGTGCCGCTGGAGATCGCGCGCATGGCGCTGATGTTGATCGGCTTCTTGATGCTGGCGGCGGTCCTGAAGCGGCTGGCGGCGGCGCCGGAGGCCGGCGGAGCGGCAGACGGGGCGGCCGGCGCGGTCCGCGGGGCGGGCTAGACTGGCGCGCCGTGGTTCCCCTTCGAGCGGCCTCCCAGCTCTTCCGCGCCGCCTTCGGCCGCGCGCCGGGGGCCCTCGCCAGCGCCCCCGGCCGGCTCGAGGTGCTGGGCAACCACACCGATTACAACGAGGGCCTGGTGCTCTCCTGCGCCGCCGGCTTCCGCACCGCCGCGGCGGTGGCGCTGGCCGAGGACGGCCGGGTCGAGGCGGTCAGCGCCAACCTGCCCGACGCCTCGGGGGGCTTCGCCCTCGAGGAGGCGGCGCGCGCGGGGGCGGCCGGGGACTGGCGCAACTACCTGCGCGGCATCACCGCCGCCCTGCTCGACCGCGGCGTGAGCCTGCCCGGCTTCCGAGTCGCCGTGGCCAGCGAGCTGCCGCTGGCTGCCGGCATGAGCAGCTCGGCGGCGCTCGAGATCAGCGTCCTGCTGGGGCTGACGCGGTGCCTGGACCTGGAACTGGCGCCGGAGGAGCTGGTGCGCGTCGGCCAGGAGGCCGAGTCGCGCGCGGTCGGGGCGCGGACCGGCCTGCTGGACCAGCTGAGCTCGCTCTTCGGCAGCGCTGGCCAGCTGCTGCAGACCGACTTCCGGGGGCTGCAGCGGCGCTACTGCCCGCTGCTCGAGGGTTACGCCTTCGTCGTCGCCGACAGCGGCGTCAAGCACGACCTGGCCGCGGAGTACAACCAGCGGCGAGCCAGCTGCGAGCGGGCGGTCGAGCAGCTCTCGATCCACGAGCGCGGCGTGCGCAGCCTGCGCGACGTCAGCCGGGAGATGCTCGAGCAGCACGCCGAACGGCTCGACCCGACCGCGGCCAAGCGGGCGCTGCACGTGGTGGGGGAGAACGAGCGCGTGCGCGAGGCGGTGATCCGGCTCCGCGACGGCGACGCCCCCGGCTTCGGCCGGCTGCTGTTCGAGTCCCACCGCAGCAGCCAGGAGTGCTTCGAGAATTCCTGCCCCGAGCTCGACGCCCTGGTCGCCTTCGCCCAGGCCGATGAGCGCTGCCACGGCGCCAGGCTCAGCGGCGGCGGCTTCGGCGGCGTCACCATCCACCTGGTCGAGGAGCGCAGCGCCGCCGACTACGCCGCTGACCTGGCCGCCGCCACCTCGGCCGCGCTCGGCCGCCGGCCGTGGACCACCGTCTGCACCGTCGGCGACGGCGCGCGGCTGGAAGAGGGCCAAGACCCGTCCCCCGGCGGCGTTCCTCCGGCATGAGGCGGCTCCTCCTGGTGGTGATGATCGTGGCGTCCGGTGTCCTGAGCGGCTGCGCCAGCGGCGGGCCGGGGCACCTCGAGCGGTCCTGCCCAGAGCCCCCTGGGCCGACGCTGGCCGGGCCGGTGCTCTGGGGCGTCGTCCTCCACCCCTCCGGCGCCCCGCTGGCCGGCGTCGAGGTGACCGCCCACGGCGGCTTCGCCACCCGCTGGCCGCTGGCTTCGACCCGCACCGACGCGGAGGGCCGCTACCGCTTCGAGGGCGTCGAGGGCTCCCGCATCCTCGACGAGGAGCGCGACGTCTGGGACCTGTACGTCGGCGTCTGCGTCGGATCGGTCTCGAGCGGCAACCCGGCCGCGTTCCTGCCCTGGAAGGACGTCCGGGTGCCGCAGGACCCGGGAACCGTGGTGCGGCTGGACTTCGTCTTCGACCCGGAGTCGGTGCCGGCGGAGCGCCGGGGCTGAGCGCGGCGGCCCTTGCTAGGCTGGGGGCATGACCGCCGCCAAGAAGATCGCCGGGGTCGGCGAGGCCGCCGTGCGCGAGGCCACCGGCGCCGGCTGGTCGGACTGGCTTGCCCGGCTCGACGCCGCCGGCGCCGCCGCCTGGAGCCACCGCGACATCGCCCGCTGGCTCGGGGCCGAGTTCCCCGCGATCGGCGGCTGGTGGGCGCAGACGATCACCGTCGGCTTCGAGCAGGAGCGCGGCCTGCGGAAGAAGCACCAGCAAGGCCGGGGCTACAGCGCCAACTCCAGCCGCACCCTGCGCGCTCCCGCCGCCGCCGCCTTCGACGCCTGGAAGGACGGCCGCCGCCGCCGCGGCTGGCTGCCCGGCGCGCCGCTCGAGCTGCGCACCGCGACCCGGCCCAAGTCGCTGCGCTACACCTGGACCGACGACGGCAGCACCGTGGCGGTGTGGATCGAGGGTCTCGGGCCGGGCAAGTGCCGGCTGGCGGTGCAGCAGTCGCAGCTGCCGCGCCAGGCCGGCGTGGCGCCCGCCAAGCGCCGCTGGTCCGAGGCGCTGGACCGACTCGAGGCCCGGCTCGAAGGCGCCGGTTGACCCGGGCGCGCTGCCGGCCGACCATCGGCCCATGCGCATCGCCCTGGTCCAGCAGCCGGCCGGCCCCGACCGCCAAGCCAACCTCGAGCGCGGCCTGGCCGCGGCCCGCCGCGCCGCCGCCGACGGCGCCGGCTTGGTGGCCTTCGCCGAGCTCGCCTTCGACCGCTTCTGGCCCCAGCGGCCGGCCGAGGGCGACCCGCGCCACCTGGCCGAGCCGGTTCCTGGTCCGACCACTGAGGCCTTCGCCGCCGTCGCGCGCGAGCTGGGCGTGGTGGTGGTGCTCAACCTCTACGAGCGCGACGGCGAGCGCGCCTTCGACAGCAGCCCGGTGATCGACGCCGACGGCGCCCTGCTCGGGGTGACGCGCATGGTGCACATCACCGATTACCCGCTCTTCCACGAGCGCGGGTACTACGCCCCGGGCGACCGCGGCGCGCCGGTCTACGACACCGCCGCCGGCAAGGTCGGCGTCGCCATCTGCTACGACCGCCACTACCCCGAGTACTTCCGGGCCCTGACGCTGGCCGGCGCCGAGCTCGTGGTGGTGCCGCAGGCGGGCGCCGTGGGGGAGTGGCCTGAGGGGCTCTACGAGGCCGAGATGCGCGTCGCCGCCTTCCAGAACGGCTGCTTCGTGGCGCTCTGCAACCGCGTCGGACCCGAGGAGGCGCTGGAGTTCGCGGGCGAGTCCTTCGTCTGCGACCCGGCCGGGGTGGTGCTCGCCCGCGCCGGCAGCGGCACCGAGGAGGTCCTCGCCGCCGAGCTCGACCTAGGCGCCTGCGCCGCGTCGCACGCGCGGACGCTGTTCCTGCGCGACCGCCGCCCGGAGCTCTACGGCGACTGGCTGGGCTGATCCCGGCCGCCCGCCGACCGCGGCGGAGGAGTAGGATCTGCCGCATGAGGCGAACGCGCGCGCGGTGGGCGGCCCTGGTCGGGCTGCTGTTCCTGGCGCTGGCCGGCCGAGCGCCGGCGCAGCAGGTCGACTTCGAATCCCTGCTCCACGAGATGGTGGCGCGCGACCGGATCGCGACCTGGCCGGACCCGGAGTACCGCTGCGTCCAGGCCTCGAGCTACGACCGCGACTCGGTGGCGCCGGACCAGCCGGGCTGGTTCGCCAACTGGGACCGGAGCCAGTTCCTGCGGGTCGAGGAGCGCGACGGCCGCAAGGAGTACGTGATGATGGAGGACGACGGCCCCGGCGCCGTGGTCCGCTTCTGGGCCACCTGGCACGGGCCGAAGGGCGGTCCGTTCTCGAACGGGACGCTGCGCTTCTACTTCGACGGCGAGGAGCAGGCCGAGATCGAGGGCCCGATCGCCGACCTGATCAGCGGCGGCGCGCTGGTGGGGGAGCCCTTCAGCTCCTCGGTGTCCCCCGAGACCGACTACGCCCGGCGCGGCCACAACCTCTACCTGCCGATCCCGTACGCCAAGGGCTGCAAGATCACCTACTCAACCGACGTGCCCGTGGACCGCGGCGCCAAGGAGGGGGAGGCGCTCTACTATCAGATCAACTACCGGCGTTAC
>CAYZXS010000010.1:87219-98107 GCA_964482495.1 uncultured Planctomycetales bacterium
GGCGGCAAGGGAATGGACGGCGGCGGCGCCTTCGACGTCAACTACCTGACGGCCGAGGGGCGCGGGGTCTTCGTTGGGGACACCCTCAGCATCTTCAACGGCGCCGCCTCCTGGTGGGGCGAGGGCGACGAGAAGATCTGGGTCGACGGCGAGGCCTTCCCGTCGCACTTCGGCACCGGAACCGAGGACTACTACGGCTACGCCTGGTGCCGGCCCGAGACCTTCGCGACGCCCTTCCACGCCCAGCCGAGCGGCGCCGGCAACCTGGCCGTGGGCGCCTCGACCAACTCGCGCTACCGGCTGCTCGACGGCATCCCCTTCCGCGAGCGCTTCCAGTTCGACATGGAGCTGTGGCACTGGGCCGGCACGGGCATGGACTACGCCCCCGCGACCTTCTGGTACGCCCGCCCCGGCGCCAAGAGCAACGTCGCGCCCGACCCCGAGGCCGCGGCGCGGCCGGTGTCCCGGCAGCGCGGCGACGTGGTCGAGGTGTTCCGGGTCCCCGGCGCCCTCGAAGGCGAGAGCTTCGAGGTCCTGGAGCGCGGCGGCGGCCGCACCGAGGTCCAGGACGTGCCGCAGTTCCGCTGGAGCAACGACCAGCAGCTGTGGTGGATCGACGGCGCCCCCGGCGACCACCTCGAGCTCGGCTTCGACGCCCCCGCCGCCGGCCGCTACCGCGTCGTCGCTCGCCTCACCCGCGCCAACGACTACGGCGTCCTGAAGCTGGCCCTGAACGGCGCCCCGGCGGGGGAGTGGGACCGCTACCACCCCTCGGTCGAGACCACCGAGGTCGAGCTGGGCGTCTTCGAACTGCGGAAGAAGGGGAACCGATTGCGCGTCGAGATCGTAGGCCGCAACGAGCAGGCGCTGCCGCGGCACATGTTCGGCCTCGACGCCCTGCTGCTCTCCGACCCCGAGGAAGCCCGATGAAGCGACTCCTGACCGCCCTGCTGCTCCTGCCCCTGTCCGCCTGCATCATCGATGCCAGCCCGAACGACTCCTGGACGGACGAGATCTACCGCGAGGCCGAGGCGGAGGTCGAGGTCCAGGTGGTCGCCCTGCAGCACGCCGTCGCCCACGGCTTGGCCGGAATCCTCGCCGAGAGCCTGTCGCACCTGGACTCCTTCAAGGTCGTCCCCGATGCCCGCACCAACTCGCTGCTGCTGACTGGCACCGAGGGAGAGCTGGGGAAGGCCAAGGACCTGATCGCCACCCTGGACGTGCCCGGGCAGTGACCGGGCCTCAGTCGGCGGCGGCCGGCTGGTAGAGCGCGAAGGCCGCCCCGGCCGGGTCGCGGAGCACGGCGTAGCTGCCCTGGCCGCCCTGCGCCTGCCGCGGCACGACCACCTCGCCGCCTCGCTGCTCGGCCGCCGCCACCGCCGCGTCGAGGTCGGGCACGACGATGTAGCTGAGCCAGGCCGCGGGCATGCCGGCGTTGCCCCCGCGGGCGTGGCAGACGCCGCCCACCGGGGAGCCGTCCGAGGCCTTCATGACGAAGTCGGCGTAGCCGCCCATGTCGTGTTCCTCGGCCTCCCAGCCCGCCACCGCGCAGTAGAAGTCACGCAGCCGCGGCGCGTCCTCGACCGTCAGGTCGAGCCAGCCGATGCTGCCATGGGGGGGAGTGGGGGATTCGCTCATTGCGTCGAGCCTAGCGGCGGAGCGAAGATGACGGCCATGACGGGACAGCCCGCGTGGGTGATCCGGCCGGAGCACGATGAGGACCACGAGGCGGTGCGCCGGCTCAACCAGCTGGCCTTCGGCGGGCCCGGCGAAGCCGAGCTGGTCGACGCTCTGCGCGCGCACGGCGCCGCCACCCTCTCCCTGGTCGCGCTCGACGCCGACCGGCTGCTGGGCCACATCCTGTTCAGCCCGGTGACCGTCGACGGCGCAGGCGAGCCCTGGGCGGCGCAAGGCCTGGCGCCGATGGCGGTGCTGCCCGAGCGCCAGAACCGGGGCATCGGCGCCGGCCTGGTCGAGGCCGGCCTGCGAGCGCTGGCGGCCGCGGGACACGAGGTCGTCTTCGTGCTCGGCCACCCGGCCTACTACCCGCGCTTCGGCTTCCGGCCGGCCCACCCGCTGGGCTTGATGGACGAATACGGCGCGCCCGACGAGGCCTTCCTGGTGGCCGAGCTGTCCCCCGGAGCCCTGCGCGGCCGCCGCGGCACGGTCCGCTACCGGCCCGAATTCGCGGTGGTCTGACCGCGATGACTATCCTGGGGCCATGAAGGCCCTCGAGTGGATCCTGCGGCTGGCGGTAGCCGGCGAATTCCTCGGCCACGGGGTCTACGCCCTGCGCGGCGAGCCCACCTACCTGGCGCTGATCACCGGCACCGTCGGCTGGAGCGAAGAGCTGTCGTTGCGGGCCCTGGTGGTCATCGGCGCCCTCAGCCTCGGCATCGGCGCCCAGACCCTCTTCAAGCCCTGGCGCCCCTCGTTGCTCTTCGGCGGCATCCTGGCGATGCTGGCCGCCGCCGCCTATCCGCTGGGCGGCGGCGAGATCTGGTCCTTCCTCGAGCGCTGGCCGAACTGGGCCGCGCCGCTGGCGCTGTGGCTGGTGCTCAGCAAGAGCGGCAAGTCCGACTGGCGCTGATCCCGCTGGCTCCGAGGCCTGCTTTGCGGAAGCTGCTCCTCCTGATCGCCCTCGCCGGCTTGGCCGGGGCGCTGGTCTACCTGCTGGGCGAGGACCCCATGGCCGGCGACGGCGCGGGTGGCGACGGCAGGGCTGCCGGGGCAGCGGCCGCCGCCGAGCCGGGACCGATTCCTCCCGCCGCAGCTTCCGGAGCCGCTGTCTCCGGCGCCGCCGGGGAGACCGGCCGCACCGAGCTCGCCGGCGCGCCGCCCGGCTCGGGTGAGCCGGTGGCGCTGGAGATCCGCAGCGTGGCGATGGACGGCTCTGGCCCGGTGCCCGACTGCCCCTTGGTCTTGTTCGATCTCGACCAGGTCGATCAGCATCAGCGCCAGGATCTTGGCGCGCGCGGCGGCCTCTCCGCCGAGCTGCTGGCGCTCGGCCAGCGCTCGACCACCGACGCCCGCGGCCTGCTGCAGCGCCGCCACGCAGGCGGCGGCCTGGTCGTGATCGCCGCCGACGCCTTCCAGGGCCTGGCGATCTGGCGCCCGGGCGAAGGCGCCGAGATCGAGCTCCTGGTCGCGCCGCGGCAGAGCCTCCAGGTCCAGGTCCTGGACCACCAGGGCGCGCCGGCGATCGGCGTGCCGGTGGTGTTGTCCGCCCGCGAGGGCCAGGGCGGCTCCGCCTCAGTGCGCAAGGTCTCGCGCCCGCCCGACGGCGTGGCGGTCTTTCTCGACTTCGGCCTGTTTCGCGCCGCCCTGACCGACCAGGAGCAGGCCTTCGCCGCCGCCGCCCTGGCCGCGCCCGAGCCCGCGTGGGCGCCCTTCCCGCTCGAGCAGCCGCCCGACCAGCCGGTGGTTCTGCGGCTGCCTCCGACCGGGGAGCTGGTGGTGCAGCTGCGCGGCGCCGGCGCCGCGCGCCGATGCACCTTGGCGCCGCTGCCGGGGGAGGGCGACCGCCGACCGTTCCTGGCCTTCGGCGGCGTCAACGAGCCCGTCGTCGACGGCCAGGCGCTGTTCCGGCACGTGCCGCTCGGGTTGCGCTACCGGGCCACCCTCGACCTCGAGGGCTACAGCGGCAGCGTCAGCGGTGACGGCGCCGGGCCGGCGGCCCCGGGCGAGCGCGTCGAGCTGGTCGTCGACCTGGGCGCCGGCACGACCTTCACCGGCACCCTGCTCCAGGAGGACGGCTCACCGGGGCGCGCCGGCCGCTGGCGATATCAGCTGCGCGCGGGCTCCGGCAGCAGCTTCGGCGCCCCGTTCGAGGTCGCGGAGGGCGGCCGCTTCCAGCTGCGCCTCCCGGCGAAGCCGGCCGCCTGGGCGCTGTCGGCCCTGGAGGTCGAAGCGGCGCCGCGCACCATCCGGCCGGGCGTCGGCCCCGAACTGGCCGTCGCGCGCGTGGCGCTGGCGGGCCGCTACCCCCCCGGCGTGCACGAGCTGGGCGAGCTGCGCCTGGCGCCGGTCCCGGTGCTCGTCGCCGGCCGCGCGGTCGACGGCGCCGGCGAGCCGGTCGCCGGGGCGGTGCTCCGGGCGGAGTTCCTGGAGCTGCGCAGCGATGACTTCGGCGAGGTCTGGCAGCAAGTGGACCACGAGCGCCAGGTCACCGGCCCGAACGGCCGGTTCCGGATCCAGGCTCGGACGCCGGCCGGCGAGCTGCGGCTGCGGGCCCAGAAGTCCGGCAGCTTCCAGGAGCAGCCGGTGGCCTTCGCCGCCGGGGAGCCGGCGCTCGAGGTCGAGTTGCTGCAGGCCGGGGAGATCGTGATGGAGGTGCTGCTGCCTGAGGGCTTCGGCGCCCAGGAGCTGGAGGCCATCGCCCAGCGGCAGAACGACCCGAGCCAGCGCTGGAGCGGCCAGCCGCCCTTCGGCGGCGGTGAGGAGCTGCTGTGGCGCGACCTCCCGCCCGGCGTCTACGAGCTGGAGCTCTCCCTGCGCGGCTTGGAGCAGCCGGTGGAGCTGCGCGGCGGCTTGGTGGTGCGCGGCGGCGAGACCACGCGCGCCGCTCGTGCCGACCTGCGCCAGCGGGTGTTCCCGCTCCACATCACGGTGCTCGACGAAGCGGGCGCCGGCATGGCGCGGATGGCCTCGGTGATGCGGGTCAGCCTCGACGGCATGGGGGCCCGCGGCGGCTTCCGCCCCGTCGACGACCGACGCTTCTCGATCCCGGCCCTGGCGCTGGCGCCGCGCGACTACCTGGTGCAGGCGAGCGGCTACCGGCCGGTGCTGCTGCGCGAGCTGCTGGGCGACGTCGAGGTGGTGATGCGTCTGATCCAGCCGACCCGGCTGCGCCTGCCGGACCCGCTGCCGGCGCCGGATCCCGGTCTCGACCTGCGCGTCACCTTGCGGCGCCGGACCGACGGTGGCGCGTCGGTCAGCCAGGGCCGGATCGTGGTGCCGCTCGAGGGTGAGCTGGTCCCCGGCGGCGAACTCACCGCCGCCTTCGAGGTCTCCGGCCGCTACCAGTTCTTCTGGACCTACTCCCGCCAGGTGGACGGCGCCACCGAGTTGCTCGGCTCGCTGGTGAGCGAATTCGAGGTCCGCGAGGAGGATCACGGCGGCGTCATCGCGCTGCCGCCGGCGGTGGCCCTGGATTGACCGGGAGCGCCTGAGCCGGCGCTGGACCGGCGCCCGCGCGCGGTCCAGACTGGCGCCATGCTGCTCGGCGCCCTGGCCCTCCTCGCTCTGCTCCAGGCGGGGCCGATCCCCGAAGCCTACGGCGTCCAAGTGGTGGACCGCGCCACCGGGCGCGGCGTGCCGCTGGTCGAGCTGGAGACCGTGAACCACCTGCTCTTCGTCACCGACAGCGCCGGCTGGGCCGCGATCGCCGAGCCCGATCTGATGGGGGAGCGGGTTTGGTTCTTCGTCCGCAGTCACGGCTACGAGTACCCGGCCGACGGCTTCGGCTACCGCGGCGCGCGGCTCGAGGTCGAGCCCGGCGGCCGCGCGCGGCTCGAGCTCGACCGGCTGAACCTGGCCGAGCGCCTCTACCGCGTCACCGGCGCGGGGATCTACCGCGACAGCCTGCTGCTCGGCGAGCCGGCGCCGACCGCGCGGCCGCTGCTCAACGGCGGCGTGCTCGGCCAGGACTCGGTGCTGAGCGCGGTCTACCGCGGCGAGGTCTTCTGGATCTGGGGCGACACCAGCCGCGCGGCCTACCCGCTCGGCAATTTCCAGGCCTCGGGGGCGCGCTCCACCTTGCCCGCCGACGGCGGCCTCGATCCATCCGTCGGCGTCGACCTGCGCTACTACGTCGGCGAGGACGGCTTCAGCCGCGAGATGTGCCCGATGCAGGCGCCGGGGCCCGTATGGCTCGACGGACTCGCGGCGCTCCCTGACCCGGCCGGTGAGGAGCGCTTGGTCGCCCGCTTCATGCGCGTGAAGTCCCTCGGCGAGCTGTACGAGCAGGGCTTCGTGGTCTGGAGCGACGAGCGCGAGCGCTTCGAGCGCGCCGGATCGCTGCCCTTGGACGCGACCTTGTTCCCGGTCGGTCATCCGCTGCGGCACCAGGACGCCGACGGCGCCGACTGGCTGCTGTTCTGCAACCCCTTCCCGGCGGTGCGCGTGCCCGCCACGACCACCGCTTATCTCCAGCCCGACCGCTACCAGGCCTGGACCTGCCTGAAGATCGGCACGCGGTGGCCGCAGCAGGGCTTCGCGGCCGACGCGGAGGTCCCCTTCGACCGCGACGCAGACGGCAGGCTGCGCTGGAGCTGGAAGGCGTCCACCGCCGCGGTCGACGGCCAGCGCTGGGCCGAGCTGGTCGCGCGCGGCCACGCCGGCGCCGACGAGGGAGCCTGGGACCTGCACGACGCCGCCACCGGGGAGCGCGTGCTGCCGCACGGCGGCAGCCTGGCCTGGAACGAGCACCGCCAGCGGTGGGTCTCGGTCTTCCTGCAGGCCTGGGGCGAGACCATGGTGGGGGAGGTCTGGTACGCCGAGGCCGAAGACCCGTGGGGCGAATGGAGCCCGGCGACCAAGATCGTCAGCCACGACGACTACAGCTTCTACAACGTCCGCCACCACCCCTTCTTCGACCAGGACGGCGGCCGCACGATCTACTTCGAGGGCACCTACACCGCGACCTTCAGCGGCAACGACAGCCCGACGCCGCGCTACGACTACAACCAGGTCATGTACCGGTTGGACGTGTCCGAGCCCAGGCTGTTTTCCCGGGGCTCCGGGCCTTCCGAGGGATGACCGCGCTGCTAGAATCCGCCGTTTCCGCCCCACGGAACCCACCATGAGCAAGACGCACAAAATCGCAGTCCTGGCCGGCGACGGCATCGGCCCCGAGGTCGTCCGCGAGGGCCTCCGGGTCCTCGACGCCGCCCAGGAACGTTTCGGCTTCTCGACCGAGCGGGTCGAGTACCCCTTCGGCACCGACCACTGGCTGGCCACGAAGGACATCTTCCCCGACAAGGAGTTCGGCGAGGTCCAGGAGATGGACGCCGTGCTGCTGGGCGCCATCGGCGACCCGCGCGCGCCCGTCGGCCTGATCGAGCGCGGCATCATCGGCAAGCTGCGCTGGGAGCTGGACATGTACCTCAACCTGCGGCCGATCAAGCTCTACGACGAGCGTTACTGCCCGCTGAAGGACAAGGGGCCGGAGGACGTCGACATGGTCATCGTGCGCGAGAACACCGAGGACGCCTACGTGCATCCGCCGGTGTTCCAGAACGAGGGCACCGCCGACGAGATCGCCGAGCAGCCGATGCGCTACACCCGCAAGGGCACCGAGCGCGTGATCCGCTACGCCTTCGAGCTGGCGATGACCCGCCCGCGCAAGCAGCTGACCCTGATCGACAAGGCCAACGCCGTGCGGGCGCAGGACCTGTACACCCGGGTCTTCGAGGAGGTCTCCAAGGAGTACCCCGAGGTCAAGACCGACCACGCCTACATCGACGCCGCCTGCATGTGGATGGTGAAGAACCCCGAGTGGTTCGACGTCGCCGTGACCACCAACCTGTTCGGCGACATCATCACCGACCTGGGCGCGATGGTGCAGGGCGGCATGGGCGTCGCCGCCAGCGCGAACCTGCACCCGGGCAAGCTGAGCCTGTTCGAGCCGATCCACGGCAGCATGCCCAAGGCCACCGGCAAGAACACCGCCAACCCGATCGCCACCGTCAGCGCCATCGCCATGATGCTGGACTACCTGGGCGAGAAGCAGGCCTCGGTCGCCGTCGAGACCGCCATCGCCGAGCTGCTCCGCTCCGACCGCGTCAAGGGCCTCAAGGCAGGCCTGCACTCCACCAGCGAGTGGGGCGACATGGTCCTCGAGCAGATGGGAGCAGTGCCTGCTTAAGAGGTGCCAGGCTCCTTCGTCAAGGAGCCAGCCGAGCGCGCGCCGCTCGATCCCGGCCGGCCGTCCCTCGAGGGGCGGCCGGCTCCGTTTCCGGGCTAGCCGTCCAGCGTGGCGTCCGGGCGCAGGAAGCCCGGGTCGTGCTCGAAGTGGAAGTCGAGGTAGACCACGGCCAGGCGGGAGGTCAACGAGAGGTAGCTGTGGCAGTCGATCCGTAGGGCCCCGTCCAGGCCTTCGAGGCGGAAGACGGCGTGCACGTCCTCGTCGACGAAATTCCGGAGCCGGTCGCGTCGCTGCAGGCCGGCGGACTCCAGCGGGCCGACCAGGTGGTCCTCGATCCGCTCGAGGAAATGGTCCGCGCCCTTGCCGTAGGCGGAGCGGTCCAGCTGCTCGATCGCTTCTAGGGAGAGGTCCATGCCGTAGCTGACGCTGCCGGTGTATTCGCTGAAGGCCTCGTGGGAGGCGGCGCTGTCGGAGGCGCCTGGAATGGAACTCCGCCCGACGCCGCGGTTCAAGGAGGTGGGCGTCGCCGTCTCCGCTGGGTCATTCATGAAGTGGTGCGGACTCCACTGTGTGCCCTTCGGCGGCCCGACCGGCCGCTCCAGCGCTGCGATGACGTCGAAGGGCAGGGCGCTGACGATCGGCTCGGGGCCGCGGCTGCAGCCGGCGGTGACCAGGAACAGGAGGGGGAGGAGCGAGAGGACCCGGGCGGCCGGGCGCGGATGGAATACACCGGATGAGGCGTCCATGGCCCCATGGTAGCCCCGAAGGGCATGAAGGAGCCTGGCACCGGTCCCTGGCAATGGACCCGCTTCTTTGGTCTAATCCGGGAGTCGCCTATCTAGGCAACCACGACGTCGCCACGGGTATGACCACCAAACAGAACTGCTGGCAAGTCCTCGAATGCGGCCGCGAGCTCGGCGGCCACCTCGTCGAGGAGTTGGGGGTCTGCCCCGTTTCTCTCGACTTGGAATACGACGGCGTCAACGGCGGCAAGGGCGGCGGCCGCTTCTGCTGGGAGGTCGCCGGCAGCTTCAGCCGCGGCGAACGCCAGGGCCGCTTCGCCACCAGCTGCGTCGACTGCGTGCTTTGCCCCTTCCTGGAGCAGGTCGCGAAGGATGGAGGGCGGGCACTTCATCCTGACCCGTGAGGACTTCCGCGAGGACAAGATGGAGCGGGAGCGCAACAAGCGCCACTAGGCTGGCGCGGGTGAGCCCGCAGGACCCGCCCGCTCGATTCCGCATCCGGCCCGCTGGCCCCGAGGACGCCGGCCTGGTGCTGCGCTTCATCCGGGAGTTGGCGGAGTACGAGCGGCTCGGGCACGAGGTGGTCGCCACCGAGGAACGGCTGCGCCAGCACCTGGCCCCGCCCGCGCCGGCCTGCGAGGCGCTGCTGGCCTTCGCCGGCGACGAGCCGGTCGGCTTCGCCCTCTTTTTCCCGACCTACTCGACCTTCCTAGCGCAGCCGGGCCTCCACCTCGAGGACCTCTACGTGCCCGAGCTCCACCGCGGCCGCGGCTACGGCGGCCGCCTGCTGGCCGAGCTGGCCCGGATCGCCCGGGAGCGCGGCTGCGGCCGGCTGGAGTGGGCGGTGCTGGACTGGAACGAGCCGGCGATCCGCTTCTACCGCTCGATCGGTGCTGCCCTGCTCAAGGAGTGGCAGACCTTCCGCCTCAGCGGGGAAGCCCTGGCGGCGGTCGCCGACCGCGCGGAGGTGACGGGGTCGCCCGGAGCCGGGGAGCGGGCCGGCTAGCGTGGCCGAAACCCCTCCCGGCCTGGGCGCCTTCACCGCCGCGCCCCACCGCACCCTGCTGCGGCTGTCCTTCCCGGTGCTCCTGTCCCTGATCGCGGAGCCGGTCGCGGCCTTGGTCGACACCGCCTTCCTGAAGCAGCTCGGCGCCGCGCCCCTGGCGGCGGTCGGGGTGGGGGCGACCCTGCTCTCGGGGGTGTTCTGGATCTTCAACTTCCTCGGCGTCGCCACCCACACCGAGGTCGCCCGCGCCGCCGGCGCCGGGGAGCGCGAGGCCGGCCGCGCCGCCGCCGGCCTGGGCCTGACCCTGGCCGCCGCCGCCGGCTTGGGGCTGTTGCTCTTCGGCTGGGTCACCGGCCCGGCCGCGGCCAGCGCCATGGAGGCCGAGGGGGCGGTCGCTGACTCCGCCGTGCTCTACCTGCGCATCCGGCTGCTGGCCGCCCCGGCGGTGCTGGTGACGCTGGTGGCCTTCGGCGCCCTGCGCGGGGTCCAGGACATGCGGGCGCCGCTGAAGGTGGCGGTCGCCATCAACGCCCTCAACGTCCTGCTCGACTGGCTGCTGATCTTCGGCGTCGGCCCCTTCCCCGCCCTCGGCGTCGCCGGCGCGGCCTGGGCGACCGTGATCAGCCAGTGGCTCGGCGCCGGCCTGGCGCTGATCGCCATGGCCCGCCGCTTGGGTTGGCCGCGGCCGGCGCCGCTGCGCCAGGCCAGCCAGCTGCTCCGGGTCGGCGGCGACCTGTTCGCGCGCACCGGGCTGCTGACCGTGTTCCTGATGCTGGGCACCCGCGCCGCCACCGGCATCGGCGCCGAGGCCGGCGCCGCCCACCACGCCATCCGCACCGTCTGGCTGTTCACGGCGCTGGTGCTCGACGCCTTCGCGATCTCGGCCCAGAGCCTGGTCGCGACCGCCTTCGGCGCCGCCGAGCTGCGGTTGGCGCGGCGGGTGGCGGCGGTCTGCTGCAGCTGGAGCCTGGCCGCGGGCGTCGCCATCGCCCTCGGCATGCTGCTGACCGAGTCGGCGTTCTCCCGCTGGCTGGTGCCCCCCGAGGCCGGCGCGGTCTTCGCCGCCGCCTGGCTGCCGGCCGCCTTGGCCCAGCCGCTCAACGCGCTCTCTTTCGCCACCGACGGCCTGCACTGGGGCGCCCAGGACTACCGCTTCCTGCGCAACGCCATGGCCGCCGCCTTCGTCGTCGGCGCCGGCGGCCTGCTGCTGCTCGACCTCGAGCGCGAGGGCGCCCTGCAGGCGGTCTGGTCGGTCACCGGCGCTTGGATCGC
>CAYZXS010000011.1:0-22952 GCA_964482495.1 uncultured Planctomycetales bacterium
GCCGATGAGCCTCGCCGCCCGCGCCCTGCACGCCGGATACCCGGAGAACCCGGAGATCCTGCGCGGCGTCGACCTGGAGCTCGCCCGCGGCCGCTTCCAGTGCCTGCTCGGGCCCAACGGCGCCGGCAAGAGCACCTTGCTGCGAGCGCTGGCGGGCATGGTCCCGCCGGCCGACGGGGCCGTGGAGCTCGACGGCGAGCCGCTGGCCGGGCTGAGCCCCGCCGCCCGCGCTCGGCGCATCGGCTTCTTGCCGCAAGAGATCCAGCCGGCTTACCCGTTCCGGGTCGACGAAGCGGTAGCGCTCGGAGCGCGAGTGGCGGGCCACGGCGGCTGGTTCGAGACCCGGCCGGGCGCCGACACTCGGGCGGCGGTGCTGCGGGCGCTGGAGGCCGTGGGAGCCGCGTGCCTGGCGCCGCGGCGGCTCGGCGAACTCTCCGGCGGCGAACGACGGCGCGTCCTGGTCGCCAGCGTGCTGGCTCAGGAGCCGGACTGGCTGCTGCTCGACGAGCCGGCGGCCATGCTGGATCTCCACCATCAGACCGCCCTGTTCGGCCTGCTGGCCCGGCTGGCCGGCGAGGGCTACGGCGTACTCTGCGTCACCCACGACCTGAACCTGGCCGCAGCCTTCGCCGACGAGCTGGTGCTGCTCCTCGACGGCCGGATCCAGGCCCGCGGCGACGCCGAGGAGGTGCTGGACGAGGCGCAGCTGCGTCCGGTCTTCGGCGACCAATTCGAGCTGGTGCGCCGGAGCGGCGGCGCGCCAGCCGTGCTGCCGCGGGCCGGCGCGCGGGGTCCCGGGGCCAGGTGAGCCCGCGGGGCAGAGCCAGGCTCAGAAGCGGAACTCGACGCCCAGGCTGGCGAAAGGCGCCGGGTCGGTCTGGAGGTCCGCCGGGTTCGGCCCGGAGGCGTTGTGGGTGTCGAACTCCTGGCGCAGGTTGTAGCCAAGATTCAAGTGCACGGTCGTGTTGCGCTGCACCTGCCAGACGGAGCCGCCATAGAGCGCCAGCCGGTTGTCCAGGACGGCCCCCTCGGGGTAGGAGTCGCCCGGTTCATTGTCCAGGCGGAACTGCCGCAGCTGCCAACCCAGGCCGAGGTAACAGTCCTGAGCATCAGAAGTGGCGTAGTAGAGCCGGACGCCGGCCAGATCCTCGAAGCCGGAGGCGTTGTCGGTGACGTGGCCCGAGCTCAGCCGCCAGCGCTCGTCGATGCGCCAGTCCACCAGCGGCACGGGGTAGAGGATCAGGTTCTCCTCAAGCCTGGTCTGCACGCCGACCGCCAGCCCCAGGGTCAGATCGTCGTCCATCTCCTGCGAAGCGCCGCCGACCACTCCGAAGGTGAAGGAGTCCTCGACACTTGCGCCGGTCTCGCTCCCGCTCATCACCCGGCCCTGGAAGTAGAGGGTGGTCTGCTCGTCCAACTCGCGGCGGTAGCTGCCGAAGAGCGAGCCGATGGCGAAGTGAGCGAAGGCGCCGCCGGTGCCGGTAGCGACCGGGCCGAAGGAGTCGAAGTCGTAGGCGCCGATCTCGCTACCGGCGCCGATGGTCAGCGTCGCGTCGCGTCCCGCCTCGAGGTCGTACTCCAGGTCCAGGCCGGCGCGGTAGACGGTGAGCTCCGCCGGGACGTTCTGATCGAACTCCGTCGACGGGCCGAAGCCGCCGTGGAGCCGCGCGCGCAGCCCGTTCTCCCCGCCGGTCTGGGCGACCGCCGCGGCGCCGGCGAACAGGAAAACAAGGAGCGGGAGAGGAAGCTGGGAAAGACGGGAGACGGCAATGGGCATGGTTGCTCCGGGCTGGTCGTAGTCTAATGGCGCGGTCCCGTGGAGACAGGGATGGGGCGGCGCCCCGCGGGTGGGCGACCGCTAAGATCCTGCCGGCCGGAGCCCGTGCCGATGGAGAAGCGCCCCCCCGCCGCCGCCCTGATCGGACTGCTCGCCGCGCTGTCGCTGGCGGCGGTGGCCCTCGTGCCCTTCTTCGGCGCCGTCGAGGTCGACGTCTGGGGAGGTCTGGAGCAGATCCTGCGGCTGCCGCGCGCCGAATGGGGCGGCGACGCCCGGATCCTGGCCGACCTGCGCCTGCCGCGGGCCCTCACCGCCTGGCTGGCGGGCGGCACCCTGGCCCTGGCCGGCGCGGTGCTGCAGACGCTGCTCCGCAACCCGCTCGCCACCCCCTTCACCCTCGGCGTCTCCGCCGCCGGCACCTTCGGCGCCTTCCTGGTCCTGGCCTTCCCCGCCCTGGCCATCGCCAACTCCCCGCGCCCGCTCGCCCTGGCCTTCGCCCTCTTGGAAGTCGGATTGGTGCTCGCGGTCGCCCGGCGCTCCTCCCGCGCCGACGGCCTGCTGCTGGCAGGCGTCACCCTCAACTTCTTGTTCGCGGCCGCGATGCTGCTGGTCCGCTACCTCGCCGACCCCTACCGCCTGGCGAGCATGGACCGCTGGCTCATGGGCTCCGTCGAGGTTGTCGGCTTCCGCACACCGCTGAGCCTCCTGCCCTGGTTGGCCGCCGGCCTGGCGCCCGTGCTGTTCCGGCTGCGGGCCCTCGATTTCCTCGCCTTCGACGCCGAGCTGGCCCAGGCCCGCGGGGTGAACCCAGGCGCCGCCCGCCGCGATCTCCTGCTCGGGACCGGACTGCTGACCGCCGCGGTGGTCGCCCACACCGGCCCGATCGGCTTCGTCGGCCTGCTGGTCCCGCACGCGGTGCGCCCCTTCACCGGCATGCGCCACGCCGTCCTGCTGCCCGCCGCCTGGCTGGCCGGAGGCGGCTTCCTGGCCCTCGCCGACGCCGCTGCCCGATCGATCGAGCTGCTCGGCCGCCACAGCGAGCTGCCCGTGGGCGTCCTGACGGCCCTGCTCGGCGCCCCCGTCTTCCTCTGGCTGCTCCGGCGTCAGGCCCCCGCCTGAAGAGGTGTCAGCGGTCGCGCGGCTCGTCGTAGTAGTCGAGCCGGTCGATCGGCATCACCACGCTGGTGATGATGTTCATGGCGTGGCTGACGATGCGCTTGAAGTAGCGGTAGGCCAGCGCCGCCGCCGCGACCTCGCCGCCGCCCTCCTCGCGCATGATCATGGCGTCGACCTTGGCATCGCAGTGCTCGGACAGAGCGTCGCACTCGGCCAGGAAGGCCTTGGCGCCCTCCTCGTCCTGGCTCTCGTAGATGTTCCGGGCCTTGGCCAGCAGGGTGCTGATCGTGTCCTTGAAGCGGATCAGGTCGTCGGCCGTGTCCTTCGGGAGCTGCCGCTCCAGCCGCATCAGATCGAAGATGTTCTTGGCGTAGTCGCCGATCCGCTCGGCGTCCTTGACCAGGCTCATCAGGGTCAGGCAGACCGGGAACTCGGTGCGACCGTGGACCGCGGCGTGGGTGATCAGCATGCGCCGGATCCGCCGCTCGTTGCGGTTGATCCGCTTGTCGGTCGCCCACAGATCCTCCTTGATGACGTCGGGATCGGTGCCGCCGAGCAGGGCGTTGGCGGCCACGTCGAAGGCGTGGCGGCCGTCCTCGAGCATCTGCTCGAAGAACTGCATGATGTCTTGGAGTCCGGAGGGTTGGGCCCGGAGCGCTTTGAGCCAGTCGAACATCTGGTAGTGAGTCTAGCGGAACAGGAGGATGCCGGTCAGCGGCACCAGGACGAACAGGACGCCGAGGTAGCCGATGATCCACAGCTTGTTGCCGATCGAACGCTCGGCCAGGCCGGTGGCCAGGCGGAGCGGCAGGTGGCGGATCGCCTTGATCGGGTAGACCCCGACCACGCCGAGCAGGTTGAACATGACGTGCACCAGCGCGATCTCCAGGCCGCTGATCTGGTCGGAGGCCAGCGACGCCAGGAAGGCGGTGATGGTGGTGCCGATGTTGGCGCCGAGCATCACCGGGAAGGCGTTCTCGAGGGTCAGGATGCCGGAGCCGCACAGCGGCACCAGCAGCGAGGTCGTGATGCTCGAGGACTGCACCGAGAGCGTCACCAGGGTGCCGATCCCGATCGCGAACACCGCCGAGCGCTTGAGCGCGGCGTTCAAGGCCTTCTCGGCCTTGGCGGCGATCAACTTGCGCATGTTCTTGGTGATCAGGGTCAGGGCCACGAACACCAAGCCCACGCCGAGCACCAGCAGGATGGTGGCGGCGACGCCGCCGCTCAGCCCCAGGGTGTCGGTGATGAAGTCCTTCACCACCCCCGATCCCGACTTCACGGCCGACTTGATCGGGCTCTTGAAGGTGCCGCCGCTGCCGACCTCCACCCCCGAGGCGATGGCGTGGGCGGTCTTCGACAGGAAGCCGGTGGCCAGCTCGATCGGCAGCATCACCGCCACCGCCATGACGTTGAAGAAGTCGTGGACCGTGGCCGCGGCGAAGGCGCGCCGGAACTCCTGGCTGCGCCGGACGTGGCCGATCGACACCAGGGTGTTGGTCACGGTGGTGCCGATGTTGGCCCCCATGATCATCGGCACCGCGGTCGCCACGCTCATGGTCCCCGATCCCACCAGGCCGACGATGATCGAAGTGGTCGCCGACGAGGACTGCATCAGCGCCGTGGCCAGGATGCCCACGGCCAGGCCGGCGAAGGGGTTGGCGACGCCGACGAACAAGTTCTCAGCGGTGCCTTCGCCGAACATCTTGATCCCGCTCTCCAGCAGCTTGATCGCCACCAAGAAGAAGTAGAGCAGGGCCACCAGCAACAGGATCCGGCCGCCGACGGTGGCCAGGCTCTGGCGGCCGGCGGGCGTCGGGGTGACCGGTTCGGTCAGGGCGCGATCTTGGGGAGGCATCGGGCGATTCGGGGGGGGAACGGAGCCGATTCGCCGCGGACGATAAGCCCCGCTCTTGAAGGGAAAGTGAAGATCGCCGAGGAAGCTCCGTGAAGCCTAGCTGAAGCTCGCCTGGCCCGCGCCGGGCAGCGGCTTGGCGGGGCTCAGCGGCAGCTCCACGCGGAACAGGACCCCCTCGCCGGGCCGGTTCCGGACCGCGATCCGGCCGCCCATCCGCCCCACCAGGTTGCGGACGATCGCCAGGCCAAGGCCGGTGCCGCCGGAGGCCCGGCTCCGGGCCGGGTCGCCTCGGAAGAAGCGCTCGAAGATCCGCGGCAGGATCGCCGGGTCGATGCCGGGGCCGGTGTCCTCGACCTCGACCACCACCCCGGCGCCAGCCTCGGTCTTGACCCGCAAGCTGACCGCGCCCTGCTCGGTGTAAGAGAGGGCGTTGTCCACCAGGTTGGCGATCACGGTCTCGAAGACGGCCGGGTCGGCGACTAGCTCCAGCCCTCCCGGATCCACCTCGACCGTCAGCGCCAGCCCCTTGCGCTCGGCCTTGTCGAGCAGCCGCTCTTCGACCCGGCGGGCGACCTCCTCGACCTGGACCAGCTGGGGCGCCGGCCGCCAGGCGGGGTCCTCGGCCCGCGCCAAGCCGAGCAGGTCGCGGGTCAGGGAGGACAGCGACTGGGCGTTGCGCTGCGCCCGAGCGAGTAAGGAAGCCGCGGTCTCCGGGTTGGCGTCTTCCAGCAGGTCGAGCAGCCCGATCAGAGCCGCGATCGGGGTCTGGAGCTCGTGGCTAGCGTTGGCCACGAAGTCGCGCCGCTTGAGGTCCACCGCCGCGGCGCCGCGCAGGTCGCGCAGGATCAGGAAGCGCCACCCGAGCAGGGTGGGGCCGCTGGTCAGCTCCAGGGCCCGCGGGCCGGCGCCGGACTCCAGCTCGACCACGCCGCGGTGGATCTCTTCGGGATTGCCGTACTGGAGCGACGCGGCGAAGCCGGCGCCGGCCCAGGCCTGGAGGGAGGGCGGCGTCGCTGGGTCCGGCGCCGCGGCGAGGTCGAGCAGGCCGAGGGCGGCCGGGTTGGCGAACAGCACCCGGTCGCGGCCATCGAGCAGGACCACGCCCTCCGATAGGTACTCGGCGGTCTTGCGGTAGGCGGCGCGCCGGCCGCGGGCGCCGGCCACCTGACCGCTGGCCGCGCGCCGGAGCTTACGCTCCCGCAGCCACAGGCCGCTCACGACCAGCAGGCCGGCGGCGAGCAGTCCGAGCTCAGGCGGCATGATCGGCGAAACGATAACCGATCCCGCGCACGGTCTCGATCATGCTCGCGCGGTCGCCGAGCTTCTTGCGCATCGACTTGACGTGGGTGTCGATGTTGCGCTCGTCGACGTAGACCCCCACCCCGACCGCGTAGTCGAGCAGCTCGGCGCGCCGGAACACCCGGCCGGGGCTGGCCATCATGGTCTGGAGCAGCCGGAATTCCGTCGGAGTGAACTCGATCCGGGTCTCGCCGATCCGCACCTCGAAGCGCACCGGGTCGACCACGATCTCGCCGCGGGCGAGGATCTGGTCGTCGACGGGTTGGTCCCGGGCCCGCGCCCGACGCAGCAGGGCCTTGACTCGGGCGGCCAGCTCGCGTGGCCGCGCCGGCTTGCAGACGTAGTCATCGGCGCCGACGCCCAGGCCGAGCACCACGTCCGACTCCTCGGCGCGGGCGGTCAGCATCAGCACCACTAGGTGTTGCAGCGAGCGGTCGGCGCGCAGCTGGCGGCAGACCTCGATGCCGTCGAGCTTGGGCAGCATGACGTCGAGCACGACGAGGTCGGGCGCGTGTCGGCGGGCCAGGCGGAGGGCCTGCTCGCCGTCACGGGCCTCGACGGTCTCGTAGCCTTCCCTCTGGAGGGTCAGGCGGAGAACCTCCAGCAGGTCGGGGTCGTCCTCGACCAAGAGGAGCTTCGGCTGGGTCATGCCCCGAAAGTATGCCGGGCGGGTGGTCTCCGCGTGGCGGGAAGATGGAGAAAGCGTGAAGGGGCGGCCTACTCGCCGCCCTCCTCTTCCACGTCCAGGTAGCCGAGGCCCTGCAGGTTCTCCTCGGTGCCGGCGTCCAGCTCGCCGGTGAAGCCCTCCCCCTCCAAGTCGTCGGGGTGGGTGTACCACCCCCGGGCCTTCATCTCCTCGAAGAGGGCGGCCGCGATCTCCGGCCGCTCGGCGGCCCGGTCATGCCGCTCCTCGGGATCCTCGTCGAGGTTGAAGAGCAGGGTGTAGGGCGCCCCGCCGGGGCTCCAGTCGTCGCGCTCGCCGCGGATCAGCTTCCATAGCTGGCCCTCGTGGACCATCGAGATGCCGCGGAGGTGCCAGGGCGGCTCGCCGTCGCCGCCGGTCTCCATCGGCGCCGGCCGGTGGCCGCCGCCCGCGCCGCGCATCAGCGGCAGCAGCGACTCGCCCATCATGACCTCGGGGGCGAACTCGAGGCCGGCCAGCTCGAGCAAGGTCGGCGCGACGTCGAGCAGGGGGACCTGGCTGGAGACGCGCTGCGGCTCCACTCCGGGCGCCCAGATCAGCAGCGGCACCCAGGTCAGCTCGTCGTAGAGCACGTGGCCGTGACCCATGGCGCCGTGCTCCCAGAACTCGTCGCCGTGGTCGCCCACCAGCACGATCACCGTGTTCGGGTGCTGCTCCCGGATCTTGAGCAGGAAGGGGGTCAGCACCGAGTCGGTGTAGACCATCTCCTCGTCGTAGGCGTCCCGCAGGTGCTGCTTCTCCTCCGCGGTGAATTCCAGCTCGCCGCGGTGCAGCTTGTGGATGACCTCGTGGTCGATCGGGATGCTCATGCCGCTCTGGTCCCAGATGCCCTTGAAGGGCGGCGGCGGGTCGTAGGGGTAGTGCGGGTCGGTGAGGTGGACGTAGGCGAAGAAGGGACGGCCGCCGCGGTAGGCGTCGAACCACTTCTGGGCCTCGTGGATGATGGTCGCCGCCTTCAGGTTCCAGTCGTTCAGGAATTGGAAGCTCTGGAAGCCCTGCCCGAAGCCGTAGGCCGGCTGGATGTTGGCGTTGTGGGTGACGGCAAAGGTCTCGTAGCCGCCGCTGGCGAAGCGCTCGGCCAGGGTCGTGTGCTCGTTGCCCATGGCGACGAAGCGCTTGCCGGACTCGCGCGACATGTGCGACATGGCGCCGTGCTGGGACGGCACCAGGCTGGTGAACAGCGAGGCCACCGTGGGCTTGGTCCAAGGCGCCTGGCTGACGGCGCGCTCGAAGACCGCCGCCTCCTCCGCCAGCTCGCCCAGCTTGGGCCAGGTCTCGCGCTCGTAGCCCAGGAAGCTGGTGTGGTCGCTGCGCCAGGTGTCGACCAGGACGAAGAGTACGTTCGGAGCGCCCTCGGCCGGCGCCGGCCGGAACAGGGCCGCCATGCCCTGCGGCAGCAGCGCCAGCGCCACCAGCGAAAGGAAGCCGGCCGGCCGGCCGAAGACCCGCGCCCCCCACTGGACCAATCCCAGGCCCGGCAGGCCGCGGCCGCGCAGGGCCTCGCCCAGGCAGGCAAGCACCAGGGTCAGGGCGCCGCCGGCCGCGGCCTCCTTCCACGGCATCTGCCGCGACCAGAAGTCCACCTTCAGCCAGCCGAGCCCGGGCTGATCCCAGTCCTGGCTCGAGATCTCCAGCCAGGCCCACCACGCCGCCATCACGGAGAAGGCGAACAGGAAGCCGCTGACGGCCGCGACCAGGCAGCGGACGACGCGGAAGGGGAGGCGGGGGGAGCTCACGAGAGCCTCGGGCAGCTTTCGATTCTAGGACATCCGCCACGCCCGGTCCCGCCGCCGCCCCTTCCCCCCTCCCCGGTGCCCTGCGATACTGCGCCCATGGCCCAGCTCGACCCCGATTTCCTCGCCATCCTGCGCTGCCCGCTGAGCCGGGCGACCCTGGTCCAGGACGGCGACTGGCTGGTCTCGACCGACGCCGAGACCCGGCGCCGCTACCGCATCGACGACGGCATCCCGGTGCTGCTGGTCGAGGAGGCCGAGGAGATGGCCGAGGAGGACTGGAAGAAGGTCGTGGCCGGCGCTGGTCAGGGCTCGTGACCATCTTCGCCAAGATCCTGGCTGGCGAGATCCCGGCTGAGTTCGTCTATGAGGACGAGCTGGCGGTCGCCTTCCCCGACGTCGCGCCGCAGGCCCCTTTCCACGTGCTCGTGATCCCGCGCAAGCCGCTCACCAGCGTCGCCGCAGCGGAGCAGGACGACACCGCGCTGCTCGGGCACCTGCTGCGCGTGGCCGCCGCGGTCGCGGCCGAGGCGGGCCTCGATGAGGACGGCTACCGGGTGGTCACCAACGTCGGCGCGGACGGCGGCCAGACCGTGGAGCACCTGCACCTGCACGTGCTCGGCGGCCGGGCGATGAAGTGGCCGCCTGGCTGATCCCGGCTCCCAGACAGCCAAAACGCGCCGGCCCCTGGCGGGACCGACGCGCTTCGGCGCCGAAGGCCGGCGGGCCTAGCCGCCGAACAGGCCCTTGGTGCGGCGCTTGCCGATCGGGGCTTCGTCTTCCCAGACCGCCAGGCCGGTGCGGATGTCGGTCAGGCTCATCTTGAAGATGACCACCGACTCCTTGGTGCGGCCCTCCTCGGCGCTCATCTTGATCACCGAGCCGCTCAGGCTGATGTCCGGCAGGCGCACGGTGCGCGCCTGGTTGTAGGTGTTCTCCTCGAACATCGGGTCGTTGATCTCCCGCACCTCCTTGGTGCCGGTGTCCTCGGGGCCGCCGGCGCCGAACTTGACCGCGGTCGTGGTCAGCACCTTGCCCGACTTGTTGAGGCTGATGCGCACCTTGTCGGTCATGACCTTGGTCTTGAGGTTGGCCGAGGTGTAGTTGTCGATGTCCTCGAGCGCCAGGATGATCTTGCCGTCGTCGTGCTTGGCCAGGGTGCGGTCGTTGAGCGCGCCGGACTGCAGCATCGACTGGATCAGGATCTCCGAGGCCTCCGAGAAGTCGTCGTAGCCGATCGAGTCGACGTCGCGGATGCCGCCGGTCTCGGGGTCGTAGACGGTGGTGTTGGAGCCGCAGGCCGCGAGCATCAGCGGGAGGGCGAGTAGTGCGTGGATCTTCATCTTGGGTTCCTCCTAGTTCTCGCTGCGGAGCTGGAGCTTGAAGCGGTAGGCCGCCGGGGAGGTGGCGGCGCTCTGCAGGGTGGTGCTGGCGCCGGGCATCAGGTGGATGGTACGCGGCGCGGTGCCGGGCGAGGCCAGGACGCGGCCGTCGGCGTCCGCCCAGACGAAGCCGGAGCGGAAGCGCTTCTCCGAGGCGGTGGCGTTGCGGAGCTCGACCACCGCGATCGGCAGGTCGCCCTCCATGGTGGAGTCGACCGCGATCAGGGACAGGCCCGACTTCACGCCGTGGTCCTGCCACTCGATCACGTAGGGCACGCCGCCCGGGGTGAACTGGATCATCTCCTCCTCCGCCGCGGCGCAGGAGACGAGCATCGGCGCGACCAGGACGGCCGCCGCCAGCATCGTGTTCTTCAGAAAGCTTCTCATGGTTGGATTCCTCCGGAGCCGTAATCGAAGCCGGCCTGGTGCACGGTCAGGTGATTGCGGCCGACGCTCCTCACGTAGAGCACCGCCACGTCCTTCCCGGCCAGGTCGACCGTGAGGGTCTGGACCCCTCCGTCGGAGAGGTCGAGGTGCAGCAGCCCGTCGTCGGGCATCGGCCGCACCAGGAATTGGAAGTCCGCGCCGACGGTCCGCCAGCTGCGGTCGTCGGCGCGGTTCATCGCCGACTTGTAGAGCAGGCCGCCGAGCTTGGCGATCACGCCGAGCACGTCGTCCTGCCGCTTGGCCACCTGCTCCACCTCGTGGGCGGCGGTCTCCTGCACGATCAGGCGCAGCACCTCGCGGGTCAGGATGCCCGGGATGCGACGCTCGAACTCGTAGCGCATCACCATCTCCATGTCGGCGACGCGCTCGCTGCGGTCCTCGTTGCCGAGGCCGTCGCGGACCACCAAGCTGCGGCGGCCGCCGCGGCCGTCGCGCAGCACCGGCAGGGCGAAGAAGGCGCGGTCGAGCACGTCCAGGCCGTCGCGCTTGCTGCCGAAGATGGCGCGCAGGTAGCCGTAGGGCACCTCGACCTCGACCGACTCGATCACCGGCGCCATGCCGTTCTCGAACAGCACGTAGACCCAGCCGGCGGGGTCCGCGGCGGCGTCGGCGCGCTGGAGCTCCTCGACCAGGTAGCGGTTGTCGGGGACCATGCTGGCGAGGTTGCGCAGGTCGACGACCGCGCGCTCGTTGGGGTCGTCCTTGACCCGGCGCAGCACCGCCTTGACCAGCAGGGCGTAGGGGTTGACGAAGCCCTGGTAGCTGGGCGGGTAGGCGTCGGCGCCCTGGAGCCAGGGCAGGTCCTCGCGCACCCGCGGGCTCTCGACGAACAGGCCGTAGTCCAGGTGCAGGCCCTCGGCGGCGCCGGCGCGGTCGGCGGACTCGGCGTCGGCGGCGAAGCGGCGGATGGCGGCGTCCTGGGCCTCCTCGACCCGGCGCGCCTCCATTAGGGCGCGGTCCAGGTCGTGCTCGAGCAGGGCGGCGATGGCCTTGTAGCAGTTGAGCAGGACCCGGTCGTGGACGTAGCCCTGATAAGGGAGGGCCTTCTGGTTGGTGAGCAGTGACTCCGCCTCGTCGACGGTCTCGCGAGCGCTGATCGTGGCGCGCTCGCCGAAGCCCTGGTTGATGACCGTCTCGGCGTCCTCGAGCGCCCCGTAGGCCTGGCCGTAGCGCCCGGCGTCGAGCAGCAGCTTGCCGCGCTCCAGGTTCCAGATCACGGCGTCGTCGGCGAACTCCATGGTGCCGGCGTCGGCGTCGAAGTCGACCTTCCACCGGTCCCGGTATCCCTGCTGCATCAGCTTGGCGGCCTGCTCGAGGTCGCCCCGGCGGTAGCGGCGGTAGATGTCGGCGACCTCCTCCTCATAGCTGACCGCCGCGGACCCGCACGACGCCCCGGCCCCCGCGATCAGCGCGAGGGGAAGGACGAGGAGGCCGCGGAGCAACATCGCAGGCATCGTAGGCCGGTCTACGGGCCACGGGCCCGCGTGATGTTCCATCCTGGCGTCACATGTCGCCGTTTCCCTCCGCTCGCCCTCCGGGCGGTTTTTCTGAGAATCCCGCTTCAGGTTCCGGGTCCCCGTCCGCATGATGGGGCCTGGAACGGCTCGGCGACTGGGGGGTATCCGGGCCGGTCCAATGGGCATTCGCAAGCTGCGTTTAACGGGCAGCATTCTTCCTCCGAGCGGAGAGATTCCGCGGCATGTTGGGGCGGCGCCTTCGGGCGCCGCCCCGTTTCTTTCTTCCGGAAGGAAGCTGCAGGAAGGAGCCTGACACCCTCAAGAGAGGAGCTCGACCTCGCCGTGGCGGAGCACGGCGCGCAGGAGCCGCGGGCTGGCGTCGGTCTCGAGCTGGTGGCGCAGGGGCCGGAGCACGCGGCGGTCGAGCGCGCGCAGCAGCGGCCGAGCGCCGTGGGCGGTGTCGGCGCCGGCGTCGAGCAGCGACTGCTTGACCTCCGCCTCGACCACCAGGCCGATGCCGCGGGATTCCAGCTCGGAAGCGGTGAGTTGAAGCCTCCGCTCTAGGATCTCGCAGAGATCCGAGGGGGAGAGGGCGGCGAAGCGGGCGGTGGCGTCGAGCTGGGTCCAGAGCGGCTCGGGCAGGGCTTCGCGGACCTCCTGGTCGGGCTGGTGGCTGGCGAGGACCAGGGTGGCGTGTTCCATCTCGGCGCGGTGGCCAGCGGCGGAGAGCAGGAAGCCCTCCTCCAGCCCCCGGGCGAGGACTTGGAGGAAACCGGGGTCCGCCAGCTCGGCGTGGTCCAGGTAGACCAGCGACCAGGGCGCCCGGCGCAGCCAGCCCACCAGCACCCCCTCCCTGCCGAAGCCGCGCGCGGCCGGGTCGCCGGTGAGCTCGGCCAGGCAGCCCGGATCCCGGTATTCCTCCATGTCGAGGCGTAGCACCCGCTGGCGCAGGCCGTAGAGGTGCTCGGCCAGGGTCCGCGCCAGGTGGAATTTGCCCACTCCGGCCGGTCCCAGCAGCAGCAGGCTGACCCGGGGGCCGAAGTCGCTGAAGCGCGCGGACCGGACCGCGCGGCTCACGCGCCCCAAGGCCTCCTCCTGTCCGACCACCTCCGCGGCCAGGGCCTGGTCCAGGCCGTCCACGACCTCCTTGGGGCCGGCCAGGACCCGCGCCGCCGGCACGCCGCTCGCCCGCGCCACCGCCGCCGCGATCTCCTGGGCGCCGATCTCCCGCGCGGGATCCAGGGCTGCGCCGGACGGCCTCGCCGGCGCCGCCTCCGCCTGGGCGAAGTCCTGCCGCGGCGCCAGGCCGGCGAGCACCGGCTGGGCGCAGGCCTGGTCGAGCAGCTCGATCGCCTTGCCGGGCAGCCGCCTGTCCGGCAGGAACCGGGCGGAGAGCACCAGGGCCGCCCGCACCCCCTCCTCCAGGATCCGGACGCCGTGGAAGGAGCTCTGCCCTTGGGCCACCTGGTTGAGGATCCGCAGCACCACCCCCGCCGGCGGCTCGGCGGCTTCGACCGCCACCAGCCGCCCGGCCACCGCCGGCTCGTGGCTCTCGAGCCAGGACCAGCCGCCGGGGGTGGTCGAGGCGACGCAGCGGATCCGGCCGCGCGTGATCGCGGCCCGCACCGGCGCGTCCAAGCCGTCCTCGTCGTCCTCCAGCAAGTGGTCGAGGTCGCGCAGGAAGAGCAGCACCTTCGGGTCCTGCCAGGCCAGCTCGAGCAGCCGCTCGACCTGGTCGCTGGCCGAACGGCCGCTGAGCAAGCCGAGCCGCAGCGAGTCCGGACCCAGCTCGACCAGGCGCAGCTTCCGTAGCCGCTCCAGTCCGCCGCGGGCTCGCATGGTCTCGGCCAAGCCCCGGACCAGCGCCCCGCGGCCGACGCCGCGCTCGCCGACGATGACCGGGGCGTCGCCGGACTCGAGCCGGACGATGACGGAGGCCAGCAGCTCCTCGCGGCCGATCACCGGCGTCGGCCGCAGCGCCGCCTCCTCGCTGAGGTCGAAGCCGAAGCGCAGCAGCGGGTCCGGGTCGTGCTCGCTGTCCTCGCCGGGGAAGCGGCTGAGCAGCTCCACCACCTGCCGCCGCAGGTCCTCGAAGTCGTGCTCGCGCAAGGAGCGCAGGATGCGGGTGGTGGCGGCCCGCGGCTCGTCGAGCACCGCCGCCACCAGGTCGGCGGGGCCGAGGTGGTCGCGGCCGCTGCGCGCAGCCAGCAGCAGCGCGCCGCCCTGCACCCGCTCGAGCCGCGGCGTCAGCACGATCTCGGCCTCGGTGCGCCGCTGCGGGTCGGTCCGCAGCCAGCCGCGGATGACGCGCTCGATGCGCTCCGGGTCCAGGCCGGCGCGCTCGAAGGCCTGGCGCAGCTCTGGCCCTCCGGTCGCCAGCGCGCCGAGGAACAGGTGCTCGACCCCGAGGTAGCCGGACCGCAGCAGGCGCGCCTCCCGCACTCCCTGGTGGAAGGCCTGGCGCGCCGCCGGGGTGAAGACCGTGAGATCGACCCGGCCGCCCTTCATCGCTCGTCCGCGGGGCCGAGCACCTCGACCAGGGTGTCGCCGACGGTGAAGACGGCGCCGTCCGAGACCTCCACCGGCCCCACCAGCCGCTTGGCGCCGATCCAGGTGCCGAAGCGGCTGTCCAGGTCCTCCAGCACCAGCCGGCCGGCGCGCCAGATCAGGCGCGCGTGCCGGCGCGACACCTTCGGGTCGAGGTCCAGCGCCAGGTCGGCGCTGCCTTCACGGCCCACCACCAGCTCCTCGTCGTGGCTGTAGTGGGTGAGCCCGTCCATCGGTCCGGTCAGCACCTCGACGCGGACCACGGCCATGGCATCAGTCCTGCCGTTCCACCAGCAGGCCGAAGCTCGCCGTGAAGCCGTGGATGTAGGGCAGGCCGCAGACGCTGCCGATCTCCCCCGCGGCGAACATGCCGGCGATGGGCAGCTCGGGGAAGAAGGTGCCGGCCATCTGGGCGTCGTGGTCCGGCTGGCCGAAGAGGTGCTCGCCGCGGCCGGTGCAGCTGAACATCAGGCCGCCGCCGGCCTCGGGGAACAGCCCGCTGGCCAGGCCGAGCAGGTTGCTGAGGTCCTCGTGGGCGGTGTCGCCGTCGCGGGCGTGGAAGCGCACCCTCATGCCCTCCGGGGCGCTGTCGCTGATCGCCACCGCGCCGCTCTCCTGGTCGATGCCGACCACGCCGCGGATCAGGTAGCCCTCCTGGCCGAGGTCGCCGGTGCTGCGGACCGCCTCGAGGCCGACCTGCGGCGCGCGCCGGAAGGCCTGCGAGTCGTCGTCCTCGAGGCCCTCGACGACCTCGCTCAGGCCGTCGAAGGCCGGCGCCTCGTCGAGCTCGTAGATGACGTTGCGCTCGCTGCGGGTGACGGTGAAGGCGCGGCCGACGGGCCGGCAGCCCTGGGAAACCAGCGGCTCGAGCGCCGCGGCGCCGTCGAGCACGAAGCCGACTGCGCCGCCGGCCACCACCTTGTCGTTGACCAGCAGCCGGTTGGTGCCGGGGCGCTCGCCGCTGCTGGCGACGCCGCCGACGATGCGCGGCATGGCGGCGATCTCGCGCAGCGAGGACAGGAAGGGGTCGAGCGGGAAGCTGTAGGGGTCGACCATCAGCACCGCGCTAGCGCTGTCGTCGGCGTCGGGCCAGCCGTGGACCATGCCGCCGCCGTCGGAGCTCTCGACCAGGAGGTGGAAGGCCTGGGCGCGGGCGCCGGGCAGGCGCGCCGCCCAAAGGACCAGGCCGGGGCCGTGCTCGATCTCGCGGCCGCCGCCGATGACGCCGGCGGCGCTGCAGCCGACCAGGTTGTCGGGGGCCAGGGCCTCGCGCACCCGCTCGGAGATGCGCTCGGCCTTCTCGCTGTGGTGGCCGGTGAAGAAGGCAAGCACCAGGTCGGGCTGGGCGCCGATCTTGGTCAGCAGCTCGGTGGCGGTCTGCTCGAGCGCGGCGTCCGTGTCCCCGTCGGTGGACAGGGACACGGCGGCGGAGAATCGGCCGGAGACGCGCATGTCCGGATTATGCCCTCGCGCCGCGGCGGGACCTCGAATCCCTGCGCGGCGGCGCCGAGTGGGCCGCGCGGCGCGTCAGCGGCCGAAGGCCTGGGCGATGCCGCCGTCGACGGTGAGCGTGCAGCCCGTGGTCTTGGTGCCGCGCGCCGCCAGCCAGAGCACGGCGCGGCCGACGTCGGCGGCGCCGATGGTGGTGCGGAGCAGGTTGCGCTGGCGGTAGTGCTCCTCGAGCTCGTCCGGGGCCATGCCCTTGGAGCGGGCGCGGTCGGGGCCGACCTCTTGCCACAGCCCGGAAGGGTTGTCGCCGTGGCGGAAGACGGCGTCGGGGCAGACCATGTTCACGCGCACGCCGGCGTCGGCCAGCTCGAGAGCGGCGATCTTGGCCAGCTGGTGCGCGCCGGCCTTGGAGGAGCTGTAGGCGCCGAAAGAGGCCCCCGGCGCCAGCACGTTCTTGGAGCTGATGAGGGTGATCGAGCCGCCCAGGCCCTGGTCGCGCAAGACGCGGCCGCCCTCGCGCAGGGTCAGGAAGACGCCGGTCTGGTTGACCTCGACCAGCCGGCGGTAGGCGGCCGGGTCCTGCTCCTCGAGGGTGGCGACGTGAGCGGCGCCGGCGTTCGGGACCAGGATGTCCAGGCCGCCGGCGCGGCGCAGGATCTCGGCGAAGGCCGCGGCCAGCGATTCCTCCTCGGTGACGTCGGCGGCGAGGCCGAAGACCGAGCGCGGACCGCCGGCGGGGCTGCAGCCTGCCGCACCGCCGCCCTTCGCGCCCTTCGCGCCCGCGCGGATGCGCGCGGCAGCGGCCTCGGCGCGCTCGCGGTCGAGGTCGAGCAGGGCGACGGTGGCGCCGGCGCCGGCGAGGACCGCGCCGATGCCCTCGCCGATGGCGCCGCCGCCGCCGGTGATCGCGGCGACGCGGCCGGCCAGCGGCGGCAGCGGCTCCTTGCCGAGCTTGGCCTGCTCGGGCGACCAGTACTCCATGTCGAAGAGGTCCAGCTCGTCCAGTCCGCGGTAGGCGCCGAGGGCGCTGGCGGCGGACTTGGTGCGCAGGGTGTGCTCGGCGAGGTCCGCGACCGCGGCGGCGGCGGCGGCGGTGGTCCCGGCGGCGAAGGCGCCGGCGCCGGGCACGAGCAGCACCCGCGGGGCGCGATCGAGCTCGGCGCGCTCGCCGCGCGCGGCGCTGCAGCGCTCGAAGTAAGAATGGTAGTGTTCGGCGTAGTCGGCAACGGCGACGCGGGCGGCGGAGTGCAGCTCTTCGTCGTCTCCGCTCCAGTCGACCTCGACCCAGCACGGCAGGTTCTTGGTGCGAAGGCTGTGGTCGGGGGTGAGCGGCGGGCTCAGGAACAGCTCGCGGGCGCCGGGCGCGGCCACGAGGCCGCAGAGCTCGGCCTCGCCCAGCCAGCGCAGCGCCGGCGGCGACGGCAGCTGGCCGGCGAGGGCGCGGCGCAGCTTGGGGGCGATGCGGGCGGCGTTGGCCGACGCCTCGCCGTGCTCGACCAGGTCCAGCCCCGGCTGCACCGCCACCCGCGGCGCGCCGGCGGCGGCCACGAAGCGCTCGGCGGCGTCGACCAGCTCGACGTGGCGCTCGTAGGACTCGCGGGCGTCGTCGGCGAAGGTGAACAGGCCGTGCTGGTGGAGCAGCACGCCCTCGACCTCGGGGTGGGCTTCGTAGGCGTCGGCCACCGCCTTGGCGAGCGGGAAGCCGGGCATGATGAAGGGCAGCGCAACGACGCGGCCGCCGAGCGCCTCCTCGACGAAGCGCGCGCCGTGCTCCTGGTTGCTGACCGCGAGGATGGCGTCGGCGTGGCTGTGGTCGACGTAGCGGTGCGGCAGGAAGGCGTGCAGCAGCGTCTCGACCGAGGGGCTGGGCGCGCCGGCGTCCAGCAGGTGGCGGCGGAGCTGGTTGACCATCTCCTCGTCGCTGAGCGCGTCGAGCGCTCGCAGGCCGCGCAGCCCCAGCAGCTCGAGCGCCGGCAGCCCGGCCGCATCGATGCCGCCGAGGTCCCGACCCGATCCCTTGACGTGGATCACGTCGACCGGCTCGCCGAAGAGGTCGCTGGCGACCGCCTTGACCGAGACGTTGCCGCCCCCGTGCAGCACCAGCGCCGGGTCGGCGCCGATCAGCCGCGAGCTGTAGATCCGGAGGGCGAGCTCCTCGCCGTGCTCCGGCGCGTAGCGGTCGAGCGCAGCCTGCGCCTCGGCGTCGTTCCAGCGGTTCTCCATGGTGAAGCCTAGAACTCTTCGTCGGTGCCCAGGATGATGTCGCGGGCCGAGGCCGGGTCGAACTCCTCGGGGGCCTCCGGGTCCTCGTAGTGCTCCATCTCGCGGTAGACGTCCGCCTCGAGCCGGTAGAGGTCCTCGGCGATGCCGTCCTCGGTCTCGTAGACCGCCCGCAGGGTGCCGACGATCTCCAGGCCGTCATAGGTGTAGTCCACGCCTTCGGGCAGCGTCACCCGCACGATCTCGTTCAGTCGCGGCGGCGCGCCAAAGCAGCAGCCCCACAGGCTGCGGATCAGGTGGAACTCCTGGATGTCCTGGAAGTCGACCGAGGGCAGCATGAAGCCGCGGATCACGACCTTGCGGCCGTCCAGCGCCAGCACCGCCGGCGGGAAGACCTGCTCCTTGGTCTCGTCGAACTCCCAAGCGCCGAGGTAGTCGATGTTGAGCGGGATCGGGTCCTCGAGGGTGCCGGCGTGCTTCCAGGGCAGGTCGCGGTCGAGCTCGGCGTCCTCCCGGAACAGCTCCCAGCCGGCGAAGGGGTCGCCCTCGGGGCGGGGCGGGAGCTCGGGGTCGGGGGGAGCCGGCGCCGCGGCGTCCTGTTCCGGGGAGGACGGCTCGGCGGGCGGCGAGGTCGACGGCTCCAGGTCCGGGGACGGGGCCTCCGCGCCCTCGTCGACCTCGACCGGCATCGGCGGCTCCGGGCCGCCACACGACACGAGCAGGAGCGAGGTCAGGAGGAGCGAGCGCATGCGCGCTCAGGATAACTGCGTGGGCGGGGTCCGGATGACCGCTCCTGGGGCGCCGCCGGGGACGGGGCCGGTCCCCCGAGCGAGCCGGTCGCCATCGGTTTCCGCCGGCGCAGGTCCATTGACAGCATGCGAATCCGAGTCAAACTCCAAGGGATGCGTATCTGGTTCTTCCTGCCGCTCCTCCTCTTGGGAGCTCTCCTCTCCGCTCACCTGCCCGGTCTGCAGTCGCCAGGGCCGGCCCCGCCCACCGCGGCCCTTCAGCTGACCTCCGTGCTCCCGGGAACGCCCGGCACGGTGAACACGATCGAGGTCATCGGAGCCGTTCCCGGAGACACCATCATCATCGCCGGCGGCTTCTCCCTCGCCGGAGCCACGGCGGTCCCCGGCTGCCCTGGGCTCTTCCTCGACTTCGACCTCTGGGATCACACGGGCGGGATCACCGCCGACGCCCACGGCAAGGCCTACTACGCGCGGCACGTGCCGGCCACCTTCGCGGGGACCACGATGTATCTCCAAGCCGTCTCCATCGGCTCCTGCACCAAGAGCAACCGATACCAGCAGAATTTCTAAGCGCCGGGGCTCGCCGCCGCCAGCGCCGCCAGCTTCTCCACAGTCCGGTAGTTGCGGCCGGTCATCACGACGCCCAGGTGCCTCTCGACCCCGGCGGCCAGCTTGGAGCGGCCGATGCCGTCCGGCGCGTGGAGGTAGAAGACGCGGTCGGTGAGCAGATAGGACTCGGTCGGGCGCTTCCATTCCTCCAGCGCCGCGAGGTCGGCGCCGGAGGCCGGCGCGGCGAGGAAGGAGAAGTGGAGCGTCTTGGGCTCCGTGACCGCCTCGGGGAAGGGGTTGGCCTCGATCGCGGCCAGCAAGCCGGCGCGGTCGAGCAGGAGCAGCTGCGGCCGGAAGCCGTGCCGCTCCTCGATGCGGGCGGCGATCCGCTCGCGCAGCCGAGCAGCGGACTGGGAAGCGGAGACGAACACGGCGTTGCCGCTCTGGATGTAGGTGCGCACCGCCCGGCAGCCGAGGGCCTCCAGGTCGCTCCGCAGCTCCGCCATCGGCAAGACGTTGTTGCCGCCGACGTTGATGCCGCGGAAGAGCGCGATCCAGGTCCGGGTAGAGCGGCTCGGCGTGGCCATGATCCCCTAACCGTAGGAGCTCCCGGGGTAGAGGGCGCTGACCGCGAACAGGAAGACCGGGTGGAACACGGCGTCGAACAGCTTCCAGGCCACGAAGATGCCCATCCAGACCAGCATCGGCGCGGCGCCGATGAAGTCGTACCACTTCTCTCTCGTGCCACGCGACAGGCCGGAGAGCACCGCGGCGAAGCCGTCGAGCGGCGGCACCGGCAGCAGGTTGAAGATGAAGAGCAGCAGGTTCATCGCGAACACCGCGCCGAACAGCGAGGCGAGGGGCTGCCACAGCGGCGAAGCGCCGGGCGCCAGCTCGGCGACGTTGTGGAAGCTGATCCACCCGGGCGAGTCGAGGATCCCGGCGAGCAGGAAGAGGTTGATCAGCAGCGCGGCGATCAGCAGCAGCAGCAGGTTCGCGCCCGGCCCGGCCAGCGCCATCCAGCCGGCGCGGCGCGGGTTGCGGATCGCCCAGTCGCGGTTGTACGGCGCGCTGGCGAAGCCGAGCGGCCAGCCAGACAGCAGCACGCACAGGATCGGAAGCACCACCATGCCGAAGGGCTCGCGCCGGATGTGCGGCCGCGGATCGAGCGTGACCTGCCCGCCCTCGTAGGCGGTGCGGTCGCCTCCGCGCAGCGCGGCCCAGGCGTGGGCGGCCTCGTGCAGGGTCGTGGAGAGCAGGAACACTCCATAGAGCAGGAAACCCTGTTGCAGATCGGGCATGACGCGGGGACGACGGCGAAGCGCGGGGGGACCGGCTCATCATAGGCCGGTGGCGCCGCCCCCTAACCGTCCCCGGTCGGGTCCTTGACGGTCTTCAGCGCGAAGCGGACGAAGCGGGACTTCATCTGCTCGCTGGCGAGGGCCCGCTCGGCGCCGGGAAGCCGCGTGAGCGCGCGCAGCGCCCGGTTCAGGAAGCGCATGCCGCGGCCCTGGGTCTGGTCGAAGACCAGGTCGGGCAGCTTGCCCCGCTCGATGGCCATGCGCAGGCTGCGCTCCAGCGAATTGTCCGGCACGAAGGGCTTCTGGTTCGCCATCACGGGGGTCATGCGCAGGGCCTGCTTGCCGCAGCTGCAGGCGCAGACCCCGCAGCCGATGCAGCGATCCTCGTCGACCGCCGGGCGCAGGTCGTTCTTCCGGCGGGCCTCGACCCGCCGCGGCGCCATGGTGATCGCCTGGACCGGACAGGCGCGCGAGCAGCGCGAGCAGCCGCTGCACTCCTCGTCGCAGACCTCGGGCGTGTAGCCGCTCGGGTTCACGGCCCGCAGGTCGAACTCGTTGATCCCCTGGAGCTGTCCGCAGCAACAGCCGCAGCAGTTGCACAAGTAGGTCGGGCGGTTCTGGACGTTGTCGGCGATCTGCACCAGCCGATACTCCCGCGCCTGGTGCAGCAGCTCGAGGGTCTCGACCCGGTCGCTCGCCCGCCCGAAGCCGCGGCGGACCATGAACTGCGCCCCGGCGTTCAGCGACAGGCAGATCTGCTGCGGCGCGTCGCATGGCTCGCCGAGGTGCTCGGCCTTGTGCCGGCAGTAGCAGGTCCCGACCGCGTGGGTGTGCGCCTCCTCGACCACCCGCGTCGCCCGCTCCCAGTCCATGACCTCGGGCAGCACCTCGGGCGGCAGGAAGTCCTCGTTCACCAGCGCGCGGCCGATGACCGTGTCGCCGCCGAAGACCTCGTCGGCGAAGGCCCGGTCGCGGTGCATGTAGGCGTCGTAGGCCTCGGCGAGCCGCTTCTTCGGCAGGCCGTCCTTGATCCGCATCAGGCTGAACTCGAAGAAGCCGACCACCGGCGGCGACAGCAGGTAGCGCGCCTCCCCCGTCTCCGGGTGGACCAGGTCCATCACGATGCCCTTGTCGCACATCGCGTCGAGCTTGGGGCGGAGGACCTCCGGGCTGGCGCCGAGCTGCGCGGCCAGGCGCTCGAGGCGGGTGGGCCGCAGCGGGATCCGGGCGCAGATCTCCGCCTCCTCGGCGGAGTACATGATCTCCAGGATGTCCCTCCAGCCCTGCCAGGCGACCGGGTCGGCCGGCTCCGGCAGCCCCACCTGGCCGGCGTCGAGCCGGTGGACCAGGTCCTGGTACTCCTCCTTCAGGTGGCCGAGGTGACCCATGGCGCGCTTCGTGGCGGCGGAGGCTGAGGTCCCGAGGATAACAGCGGGCGGCGCAACGGGGGGAGCGCCCCGGCGGCCGGGCGATCAGCGCTTCCTGCCCTTCTTGTCTTTCATCACCGAGCGGATGAAGCGGCCGAACTCGCGGTCCTTCTGCCGCTTCTCGACGTAGCTCAGGTCATGGAAGTCGCTCTCCCGCTTGAGCTTGAGGTAGCTCTGGAAGCGGTCCTCGTCGAGCTCGCCGGCCTCCAGGGCGGCGGCGACGGCGCAACCGGGCTCCTGGCCGTGGGTGCAATCGCCGAAGCGGCAGCCGCGCGCGAGCTCCTGGATGTCGGCGAAGCTCTCGGCGAGCCCGGCGCCGGCGCCGAGCAGGCCCAGCTCGCGCATGCCCGGCGTGTCGATCAGGATGGCGCCGCTCTCGAGCACCAGCAGCTGCCGCCGGGTGGTGGTGTGCACCCCCTCCCCCGTCCCGCTCACCTCCCGGGTCTCGAGCGCGTCGCGGCCGAGCAGCCGGTTGATCAGGGTGGTCTTGCCGACGCCGGAGGAGCCGAGCAGGCAGAAGGTGCGGCCGGGCGCGAGCGACTCTTGGAGCTGCGCCAGGCCGTCGCCGGTGGTGTTGCTGATCGGGACCACCGGCTCCTGGATGCCGGCGGCGCGGATCAGGCCGATCAGGCCGTCCAGCTCGTCGTCGGTGACCAGGTCGGTCTTGCTCAGGAGCACGACCGGTTCGATCCCGCCCTCGCGCGCGACGACGAGATAGCGGTCCAGCCGGCGGACGTTGAAGTCGAAGTGGCAGGACTGGACGATCAAGGCGACGTCCAGGTTGGCCGCGAGCAGCTGGAGGTCGACCGCGCGGCCCGGCCGCTTGCGCTGCAGCACGGTCCGCCGCGGCAGGACCTGATGGAGGACGGCGAGCTCGGCCGAGGCCCGCTCCACGCCGACCCAGTCGCCGACGCAGGGCAGGTCGGGGCTGGCCTCGA
>CAYZXS010000011.1:23052-27919 GCA_964482495.1 uncultured Planctomycetales bacterium
AGCAGGTTCGGCACGAAGATCATGAGGCAGACCAGGCCGAGGCCGAGCCAGCCGAGGCGTCCGCGGCGGCGGTACTCCCACCGAGCGTAGAGCAGCGCGACCGCGGTGACGGGGAGGGTCAGGCCGAGGAGGAACGGTTTCATGCTTGGTCGTTCCGGGGCGACCCGACGGCGGGCCGGTTATTCCTGCCAGAGGCCGTGCTGCGTGCCGCCGAGGAAGTAGAGGGCGAACTTGCCGCGGCCGGGGATCTCGGTCGGCGGCACGGCGACCTGGCCGCCGGCTTCGACCGCCGCGGCCCAGGCAGCCTCGATGTCCTCGACCAGGAGGTAGGGCCGCGTGACCGGCTCCTCCTGCTCGTGCATCGGCGCGCGCACGCCGAGCAGGGCGCCCGACGGGAGCTTCGCGGTGCGGGCCATGCCGAACTCGGGCACGGGGTCGGAGAACTGGAGGCCGTTGGCCGTGGTGTAGGCGGCGCAGACAGCGTCGACCTCGGGGGTGACGATCTCGAGGTAGTGGAGGCTCATGGGCGGGAGTCGAGGGTCAGAGGGGGTGTCGCCCCCCTGGCGCGGCGCGGCGCAGGAGAGGGCGGCCAGGACCAGCGTCCAGGCGACAGGACCGAGGCGTCGTAGCATTCGGTTCCACGATAGCGGTCCCGGGAGAAGGCGGGGCTCCTGACTCGGGTGGCGGGCCGTGCGATCATGACCGCCATGTCCCCCGCCCTGATCGTTGGGTCCCTCGCGATCGCCGCCGCGCTCCCGCAGAGCGCCGCCGACGGCTCGCACTGGACGCTGCTCATCTACGTCGGCGTCGCGCTGGGCATCTCCTTCCTGTGCTCGGTCTGGGAGGCGGTCCTGCTCTCGACGCCGCTGTCGCACCTGCAGGTCATGGCCGAGTCCGGCCGGGCTTCGGGCCGCAGCATGCTGGCGATGCGGAACCGGGTGGAGCAGCCGATCTCGGCCATCCTGACCCTGAACACGATCGCCCACACCATCGGCGCCGCCGGCGCCGGGGCCGAGGCGACGCTGATCTTCGGCAGCCGCTGGTTCGGCTTGATCTCGGTGGTGCTGACGCTGCTGATCCTGATCTTCTCCGAGATCATCCCGAAGACCCTGGGGACCACCTTCTGCCGCCAGCTCGCGGGCTTCACCGGCGCCTCCCTGGTCGTGCTGGTGCGGGTGCTCGCGCCGATCGTGGCGGCCCTGGAGCTGATCGCCCGCCCCCTGCGGCCGCGCCGCCGCGCCCCCGCCGTGACCCGCGGCGAGCTGCAGGCGATGGCGCGGCTGGGCGCGAAGGAGGGCAGCCTGGCCGACGACGAACGCCTGGTCTTCGAGAACGTTCTGCGCCTCGACCGCATGAAGGTCAGGGAGGTGATGACGCCGCGCACGATCATGACCGCCTTGCCGGCGTCGATCACGGTCGGCGAGGTCCGGTCCGCCCACGAGGGGCTGCGGTTCTCGCGCGTCCCGGTCTACGGGCGCGATGTGGACGACGTCGAGGGCTACGTCCTGCGCACCGACATCCTCGAGCAGGCGGCGGCGGATCTGGACGACACCACTCTGCGGTCGCTGGCCCGCCCGCTGCACGCGCTGCCCGAGGTCGCCAGCGTCGCCCGGGCGCTGGACCGCTTCATCTCCGGCAAGGACCACGTCTTCCTCGTGGTGGATGAGTACGGCGGCACGGCCGGAATCCTGACCCTCGAAGACGTGCTCGAGACGCTCTTGGGCCGGGAGATCGTGGACGAATCGGACTCCGCCGTAGACCTGCGGGCCGTCGCCCACCTCCGTTATCAGGAGCACAAGAAGGGGCTCGCGGCCAAGGCGGCAGCGCGGGAGCGCGGCGACGAGGGATAGGGCGGTTCGCGGGCGAAGGCTGAGGCGGCGAGACCGAGGCGCTTCGGTCCTTCCTCGGACACGATCGCGCTTAATCTCACCTCGGAGGGGACAGCCGATAGAGTTCGATAGTTTGATAAGCTTGGTCAAGTTAGCTACACTCAGCCCCACCTGGCTGCGCGATAGAATGATAATCTTGAATAAGATCCCTCAAGCTGACCCAGGAGACTTTCCCCGTGGACCCGCGTAAGAACCCGTTCGCCCCCGGAGCCGGGGCTCCCCCGCCCGCCCTGGTCGGCCGGGACGAGATCGTCGCTGCGGCGGACATCGCCCTCCATCGCATCCGGGACGGCCGGCCCGAGAAGAGCCAGATGCTCCTCGGGCTTCGGGGGGTCGGCAAGACCGTGCTCCTGAACCGGATCGGGCAGATCGCGGAGGATCTCGGATACCTGCTGATCCAGCTCGAGGCGCCCGAGGGGCAACGCCTCGCCGAGTACCTGGCCCCGGCTCTGAAGCGAGCCCTGATCCGCCTGAGCCGGATCGAGAAGGCGAAGAGCCTCTCGGGCCAGGCCATCGCCGCGCTCCGTGGCTTCGCGAGCGCCTTCCAGGTCTCGATCGGGGAGTTCCAATTCGGGGTCGGCGAACCCCCGACGGCGGACAGCGGGAACCTGGAGATCGACCTGCCCGAGCTGATGGTCTCCGTCGGCAAGGCGGCGCGCGCGGGCGATGCGAGCGTCGTCATCCTGATCGACGAGATCCAGTACCTGACGGAGGAGGACCTGCGCGCCCTCATCGTGTCCTTCCACATGATCTCGCAGGGCGGCCTTCCGGTGGTGTTGTTCGGCGCCGGGCTGCCGCAGGTGGCGGGCCTCGCCGGCGATGCCAAGTCCTATGCCGAGCGGCTCTTCGACTTCCCGCAGGTGGGGCCTCTGTCTCCCGCCGCGGCCAGGGAGGCGATCGAGCAACCGCTGCAGGACGAGGGCGCCGGCATCGACCGCGACGCCCTCGACCAGATCGTCGAGGTCACCGGCGGATACCCGTACTTCCTGCAGGAGTGGGGCAAGCACGCCTGGCGCGTGGCCGACTCTCCCCCGATCGACCTCGGGGATGTTGATCAGGCCAGCGAGGAAGCCACCGAGGCCCTGGACAAGAACTTCTTCCGGGTTCGCTTCGACCGGCTCACGCCACGCGAGCAGGACTACCTGCGCGCGATGGCGGCGCTGGGCCCGGGACCGCACCGGTCAGGAGAAATCGCGAAGCTGCAGGACCGGAAGGTGGAGAGCCTCGGCCCGCTCCGCAGCGGTCTGATCAAGAAGGGGATGATCTGGAGCCCTTCGCACGGAGACACCGCGTTCACCGTCCCGCTGTTCGACGAGTTCATGAAGCGGGAGATGCCGGAATGGACGCCGTAGGCGGCGCCGGTCAGGCGATCCCGCGGCAAACCTGATCCGCCAGCTTCAACAGCGTCGGCTGCCGGTGTTCCCCGTGCATCCCTGCGACCGCCTCCCGTGCGCGCGGGAGCTCGATGCCCTCGGCGGTGACGTAGAGCGGGTTCCGGCTCTGCCCGCGGTAGAGGGCGAAGAGCTCGTCGATGTCGCGGAAGGCGTCGAGGCCCGCGCACCAGCTAGCGGCGTCGGGGTGCCATTGGCCGCGGTCGAGCAGGCGGCGGGCCAGCGCCAGGGCCAGGGCCAGGGCGGCGTCGCTGCCCGGCCGTGGCTGGAGCACGGTGTCGCACAGCTCGGCGGTGCGGTGGCGCACCGGGTCGATCAGGATCAGGCGGGCGCCGCGCTCGCGGGCTTCCTTGAGCAGCAGGATCTGGTGGACGGCGCTGGTGTAGACGTTCCTCCCCCACACTACGATCGCGGCGGCGTTGCGCAGCTCGAACAGGTCGTTGGCCTCAGCGGCGCCGAAGTCCAGCTCCTGGGCCTCGTCGCCCGCCCCGGCGCAGATGTCGCCGCGCGTCCCCGTCACCGGCCCGAAGGCGTCGAAGAAGGCGCCGGTGACCGCCTTGAGCACGCCGAGCGAGCCGCCGCACCGATAGCGAAGGATTGCCTCGGCCCCGGACTGGCCTCGGATGTGCACCATCTTCTGCGCCAAGAGGTCGAGCGCCTCGTCCCAACCGACCGGCTCGAAGCGATCGCCCTTGCGCAAGAGCGGCGCGGTCAGCCGTTCGGGGTCGGTCAGCCGCGCCGGGTAGTCGCGGTTGGTGCGCTCGCACAGGAAGCCGCGGGTGACCGGGTGGTCGGGGTCGCCTTGCAGGCGCACGACGCGGCCGTCCTCGACGGTCGCGATCATGCCGCAGGCGTCGCCGCAGTCGCGGCTGCAGGTGGTGCGGATCTGCATGGGTGGGGCGGGAGGGGTCAGGACTGCATGAAGGAGCCTGACACCTCTTAGTTTAGATGACGCGCGGCCTCGGTCCGGTAGGCGGCCAGCGCGGGCACCAGGCCGGCGAGGGCGCCGACGGCCGCGACCGCGAGCAGCAGCAGCAGCTCGGTGGCGCCGGGCATGGCCGAGGCGGTGACGCCGGTCTGCTCGCGCAGCGCCCCGGCGCCGACCCACACGCCGGCGCCGGCCAGCACCAGGCCGAGCAGGCCGCCGGCCAGGGAGATGGCGGCCGACTCCATCATCACCAGCGCCAGGATCGTGCGCCGCCGCGCGCCCAGCGCCCGCAGCACGGCGAACTCCTTCCGCCGCGCGCCCATGGTGTTGTAGATCGCGACCAGCACGCCAGCCAGCGCCACCGCCACCACCAGCCCGGCCACGATCCGTAAGAGCTGGTCGACCCCGCCGACGATCCGGAACAGGTTCTGGACCTCCACCGCCGGCCGCGCCGCCTGGGTATCGAGCCGGTCGTTGAAGTCGCGCCACAGCCGGATCGCGTGCACGCCGCGGCGCTTGTCGGTGCGCACCAGCACCGCCGACAGGCCCAGCGGGTCGCGGGCGCCGCCGGTGGCGGTGTCGTCGCTGGCCTGGTGGCCGTCGATCGAATAGAACGCGCCCAGCGGCACGAAGATCGCCCGGTCGAAGGGCGTGCCGGT
>CAYZXS010000011.1:28019-57306 GCA_964482495.1 uncultured Planctomycetales bacterium
GTCGGTGGTGGCGACGATGCGGTGGCCGCCGAAGCTGTCCCCGACCGCGGTCGGCACCGCCCAGGCCGCCCCGGGGTGCGCCGCCAGCTGCTCGTAGGCGGCGAAGGGCACGTTCCCGGGCGACAGCCCCATGTGGTAGAGCGCGTTCAAGGTCAGCTGCAGCGACGAGCCCTTGGCGCCGACGATCACGTCGCAGACGCTGGCCGAGCGCTGGAAGCCGTCCTGCGCCGCGTTGCGCAGCGCACCCACCGCCGCGAACAGGCCGACCCCGAGCGCCACCGAGACCGTGGTCAGCGCCGTCGCCAACGGCCGCCGCCGCAGGTTGCGCAGCACCAGTCGAGGCAGCTTCACCGCAGCTCCTCCACCCGCTCGACGCGGCCCAGCGCCGCCGCCACCTCCAGGTCGTGGGTGGCGCACACCAGCGTGGTGCCCTGGGCCTCGGCGGTCTCGATCAGCAGCTCGAGCACGGCCCGGCCGGTGTCGGGATCCAAGCTGCCGGTCGGCTCGTCCGCCAGCAGCACCTTGGGCCGGTTCATCATCGCCCGCGCCAGGGCGCAGCGCGCCTGCTGGCCGATCGACAGCTGCCCCGGCCGGTGGTGCAGCCGCTCGCCCAGCCCGACCGCCGCCAGCAGCTCGGCGGCGCGCCCCTTCTCGACCCGGTGGCCGGCGAAGCTGGCGCCGAGCTCGACGTTCTCGACCGCGCTGAATCCCTCCAACAGATGGAAGGATTGGAACATGTAGCCGCAGTTGGCGGCCCGGAAGCGGTCGCGGTCGGGCTCGGCCATGGCGACGATGTCGGTGCCGTCGATCACCACCTGGCCGCGGTCGGGCTGGATCAGCCCGCTCAGCAGGTTCAGCAGCGTGGTCTTGCCCGAGCCGCTGGCGCCGACCAGGGCCACTCGCTCGCCGGCCTCGACCGACCACTGGGCGATGTCCAGGACCGCCCCGCCGCCGGCGTCACCGTCGTAGCTCTTGCGGACATCGTGGAGTCGGATCATGGCGCCGCCCGCCCCGTCGGCCCGAGGCGGAGCGCTAGAATACGGTGTCCGCCGCTTGCACGAGGAGACTGAACGATGAGCGCCTACCAGATCAAGAATTTCGCCGTCATCGGAGCCGGGAACATGGGCTCCGGCATCGCCCAGAAGATCGCCGCCGAGGGCCACCCGGTGGTCCTGGTCGACCTGGACGACGAGAAGGTCGAGCGCGGCCTCGGCATCATCCGCAAGACCCTCGAGAAGGCGGTCGAGCGCAAGATCTTCCGGCCGGAGAAGGTCGAGAAGATCCTCGGCAACCTGCGCGGCACCAGCGACTGGAGCGAGCTCGCCGACGTCGACCTGGTGGTCGAGGCGGTCTTCGAGGACCTCGAGGTCAAGCGCACGGTCTTCAAGCGGCTGGGCGAGGTCTGCAAGCCGACCGCGATCCTCGGCACCAACACCTCCTCCTTCTACGTCAAGGACGTCGCCTCCGTCACGCCGCACCCCGAGCGGGTCGTCGGCCTGCACTACTTCTACCACCCGGCGATGAACCGGCTGGTCGAGGTCATCGGCCACGCCGAGACCGACCCGGCCGCCTTCCAGGCCGCCTGGGCGGCGCAAGAGGCGATCGGCAAGACCCCGATCCGCAGCGCCGACGCGCCCGGCTTCGTGGTCAACCGCTACTTCGTGCCGTGGATCAACGAGTCGGTGCGGCTGCTCGACGAGGGCGTGGCCGACATCGCCACCATCGAGTGGGCGGCCAAGAAGGCCTTCGGCGTCGGTATGGGCCCCTTCGAGCTCATGAACGTCACCGGCGTGCCGATCTCGATGCACGCCGCCAACACCCTCGGCCACGAGCTGCACGGCTTCTACGCCCCGGCCAAGGGCCTGTGCGCGCAGGTCGAGAAGGGCGAGAACTGGGACTTCAGCGGCGCGCCGGACGAGTCCAAGTACGACGAGGTCGCCGACCGCATGCTCGGCGTGGTCTTCTACGTCGCCTGCAAGCTGGTGGACGAAGGCGTCGGCACGGTCGAGGACACCGACATCGGCGCCCTGGTCGGCCTGCGCTGGCCGCGCGGCCCCTTCCACCTGCTGAACAAGGCCGGCGTCGAGCGCGCCAAGCTGCTGGCCGAGGCCGCCGTCACCCCGCACGGCCTCGAGCTGCCGGGCCTGCTCCAGACCGCCAACACCGCCGGCATCCCGGTGCAGCTGGTGTCGGTCGAGATGCGCGGCGACCAGAGCCACGTGCTGCTCAATCGCCCGGCGGCGCTGAACGCGCTCAACCAGAAGTCGGGCATGCAGTTCATCAGCGCCATGCACCTAGCGAGGGAGCACGACAGCACCGGCGTCATCGTCAGCGCCACCGGCAAGGCCTTCGTCGCCGGCGCCGACGTCAAGTTCTTCGTCGACAACCTGAAGCGCGACACCTTCGGCCCGATCTACGACTTCGCGGCCGCCGGCCAGCAGATCTACCGGCTGCTCAACGGCGGCGACAAGCCGGTCGTGGCCCGCGTCCACGGCCTGGCCCTCGGCGGCGGCGCCGAGCTGGCGCTGGCCTGCGACTGGGTCATCGGCAGCCCCAAGGCCGCCTTCGGCTTCCCCGAGACCGGCATCGGCATCTACCCGGGCCTCGGCGGCACCCAGCGCCTGGCCCGCCGCGTCGGCCTGCCGCTGGCCAAGTGGCTGGTCTACACCGGCGAGATGCTCGACGCCCGCTCCGCCACCGCCATCGGCCTGTGCGACGACGCCGTCTCCTTCGCCGAGCTGGACGAGCGCTGCGCGACCGCGATCGCCGACGGCCCGAAGCGCGACCGGACCGCCCCGACCACCGCGCCGGGCTCGGACTGGCAGCCGCTGTGGGACTTCTTCACCGACCACAGCGTCGACCAGATCCTGAGCGGCGATGCCGACACCCAGGGCGACCCGCGCCTCGAGCGCGCCGCGAAGAAGATGGGCCAGAAGTCGCCGCACGCGCTGTATCAGGTCGAGAAGGTCTTCGCCGAAGGCGAGCAGGTCGAGCTCGACCAGGCGCTCGACATCGAGCTCGAGGGCCTGAAGGAGGTCTTCCTGCACCCCGACGCCCTCGAGGGCATGTCGGCGCTGCTGGAGAACCGCCGGCCCGACTTCAACAAGGCGACGGTCTGAGCCCGCGCCGGCAGCGAAGCGCGCTCTGGGATCGCCGCTTCGAGGTCGCCGAGCCGGTACTCCGGGCCGCCCAGCGGCTGGTCGAGGGGGCTGTCACGCTCGTGCCCACAGGAACTCGATTTGCCATAGGATGGGTCTTCCCCTGCCCGAACCCATCGAACCCATGCGCACCCTACCCTGGATCCTCCCCATCCTGTTGGCCGCACCGGCCGCAGCCCAGAGCACCTATCTGACCGAGGACTTCGAGTCCGGCGCGGTCCCGCCGACCGGCTGGCAGGAGCTCAACAACGGTAACAACGTCGGCTGGGAGCCCAGCAGCGGCAACTTGTTCGGCACCACCGAAGCCTGGCACGACGACTTCACCGGCTGGAACGACAACACGCTGGTGTCGCCGCAGATGGACCTGAGTGCCGCCTCCGCGGTCTTCGCCCACTGCTCGCAGTACGTCTGGTACGCCTCCTGGCGCGACCACCACTTCGTCCACGTCTCGCTCGACAACGGGGTCACCTTCATCAACATCGTCGACGACCTCGCCGGTGACGGCGTCAGCGACCTGACCGCCGACATCAGCGCCTACGGCGGCGTCAACGGCGTCAACGTCGCCTACCAGTACACCGGCGACTACGCCTCGGAGTGGTCGATCGACAACGTCGTCGTCAATGACTCCTCGACCCCTCCGCCGCCGCCGCCGCCGGCGATCCTGACCACGCTGGTCAACCCGGCAAACGGCCACACCTACCACCTGCTCGACGTCTCCAACTGGAGCTTGGCGGAGGCCACCGCGGTGAGCCTGGGCGGCCATCTGGCCACGGTGGACGACGCGGCCGAGAACACCTGGATCGAGACCAGCTTCGGCAATTGGGGCGGCCTGTCGCGCACCCTGTGGATCGGCCTCAACGACGTCGCGCTCGAAGGGACCTTCGTCTGGGCCGACGGCACTCCGGTGGGCTACACCAACTGGAACGCCGGTGAGCCGAACAACTCTACCGGCAATGACCCGGTCAACGGCGAAGACCACGTCATGATCTACGGCACCGGCGGCACCTGGAACGACCTGCACGACACCCACACCTCGCCCTGGTTCCCGAACATCTGCGGCGTGGTCGAGATCGGCGGCCCCCCCGGACCGGCCCTCGCCGTCAACAACCTGGTGGCCGGCGGCGTGGTGACGATCGCGGTCTCGAACGCGACCTCGATGGGGACCGTGCGCCACGGCTACTCGCTCTACGGCGGCGGCCCGGTCACGACCCCCTACGGCGACCTGCTGCTGAGCCCGCCCTACACCGAGTTCCCGGCCATGGTCGCGGACGCCAACGGTGACGCCTCCTTGTCGGTCCCGGTCCCGGCTGGCACCACCGGCGTGTCGGTGTGGTTCCACGCCTTCGACCTGGGCTCGCTGACCTTCACCAACGGCGTCGCCGCGGTGATCGGCTAGCGACCGGCGGCCCGCGCCGCGCGCTCAGCCGCGCGGCGCGGCGTCGCAGATGCCGCGGAAGCGGCAGAAACGGCAGGCATCCGGGGCGCCGGTTGCCTGCCAGTTCTCCATCTGCACCGGGTCCACGTCCGGGTCGTAGTGGACCTCCATCATCTCGCGCACGCTCTCGGACATGCGGTCCTGCGCCTGGCTGAGGGCCTCGATGGAGACCGGGATCGGCTTGACCTCGCCGGTGCCGATGTAGGCGGCGTAGAGCTTGATGTCGTCCGGGTCGGCGCCCCACTTCTCGCAGGCGTAGAGGCCGTAGGTCAGCAGCTGGAACAGGTCCTCCTCGCGCGGCTTGCCGGTCTTCCAGTCCCAGATGTGGACGGTCTCGCCCTCCTGGTAACCGAAGTCCGGCACGGCGTAGACCTTGGTGCCGAGGAAGAGGTAGGTGTCGAGCGACTCCAGCGCCCGCCACGAGTCCGGGTGCGCGGCGCGGACCGGCTCCAGCGCCGGCATCTCGCAGAAGTTCTTGGCGCAGCGCTCGAGGTGAGCGCGCACGGCTTCGAGCTTGTCGGGCGGCAGCTCGCGGCCGTAGTGGTGCTCCTCGAGGTGGGTCGACTTGTTGGGCCGCGCGCGCCAGCCGTCGCCGCTGGATTGCCGCCAGCCCTCGCGGAACAGCTCGCGGGCCTCCTCGTAGAGCTCCTGGGCGTTCATGCTGCTGCCGGCGCGCTTGAGCTGGAACCAGCGCTCGATCGCGCGGTGCATGCAGTCGCCGGCGTAGGCGGGCAGCGAGGTCAGGGTCTTGTGGACCATGATCTCGAACTTCTGGCCGCGGGGTTCCTCCTTCCACCAGCCCCACGAGGCGTAGCGGCCGTACCAGTACTCGCGCTTGCAGCGCAGGAACTCCTTCGCCCGGCTGGCGGACCAGGAGAGTTCACAGCGGATTTCCTTGAGAGCCACGGAGGGAGTTTAGCGGGGGCCGGAGCCCGATTCGAATCCGTCGGGCGCTACCAGGGCAGCCGGCGCCACGACGATCGCGAACGCCCCGGCGAGGGCGAGGTAGCCGAAGCCGCGGGTCTCCGGCGCCGGGAGGAGGGCCGCCAGGCTGATCCACAGGATCCCGAAGCACGCCGAACCGGCGAGCAGCCACCGACGGCTGGCGGCGTCGCGCGGGGCGGGAAGCCCTCCGAGCAACCGGCCGAGGAGGAGACAAGCCGCCAAGGTGACGGCGAGCGCGGCCTCCCCGAGGGGGACGAGGCCGGCGGGCCACTCCGGAATCAGCGTCGCCGCTGCGATCGCGAGCAGGACCAGGGCGTCGCGCCCGATCCCGCCGCGGCGGCCGCGGAGCAGACGGTCGAGGCGCAGGTTCAAGAAGCTGAAGGCGCAGGCCCAAGCGGCGAGCTGGCCGAAGCCGAGGCGGTCGCCGTCGCCGTCGTCGGTCATGACCCCGACCACGATCCACGGGATGAGGGCGAGGGAGATCCCGGCCTGGATCCAGACGCCGGCGCGCCGGAACCGGCTGGCCCGGAGGAGCAGGGCGGGGATCAGGGCGAGCGCGCCAAGAGTAAGGACAAAGCCGATGACCTCTTCCCCGGGGTCGATCCAGGATCCGTTCCACGGCTGGCCCTGGAGCGCCGATTCTCCGGTCCACCGGGAGCCGTCGGGCGCTTGGGGCGGAAGGAAGGAGAGAAGGGGAGCCACGGGAGCCGGAATCGGGTCCTGACGGGCAGGCCGAGGGCCGAAGAGGCGAAGGTCCCCCGCCGCAGGGCTGAGAGATGAGGCTATCTTGGAAAGGCCATGAAAACACCCCTTCTCCTATTCCCGCTGTTGCTCTCGGCCCTCGCGCCGACGGCGCCTGCCCAGCTGGAGGCTGGCACTTGGGCGCCGGAGATCGAGGCCAGGGACTGGCTCAACAAACCGCCGGGCACCAGCCTGGCCGACCTGCGCGGCCGGGTCGTCTTCCTCGAATTCTGGGCCACTTGGTGAGGCCCGTGCAAGAGCTCGATCCCGCACCTCGTTGAGGTGTTCGAGGAATTCGAGCCCCAGGGCCTGGCCCTGCTCGCGTTGACCGACGAGTCCTCCGGCGTCATCGAGCGCTTCATGGAGCACTCGCCGATGCCCTACCCCATCGGCTGTGGCGACAAGAGCGGCCGCGCCTACGGCGTCAGCGGCATCCCGCACGCCTTCCTCATCGACTACAAGGGCGAGGTCGTCTGGCACGGCCACCCGGCCGGCCACGAGTGGGTCGCCATGCTGCCCAAGCTGCTGGCAGAGGCGGTCGACGCTGGACCGACCTGGGAGCCCGGCGATCGGCCGGAGTCGCTGGCCAAGGCGGCGGACGCCGCCCGCGCCGGCAAGATGAAGGACGCGATCAAGGCGGCGGAGCGGGCCAAGGCCTCCGACCCGAGCGCCGTGGAGACCTTCCTGTCCGACCTCGAAGCCTGCGTCGTGCGCCGGGTCGACCGCGCCAAGATGCTGGCCGAAGGCGGCTGCTACTACGAGGCGACCGAGTACCTCAAGCTCCAGGCGACCGCCTTCAAGGGCACGCCTCACCAGGGCACCTTTGACGACCTCCGCGTCGAGTGGGTCGGGTCGAAGGAGAACAAGAAGCTGCTCGCCCTCGACAAGAAGCGCATGAAGGCCAACGACGACGCCCGCAAGGGCAAGGCCGACAAGGCCAAGAAGGCGCTCGCGAAGCTAGCCAAGGAAGTCGCCGGCACGCCGCTCGAACAAGCCGTGCTCGACGACCTGGATCGCGCCGCGAAGACCCGCTAAACGGGTCAGACATCGATTGTTATTCGGGGTCGTACCTCGAATAACAATCGATGTCGGACCCCGTTTAGTGCCGGAAGTGCCTTGAGCCGGTGTGGACCATGGCCACGCCCTTCTGGTCGCAGGCGGCGGTGACCTCGCCGTCGCGCATGGAGCCGCCGGGCTGGGCGATGGCGACCACGCCCGCGTCAGCCAGGGCTTCGGGGCCGTCAGGGAAGGGGAAGAAGGCGTCGCTGCCGGCGACGGCGCCGGCCGCCCGCTCTCCGGCCTTCTCGACCGCGATCTTGCAGGAGTCGACGCGGCTCATCTGGCCGGCGCCGGCGCCGATCAGCATGTCGTCCTTGACCAGGCAGACGGCGTTGGACTTGAGGTGCTTGACGATGGTCTGCGCCAGGCGCAGGTCCGACTCGCGGCCGTCGGGGATGGCGACCTCGCCCGCGACCTTCAGCTCCTCGGTGAAGGCGCTGGTGGTGTCGCTTCCCTGGTAGAGGGTGCCGCCCCAGACCCGCCGCGCCTCGAGCTGCTCGCGCGGCGTGCCGATGTCCGGGACCTCGACCAGGCGCACGTTCTTGCCCCACTTCGGGCCGTCGCGCAAGAGCTCGGCCGCGGCCGGCTCGATCGCCGGCGCCGCGAGCACCTCGACGAAGTGCCCCGGCCCGGCCAGGAACTCGGCGCAGGCCTCGTCGACCGGCACGTTCAGCGCGATCACCGAGCCGAAGGCGGACAGCGGGTCGCCGTCCCAGGCCCGCTCGAGCGCGGCGGCTGCGGTGTCGGCCAGCGCCGCGCCGCAGGGGTTGGTGTGCTTGACCACCACCGCCGCCGGCGCCGGCAGGTCGTTGACCGCCGCCACCGCGCCATCGAGGTCGAGCCAGTTGTTGTAGCTGAGCTCCTTGCCGCCCGGCAGCACCACCGCGCCGCCCAAGCCGTTGCGCGCCGGGTCCGGGTAGAAGCCGGCGCCCTGGTGCGGGTTCTCGCCGTAGCGCAGGCCCGCCCCGGCCTGGTCGGCGAACCAGCGGCCGATCGCGGCGTCGTACTCCGCCGTGCGCTCGAACACCTTCCGCGCCAACGCCCGCCGCAGCTCGAGGGTGGTGCCGCCAACGCGCAGCTCCTCGGCCACGACCTCGTAGTCGGCCGGGTCGCACACCACCGCCACGCCGTCGTGGTTCTTCGCCGCCGAGCGCAGCATGCTCGGCCCGCCGATGTCGATCTTCTCGATCACCTCCTCACGCGTGCCGCCAGCCGCCACGGTCTCCTCGAAGGGATAGAGGTTCACGCACACCAGGTCGATCGGCCCGATGCCGTGCTCCTCCATCGAGGCAACGTGTCCAGCGTCATCACGCCGCGCCAGCAGACCGCCGTGGATCTTCGGGTGGAGCGTCTTCACCCGCCCGTCCATCATCTCGGGGAAGCCGGTGTAGTCGGCCACCTCGGTGACGGGCAGGCCGGCCTCGACCAGCGCGCGCATGGTGCCGCCGGTCGACAGCAGCTCGGCGCCGGACTCGGCCAGCGCCGTCGCCAGCTCCACCACGCCGTCCTTGTAGAACACGCTCAGCAGCGCGCGACGAACCGGGATGCGATCACTCATGGTCTCAGCCTGAGCTTCGGGAACGGAGGTACTCTTCGATGAACTCATCGATGTCGCCGTCGAAGACGGCCTGGGTGTTGCCCTTTTCGTGGTTGGTGCGGTGGTCCTTGACCATCTGGTAAGGATTGAGCACGTAGCTGCGGATCTGCGAGCCCCATGCGATCTCGCCCTTCTCGCCGTACATCCGCTTCAGCTCGTCGTCGCGCTCGCGCTCGCGGATCTCGTAGAGCTTCGCCTTGAGCATGCCCATGGCCGTGGCGCGGTTCTTGTGCTGGCTGCGCTCGTTCTGGCACTGCACGACGACCCCGGTCGGCTCGTGCGTCATGCGCACCGCCGAGTCGGTCTTGTTGACGTGCTGGCCGCCGGCGCCGCCGGCGCGGTAAGTGTCGACGCGCACCTCGTCCATGTTGATCTCGATCGGCGCGTCGGCGTCGAATTCGGGCATGGCCTCGATGGCGGCGAAGGCGGTGTGGCGGCGCGACTGGGCGTCGAAGGGCGAGATGCGCACCAGCCGGTGCACGCCGCGCTCGGCCTTCAGGTAGCCGTAGGCGAAGGGGCCCTTGATGTGCACCGTGGCGTGGCGGATGCCGCCCTCGTCGGCCTCGGTGACCTCGACCATCTCGCTGCCGAAGCCGCGCCGCTCGGCCCAGCGCAGGTAGAGCCGCAGCAGCATGCTGGCGAAGTCCGCGGCGTCGACGCCGCCGGCGCCGGCCTGCACCGTCAGGTAAGCGGAGCGGTGATCGTTCTCGCCGCCCAGCATCACCTGGAATTCGAGCGCCTCGACCTGCTTCTCGGCGACGTCCACCGCCGCCGCCAGGTCGGCCTCGACCTCCTCCTCGCCGGCTTCGGCTCCGAGCTCGCCGAGGGTCTCGATCTCCTCCAGGGTGCCGTCGACGGCCTCGCAGGGCTCGACCACCGCCTTGGCGATCTTCAGCGCGCCCACGACCTGCTGCGCCGACTCCTGGTCGTCCCAGAAGCCCGCCTCGGCCATCTTCTCCTCGAGCTCCGCCCGCTCAGCCTGCTTGTTCAGGTAGTCAAAGACTGTCCTTGATCTGCGTCAGGCGGCGACCCAATTCAGCGGCACGGTCGAGGTATTGCTTCATCGTCTCGGGGGGATCCGGGGCGGCCGGACGGCTTAGTTTAGCTCCGCCCCGAGCCCGAAGTCGCCCCGAGGACCGGCCCTAAGTCGCCGACGACAGACCGCCTAGCCGCTGCAGCACCTCGACCCGCTGCGCCAAGGTCAGCAGGAGCAGCAGGTCGCCCGGTTCCGCCCACTCCAGCGCCTGCTCGGTGGCCTCGAGCTCGGTGTCGGCGCGGCCGATCTGGTCGGCGGGGAAGCCGCCGGCGAGCAAGGCCTGCTCCATCAGGCCGGTGACTTCGCCGGCATCGCGGCCGCGCAGGTGCTCGTCCTGCTCCTTGAGGATGACTCGGTCGACCCCGGCCTGCAGCGCGGTCTCGGCGAGCTCGCGGATGGCTTCGTCGTCGCGGTCGCCGGCGTGGCCGAGGGTCACCAGCCGTCTCTTCGCCGGCATCGCCGCGGTCATCTCGAGCAGCGCCGCCAGCCCGTGCGGGTTGTGGGCGAAGTCGACCAGGACCTCGGCGCCGCCGACCTCGAAGCGGTTGAGGCGGCCGGGGTTGTCGCGGGCGTCGCTCTGGAAGCCGCGCAGGCCGGCGACGATGGAGGCGTCATCCAAGCCCAGGCCCTTGGCGACCGCAACCGCGGCCAAGGCGTTGGCGACGTTGTGGCGGGCGGCTCCGCCGAGGGTGAAGGGGATCTCCCCCACCGCGACCAACGGCTGGACCTCCACGCCCTGGCACCAGTAGAGCTGCTCGCCGCGCAACACCGCAGCCGCGCCGCCGGAAGCGAGATGAGCCGCGACTACCGGGCTGCCGGGGTCGAGCGAGAACCAAGTCAGGGGCTGCTCGATCAGGCACGCGCGCTCCACCGACTTGGGGTCGTCGGCGTTCAGCACCACGGCCTTGCCAGCGTGACGAATGACGAACTTGGTGTCCGCCAGCATGTCCAGGTCCTGGATCCCCCACTCGCCCAGGTGGTCGGGGGCGATGTTGGTGATCAAGACGACGTCGGCCTCGCCAGCGCCCAGGCCGAGCCCGCGGCGCAGCATGCCGCCGCGCGCCGTCTCGAGCAGGGCGAGGTCGACCTCGGGGTGGCGCAGGATGGCGCGGGCGCCGCCCGGGCCGGACCAGTCGCCGCGGTCGAGGATCCGGTCGCCCACGCGTAGCCAGTCGGTCGAGGACAGCCCGGGCACCTTGCCTTGGGCGTCGACCATCGCCTTCAACAACCGGACCGTGGTGGTCTTGCCGTTGGTGCCGGTGATCATCGCGATCGGGACCGACGAGACCTTGCCCCAGTCAACCTCGCCGGCCTCGGGCAGCCGGTTCACCTTCCAGGTGCGCGACCACCGGCCGGCGCCGACCGAGACGGCGTCGTCGCAGCTCAGGAACAGCTCATCGCGCCGCGCCGCCGCCCGCTGCAGGCGCAACAGCGGCGGGTTGCGCTCCTTCCGGATCTCCGCCCGCAGCCGCTCCAAGCCGGCGACGAGATCGAGGCCGCCGGCTTCGGCCGCGGCACCGGCTCCCGAATCCGCCTCGCCGCCCTCGAGCTCGGCCACGGCCGCCGCCCAAGCCAGCTCGTTCAGTTCGCAAGCAGCGTAGAGCACGTCCATCGGCGCGCGGAAGGCCAGGCTCAGCCCGCCGGGGAAGCGGCGGCTGACGACGGGCTCCTCCCCCCAGCCGACCGCCTCCATCAGGGCGCGGACCTGCCGCCCCCAGGCCGCCTCAGCCAGCTCGGCGTCGCGCGCGGCCTCGGCCGGGTCCGCGGCGCCGAGGGCGACGTCGATCACCGGCCCCGGCCACTGCCAGAGCACGTTCGGGCCGGTGAGCCGGCGCGAGTCCCGCAGTTCGAAGCGCGCCATCGACGCGCTCAGTCGCTCTCTTCGGTGACCGCGACCCGCACGCCGCGCGAGTCGCGGATGAGCTCGACCTCGGCGCTGAAGCCGCCGTCATCGAAGCCGGTGTCGCCGCCGCCGGCGCCAGCCCCGAAGCTGCCGAGGTCGACCGGCATCGGCGCCGGCTCGGCCCGCTCTTCCGCCGCGCCCTCGGACTGGAAGTCCAGGATCTGGCGCCAGCTGCGGTCGATGGCGTCGGCGAAGACCAGCACCAGGTCGTCCTTCTGGGCCCGCTCCAAGGCGTGGGCGACCGCGCGCTCCTCCTCGGGCACCAGCTCGATCGCGGCCTCGGGCACGCCGGCGGCGAGCAAGGTCTCGCGCAGCATCATGGGCACCTCGTCGGACTCGCGGCCCCGCAGGTGGTCGTCGCGCCGGCAGATGTAGTGGTCGAATTGGCCGGCGCACAGCGAGGCGATCTCGCGGATGTCCTCGTCGCGCCGGTCGCCCGGCGCCGCCAGCACCACGGTGCGCTCGCCCTTCGGCTCGAGCCGCGCCGTCAGCTCGACCATCGCCTTGACCGCGGCCGGGTTGTGGGCGTAGTCCATGACCACCTTGAAGGGGTGGTCGTCGCAGATGTTCATGCGCCCCGGCGCCTGGAAGAAGGTGGTGTCGAAGGTCCGCAGGCCGTGGCGGATCTCCTCCAGCGCAACGCCCATGCTGTAGGCGATGCCGGCGGCGAACATCGCGTTCTGGACGTTGTGCAGCGCCCGGCCGTCCAGCGTCGCCGGGATCAGGTGCGACCACAGCAGCGGGATGTGCTGGCCGTGGTCGTAGATCGTGATCATGGCGCCGCCCATGCCTTGCTCGAGCACCACGGCGCGGCCGTTGGCCTGGATGTGCTCGCGCACCAAGCCGTTGTTGGGGTTCATGGTCACGTAGCACAGGTGCTCGGAGCGAGTCTTGTCAGCCATCTCCAAGCACAGCCGGTCGTCGGCGTTGAGCACCGCGGTGTCGCGCGCCACCTCGGCGACGATGCGCTTGACCTTGGCCAGCTCCTCGACCGTGTCGATGCCGCGCAGCCCGAGGTGGTCAGCGGCGACGTTGAGCACCGCGCCGACGTCGCAGCGGCGATAGCCGAGTCCGCTGCGCAGCAGGCCGCCGCGCGCCGTCTCGAGCACCGCCACCTCGACCTTCGGGTCGCGCAGCACCATGCGCGCCGAGGCCGGCCCGGTCATGTCGCCGTTCACCGTCAGGTGGCCGTCGATGTAGACGCCGTCGGTGGTGGTCAGCCCGGTCACCTTGCCGGTCATCTTGAAGATGTGCGCCACCATGCGCGCGGTCGTGGTCTTGCCGTTGGTGCCGGTGATGCTGGCGATCGGGATCCGCGCCGGCGCGCCACTCGGGAACAGCATGTCCATCACCGGACCGGCGACGTCGCGCGGCGTTCCCTCGCTGGGCGCCACGTGCATGCGGAAGCCGGGGGCGGCGTTGACCTCGCAGATGCCGCCGCCGCTGACCTTGTACGAGGCGGTGATGTCCTCGGTCAGGAAGTCGACGCCGCAGACGTCCAGGCCGATCGCCCGCGCCGCCCGCTCGGCCATGTCACGGTTGTCGGGGTGGATGACGTCGGTCACGTCCACCGCGGTGCCGCCGGTCGACAGGTTGCCGGTCGAGCGCAGGTAGACGACGTCACCCTTCTCCGGCACCGACGCCCCGGTCATGCCGCGCAGCTCGAGCAGCCGGTTCGCCTGGTAGTCGAGCTCGAGCTTGGTCAGCACCTTCTCGTGGCCGATGCCGCGGCGCGGGTCCTGGTTGACGATCTCGACCAGCTGCTCGATGGTGCGCTCGCCGTCGCCGACGACGTGCCCCGACACCCGCTTGCTGGCCGCCACCAGCTTGCCGTCGACCACCAGCAGGCGGTGGTCGAAGCCGGGAAGGAAGCTCTCGACGATCACCGAGCGGCTGTGGATCTTGGCGTTCTCGAAGGCGGCGCAGATCGACTCGTCGTCGCTCAGGTTGATGGAGACGCCGCGGCCGTGGTTGGCGTTGAGCGGCTTGATCACCACCGGGAAGCCGATCCGGCGCGCCGCGCGCAAGGCGCCGCGCTCGCTCTGCACCAGCCGCTGCTTCGCCACCGGCAGGCCCAGGTCGCCGAGCAGCTTGTTGGTCTCCTCCTTGTCCGAGGCGATCTCGACCCCGATGTGGCGCGTCTCCGAGGTGATCGTGGCCTGGATCCGCTTGCCGTGGCAGGCGTGGCCGAGCTGCACCAGGCTGTAGGGGTTGAGCCGCATCCACGGGATGTCGCGCTCCTCGGCCGCCTTGACCAGCGAAGCCGTAGACGGACCCAGCGCCCGCCGCTGGGCGAAGCGGATGAACTGGTCGCGCTCCTCTTCCCAGTCGAAGTCATCGTCGCGCGCCTCCGAGGCCGGCGCCTCGGCCGGCAGCGCGTGGTGCAGCAGCCGCAGCGCCAGCTGCGCCGCCTCCAGGCCGACCTCCTCCTTCTCGTACTGGAAGACGACGTTGTACTGGCCGTACTCGCCGTTGCCGCGGGTCTTGCCGAAGGTCACCGAGATGCCCGCCATCTGCTGCAGCTCGATCACCACGTGCTCGAAGATGTGCCCGAGCCAGGTGCCCTCGTCCTCGCGCAGGCGCCGCAGGAAGCCGCCCGGTTCGCCGTAGGAGCAGCCGTGCTGCGCCAGCCCCGGGAGCTGCTCGGTCAGGGTGTCGAGGAAGGCGTCGCCCAAGCGGACGGAGGGCCACTCCTCCAGCTCGCCGAGGTCGAGCGTCATCCGGATGACCGGGAAGTGGGCGTAGAGGCTCGGCCCGAGGTAGACGTTGCGGTCGAGGATCTTCATGGTGGCGGCGGGGGCTCGGTCTCGGGTCGAATTCAGGCGGGCACGGGCGCGGGCGCGGCCTCGCGGCTGCGGATGTCGAAGCGGCAGCCCTCGGTCAGCACGTGCAGGCGAATCCCGAAGACGCTGACAGGGGCGCGGCTCTTGGCGGAGTCCATGGAGGAGTACTCCATGCCAGAGGGGTCGACGATGGTGATGGCGCCCGTGCCGACGACCTCGATCACGTCATCGGGATCGATGAAGGCGGCGGTGTTCTCGTCCAGGCCGATCCCGATCGGCCGCGGGTTGAAGGCCAGCGCCGCGAGCAGCCGGCCGAGCCGGTCGCGGGCGCGGAAGTGCTGGTCGACGATGATCTCGTGGGTCAGGCCGAAGCCCGGCGCCAGCGCCACCATGTCGGGGCGCGGCGTCGGCCCGGACTTGCCGTAGGCGATCATGTGCTCGGACAGGATCGAGGCGCCGGCGGAGGTGCCGCCGACGGTCAGGCCGTCCTGGTTGTTGCGGATCCGCAGCAGCTCGGCGACCGCGGTGCCGCCGATGGTGGTCGACAGCCGCAGCTGGTTGCCGCCGGTCATGTAGACCCCGGTGGCCCGCTGCAGCTGCTGCAGCCAGTCGGCCCGGGTGCAGTCGGCGCGCTCCTCGAAGGGCAGGGAGACCGCCTCGGCGACGCCCAGGTCCTCGAACAGCTCGACGTAGCGCGGCCCGGTCTCCTCCAGCTGGGAGGCGGTCGGGATGACCGCGATGCGGGCATCGGCGCCGCCGCTGACCTCGACGAAGCGACGCAAGATGGTGCGGTCGCGGATCTTGTTCTCCGCGCCGCCGATGGAGACGATGTAACCGCGAGCCATTGGGGGGATTGGGCGCGAGGCGACCGCCGAAACGAGGGGAAGGCCGCGCCGAAGCCCAATGATAGCTGCCTTCGGCGCGCCCGGCGTCGCGGGCGCTAGCGACCCGGCCTACTCGAAGGCGCCCCGCCGCAGCGGCTCGCCGTCGCGCACCATCCAGGCGCCGCCGGCGATCACCGAGGCCGCGCGCCCGCGCTCGTCGAGCGCCACCAGGTCGGCGTCGGCGCCGGCGGCGATCCGCCCCTTGCCGGACAGGCGCAGGTGGTCGGCGACGTTCGAGCAGAAGGCGGGCAGGGCGGCCTCGAGGGGCACGCCGAGCTCCACCGCCCGCGCCAGGGTCTCGAGCAGCGCCGAGCACTGGCCGACCTCCATGGCCGTCATCCGGCCCTGGTCGTCGAAGACCGGCAGGCAGCCGCCGCCGTCGCTGCTGACGCTGACGCGCTCGGCCGGCAGCCCGCTCGCCAGGTAGAGCTGCAGCGCTCGCTCGGCCGGGTAGGCGTCCTCGTCGTCGTCGACCGGGAAGGCGGTCAGGTCGAGGTGGCAGCCGCGCGCGGCCAGGCCCAGCGCCTGATCGAAGAGCCCGCGGCGGCGGTTGAGGTGCGTCGGGTGGAAGACCCGCGCGGGGAGCTCGCTGATGTCGAGGCAGCGCTCGACCAGCTCCAGGCCGCGCGCGCCGTCCCCTAGGTGCAGATGCAGCACCCCGGCCTTCCGCGCCACCATGCCGCCGACGTGGCAGTCCGCCGCCACCTTGAGCAGGTCCTCGACCGTGGGCTGGCTGGAGCGATGGTCGGAGATGGCGATCTCCCCGGCTCCGATCACCGCGTCCAGGTGGACGATGTCGCCGCGCACGGTGCCGGTCAGGGTGGTCGGCGGCAGGTGGTAGCCGCCGGTCCAGCACCACGCCGAGAGGCCGGACTCGCGCAGCGCACGGGCGGCCGCGAGCAGCTCCGCGGTAGAGCGCGTGAGGTCGTCGGCGCCGAGCAGGCCGACCACCGAGGTCACGCCTGCGGTCGTGAAGCTGCTCAGGGCGGGCGCCGGCACCTTGGTCGACGCGCCGTCCTCTCCGCCGCCCCCCGTGAGGTGGGCGTGGCAGTCCACCAGCCCCGGGATCAGGCGCTGGCCGGCCAGGTCGACGCGCTCGACCGCGAGACCTTCGGCGGGCGCGGGAGCCTGCCCCGCAGGCGTCAGAGCCAAGACCTTGCCGCCTCCGATCCAGACGGAGCGGAGCCCGAGCCGCTCGGGCGCATGGACATCGGCGTTGTCGAGGTGGATCAGCACGGCGCGGATTGTAGGCCGGTTCCGGGCTGGCACTCCGATCGGGCCCCTCCAACAATGGTCCCGCTCGGTCCACGAGCCCCCCTCCCCCTCCCCGTGACCGTCTCGCTCCCGCTCCGCGTCCGCTTCGCCCGCCCGGGCGACCTGCCCGCGCCCGACGCCCTCGAGGGCCGCGTCGCGGTGCTCGACCTCGCCTTCGACGGCCGCGCGCCGCAGCTCACCGCCGCCTGGATCGCCGAGCTCGGGACCCGGCTCGCGGCCTGGATCGACCACCACGAGCAGGAGTGTTGGGAGGACTACGCCGACGACCCCCGCTTCGTGCTCACGCCGCGCGCGGAGGCGCCCGCCTGCCCGCCTCTGGTCACGGCGGAGCGGGTCGCTCAGCTCGGCCCGGCGGATCACCTACTCTGCCACGGCGACCTGGACGGCGTGCTCTCCGCGGCGAAGTGGATGCTGCTCCAAGAGGGCTTGGCGTGCCCGGACTGGGTCGACCCCGACAGCGTCGCCGCGGACTCCCGGGTGGGCGAGCCCAGCCCCCGCGGCGCCCGGCTCGACTCCGCCTTGCGCGGAGGCAGCCGCGGGGTCCGCGTCCGGCGCGCCATCCTGAGCTCAGTCCTGGCCGAGGCGGCCGGCCGGGCCGAGCCGGCTCAGGTCCGCCGGGACCTCGACCAGGCCGCCGCCGAGCACGCGAAGATGCGGCGCGCCGCCCACCGCCTCGCGGAGGGGGCGGCCCTGCTCGACGACCTGCCCGAAGACGCGGCCCTCGTCGACCTGACCCAGCACCACGGTCCGGTCGACCTCACCGAGCTGCTGCTCACGCTGCAGCGGCGCCATGACTGGGTGGTCGTGATCGCCCGCGGGCGCGGCGGGGTCCGCAAGCTCGTGGTCGGCACCGACCCGCAGCGCAGCGGCCTCGACCTGAGGCGCGAGCTCGGCCTCCAGGGCTACGCCCCCTTCCGGGTCCACGCGCCCGAGGACGCGCTGATCGAGCGCCTGCCGGGGAAGGCCTTGATCGAGGCCCTCCGCCAGCCGTCGCGCTAGCCGCCCTACTCCGGGCAGCCCTGGTCCGCCAGCGCCAGGTTCAGGGCGTGGTAGAGGGCGGTGTTCGAAGCCAAGGTCAGCGGCAGCAGGTGGGCGCGGGTGTCGCGCAGGTAGGCCTCGCGCCGCTGCTCCGGCACCGTGTCGCCCAACGTGCGGATGTTGTCCAGCCGGTCGGCGGTCCGCAGTAGCTGCGGGTCCCGGCCCTCCCACGCCAAGTGCTGGAAGTGGGCTACGTCCCGGGCGCTCTTGTCCTCTCCCTCTTGGTAGGGAGGCAAGGTGAGCGTCCGGACCATCTCGGCGACCTTGGAGCCGAACTCCCCCAGCAGGTCGTCGCAGCTCATCTCGGTGTCCTCAGCCACGTCGTGCAGTAGCGCGGCACACAACATATTGGGGTCTTGGACCCCCCCGACCTCGAGCAGGAGCAGGGCGGTACGGAAGGGGTGGCAGACGAAGTCTCCGCCGTCCTTGCGCTTCTGGCCGGCGTGCTGGGTCCTCGCGAGCTCAGCGGCCTTGTGGACCGGCGGCCAGGTGCCGTCGCCAGTCTTGTCGAGGAGCCGCTGCTCGAGCTGCTCGGAGGAGAGTTGGTACAGGTCTTCCATGCTTCAGGCGGAGCGCAGCTCGTTCTCAGGTCTTGTTCAGCACCCGGGCGGTGCCATCGGAGCGTCCCTCGACGAGGACGTGGCAGAGGTCCAGGAAGAGGCCGATCTCGGCCACCCCGGGGATCTGCGAGAGGCAGGCGTGCAGCTCCTCGGGGCGCTCGATGCCCTCGGGGAACTTGCAGTCCAGGATGTAGTTCCCGTTGTCGGTCAGGAAAGGGCTTCCATCCTCGGTGGTCCGCAGGAAGGGTTGGCAGGGGCCCGCGGCGGCCACCTCGCGCAGGGTGGCGGCCTGCCCGAAAGGCAGGATCTCGACCGGCAGCAGGAAGGTTGTGCCGAGCCGCTCCACCCGCTTGCCCTCGCCGACGATGATGGCCACCTTCTGGGCGGCCCGGGCGACGATCTTCTCCCGCAGCAGCGCCCCGCCCCCGCCCTTGATCAGGCGGAATTCCTCGTCGACCTCGTCGGCGCCGTCGATCACCAGGTCCAGGTGGGGCGTGCGCTCGAGGTCGGTCAGCTCGATGCCGAGCTCCTGGGCTTTCTCCGCGGTCGCCTCGCTGGTCGGAACCCCTTTCAAGGAAAGGTCTTCCGCCCGCATTCGCAGGGCAAGCGCGTCCAGGAAGAAGGCTACGGTGGAGCCGGTTCCGAGCCCCAGGGCCATGCCATCCTGGACGAGGGTGGCGGCGTGGTTCCCGGCGGCCTGCTTGGAGGACATGGCGGTCTGCATCGCCCCATATCCTAACTTTTCCTCCATTTCCTCCCTAGTTCCGTCGACCGAGGTAGGCTATGTATTGAAAGCGCACCTGAAACTCAGTCTCAATAAGATGCCTCGCCGAACCCTCGCCGACCTGTCCCGCCACGAGCGGGCCACCGTGCTGTCCGTCCTCGACGACGGGCCCGCGGCGGACCGGCTCCGGGAATTGGGCCTCTGCCGAGGCACCGAGGTCGTCTTCGATCGCCAGGCCCCGCTGGGCGGCCCGATCGTCTTCAAGCTGAGAGGCTACCGGCTCTGTCTACGGCCCGCCGAGGCCCGCCGGATCGCCGTCGAAAGCTAGGGCCATGCCCCCCGCTGAAGCGCCGGAAGCGCACCGGATCGCGCTGCTTGGCAGCCCGAACTCCGGCAAAACCACCCTCTTCAACGCCCTGACGGGCCTGCGAGCCAAGACGGGCAATTACCCCGGGGTCACGGTCGACCGCCGCCAGGGTCCGGCCGCCACCCCGGACGGACCGGTCGAGGTGATCGACCTGCCCGGCACCTACAGCCTGCAGGCGATCTCGGAGGACGAGGCGGTCTCGGTGCGGGTGCTGCGCGGGCAGATGGAGGGCGAGACCCGGCCCGACGGCATCGTCGTCGTCGCCGACGCCACCACCCTGCACCGCTCCCTGCCCCTGCTGGCCGAGGCGATGCAGTTCGGCCTCCCGGTCTGCCTGGCCCTGACCATGGTGGATGAGCTGAAGGCGCGCGGCGGCGAGATCGACCTGTTCGCCTTGCGGCGCAAGCTGGGCATCCCGGTCTTCGGCGTCGTCGGCCACAAGGGCATCGGCGTCGCCGACCTGCGCGACCAGCTCGGCCAGCCGAAGAGCTGGGAGCAGCCCAGGACGCCGCCGGAGAACGACCCGCAGGACCGCTTCGCCTGGGCCGATCAGGTGCTGGCCGAGGCGACGCGAGCCACGCCCCACGACAGCGCCCTGACCCAGCGGCTGGACGCGGTGCTGCTGCACCCCGTCGGCGGCCTGCTGGTCTTCCTGGCCTTCGTGGCGCTCTTCTTCCAGTCGATCTTCAGTTGGGCTGCGCCGGCGATGGACCTGATGAGCGGCGGGGTCGAGGCCCTGGCCGACTGGCTCGGGACCTGGATGCCCTCGGGTTGGCTGGCCTCGCTGGTGGTCGACGGCGTCGTCCGCGGCGTCGGCGCGGTGCTGGTCTTCCTGCCCCAGATCGCGCTGCTCTTCACGCTGATCTTCTTCTTCGAGGCCTGCGGCTACATGGCGCGCGCCGCTTTCTTGATGGACCGGCTGATGGGCTGGGTCGGCCTCGAGGGCCGCTGCTTCATCGCCCTGCTGTCGAGCTACGCCTGCGCCGTCCCCGGCATCTTGGCGACCCGCACCATCCCGTCGCCGCGCGACCGGCTGGCGACCATCCTGGTGGCGCCGCTCGCGACCTGCTCGGCGCGGCTGCCGGTCTACGCGGTGCTGATCGCCGCCTTCGTGCCGGACACGCCGGTGCTCGGGCCGCTCAATTTGCAGGGGCTGACCCTGCTCGGCCTCTACCTGCTCGGCGCGGTGTCGGCGCTGGTCTTCGCGGCCATCTTCAAGCGCGGCGTGCTGCGCGGCGCCTCGCTGCCCTTCTACCTCGAGCTGCCGCCCTACCGCTTCCCGTCCTTGAAGACCGTGCTGCTCCAGGTCTGGCAGCGGGTGTGGATGTTCCTGAAGCGCGCCGGCACCGTGATCCTCGCCGCCTCAGTGGTGCTGTGGCTGCTCCTGAACTTCCCGCGGGTCGAGGCCGCGGACGGCCTCGACGAGGCCGAGCGCGCCCAGCTCCAGATCGAGCAGAGCTACGCCGCGGACATCGGCCGCGCCATCGAGCCCGCGATCGAGCCGATGGGCTGGGACTGGCGCGTCGGCATCGGCTTGGTCGGCTCGGTCGCGGCGCGCGAAGTGATCGTGTCGACCATGGCCCAGGTCTACGCCTATGAGGGTGACGAGGAGGACGCCGCCGGCTTCGCCGCGCTGCTGAACCGCCCCGACCCCGCGACCGGCCGTCCGCCGCTCGACCTGGCCAGCGCCCTGGCGCTGCTGGTGTTCTTCGTCTACGCGCTGCAGTGCATCAGCACCATCGCCGTCATCCGCCGCGAGGCCGGAGGCTGGCGACACGCGCTGTTCGCTCTCGGCTACCAGACCGGCTTCGCCTGGCTGGCGGCGTGGCTGACCTACCTGGCCGCCAGCGGCTGGACCTCGGGCTAACAGCCGTCGCGTCAGCGCCTAGATGTCGAGGTTCGAGACCTCGAGCGCGTTCTCTTCGATGTAACGTCGCCGCGGCTCGGTCTCGTCGCCCATCAGCATGCTGAAGATGCGGTCGGCCTCGAAGGCGTCCTCGAGGATGATCCGCTTCAGGCTGCGCTTGGTCGGGTCCATGGTCGACTCCCACAGCTGATCGGGGTTCATCTCGCCGAGGCCCTTGTAGCGCTGCACCTCGATCTGCTTTTGGCCGAGCTCGCGCATGGCGCCGAGCAGCTCCAGCGGCGAGGCGGCGCGCTGCTCGTCCTTACCGTGCCGGACCTGGAAGCCGCCCGCCCACGCGGCCGGGTCGATCGGCAGCGAGGCGGCGGCGGTCTGGTCGAGCGCCGCTTGCACGTCCTCCCGCTCGTGGAAGGCGAAGGCGAGGTAGTCGGCCTCCTCGCGCGGCACCGCCGCGTCGGGGCCTTCCCAGACCTTGGCCTCGGCGTGCTCCGCCAGGAAGGCGTCGCGGTCGGCGTCGTTCCAGAACCAGCGCAGCTCGTCGTCCTCGGCCCGCTGCACCAGGTGCAACGGCAGACCGCCGCCGTTCCGCGCGGCCAGGAACTCGTTGGCGCCGACGCCCTTGCGGCCGCCGCGGAAGCCGGACAGCGCCCGCTCTAGTCCTTCGAGCGCCAGCACCGCCTGCTGTAGCGCGGTGCCCTCGAGCTCCTTGCCGTCGGGCAGCGTCACCTGCGCGCCCTCGAGACCGACGGTGAGCAGCGAGTGGCGCATCTCCTCGTCGTCCTGGATGTAGCGGCCGTTCTTGGCGCCCTTCTTCTTCAGGAGGTAGAGAGGCGGCTGCGCCACGTAGACCCGGCCGGCCTCGACCAGCTCCTTCATCTGCCGGAACAGGAAGGTCAGGATCAGGGTCCGGATGTGCGAGCCGTCGACGTCGGCGTCGGTCATGATGATGACCTTGCCGTAGCGCGACTTCTCGGGGTCGAACTCCTCCCCCACGCCGGCGCCGATCGCCTGAATCATCGTCTGCAGCTCCTGGTTGGCGAAGACCCGGTTGGCGCTGTTCTTCTCGACGTTGATGATCTTGCCCTTCAGCGGCAGGATCGCCTGGAAGCGCCGGTCGCGGCCGGTCTTGGCCGACCCGCCGGCGGAGTCACCCTCGACGATGTACAGCTCGGTCTCGTCGCGGTTGCGCGACTGGCAGTCGGCTAGCTTCCCCGGCAGGGAGCCGCTCGACAGCGCGCCCTTGCGCCGCACCAGGTCCCGCTGCTTGCGCGCCGCCTCGCGCGCGTCGCGGGCCAGCAGCGCCTTGCGCAAGATCGAGCGCGCCGCCTCGGGGTGGTTGTCGAGGAAGTCGCCGAGGCACTCGTTGACCACGCCCTCGACGATCGAGCTGGCCTCGCGCGAGCCCAGCTTGCCCTTGGTCTGGCCCTCGAACTGCGGGTCGGGGATCTTGATCGAGATCACCGCGTAGAGGCCGGCCTTGTAGTCGTCGCCGGCGGGCGCCTCGCCCTTCTTCAGCAGGTCGGACTGCTTCAACCAGTTGTTGAGCGTCCGGGTCAAGCCGGCGCGGAAGCCGGACAGGTGGGTGCCGCCGTCCGCGGTGCGGATGTTGTTGGCGAAGGAGAACACCCCCTCGTGCCAGTCGTTGGTGTAGCGCAGGGCGATCTCGACGCCGTAGTCCTTGCCCTCCCAGTCGACGTGCCGCTCGAAGCGCACCACCTCGGTGATCGCCTCCTTGCCCTCGGTCAGGTCCTGGATGTAGGCGACCAGGCCCTCGGGGTAGTGGAAGACCTCCTGCTTGCCGGTGCGCGCGTCCTCGAGCTCGATGCGCAGCCCGGTGCTGCCCATGAGGTAGGCCATCTCGCGCAGCCGGTTGCGGACCACGTCCCAGTCGAAGTCGTCGTGCTGGAAGATCTTCCGGTCGGGGCGGAAGCTGACCCGCGTGCCCTTGCGCTCGGTCGAGCCGGTGATCTTGAGCGCCGACTTGGTCGTGCCTCGCGAGAAGGCGATGTGGTTGACCTTGCCTTCCTTGAAGACCTCGACCTCGGTCCACTCCGACAGCGCGTTCACCACCGAGATGCCGACGCCGTGCAGGCCGCCCGAGACCGCGTAGGCCTTGCCGTCGAACTTGCCGCCGGCGTGCAGCTTGGTCATGACCAGCTCGACCGCCGGCACGCCCTCCTCGGGGTGGATGTCGACCGGGATGCCGCGGCCGTTGTCGGTCACGGTGGCCGAGCCGTCGTCGTTCAGCGTCACGTGCACCGTGTCGCAGTGCCCGGCGAGCGCCTCGTCGACCGAATTGTCGACGATCTCCCACAGCAGGTGGTGGAAGCCGGCGAAGTCGGTGTCGCCGATGTACATCGCCGGCCGCTTCCGCACCCCCTCCAGGTCCTTCAAGTACTGGATGGACTGCGAATCGTAATTCTGCTCTTGCTTGTCGCTCATGGCGGTGGCGCGCTCAGGCGCGGCGGAACTCGACCTTCTGCACCAGGCAGTGCGGGCCGTCGCCGCCCGTCAATTCGTGGTTCAGGAGCCGCAGGAATTCGCCGGCGCGGAAGCAGCGCAGCTCCTCCATCAGCGGCGCTGAGGCGACCGCGACGATCAGCTTGCCGGCGCGGAAGGAGACCGGCCGCGCCCGCTGGGCGATGCCCTCGGGAACGACGCGCTCCCAGGCCTCGAAGACCGCGCGGTGCTCGAGGCGGCGGCCCAGGCCGCGCTTCTGCATCACGTGGCCGAGCAACTCCCGGATCAGGGTCGGCTGGCTGCGGCGGGGTACGGGCAAGGCCGGCTCAGGAGAAGGTCGAGAGCGGCATCACGACGTACTCGTAATCCTCGCCGAGGATCAGCTTCGCCGGGCGCGTGGCCTCTTCCATCAGCAGCTCGACCTGCTCGGAGTGCGCGGCCTTGAGGCCGTCGAGCAGGTAGGCCGGGTTGAAGGCGGCGGTCAGGCCGCCGCCGGAGTAGTCGACCTCGATCTTGGACGCGGCGCGGCCGCGGCCCTCGTGCTCGGCGGTGATCTCCATCGCGTCGGGGGTCACCGCGACCCGGACCACCGCGGCGGCGTCCTGGGTCAGGTGGCTAGCCAGCTTCAGCTTGCGCGACAGCGACTCGCGGTGCACGCGCACGCAGTGCTTGCCGTCCTGCGGGATGACGTTGCCGTAGTTCGGGTACTCGCCCTCGAGCACGCGGCCGAAGGACTCGAGCTTGCCGATGCGGAAGCCGACCCGGTTGCCGAGGAAGAAGACCTCGATCAGGTCGGTCTGCTCGTCCTGGCCGAAGCGCACGATCTGGTCCAGCATCTTCGGCAGCAACACCGAGCGCTGCTTGCCGTCGCCCTGCACGGCGCCGCGGCGGATCACCGCCAGCCGGCGGCCGTCGGTGCCGACCATGGTCATGTCGCCGTTCTGGACCTCGAACAGCACGCCCTCGGTGGCGAAGCGGGAGTCGTGCACGCGGGAGGTCGCGAAGCGGGTGCTGCTGACCATCTGCATGAAGACGTCCTTCTCGATGGTCACGTCGGGGTCGCCCTCGATCGTGGGCACCGGCGGGAAACCCTCGGGCTCCAGGGCGCCGCTGCCGCTGCTCTCCATCGTCACCAGGTTGCAGCGGTCCTCGCCGCCGACGATCTCGAATTGGCCGGCGTCGGTCAGCGAGACGTTGACGGTCTCGGCCTCGATGTCCTTGAAGACGTCGACCAGCTCCCGGCCCGGGACCAGCGCCCAGCCGGGCTCGTCGATCTGGACGTCGTCCAGCCGGTAGCGGACCGCGATGTCGAGGTCGCTGGCGATGACGATCAGCTGGTCATTGCTGGCCTCGACCAGCACGCCGCCGAGGACGGGGCGGCTCGGCTTGCGGTCGATGGCCATCTCGACGCGCTGGAGGGCGTCTCGGAAGGCGGAGCGGTCGATCAGGAATTTCATCGGGGGAGGCGGTTCTTCTGGAAGGATGAAGAAAGAATTGCCACCTTAACAGTATAGGCGGCCCCAGGATGTGGAGAAAGCCGGTTCTGAGATCTCAAAGTCTTACAGGAAAAGACTTTGGAATCGTTCACTCGCCCCTGACCGGCGTGGAAAAGCGGGGACTTCCCGGGCAGGCCGTGGGGACACTTCCGGGCTTCTCCCCGAAGCTCTTCGAGGGCTGCTTCGGCTTGGGGAGGAGTGTGGAAAAGTCCCCCCGCTCTCCCCAGCGAACCCCCTGCTTCTCCACCACTTATCCAGCAACGGAGCGAGCCCCGCCGCGGCCGGTTCAGGGCACGCGACGGGGCTCGGAGGTGGCTCACTCTTGCTCGAGGGCGAGGTGCCGGATCTGGCGTTCGAGGTCGGACAGGGTGACGCCAAACTCGCTGTCGACGCGGCGGCGCTTCTCCATGCGCTCGATGGCATAGAGCACCGTGGAGTGGTCCCGGCCGCCGAAGTGGCCGCCGATTTCGCCCAGCGACAGCGGCGTCAGCTGGCGCGCGAGGAACATCGCGATCTGCCTCGGGAAGACGATCGACTGGGTCCGCCGCTTGGACTGCAGGTCGCCGATCTTGACCGCGAAGTGGCGGCAGATGACGTCCAGGATGTCGTCCATCCGGATGGCCCGGTTCTGGTTGCTGAAAGTCGCCGAAAGCACCTGGCGCGCCAGGCCGACGTCGACGGCGCGGCCGAACAGGCTGGCCATGGCGGTCAACTTGGTCAGCGAACCCTCCAGCTCCCGGACGTTGTTCTCGACGTGTTCAGCGATGTAGCGGGCGACGTCCCGCGGCAGCTCCATGCCCAGCCGGTCGGCCTTGTCCTGCAGGATCGCGACCCGGGTCTCGAAGCAGGGGGGCTCGATCTCGGCCACTAAACCCCATTTGAAGCGGCTCACGAGCCGCTCCTGCAGCTGCGGGATCTCTTCGGGCGGAGAGTCGCTCGAGAGCACGATCTGCTTGCGGGCGTTGTGCAGCGTGTTGAAGGTGTGGAAGAACTCCTCCTGCGTGCGCGCCTTGTTGGCGAGCAGGTGGATGTCGTCCACGACCAGGACGTCGGCGTTCCGGTAGCGGTTGCGGAAGGCGCTCAGGTCGCCGCGCTGCAGCGCGCCGATGAAGTGGTTGACGAACTGCTCACAGGACAGGAACACGATCTCCTGGTTCGGCTGGTCGCCGAGCAGCTGATGCGCGATGCCCTGGAGCAAGTGAGTCTTCCCGAGGCCGACGGAGCCGTGCAGGAAGAAGGGGTTGAAGGCGACCGCGGGACGGTCGGCGACGCCGCGGGCAGCAGCGTGGGCGAAGCGGTTGCAGGGGCCGACGACAAAGTTCTCGAATCGGTAGTCCGTGTTCAGGACCAGCGGGGGAGCCGGGATCTGGGAGAGGCTCGGGGCGGCGCCGTTGCGCGGCTCCTTGGCCTGCTCGAGACCCGGTTCCGCCGGAGCCGGGGCCGGCTCCGGAGCACTCTCCGGTTCCTCGGCCAAGGCCGGCGGCTCCGAAGGGTGGTGTTCGAGATTGCATTGGGACACGCCGAGGATCGAGGTGATCTTGTCGAGGTAGTTCTCGCGGATCCACTCGAGGTGGAGGCGCGAAGGCACTGCCAGGACCGCCGAATCCGGATCCAAGGCGAGAATCCTGGCGTCGCTCAGCCACCGCTCGACTTCATCCTGCCCGAGCATGCCGCGCAATTCCGAGAGGACGCGCTGCCAGGTGCTGGTGATCTCAGTGAGCAAGGGGGGGGCTCCAGGAGAGAAGGGGGAGGAACGGCGCCGTAAGTCCTTTAAAAAAAAGGCTTAACGAGCGCCATCAAGGACTGACCAAGCTATCCCTTCGGGCGGAAGGACCGCCAACGAAAAGTTGTGTGTCCCTTCAAGTCGTTGACGCCAGGTTCCTAGCGATTTCCGCCTTTGTAAAGACGGCGCAGAACCCGGGACAACCGGACCCCCGCATCTTCGCCTTCCGCTCTTCCTTGCCCCCACCCGAAACTCACCCTGATCGTTGCCCGGGCGAGGTTTAGGTCGAGGCCGCAAGCGCGCAGAACCGGGGAGGGCTGGGAGGAGCCGCTGGAGCACGCCGATCCAGAAGAAATCGCCAGGCCCTCGGCGTCACAGGCTGGCAGCAGCGCGCGGCCGTCGGCGCCGCCGAAGCTGAGGCTCAACGTGTTCGGGAGCGCCGCCTCCCCCGCGGCCGGCTGGTTCTCTCGCAGGAAGGTGCCGGAGGGCAGTGACTCTTCGGCGTAGAACCGTCGCAACTCACCGAGCAGCGCCTGCATGGCTTCCGCGGTCTGCTCGGTGAAGCGCTCTTGCTCCGCCACCGCGAGCTCGAGCGCGTGGGCGAAGGCCGCAGCGAGCGCCGGCGACTCCGTGCCGGGCCGGATGCCGCGCTGCTGGCCGCCGCCGGCGAGCACCGGGTCCAGGATCGCCTGATCATCCGCGCGCAGCACCGCGATCCCCTTCGGGGAGCGGAACTTGTGGCCCGAGATCACCAAGGTCTGGGCCAGGCCGAGGCGCGGGTCCCAAGGCAGCTTGCCGACGCCCTGGACCGCGTCGCAGTGGAGGTGGACCCCCGCGGGCAGGCTCTCCGGCAACGGCTGCACGGCGCCGGTCTCGTTGTTGGCCCACTGCAGCGCCAGCAGCGCCGGCCCGTCGGCGAGGGCCTGCTCGAGCTCGGCCTCCGAGACCTTGCCGTGCGCGTCCATGCCGAGGCTGGTCATCGGGAAGCCCTCCTGCTGGAGCAGCCGCAGCGGCGCCAGCACCGCCGGATGCTCCGCGGCGGAGCTGATCAGCCGCGGCGGCGCGCCGTCGAGTCGAGCCAGGCCGCGCGCCACCCCGAGCAGCGCCAGGTTGTTGGCCTCAGTGGCGCTGCCGCAGAACAGGACCTCGCGCGAGCTGCATCTCAGGATCTGGGCCACCCGGTCGCGCGACCGCTCCAGGATCGCTTGCGCTCGGCGACCGGGCCGGTGCAGCGAGGCGGGGTTCGCCGCCGCTTTCGAGGCCACCCGGAGCCAGGTCTCGGCGACCTCTGGGTGGACCTGCGCGCCGGCGTTGAAGTCGAGATAGAGGCTATCCAGCTTCCCACTCCCGCATCGGTTCGGTGGCGGCAGCGTCTTGGTGGGCAGGGGGGACGGGGGCGGCGGCCTCGACCGGCTCGGAGGCGGCCTCGGAGGCGGCGATCTCCTCCGCATCCCCCGGCCGCAGCTCCAAGCGTCGGGCGACCTCGGCGGCGACGGCGTCGAAGTCCACGGCGCCGCCGCAGTCGGGGGCGTAGTCGTAGATCGTCATGCCGTGGCTGGGCGCTTCGGCCAGGCGCACGTTGACGCGGACGAGAGTCGGGAAGACCAGCGCACCGAAGTGGTTGTGGAGCTCCTGCAGGACCTCCCGCGACAGGTTGCGCTGCTTCTGGAACATGCCGACCAGGATCCCGAGCAGGTCCAGGCCAGGGTTGAGCCGCCGCTTCACGCGCTCGATGACATCCAGGAGTTGGGCCATGCCCTGCAGCGCGAAGAACTCCGCCTGGAGCGGGATGACGACGTGGCGCGAGGCGACCAAGGCGTTCAAGGAGAGCACCCCCAGCGACGGCGGGCAGTCGAAGAGCACGACCTCGGGAGGCGCCCCGGCGCTCTTGCCGTAGGCCTCGAGGGCATCCCGCAGCAGGGTCTCGCGACCGATCTCGGAGGCGAATTCGGTCTCGGCGCCGGTCAGGTCGAGGTTGGTCGGCGCGATCGAGAGGTTCGGAACGTCGGTGGTTTGGACCACCTCGTCCAAGCCGTGGTCGCCGGAGAGCAGGGTGTAGACCGAGGCCTCGCCCGGCTCCGGGAGGCGGTCGAAGCTGATCGAGAGGTGGGCCTGCGGGTCCAGGTCGAAGAGCAGCACCCGAATGCCGGAACGAGCGAGCGCGGCGCCGACGTTGGCGCAGGTAGTCGTTTTCCCGACCCCGCCTTTTTGATTGATGACCGAGACGATCTGCACGGCT